>CAYVKA010000016.1:0-84141 GCA_964451925.1 uncultured Nevskia sp. | reverse complement strand
GGCCGCCACGCCGCCGGCCGACAGCCCGGCTCCGGCCGCACCGGCGGCGGACAGCAGCACGCCGCCCGCGGCGGACAGTTCCGCCACGCCGGCGCCAGCGCCTCAGCAGTAAATCCAGGCTGCAACTCGACCCCGCCGGCCGTCAGGCCGGCGGGGTTTTTCTTTGTCAGGCGGCCAGAACAGGACCGCGCCGCGAGTCCCTCAACCGGCCACCAGGCGCAGATGGGTGATTTCCGAGGGCGCGCCGAAACGCAGCGGCGGGCCCCAGTAGCCGGTGCCGCGGCTGGTGTAGACCCACAGGTTCTTCAGGCGGTTGAGCCCGGCCGTGAACGGCTGCTGGAAACGCACGAAGAAATTCCACGGCAGGAACTGGCCGCCATGGGTATGTCCTGACAGCTGCACGTCGAAACCCGCCTCCGCCGCGGCCGGGGCGCTGCGCGGCTGGTGCGCCAGCAGCAGGCGCACGGCGACATCGGCCGGCGCGCCCAGCAGCGCGGCCTGCGGATCACTGCGCTGCGCCGGGTCGAAGTGATGCGCCGAATAGTCGGTGACACCGCCGACCAGCAGGCGCGCGCCGTCATGCTCCAGCACCGCGTTCTGGTTGAGCAACACCCGCAGGCCCAGGCGGCGCAGCTCAGCCACCCAGGCGTCGGCACCGGAGTAATACTCGTGGTTGCCGGTGACGCAATAGACGCCGTGGCGCGCCGACAGGCTGGCCAGCGGCGCCACGTGCGGCGCCAGCCGCTCGACGCTGCCATCGACCAGGTCGCCGGTCACCGCCACCAGGTCTGGCTTGAGCGCATTGACGGCGCCGACGATCGCCCGGAGATAGCCCTGCTTGATGGTCGGGCCGACGTGGATGTCGCTGATCTGCACGATGCTGAAGCCGCGCAGCGCGGCGGGCAGGCCGGCGATGGGGACGTCCACCCGCACCACCCGCGCCAGACGGCGGGCGTTGACCAGCCCGACCAGGGTCAGCAGCAGCGCCAGCATGGGCACGGCCAGGGCTGAAATCTCGCGCGCACCCTGCATCGGCAGCGCCCCGCCGCTGGCGGCGTGCAACCCGAGCAACAGCAGCAGCAGCGTATCGCGCAGCAGGGTCAGCACGAACAACGAGGAAAACAGCCCCATCGCCAGGTAGCCGATCCAGGCCAGGGAATCGGACCAGCCGCGATGCGGCACCGAGCGGACCAGCAGCGGCGCCGGCGCCAGCGCGGCCGAAAGCACCAGCCCGATGGTGCAGACCGCCAGGCCGAGCCCGCCCAAGGGCAGGTCCGGCAGCAGGCGGAAACCGATGTAGGTATGCAGCAGCCCGCTGAGGGCAAGGACCCGCAGAAGCATTCTGATTGGCATGGGCGCTTTGTTGGGACGAAAGCGATGCCGATCAAGAGCCACGGCGGGCAGGCCGCCGCGCAAAAAAATGGCGACCGGGAGGTCGCCATTTTCTATTTTGGAATCAATTGCCTGTGTAAAGTGGCTCCCCGAGTTGGACTCGAACCAACGACCCAGCGATTAACAGTCGCTTGCTCTACCGGCTGAGCTATCGGGGAATGCGGCAGGACGCGTATTTTAGCCAACACGCGTCACAACGCAATCTTTTTAGAGATATTTCCGGGGATTATTTGGCGATTTCGGCGATCCGCTGCACGCACTTGTTGAGCACTTCATCGCTGGTGGCGAAGGACAGGCGCAGATGACCCGGCGTGCCGAAAGCCGACCCCGGCACCACGGCCACCAGCGCCTTCTGCAGCAACAGGTCGGACAGCGCCAGGTCGTCCTTGACGCCGAGCTTGTCGATCAGGCCCTGCACCTTGGGGAAGGCGTAGAACGTGCCGTCTCCAGGCTGGCACTGCACGCCCGGAATGCCGTTGAGGCCGGCCACCAGCAGGTCGTGGCGGCGCTTGAACGCCACCACCATTTCCGCCACGCAGGCCTGGTCGCCGTTCAGCGCCGCTTCCGCCGCCACCTGCGAGATCGAGGTGGGGTTGGAGGTGCTCTGGCTCTGGATGTCCGCCATGGCGGTGATCAGCGGCTTGGGGCCGCAGGCCCAGCCGATGCGCCAGCCGGTCATGGCATAGGTCTTGGACACGGCGTGGATCACCACCGTGCGCTCATACAGGTCCGGACAGGCGTTGAGGATGTCGGCGAACGGCTCGGCCGTCCAGATGATCTTCTCGTACATGTCGTCGGTGGCGATGATGATGCGCGGATGCTTGCGCAGCACCTCGCCCAGCGCCGCCAACTCGGCCTTGCTGTAGGCCATGCCGGAAGGGTTGGACGGGCTGTTGAGGAAGATCAGGCGGGTGCGCGGCGTGATCGCCGCTTCCAGCTGGGCCGGTGTGATCTTCAGCCGCGTTTCCTGGGTGGTCTCGATGATCACCGGCTTGCCGTCGGCCAGCAGCACCATGTCCGGATAGCTGACCCAGTACGGCGCCGGGATGATGACCTCGTCGCCATGGTTGAGCAGCGCCTGGCACAGGTTGTAGCAGGCCTGCTTGCCGCCGCAGGACACCAGGATCTGCGCGGCGCCGTATTCCAGGCCGTTGTCGCGCAGGTGCTTGGCGGCCACGGCCTTCTTCAGGCCGGGCGTGCCGCCCACCGCGGTGTACTTGGTGAAGCCGTCGCGGATGGCCTTTTCGGCCGCTGCCTTGACGTGCGCCGGCGTATCGAAGTCCGGCTCGCCGGCGCCGAGCGACAGCACATCCTTGCCCTGCGCTTTCAGCTCGGCCGCCTTGGCGGTCACGGCAAGAGTGGGCGAAGGCTTGATGCGGCTGACGCGTTCGGCGAGTTCCACGGCTAGATCCTCGTAACAAATTAGCGGTCCCGAAGCCCGGTGCCCGGGCTTCCCTCACCCCGCCAATCGCTGCGCGATCGGCCTTTCCCTCTCCCGGAGGTCGAGGGGAGTCGGCAGGCGGCCGATTGGCCGCCGGACACTTGAAGGGCGCAGAATGATACGCAAATTCTCCCCCGAAATCCCCCCTTTTCCCCGAATTCCCGACCTATGGCCAAGCCCCAACCCGCGCCGGAACCGGCGCCAGACAAGGTGGTGCGGCTGCGCCGCCGCGCCGAGGAAGGCTTCCAGCTCAAGGCCGACTGGAAGCCGGCCGGCGACCAGCCGCGCGCCATCGACCAGATGTGCGCCAACCTCGAGGACGGCCTGGCCCACCAGACCCTGCTCGGTGTGACCGGCTCGGGCAAGACCTACAGCATCGCCAACGTGATCCAGCGCGAGCAGCGGCCGGCCCTGGTGATGGCGCCGAACAAGACCCTGGCCGCCCAGCTTTACGGCGAGTTCAAGGAGTTCTTCCCCAACAACGCCGTGGAGTACTTCGTCTCCTACTACGACTACTACCAGCCGGAGGCCTACGTCCCCTCCACCGACACCTTCATCGAGAAGGATTCCTCGATCAACGAGCACATCGAGCAGATGCGCCTGTCGGCGACCAAGGCGCTGATGGAGCGCAAGGATGCCATCATCGTCGCCTCGGTTTCCGCCATCTACGGACTGGGCGACCCGGAATCGTATTTCCAGATGGTGCTGCACCTGGTGCGTGGCGAGCGCATCGGCCAGCGCGAGATCATCCGCCGCCTGACCGAGATGCAGTACACGCGCAACGACGTGGAACTGGCGCGCGCCACCTACCGCGTGCGCGGCGAGGTGATCGACGTGCATCCGGCCGAGTCGGACGACGAGGCGGTGCGCATCGAGCTGTTCGACGACGAAGTGGAGAGCATCAGCACCTTCGATCCGCTCACCGGCGAGCTGCGGCAGAAGTTGCCGCGCTACACCATCTACGCCAAGAGCCACTACGTCACGCCGCGCGAGCGCATCCTCTCGATGCGCGAAGGCATCCAGGAAGAGCTGCGCCAGCGCCTGGAATACTTCCGCGCCAACGGCAAGCTGCTGGAGGCGCAGCGGCTGGAACAGCGCACCACCTTCGACCTGGAGATGATCCAGGAAATCGGCTACTGCAACGGCATCGAAAACTATTCGCGCTGGCTCACCGGCCGCCGCCCGGGCGAACCGCCGCCCTGCCTGTTCGACTACCTGCCGCCGGACGCCATCGTGGTGATCGACGAATCCCACGTCACCGTGCCGCAGATCGGCGCCATGTACAAGGGCGACCGCTCGCGCAAGGAAGTGCTGGTGGAATACGGCTTCCGCCTGCCCTCGGCGCTGGACAACCGGCCGCTCAAGTTCGACGAATTCGAGCGCCTGGTGCCGCAGACCATCTACGTTTCGGCCACGCCGGGGCCATACGAGGTGGACAAGTCGCACGACGCCATCGTCGAGCAGGTGGTACGTCCCACCGGCTTGGTCGACCCGGCGGTCGAGGTGCGGCCGGCCTCGACCCAGGTCGACGACGTGCTGGGCGAAATCCGCCTGCGTGTCGAGCGCAAGGAACGCGTGCTGATCACCACGCTGACCAAGCGCATGTCGGAAGACCTCACCGATTACCTGCACGAGCACGGCGTCAAGGTGCGCTATCTGCACTCCGACATCGACACGGTGGAGCGCGCCGAGATCATCCGCGATCTGCGCCTGGGCGTGTTCGACGTGCTGGTGGGCATCAACCTGCTGCGCGAGGGCCTGGACCTGCCGGAGGTTTCGCTGGTGGCGATCCTCGACGCCGACAAGGAAGGCTTCCTGCGCTCCGAGCGCTCGCTGATCCAGACCATCGGCCGCGCCGCGCGCAACCTGGAGGGCAAGGCGATCCTCTACGCCGACGAGGTCACCGGCTCGATGCGCCGCGCCCTCGACGAAACCGACCGCCGCCGCACCAAGCAGGTCGAGTACAACAAGGAACACGGCATCACGCCGAAGGGTGTGCGCAAGCGCGTCGCCGATGTCATGCGCTTCGGCTACGAGGCGCTGGACAGCGCAGTGGCGCTGAAGGTGGCGGAACGCGAGGCGGCTTACGGCAGCATGGCGCCGGAGAAGCTGGCCAAGCTCATCGCCAAGCTGGAGAAGGAGATGCACCAGGCGGCGCAGAACCTGGAGTTCGAGCTGGCGGCGAAGAAGCGCGATGAACTGCGCAAGCTGCGCGAGCAGGCGTTCGGCGCTCGCAACGCTTAGCCCCTGCCCGCGGGGCGGCAGCCGGCTCGCGCCGGCGGTTCACTGAAAGCCCGCCGCGGAGGCGCCGGCTACGGCCCTTTCCCTGGCGCTTCGGCTCGATAGCCGTCGCTCAGCGTGCCGAGAAAAGCGATGATGTCCTGCATCTCGCGGTCGTCCAGCGCCGGCTGCTGTCCGGGCTTGCGGTCGAACGGCGCATCGACCGTGTCGACATTGCCGCGGTAGCGCTGCGGCAGATCATTGAAGCGGTCGACCGTGCCGTCGGCCTTGCGCGGGTAGAATTTCTCCGCATGGACGTCGCGCTCGGCGTAGAAGCGCAGCACGTCTTCGAGCTTGTGGTAGACGCCATTGTGGAAGAAGGCGTGCCGGGTGGCGACGTTGCGCAACGATGGCGTCTTGAACAGGCCGCAGTTGCTCGGCTGCCTGGCGTAATCGTCCTTGCGCTCCGGCCCGCAGATGCCGAGGTCGTAGTACTGCGGATCGCTGTTGGCTCGCAGCTCCGCATTGCGCGGCACGCCCAGCGCCTCGTACTGATAGTCGGTGAACAGCGGCAGGTGTCCGTCCGCGCCCCTGCGGTCGGGATGACAGGTGGCGCAGTTGCCCTTCTTCGGATCTTCGTACAGCTTGAGGCCGCGCATCTCGGCTTCGCTTAGCGCCAGCCGGCCTTGCAGGTACTGGTCATACTTGCTGTCGTAGGGCGCGAAGGCGCGCTCCTCGGTCTCATAGCGGCCGATGGCGAACAGCGCTTCGGACAACAGCAGCTTGGCGTCGGTCTCCACATTGGGACCGGACAGCTGTTTCAGCTGCGCGACGATGTCCAGCCGGCGCAGCTTGGCCACGATTTCATCCGCCGAGGTGTTGCCCATCTCCAGCGGATTCAGCAGCGGCCCCAGGGCCTGCCCCTGCAGTGTGTCCTCGCGGCCGTCCCAGAACAGGCCGCCCTGCGGCACCAGCGCCGTGGCGGCGGCCGCGGCGCTGCTGGACTTGGCCACGCCCGGGGCGATGCGCGCCAGTCGCGCGGGATTGGGTGGCGGCGCGGCAGCCAGGATGCCGGCCTTGGCACCGGCATGCGGCGAGACGCCGGGCACGCGCTGCTCGAGGCCCGCCACATCACTGTCCGGGCCGATCGTAAAGTTGGGCGTTTCGATCAGGTAGCTAAGCTTGGGCGCGGCACGCAGGCCCTGCAAATCGAGACGCGGCCCGCCCAGTTGCGCGGCGAGGCTGTTGGCCGGGCCAAAGGCATGCTCCGGATCGTGGCAGCTGGCGCAGGACTGCCGGCCCGAAACGGAAAGGGACGGTTCGAAGAACAGCTTCTTGCCGATCTGCGCCATCACGCTGAGCGGCCTGGCGGCATCGGCGATGGCGGCAGCCGGCGGCGGGGCCCCGCCCTGGCGTCCGCAGCCAGCGGCCAGCAGCGCGACGAGAGCCAGCAACAGATGGCCGGCGCCACGGCGCGCCGGCCGGATATAAGGAACTGAAGGTCGGATCAACACTGAACTTGACTCATACGGCTCCGGGCGAATCCCGGAGCTGAAAATGACAGCGCCGGTGGCGGGACTAATGTCCCGCCACCGGCGGCTGAGAAACAGCTTCCGCGCGATAAACCGCGCTTCGCTTTACTGCGGCAGGCCAGTGGCCGGGTTGAGCAGGTACGGCGTCACATTGGGCTTGTCGACGAAGTCGAACATGTTGCCGAGCGTGCCGGCAATGGCGTCATAGGAGCCGGGGATGCGCTGACCGGCCAGCCAGTTGTCTTCGATGAAGCGCAGCACCGAGGTCTGGTCGGTTTCGGTGTGGTCGACGAAGTTGGCCCTGGCGTACGGCGAGATGATCAGCAGCGGCTGGCGCGGACCATAGCCGCAGCGGCCCTGGGCCGGCTTGCCGCCATCGACACCCGGCAGCACTTCGGTGTTGACCGAGGTGCACTGCGCCAGCACGTCGAAGCCCGACACCGGGATCTTGGAGCCGCGCACGATGTTGGCGACATGGTCATACCAGCCGTCGGAATCGTCGTACAGGACCACCACCGCGGTGCTCGGCCACTGCGGCGACTTCTGCACGGCGTTGACCACCGTGGTGACGAAGGTCTGCTCGTCGAGCGGGTCGGAATAGCCGGAATGGCCGTCCTGATAGCCCGGCGCCTTGACGAAGCTGACCGCCGGCAGGTTGCCGGCCGCCAGCGCATCGAGGAAATCGTGGCTGTCGTACTGGTGGTTAGCGCCGCCGTCGTTCGAGGTGCCGATCACCGCAGTCGAACTCGGACGGGTATGGTTCAGGTTGGCGGTGGAGGCGTAGTACTGGAACGGCTGGTGATGCGGGATGTAGTCCACCTTGGTGGTGCCGGTGACGCTCGACTTGGTGGTGCGCTTGCAACCGGTGGTGTTGGTGCCGCTGTTGGTCACGGTCAGGTCGAAGCCGCCCTCGAAGAAGCCCCAGCTGATATTGGCGGCGTTGAGCAGGTCGCCGATGTTCTTGCCGGTCATCGTGAAGTTGTACTGCGGGTCGGAGCAGACGTCGCCGGTGGGGTCGTCGTCGTCAACATCAGCGTAACCGCCATTACCGTCCGGCACCAGCGTGGCAGCCTGGTTGCCGTTGTTGTCGGTGTACTCGTCGTAGGTGCCGTCCGTCGCCTTGGGGAAGGTCGGACCCGGCTTGGCGCCATCGGTCTGGCCGGAGATCAGGTTGATCGCGCCAACCGTCGATGGGCCGAAGGTGGTGCTGAACGAGTTGTCGCTCATCGCGTAGTGCTGGGCGTAGTTCCACAGCGCGGTCACGGTGTTGCCGTCGTAGTAGCCCATGACCTGGCCGCTGGTGCCGAACGCGCCGGTGCCGCCCTTGGTGCCGGAACCGGTGTTCTTCGGGAACAGGTCCATCAGCAGGTTGTCGTAGGCCAGCTGTTCGGCCGGATAGGCGTGGTTCTGGTCGACAGTCGCCGCCTGCGACAGGTCCAGGCGGAACGGATTGGCGGCGCCGGTGCCGTTGGCGGTATTGGTCTTGTTGGGATTGCCGGTCAGCAGCGCGCCGCTGAGACCGTTGACGCTGGGGGTGCCACTCGCCGCGGTGAACTGCGGCTCGCCCGAAGGATTGGTCGCGACCGGATAGGTGGCGAAATAGTGATCGAACGAGACGTTTTCCTGGAATATCACCACCAGATGCTTGATCGGGGTGGTGGTGCTCAGTTTCGTGGCCGGATCGCTGGAGGCGCTCGAACTGTTGTTGTCGTTATTTGAACAAGCGGCCAGCCCCACCAGGGCGGCAACCGCAAGACTCAATCCCGTGCGTTTGAACATTATCTTTAAGCTCCCGAAATGGATGCCTTCCGTGCATGGTGCATGGAAGATTTTTTTGAGAATCAATACAGGGGCCGCCTGATGCGGCAGCGCAGGGAGCTTAAGGAGGCAAGATGACGCCACAGTGACTGGCATGTGACAGCCCATCGGCCCCGCTCCCGCAGTGCCGGACGGGATCGAGAAGGACTTTTCCCGGCACGGGTACTGGCCCTTACCTCACGATCATCGCGCGGCCACAAGCCCGGTCAGGATTTGGGTCGCGCCGGCAGCACTTCAAACGGCCGCATCATCTCGTTGGCGGCGTGCTCAAGCACATGGCAGTGCCAGACATATCGTCCGGCATAGCCTTCGAAGCGCACGATGATGCGAGTGATCATTTCGGGCAGCGCCTGCACGGTATCCTTCCATCCCGCTTCACCGGCGCCCGGCGGCACCGGCGCGCCGAGCAAGCGCATCCTGTGGTCGAAGTTGTAGGCGTCGATGTCGAAGGGCTGCCGCTCCAGCACCTGGAAGCGGACCAGATGCAGGTGGATGGGATGGACATCGCCGGTGAAATTGACCAGCTCCCAGATTTCCACCGTGTCCAGCAATGGCTTTTCCGTCACCGGTTGGCGCCAGTAGCTGCGGTTGAGCAGCATGGTCATGGCGTTGGTCGATGGCTCCAGGTATTGGTCGAGCGTCAGCGTGCGGGTTCTTATCGCCGCAGATCGGAGAATGCGCCGTAGCGGGCGCAACACCGCGGGCAACTGACCCGGGCCGGCGTCCCGACCCGCCGCAACGCGGAACTGCAGCAGGCCGAAGGACTGACTCTGCAGCACGATGCGCTCGCCGCCGTGTCCGCTGAAATCGATGATCAGATCGGCCCGTTCGGCAGGAGCCAGGGTCAGGGATCGCTGTATCGCCGGCGCCGCCAGCAGACCCTGGTCGCTGCCGATCTGGTGAAATGGCTGACCGTTGGACAGCTCCAGGTAGTAGAAGCGGGAATTGGAAGCGTTGACCACGCGGAACCGGTACTGACGTGGCTCGACCTCCAGATAGGGATAGAGCTTGCCGTTGACCAGGATAGCGTCACCGTAGACTTCCGACACCCAGGGCGAATCGCTCATGCCCGAGGTGGGATACTGCAGCTGCCCGTCCTGGTCGAGCAGGCGATCGAACAGCAGCAGCGGAACCTCATACGGCCCGGCCGGCAGCCGCAGTGCCTCCTCGACCTCGTCGCGGATCAGCCAGGCGCCGAGCAGGCCGGCGTACTGGTTGAGGCGTTCGATGCCCATGGTGTGGTCGTGGTACCACAGCGTGGCGGCGTCCTGCCGGTTCGGGTAGCGATACAGTGCCGACTGCCCGGGCGTGAACCATTTTTCCGGATACCCGTCACTCTCCGGCGGCACCCGGGCGCCATGCACGTGCGTCACGGTGCGGACCTCGGGTACGTCGCTGCCGGCCCCGTGCAGCGTATGGTCGATGGGCAGGAAATGACGCAACGGCAGTTCGTTGACCCACTCGACCAGCAGACCCTGCCCGCTGCGCGTGTCGAATGTCGGGCCTGGCACGCCGTTGCCGTAACTCCAGCAGCGTGTCGGCTTGAGGTCGCGGTGCAGCTGCACTTCGATCTCGCGCATGGCGATGCGATAGCAGGGCAGCTGCCGCCCGGCCGCGGCGGGATCGGAGCGTTGGCCAGCGGCGCGCGCAATCTCCGGTATCGGCAGGGGATCGACAAAGCGTGCCAGGGACTGCGGATGCAGCGGCGCCTTGATCGGTGCGGCCGGGCGCAACGCCACCTTGCGCAAGCCCCGCGGCGTGCACAACGGCAGCTCCGGCAGCGCTTCGGCGAGAACCCGTCCCGGTACGGACATGGCACCGCCAAGGGTAGCGCTGTGCAACAGCAGTTTTCGTCGGGTCAGGCTCAAGTCGGCAATCCGGAGTTTCGGGACGCGGCGCTGGCCGCACTATAAACAGAAGGGCGGGCATGCGCCTGGAAAGGCTGCATGCCCGCCCCTTTCGCAGCGCCGGCCGGAAGCGTACCCGGCCGGACTGCGCAACCGCCTGCTTAGTTGCCCTTGGACACGGTGCCGGTCCTGGCGTCGAGAATCAGCTTGCGCGACGCCGCATCGACCGTCGCCGCGCTGACGCTGCTGGTCTGGAAGGTGAACATGTTGTTGATCGGCCCGGCGATGGTGTCGAACGAACCACCGGTCTGGATGCGCTGGCCCTTGAGCCAGTTGTCCTCGATGAAGCGCAGGATCGAAGACTGGTCGGTCAGGGTATGGTCGACGTAGTTGGTCTTGGCGAAGGGCGAGATCGCCAGCAGCGGCAGGCGCGTGCCATAGCCGCAGCGCCCCTGCACCGGCTTGCCGGCATTGCCGAGCAGCGGCGTGGCCGGCACGGTGATGCCCTGCTGCGAGGTGCTGCTCTGGCAGACCCCGTTGCCATTGAGCTGGTCGGCCGCGGTGGCGGAGGGGTTGACCACCGGAGCGATCTGGTGATCGTACCAGCCGTCGGAATCGTCATAGGCAACGATCACGGCAGTGCTGGCCCAGAACTTGGAATTCTGCAGCGCGTTGACCACGCTGACCACGAAGTTCTGCTCGTCCAGCGGATCCGAGTAACCGGCATGGCCGTCCTGGTAGGCCGGCGCCTTGACGAAGCTGACCGCGGGCAGGACGCCGGCATTGATGCCGTCGAACAGGTCGTGGCTGTCATATTCGTGATTGGCCGGCTCGGGCGTCTTGCCGTCGCTTTCGACGCTGCTGCCAATGGCGCTGATGGCGCTCGGACGCGCGTGGGTCGGATTCTGTGTCGTGGCGTAGTACTGGAACCAGGCGTGATGCGGAATGTAGTCGGCGGAAGCGGCGCCGGCGCCGGTGACGCCCACGGTGAGGCGGCCGCAGCCGGTGGTGCCGTTGGCGTTGGTCACGGTCAGGTCGAAGCCGCCCATGAAGGAACCCCAGCTGATGCCGGCGGCGCTGAGCAGGTCGCCGATGTTCTTGCCGCTCATGGTGTTCTGGTCGGCGGCGGTGGAGCAGACGTCGCCTTGCGGGTCCGTGTCGCCGATCATGCTGATGCCGCCATTGCCGTCGGCCACGGCGTGGCTGGCCGAGAACAGGGTCACCGGGTCGACGCCGCTGGGCGGGGTCTTGTTGGTGGTGGCGAAGCCGTTGGTCTGGCCGGAAATCAGGTTGATGGCGCCCGGCGTGGAGGGGCCGTAGACGGTGGTGTAGGAGTTGTCGTTGAGGGCATAGTGCTGCGCGTAGTTCCACAACGCGGTAACGGTGTTGCCGTCGAAGTACCCCATGACCAGCCCCTTGGTCGATCCCTGGGCCGGCGCGCCGGGAGGCGGGCCGGAGGTGCCGGTGTACTGCGGGAAAGCGTCCATCTTGCCGCCGTCGGCAGCCTGCTGCTCCGGCTTGTAGTTGTGGCCCTGGTCGGCGGTTGCGGCGGCCGAAGGTGCCAGGCGGAACGGATTGGTGGCGCCGGCACCGTTGCCGGTGTTGGTGGCGTTCGGATTGTTGTTGATCAGATCGATGCCGCTGATGGCGGCGAAGCCGTTGCTCGGATCAAGCGGAGTCTTCAGGTTGTTCGCGGTGGGCGTACCGGACGCGGCGGTGAACTTGACCTCGCCGGTATTGTTCTGTGCCGCCGGATACGTGCCGAAGTAATGATCGAACGAGACGTTCTCACCGTAGATCACCACCAGATGCTTGATTGGCGTGGCGGTAGCCAGATTCGCTGCCGGATCGCCAGAGCTGCTGCCCGACGTGCTGTTATTGTTGTCCGAACATCCCGCGATGCCGACCAGCGCGGCCACCGCCAGGCACACTCCCGTACGTTTGAACATTCGCCAAGCTCCCTAGTGCGCGATGAGGAAAATCCGCATCTGAACGATCGCGGATACGCCAACGGCGCGAGGTTAGGAAGACAAGATGAAGCAATGGTGATTACGCCGCCGCTTCGGGCGTTAAGAAATGTAACGTCGCCCGGACGCAAGCCCGGTCAGGGCTGTTCTGCCGCGCCGGACTGCTTGTCCACATCGGGGGGCGGCACGTAGCCGTCACTCAGCGTGCCGAGGAAGGCGACGATGTCGCGGATCTCGGGCTCCGTCAGCAACGGCCGCTCACCCGGCTTGCCGCCGAAGGGCACCTCCATGTTGACGTTCTGCCGGTATGGCGGCGGCAGGTCGTTGAACTTGTCGATGCTGCCGTCGCGCCGGCGCGGATACCACTTGCCGGGATTGGTGTCGCGCTGCGCGTAGAAGCGTACCACCTGCTCCAGGTTGTGGAACGCGCCGTTGTGGAAGAACACCTTGCGCCGGCTCACGTTGCGCAGCGAAGGCACGCGGAACAGGCCGCAGTATTCGGCATGGCCGGCAAGATCGGTGCGCGCCGGCCCGCACAGACCCAGATCGAAATAGACCTTGTCGCGGTTGGCCGGAATGGCCGCATTGCGCGGCACGCCGACGGCGACATAGCCGAAGTCGGTAAAAGCCGGGAACGCGCCCTGGTGGATGCCGCTGGGATGGCAGCTGGCGCAATTGCCCTTGGCCGGATTGTTGAACAAGGCCAGCCCGCGCAGTTCCTGCGGCGTCAGCCGGGCCTGATGGCGCAGCAAGGCGTCGTACTTGCTGCTGTAAGGGTAAAAATCGGCGGGACTTTGCTGGAAGGTTTCCAGCGCCATCAGGATTCCCTTGAACGCCAGCTGCGGGTCATTGAAGATGCCTTCGCCGAAAGTCGCCTGGAACTGCTGCGCGTAAGGTGCCGCCTGCACCTTGGCGACAACCTGCTGCGCATCGCGGTTGGCCATTTCCAGCGGCGAGAACAGCGGCAGCTGCGCCTGCTCGTGGGCCGAGGAGGCGCGGCCATCCCAAGTGCGTCCGCCGGCCGGTCCCTGATCGACGCTGTCATTGCCGTCATTGTCGTAGTAGTGCTCCGAGAACGGCGGCACGCTCTGCAGATAGCGCAGCGACGGCACCGCGCGCGTACCGGACAGTTTCAGGTCTGCGCCGCCGGGTTGCACCGCCGCGGCATTGGGCGGGCCGTAGGCGAAGCGCGGATCGTGGCAACTGGCGCAGGCCATCCGGCCCGAGGCCGACAGCGAGCGGTCGAAGAACATCACCCGCCCCACCTCGGTCAGCTCCCTGGCGCTCGGCGTCCGCGGAAAGTTCATGGCGTAGAACGGCGCCTCGGCCGCCGCCGACGGTGCCTTTGCAGCAGCGGCCGGCGTTGCGGCATGGCCGGTCCAGGGCAGCAGGGCCAGCACCAGCAGCAAGGCCAGACCGCGGTGCACGGCATGACGCACCGGCGCCACGGGGGTCCGATCAGGAGCAGTTTGCATAAGCTTGGATGCTAGGCGCCCATTCATGTCACCGATGTGACAACCGGCCGCCGCCCCGCGCGCCGCGCCGGCTGATGACCTGCCGTTTGCGCTACATCTGGGTGTCACATTCGGCGTCGATACTGCCGCAAGTTCACGTTTCTTAACACCGTCTGCAATGGGGAGTATTCGATGAAAAAAGTGGTCTATGCAGCGCCGTTCTTCCTGGGACTCGCCGGAGCACTGAGCGCCTGTGGCACCGACAGCACCAGCAGCACACCGGATCCGGTCAGCCAGGTGCAGAACGTGGTGTTCATCTACGCGGAAAACCGCGCATTCGACAACACCTTCGGCAACTTCCCCGGCGCGCATGGCCTGAGCGACGTGCTGGACAACAGCGGCAAGCCGACGTCCGCCTATGTCCCGCAGAAGGACCGCGACGGCGCCACCGTGCTGACCTCGCTGCCGCCGACCTGGGGCGGCGTCACCGCCGCGGGCGCCGCCCAGCCGATCAGCCAGGCGCAGAGCACCGGCCTGCCCAATGCTCCGTTCCCGGTCGAGACCGGTTTCACCGCCAGCTCCGGCGTCACGCTGGACAGCACCAGCATCACCCGCGATTTGTATCACCGCTTCTTCGAGAACCAGATGGAGATCAACGGCGGCAAGAACGACATGTTCGCCGCCTGGGCTGACGCCGGCGGCCTGACCATGGGCCACTTCGACACCAGCAAGTCCAAGATCTACAGCCTGGCCCAGCAGTATGTGCTGGCCGACAACTTCTTCGCGGCCGCCTACGGCGGCTCCTTCCTCAACCACCAGTACCTGATCTGCGCCTGCGCGCCGACGGCTCCGGCCAGCTTCGTGACCGGCAACAAGGCCACGATCAACGTGCTGGGGTCGCCCGTCAACGGCGTGCCGCAGCTGGCCCAGAGCAGCGGCACCACGCCGCCCTCCGCACTGAGCGCGCCGCCCAGCCTGAAGACCGGCAACATCGCGCCGCTGGACTACTTCGGCACCGGTGACGGCTACCGCGCCGTCAACACCATGCAGCCGGCGTTCCAGCCCAGCGGCAACCTGCCGGCCGACGCCAACGGCAACGACCTGCTCTATGCCGACCCGTCCAAGGCGACCACGCTGCCGGCGCTGACCAACGCCACCATCGGCGACCTGCTGAACGCCAAGAACGTCAACTGGGCCTGGTATTCCGGTTCCTGGAATGCCGCCGTGACCGATGGTACGCAGAATCCGACCGCGGCCCGCACGGTGATCTACAAGACCAACTCGAACGGCACTTCGGACAGCACCAACATCGATTTCCAGACGCATCACCAGCCGTTCAACTACTACGCCGCCTTTGATCCGGTCGCCCACCAGGCCGCCCGCACGGCGCACCTGAAGGACTACAACGACCTGATCAACGATGCCAAGGCCGGCACCCTGCCCCCGGTCGCCTTCTACAAGCCGGAAGGCCTCAACAACCAGCACGAAGGTTATACCAACCTGGCCAGTGGCGATGCCTACATCGCCAATGTGGTCAGCGCGCTGCAGGCCAGCCCGCAGTACAAGAACATGCTGATCGTCATCACCTACGACGAATTCGGCGGCGTGTGGGATCACGTGGCCCCGCCGAAGGGCGACCTGCTGGGCCCGGGCACGCGCATTCCTGCGATCATCATCTCGCCGCTGGCCGCCAAGCACAACGGCACGGTCGATCACACGCAGTTCGATACCGCCTCGATCCTGCGCTTCATCATCCGCCGCTGGAGCCTGGACGCCACCCAGCTGCCGGGCCTGGCGGCCCGCGACGCCGCACTCAAGGCCAATGGCAGCACGGCCATGGGCGACTTCAGCGACGTCCTGCAGTAACGGCAACGACGCGGCCTGACCGCCGCGCCGGCTTCACCCAACGGGCAGCTCCGGCTGCCCGTTTTTTTTGCCCTGCGGCCGCCGTATTCCGACCGGGGGCACTTTGATTCAGATCAATGCCGCACCCCACTCCATCGACGCATCCTGTGCGCCTGCCAAAGCAAGCACAGGGCTGTCACACGATGGATATCCGGCTTCCCGACACCGTCGCTCTGCCGCCTCCGCGCAAAAGCGGCGTGCAGCCGTTGCTCGATGCCCTTGGAGCGTCCACCGCCCACGCCAACCCGACAGCCATGCCGGATTCGCTCCCCCTGGAACGGCAATTGCGGACCTAGCCCCATGAGCACACAGGCGCTGTCGCGTCCGATGCCCGAGGGCCTCGAAGCCCTGCCGGACCTGGCGCTCAACGTGCGCTGGTCCTGGAGCCATGCCGCGGACCGCCTGTGGCAGCGGCTGTCGCCGGAAATCTGGGCTGAAACGCGCAATCCCTGGCTGATCCTGCAACTGGTGTCCCAGGCATCGCTGGAAGAGCATTCACGCGATCCCGACTTCGTTGCGCAGGTGGCGCGCCTGGCCATGCTGCGCGCCGAATATCTCGGTCAGCCCGGCTGGCAGCACGCCAGCGCCAAGGCTCCGCTGGTGGCCTATTTCTGCCTGGAGTTCGGCCTGACCGAAGCCTTGCCGCTGTATGCCGGCGGTCTCGGCATCCTGGCCGGCGACCAGCTGAAAACCGCCAGCGACCTGGGCGTGCCGATGATCGGCGTGGGCCTGCTGTACAGCCAGGGCTACTTCCGCCAGATGCTGGATGCCGACGGCACGCAGCACGAACTGTATCCGCCGACGGCCTCGGCCGCTTTGCCGATCGCCCCGGCGCTGGACTCCGCCGGCGTCCCCCTCAGCATGGCGCTGGCGCTGCCGGGCCGCAATCTGCTGATCCGCGTGTGGCAGGTGCGGGTTGGCCGCGCCATGCTGCTGTTGCTGGACTGCAACGATCCGCGCAACGGCCCGGGCGACCGCGGCATCACCGCCAACCTCTATCCCGCGGAGGCGGAAACCCGCTTGGTGCAGCAACTGGTGCTGGGCATCGGCGGCTGGCGCGCCCTCGCCGCGCTCGGCCTGCAACCGCAGGTCTGCCATATCAACGAAGGGCCGGCCGCGCTGGCGGCGCTGGAGCGCGTCCGCGAGCGCATGCTGCACGACTCGCTGAGCTTCCAGCAGGCGCTATGGGCCACGCGCCCCGGCAATGTGTTCACCTCGCACACGCCGGTAGCGGCCGCGTTCGACACCTTTCCGGCGCCGCTGATGCTCAAGTATCTGAATCAGGAGCTGGGCCGCAGCGGCATCGAGCCGGAGGACTTCCTGGCCCTGGGCAGGACCAATCCGGCCGCAACCGGCGAACCGTTCAATCCGGCGTGCTTCGGCCTGCGCGTCTGCGGCAGCATCAACGCCGTCAGCCGCATCCATCGCGATGTCAGCCGCCTGCTCTATCAGCAGCTGTTTCCGCGCCGGCCAGCCCACGAGGTCCCGATCGGGCACATCACCAATGGCGTGCACGTGCCATCCTGGGATTCCGCCTGGGCGGACGAATTGTGGACGCAGGCCTGCGGCAAAGGGCGCTGGATGGGCGACCCGCACGAACTGGCGCCGGCCATCACAGCGTTGGACGACCGCACCTTGTGGGAACTGCGCAGCCGTCAGCGCCGCGACCTGATCGGTTTCGTGCGCGAACGCCTGGTGCGGCAACTGCATCGGCGCGGCCAGGACGGCGCACTGGCGGAGCAGGCCCGCCACATGCTCGACCCGAACGTGCTGACGCTGGGTTTCGCCCGCCGCTTCACATCCTACAAGCGCCCCAACCTGCTGCTGCATGAGCCGGATCGCCTGGCGCGGCTGCTGGGCCACGGCAGCCGCCCGGTGCAGCTGATCGTCGCCGGCAAGGCCCACCCGCAGGACCAAGCCGGCAAGAACATGCTGCGCCAATGGGCGCAATTCATCCGGCGCCCGGATATGCGGCCGCACGTGGTGTTCCTGGAAGACTATGACATCGATCTGGCCCATGAACTGGTCCACGGTGTCGACGTCTGGCTCAATACGCCGCGGCGGCCCTGGGAGGCCTGCGGCACATCCGGCATGAAGGTGCTGGTCAACGGCGGACTCAATCTGTCGGAACGGGACGGCTGGTGGGCTGAAGCCTATGCACCGGAGGTCGGCTGGCAACTCGACGGCGCCGGCGCCGACGACGCCGCGCAGGACCGGAACGAAGCCGAAGCGCTATACCGGCTGCTGGAGGATCAGGTCGTGCCCCTGTTCTACCAGCGCAACGCCGATGGCCTGGCCGAGGGCTGGGTGAAGAAAATGCGTGCCAGCATGGCGCAGCTCGCGCCGCAGTTCAGCAGCAACCGCATGCTGCGGGAATATGTCGAAACCGCCTACTCCCCGGCGGCAGCCGCACTGGCGCGCCGCTCGGCCGACGGAGCGCATCTGGCCAGGGAGCTGGACGCCTGGGCCTCGGCGCTGCGCCAGGGCTGGCATCAGATCCATTTCGGCAATTTCCAGTGCCAGCGCCAGGGTGGGTCCCTGCACTTCAGCTTGCACACCTACCTGGGCGAGATCGCGGCGGACACCGTGGCTGTCGAGCTGTATGCCGATGCGCCGGCCGGCGGCGCGCCGCTGCTTGCCGCCATGCGCCGCGGCGCCGCCATCGGCGGCGCCAGCAACGGCCATGTCTACGAAGCCGAACTGCAAACCGACCGTCCGCCGGGCCATTTCACTCCGCGCCTGGTGCCGTTTCACGAACATGCGGCGGTGCCGCTGGAACTGGGGCTGGTCTACTGGGGCGTTCCCGTCACCTGAACCAGGCATGGGGCTGCGCCGGCCCGGTCTTTGCGTTGTCTTTCGTGCGCCCGCTTGATCTGGATCAAGGCCGAAGCCTCCCAATATCGGGATCATTGAACCGCTCATCGGGAAGGAGGAGGTTTGGCATGAACACTGCGCAGCTTGAGCTTTCGCCGCCACTGGACACTGCGGTTTTACACGGACTTGCCGATACGCATCAGCGTTGGCAGGTGCTGTATCAACAACTGCGCAGCGGCCGCGAGCCCTGCTTCCGCACCGAGTTGCGCCTGACCTGTACCGATATGAATTGCGCGCTGCGCGCCAGCTGCGTCGGCCTGCGGGCGACTTGGCGCCGCTGAGCGTCATATTCCGCGGTTAGAGTCGGCAGGACGCCGATCGCGTCCCGTCGTGCGGCCCTGGCCCGATCCCGATCCGGGCCCTCGGAGATTCTATGCAGTCACGTCGTTTTGTCAGCCTGCTCACCCGCGACACGCTGGCCCTGGTGCTGGCCGGTGGCCGTGGCACCAGGCTCGGCGCGCTGACCAGCCATCGCGTGAAACCGGCTGTTCCGTTCGGCGGCAAATACCGCCTGATCGATTTCCCGCTGTCGAACTGCATGAACTCCGGCATTCGCCGGGTTGGCGTTCTGACGCAGTACAAAGCCCATTCGCTGATCGGCCATCTGGGCGACGCCTGGAGCTTCCTGCGCCGCGAATTCAACGAATTCGTCGAGATCCTGCCGGCGCAGCAGCGCACCGGCCCCGGCTGGTACGAGGGCACCGCCGACGCCGTCTACCAGAATATCGAAGTGATCCAGGCCCACGCGCCGCAGTTCGTGCTGGTGCTGGGCGGGGACCATGTCTACAAGATGGACTACGGCATGATGCTCGGATTCCACGCCGAGCGCGAAGCCGAGGTGACGGTGGGGTGCATCGAGGTGCCGATCGAGGAGGCGCACGCCTTCGGCGTGATGACGGTCGACGACCAGGGGCGTGTCACCGCTTTCGAGGAAAAGCCGGCCCGCCCCAGCCCGATCCCGGGCAAGCCGCAATTCGCGCTGTGCTCGATGGGCATTTACGTGTTCAACGCCGACTATCTGCTGAAGATGCTGCGGCAGGATGCGGCGACGCCGGATTCGACCCGCGATTTCGGCAAGGACCTGCTGCCGAAGGCGGTGAATACCGGCCACCGCGTCTGCGCCTTCGCCTTCCGCGACCTGCAGGGCAATACGCAAGGGTATTGGCGCGACGTCGGCAACCTGGACTCCTATTGGCACGCCAACCTGGAGCTGACCAACGTCACCCCGCCGCTGGACCTGTACGACAACGACTGGCCGATCTGGACCTATCAGGAGCAGGCGCCGCCGGCCAAGTTCGTGTTTGACGAGAGCGACCGCCGCGGCATGGCGGTGGATTCCATGATTTCAGGCGGCTGCATCGTCTCCGGCGCGTCGATCAGGCGGTCGCTGCTGTTCCCGTTCACCCGGGTGGAGATGCTCAGCGAGCTGGATGAATGCCTGGTGCTGCCCAAGGTGCACATCGGCCCCGGCTGCCGCATCCGCCGGGCGATCATCGAATCGGGCTGTCGTATCCCGGCCAACGAGATCATCGGGGAAGACCCGGAACTGGACAGCGCACGCTTTGAAATCAGCAGCGAAGGCATCGTCCTGGTGACCCCCGAAATGCTCGGTCAGGAGTTGCCGGGTGTCCGCTGAGGCACGCGCCCCGATCGCCATCCTCTGGCACATGCACCAGCCGGAGTACCGGATCGCCGGCGTGCCGGCCCTGCCCTGGGCCTACCTGCACGGCCTGCGCGCCTATACCGACATGGCGTCGCACCTGGAAGCCGTCCCTGGCGCCTGCGCGGTGATCAACTTCTCGCCAGTGCTGCTCGAGCAACTGGCGGACTTGGCCGGGCAGGCGCAGGCGGCGCTGGCCCGGGGCACAGCGCCGGCGGAGCCGTTGATGGCGGCGCTGCTGACGCCGCCGCCGGCGGAGCAGCGCGAGCACCTGCTCGAGTGCTGCCTGCGCGGGCACGAACGCAATGCGCACCACCGCTACGACGAGTATTTCCGCCTCGCCGCCGACGTGACCGCCGCGCTTGAGAGCGGCCCCGGCGCCATCGCCGAGCTGTCCGAACAGCAGGTCATCGACATGGTGGTCTGGTATCACCTGACCTGGCTGGGGGAATCGGTGCGCCGCGGCGACCCGCGCGCCGCCGCGCTGCTGGCCCAGCGGCGCGATTTCAGCGGCGCGCAATGCCGGGGCCTGCTGGAACTGGTGTCCGAGCTGCTCGGCACCATCGTGCCGCGCTATCGCCAGCTGGCCGAATCCGGCCAGGCCGAGTTGTGTATGAGTCCGTATTTCCACCCGATCCTGCCGCTGCTGTTGTCCTTCGACTGCGCCCACGAAACCGCGCCTGGAGTGCCGCTGCCGAATGCGGCCTACCCCGGTGGCCGCGAACGCGCCCTGTGGCACTTGCACGCCGGCCGCGATCTTTTCTGGAAGGCTTTCGGCATGCTGCCGCGTGGCTGCTGGCCATCCGAAGCGGCCGTTTCGCAGGCCACGGCCGAACTGTTGCAGCAGGCCGGATTCGAATGGCTCGCCAGCAGCCAGAGCGTGTTGCAGCATTCCCTGCAGCGCAGCGGCGGCGGCGAAATCCACTCCTGCGTGTGGCGCCTGCATGGCAGCCCCATCAGCGGCTTTTTCCGCGACGACGGCCTTTCCGACAACATCGGCTTCGTCTACAAGGACTGGCAGGCACAACACGCGGTGGCGGATCTCGTGCACCATCTTGAGGCGCTGTCGCACCAACGGCATGGCGGCCTGGTGGTGTTGGCCCTGGACGGTGAAAACCCCTGGGAATACTACGCCGACAACGGCATCGATTTCGTCCGCGGGCTTTACGCCGCGCTGGCCAATCATCCACAGCTGCGCCTGAGCACGTTCGCCGGCTTTCTCGACCAGGCCGCGGCCGTACCACCCGACCTGAACACCCTGTCGGCCGGAAGCTGGGTGCACGGCCAGCTGCTGACCTGGATCGGCAGCAGCGGCAAGAACCAGGCCTGGGAACTGCTGGTGGAAGCCAAGCGCCGCTTCGATGCGACACCGGAACCCAGCGCGGCGGCGCAGCATGCGCTTGGCGCCTGCGAAGGCTCCGACTGGTTCTGGTGGCCGGGCATGCCGCATCCGGGCGCCGCCGTGGCGGAATTCGACCGGCTGTTCCGGGCCCATCTGCGGCATCTCTACCACTGCCTGGACGCCGCTCCGCCGGCGCTGCTGGATCATCCGCTGAGTTTCGAGCCATCCGACACCCCCGCCAGCGCACCGCTCGGCGCCATGTTGCCGAACCGCTGATATGGCGGGCTGGATCGAGCGCTGCGCCGGCGTCCTGCTGCATCCCGGCTCGCTGCCGGGCGGGCTGATCGACGACCATGCCATGCGCTTCGCCGACCTGCTCGGCGCCGCCGGCGTGCGCGTGTGGCAGATCCTGCCGGTCGGCAATCCCGATCGTTACGGCTCACCCTATCAGCCCGATTCCGCCTTCGCCGGCAACGCCGCGCTGTTTCCGCCCTCGCCGGCGCCGGGCGCCGCGGAGGTGGCGGCCTATGTCGAGGAGAATGCCGACTGGCTGCCGGACTATGCCCTGTTTGCCGCGCTGGAGGCGCGCCATGCCGGGCTGGAGTGGTTCCACTGGCCGGTTCCGCTGCGTGACCGCGAGCCGCGCGCGCTGGCCTCGGCACGCGCCGAGCTGGCCGGAGACATCGCGCTGATCCAGGCCACCCAATGCGGCTTCGAGCGTGACTGGACGCGTTTCAAGCGCGGCCTCAACCAGCGCGGCCTGCTGCTGTTCGGCGATGTGCCGCTGTTCCTGGCGCATCACAGCGCCGATGCCTGGATCGAGCGCGAGCTGTTCGAGATCGGCAGCGATGGGCGCTGCGAGGCGTTCATGGGGGTGCCGCCCGACGCCTTCGCCGCCGACGGCCAGTGGTGGGGCTATCCACCGTTCCGCTGGGACGCCATGGCGCGCCAGGGCTATCGCTGGTGGGCGCGACGCTTTGCGGTGCAAAGCCGGCGCTTCGATCTGGTGCGGATCGACCATTTCCGCGGCCTGGCCGCGTTCTGGCGCATTCCGCGCGAGGCGCGCACCGCGCGCGAAGGCGCCTGGGCCGCCGGCCCGGGTGTGGCCGCGCTGCAAGCCTTGCGCCCGCAGCTGCGCGGCGCCCGCCTGGTGGCCGAAGACCTCGGCTATATCACGCCGGACGTGGTGCAACTGCGCCAGGGCCAGGGCATCCCCGGCATGCGGGTGCTGCAATTCGCCTTCGACGGCGATCCCGCCAATCCGCACCTGCCGCAGCACCATGAGGCGGACAGCGTGTGCTATACCGGCACCCATGACAACGACACCACGCTGGGCTGGTGGCGCGCGCTGGACGAAGCTTCCCGCGACCATCTGCGGCGCTGCCTGGGCTCGGCCGAGCCGCGAATGCCGCAGGCCCTGGTCGACCTGGCCTGGGCCTCGCCGGCACCGCTCAGCATCGTGCCGCTGCAGGATCTGCTGGGACTGGGCAGCGAGGCGCGCATGAACCATCCCGGCACTGTCGGCAACAACTGGCGCTGGCGCTTCGCCTGGTCACAGCTGGGCGAGGACTTCGCGCCGCGCCTGCGCCGGCAGCTCGCCGCGCATCAGCGCGCATTCACCAGGCCCGGAGCGCAGCGGTGATGAACGCGGACACGCCCCGGGTCGGCGAATTCGACCGGCAGGTGTTCGGCGAAGGCCACCACTGGCACGCCTACCGTTTTCTCGGCGCCCATGCCCGCAGCCGCGACGGACAGGCCGGCGTGCAGTTCGCGACCTGGGCCCCCGCCGCGCAGCGGCTGAGCGTGGTCGGCGACTTCAACGGCTGGAACGGCCTTGCGCATCCCATGCAGCGCCACCCCGGCGGCATCTGGGAAAGGTTCGTGCCGGGACTGCAGCCCGGCGCGTTGTACAAGTTCGAGGTGGCCGGCGCCGACGGCAGCCTGTGCCTCAAATCCGATCCCTACGCGCGCCAGATGGAACTGCGGCCACAGACCGCCTCGGTGGTCACCACGCCCACCCGGCACCACTGGGAAGACGACCGCTGGATGGAAGCGCGGCGCCAGCGCGACTGGCAGCGGGCGCCGATGTCGATCTACGAGCTGCACCTGGGCTCCTGGCGGCGTGACGCCGGCGGCCAGACCCCCGGCTATCGCGAACTGGGCCAGCTGCTGCCCGCCTACCTGCGGGAGCTGGGTTTCACCCATATCGAGCTGCTGCCGGTGATGGAGCATCCGTTCGACGGCTCCTGGGGCTACCAGACACTGGGCTACTTCGCGCCCACCAGCCGCCATGGCAGCCCGGACGACTTCCGCGCCTTCGTCGACCAGTGCCACCAGGCCGGCCTGGGCGTGCTGCTGGACTGGACACCGGCGCACTTTCCGGCGGACGCGCACGGACTGGCGCGCTTCGACGGCGGGCCGCTGTACGAATACCCGGACCCGGTGCAGGCGCGACACCCCGACTGGGATACGCTGATCTTCGACTATGGCCGGCCCGAGGTCCGCAACTTCCTGCTTGCCAGCGCACTGTTCTGGCTCGACGAATACCACATCGACGGCCTGCGCGTGGACGCTGTGGCCTCGATGCTGTACCTGGACTATTCGCGCAAGGCCGGACAATGGCGGCCCAACCGCCACGGCGGCCGCGAGAACCTGGAGGCGGTGGCCCTGCTGCAGCAGCTGAACGCGCTGGTGCACGAGCTGCATCCGGGCGCGGTGACCATCGCCGAGGAATCCACCGCCTGGCCGCTGGTCACCCGCCCCACCTACGTCGGCGGCCTCGGCTTCACGATGAAGTGGAACATGGGCTGGATGCACGACACGCTCGACTACCTGCGCCTCGACCCGATCCACCGCCGTTATCATCACGACCGCATCACCTTTGGCCTGCTCTACGCCCATTCGGAAAATTTCGTGCTGCCGCTGTCGCACGACGAGGTGGTGCACGGCAAAGGCTCGCTGCTGAACAAGATGCACGGCGACGACTGGCAGCGTTTCGCCCAGCTGCGGCTGCTGCTGGCCTACCAGTGGACCTATCCCGGCAAGAAGCTGCTGTTCATGGGCCAGGAATTCGCCCAGCGCCGCGAATGGGACCACGACCGCGCGCTCGACTGGGAGTTGCTGCGGGAGCCGGCGCACCGCGGCGTGCAGCGGCTGGTCGCCGATCTGAATCGCCTCTACCGGCAAGCACCGGCGCTGCACGGCGACGACTTCTCGCCGCAGGGATTCGAGTGGCTGGATTGCCATGACGTGGCGCAGTCGGTCGCCAGCTACCTGCGGCGCAGCGACGGCCGCTTGGTGGTGGTGGTGGCGAACTTCACGCCGGTGCCACGCAGCGGCTACCGCATCGGCGTGCCGCTGCCCGGCCGCTACCGCGAAATCCTCAACACCGATGCGGCGGCCTACGGCGGCTCCAACATGGGCAACCTGGGGGCGGTGAACGCGGACGCGCAACCCTGGATGGGGCAACCCTGCTCCATCGCATTGACCCTGCCGCCGCTGGCCCTGCTCTGCCTGGAGCCCGAAAGCCCGCATGGAGAAACCGGGGCCTCGCACCCTGCGGCAGCGCCCTGAACGGAACAAGAAGGAGAACAAGCCCGATGAGCGATGTGCCCACCACCTACACCCTCGAGGCCTGTCCCAGCCTGCCGGAGAAGCTTGGGCGCCTGCCGGAACTGGCGGCCAATCTCATGTACAGCTGGGACCGCCGCATCCGCGGCCTGTTCTGGCGGCTCGACGCGCGGCTGTGGAAATCCTGCGGCAACAATCCCAAGGTGTTCCTGCGCCGCGTTTCGCAGAAGCGGCTGGAAGCGGCGGCGGCTGACCCGGATTTCCTCTACGAATACTACGGCGCGCTGGCCGCGTTCGACCTGTATCTGGCCACCAATCCCGATTTCGAGGTCGCCAACCAGATCGACGCGGCGAGCGAGCTGGTGGCCTACTTCTGCGCCGAATACGGCATCCACGAGAGCCTGCCGATCTACTCCGGCGGCCTGGGCATACTCGCCGGCGACCATTGCAAGGCGGCCTCCGACCTGGGTCTGCCGCTGGTGGCGATCGGGCTGCTGTACCGCGAAGGGTATTTCACCCAGCAGATCGACGGCCATGGCCAGCAGCGCGCCCTGTACCTGCCGGTGACTTCAGACGACCTGCCGATCACGCTGGCGCGGAATGCCGATGGCGGCGAACTGCGCATCAGCGTGCCGGTCGAAGGGCGCGCGGTGCAGCTGCGCATCTGGCGCGCGCAGGCCGGGCACACCCGGCTGCTGCTGCTCGACAGCGACCTGCCCGACAACGACGCGGCGGATCGCAGCATCACCTACCAGCTCTACGGCGGCGGCACCGGCACCCGCATCAAGCAGTGCATCGTGCTGGGCATCGGCGGAGTGCGCGCGCTGCGCGCCCTCGGCCTCAGCCCCAGCGCCTGGCACGTCAACGAGGGGCATGCGGCGTTCTCCATCCTGGAGCGGGTGCGCGAGCACGTCTCCTCCGGCATGGAATTCGAAGCGGCGCTGGAACTGGTGGCCGCCGGCACCGCGTTCACCACGCATACGGTGGTGCCCGCCGGCCACGACCGCTTCTCGCACGACCACCTGCGCTCCGCGCTCGGCGCTTTCCTGGGCGAGCTGGGCGCGCCGGAGGAGCGGGTGTTCGCGGTGGGTGCGGAGCCGAGCAGCGAGCTGTTCAACATGACGGCGCTGTCGCTGCGCGGCGCGCGCTCGGTCAACGGGGTATCGCAGGTGCACCGCAACATCGCCGCGTCGATGGAGCGCTATGTCTGGCCGCAGATCGCGCCGCAGGACAATCCGCTGCGCGCCATCACCAACGGGGTGCATCTGCCGACCTTCATGGCGCGCATCTGGGTGCAGTTCCTGCATGATTACTTTCCGGAATGGACCCGGCACCTGCTGGACGAGGCCTACTGGAAAGCCATCGACGGCATCGAATACCGTCGTTTCGTCGCCATCCGCCAGCGCCTCAAACGCGACCTGCTGATCAACCTGAGCGAACGGCTGCGGCGTCAGCACCTGCGCAACGGCACCCCGGAAGCGGTGATCGAGCGCATCCTGCAGCACATCACGGACACCAACAGCGAGACGCTGGTGCTGGGTTTCGCGCGCCGCTTCGCCACCTACAAACGCGCCAACCTGATGCTGCGCAACCGCGAGCGCCTGGCACGCCTGCTCAATGACCCGCAGCGGCCGGCGATCCTGGTCATCGCCGGCAAGGCCCATCCGCGCGACGAGCCCGGGCAGGCGCTGATCCGCGAGCTGTATCACGCCTCGATGCAGCCCGAGTTCATCGGCCGCATCATCATCGTCGAAGGCTACGACCTGCACTTCGCACGCAACCTGGTGCAGGGATGCGATGTCTGGATCAATACGCCGGAGTACCCCCTGGAAGCCTGCGGCACCTCCGGCATGAAGGCCGGCATCAACGGCGTGGTCAACCTCTCGGTGCTCGATGGCTGGTGGCCGGAAGGCTACACCGGCGACAACGGCTTTGCCGTGCAGCCGGTCAGCACGCAGCTCGAGCTGGAGGCCCGCTCGGAGGAGGAGGCGCGGCAGCTGCTGGACATCCTCGAACACGAAGTCGTGCCGCGCTACTACCGCGAGCCGCGCCAGGGCTGGTCGGAAGACTGGGTGCGGCTGTCCAAGAATGCGATGAAGACCACCATCCCGCGCTTCAACGCCCAGCGCATGCTGCTCGACTATCTGCGCGGCGCCTATGCGCCGGCGATCCGTCACGCGCGCCGGCTGGGGCGCAACGACGGCGAGCCGGCACACCAGCTGGCGCAATGGAAGGCACGCATCGCGCAGCGCTGGGAAGGCCTGCGGCTGGAACTGGAGTGGCAGCCGCCGACGGCGCTGCTGCAGACCGAGGATCTGGTTCTCAGGGTCCGGGCCCAGCTCAACGGACTCAACCCCGAGGACGTGATGATCCAGTGCCTGTTCGGCCAGCCGCACCCGACACTGGAGTTTGAAGCGGTGAGAACCGATGCGTTCGATATTGCCGGAAACGAGGAGCAATGGAGCTACTACGAGCTGCGCGTCAAGCCGCTCACCGGGCACCAGCAGATCCGCATCCGTGCCTTTCCGCATCACCCGGACCTGATCCACATTTGCGAAACCGGCCTGATGCGTTGGCTCTAGCGTTTTGTCCGAGATGAGTTTGCGCGTCCTTTACGGGGCCAGCGAGGCCCTGCCCTTCGTCAAGATCGGCGGGCTGGCCGATGTCGCCGCCGGCCTGCCTGCGGCGCTGGCGGCACACGGCCTCGAAGTGCGCGTCGCCATGCCGGCTTACCGTGGCTGGCAGCGCCACGCCAGAGCGCAGCGGGCGGTGGCGACCGTGATGGTGCTGGGGCAGAGTTTCACCGTATGGGAAGTGCCAGGCGCAGCCGGCCTGGCGTACTGGCTGCTGGACTGCCCCGGCCTGTTCGACCGCCCGGGCAATCCCTACCAGGACGAGCAGGGGCAGTCGTGGAGCGACAACAACTGGCGCTTCGGCTGCTTCGCCGCCGCCCTCGCCCGCCTGGCAGCGCACGACGCACCGCCGGACTTTCGCGCCGACATCCTGCACGCCAATGACTGGCACACCGGACTGGCCATGCCCTGGCTGAGGGAGCTGGGCGGCCCGGCGCGCGGCGTGTTCACCATTCACAACCTGGCCTACCAGGGCCTGTTTCCCGCGCGCGATGCCGGTGTGCTGCAGTTGCCGGCACGCTGGTGGCAGATGGACGGCGTCGAGTTCCATGGCCAGCTGTCGCATATGAAAGCCGGCATCGCCTACGCCGACGCCATCACCACCGTCAGCCCCACCTACGCCGAGGAAATCCAGACCGCCGAACACGGCCATGGGTTGGACGGGCTGCTGCGCTGGCGCCGCGGCCAACTGCACGGCATCGTCAACGGCATCGACGACCAGGATTGGAACCCGGCCACCGATCCGGCCATCGAGCGGCGCTACAGCCCGCGCACCGTCAAATCGGGCAAGGCGGCGAACAAAGCCGCACTGCAACTGGAGATGGGTCTGGAAGCCGAGCCGCAGACAGCGCTGGTCGGCATCGTCAGCCGCCTGGTGCAGCAGAAAGGCATCGACCTGATCGCCGCCGCGGCGGGTGCGCTGCTGCGCCAGCCGCTGCAGTTCGCCATCCTGGGCGACGGCGAGGCGGCGTTGCGGCGGGAACTGCAGGCGCTCGCCCACGCCCACCCGGGACGGGTCGCGCTGCATCTTGGATATGACGAGCGCCGCGCCCGGCGCATCATCGCCGGCGCCGACCTGTTCCTGATGCCGTCGCGCTTCGAGCCCTGCGGCCTGACGCAGATGTACAGCCAGCGTTACGGCACCATCCCGGTGGTGCGCCGCACCGGTGGGCTGGCCGATACCGTGGTCGATGCCACCGCGCAGACGCTGGCGGACGGCAGCGCGAGCGGCGTCCAGTTCCTGCACGCCGACCCGGGCGGCGTGCAGTTCGGGCTGATGCGCAGCCTGGAGCTGCGCAGCAACCCGGACCGCTGGCGCGCGCTGCAGCGCGCCGGCATGGCACGGGACTTTTCCTGGCACCGGGCGGCGGAAGATTACATCGGCCTGTACCGCTCGCTGCGCGAGGCCCGGGCCTGACAGCCGCTCCCCGCGCCGCTTGACCGAGATCAATGCCGAGCGAGGCAGGCCGGCGCAGCATGCTCCGATCGCAATCGACCGGAGCAGAGACGATGACCAGGCAGCCAGACGAGGTCGTGATGCTGGAATCCGTCGGCCGCGGCGATGTCGCTCTGGTCGGCGGCAAAAACGCCTCGCTAGGGGAATTGATCCGTGCGCTGGGGGCCCAGGGCGTGAAGGTTCCGCCGGGCTTCGCCACCACCACCGCCGCCTACCGCCGTTTCGTCGAGGCCAACGGCCTGGAACCGCTGATCCGCGAGACGCTGGCCGGATGGAGCAACAGCGCAATGCCACTGGCCGAGGCCGGGGATACCATCCGCCGTGCGTTTCTGCGCGGCCGCTGGCCCGAACCGACCGCCGCAGCCATCACCCAGGCCTATCGCCAACTCTCCGCCCGCATCGGCGTGGCGCAGGCCAATGTGGCCGTCCGCTCCAGCGCGACCGCCGAGGACCTGCCCGACGCCAGCTTTGCCGGGCAGCAGGAAACCTTTCTCAACATCACCGGCGAAACCGCGCTGCTCGAGGCGTGCCGCGCCTGCTTCGCGTCACTGTTCACCGACCGTGCGATCAGCTACCGCCAGCAGCGCGGCTTCGACCATTTAAAGGTCGGGCTGTCGGTCGGTGTGCAGCAGATGGTGCGCTCCGACCGCGCCAGTTCCGGCGTGATGTTCTCGCTCGACACTGAAACCGGATTCGACCGCGTGGTCCTGATCAACGCCGCCTGGGGCCTGGGCGAGACGGTGGTGCAGGGACAGGTGGACCCGGACGAATACACCGTGTTCAAGCCGCTGCTGGCCGACCCGGCGCTGACGCCGGTCATCGACCGGCGGCTCGGGGCCAAGACCATCAAGATGCTCTATGCGGCGGAGACCGGCCGCACCACCCGCACCGTCCCCACCTCGCAGGCCGAGCGCGAACAGTACGTGCTGGGCGAAACGGAGATCCTGCAACTGGCGCGCTGGGCCTGCGCCATCGAACAGCACTATGGCGTGGCCATGGACATGGAGTGGGCCAAGGACGGTGGCAGCGGAGAGCTGTTCGTGGTCCAGGCCAGGCCGGAAACCGTGCAATCGCGCCGCGGCCATGCCGCCATGCGCAGCTATCGCATCAAGGACGCCGGCCGCAAGCTGCTGAGCGGCCTGGCCATCGGCCAAGCCGCCGTGTCCGGAAAGGTCTGTATCGTGCGCGATCCGCACGCGCTCGACACCTTCCCGGCCGGCGCCATCCTGGTCACGGAAAACACCGACCCGGACTGGGTGCCGATCATGAAGAAGGCCAGCGCCATCGTCACCGACCACGGCGGCCGCACCTCGCACGCGGCAATCGTCAGCCGGGAACTGGGCGTGCCGGCGCTGATCGGCACCGGCCAGGCCACCTATCTGCTGCATCCCGAACAGGAGATCACCGTGTCCTGCGCCGAGGGCGATACCGGACAGGTCTACGAAGGCATCGCGCAGATCGAGACCCAGGACATCGACCTCGACCACGTACCCGCCACGCGCACCCGCGTCATGCTCAACCTGGCCAATCCCGCCGCGGCGTTCCGCTGGTAGCGGCTGCCGGCCGATGGCGTGGGCCTGGCGCGCATCGAATTCCTGATCAGCAACGCCATCCGCATTCACCCGATGGCCTTGGCCCACTTCGACCGCGTGACCGACCCGGCCGCGCGCGAGTCGATCGAGCGCCTGACGCGCGGCTATGCCGACAAGTCCGACTACTTTGTCGACCGGCTGGCCTGCGGGCTGGCCCGCCTGGCCGCCTTCTGCCATCCGAAGCCGGTGATCGTGCGGATGAGCGACTTCAAGACCAACGAATACGCCAACCTGCTCGGCGGCGCCGCATTCGAGCCGCACGAGGAAAACCCGATGATCGGCTTCCGCGGCGCATCGCGTTACTACTCGCCGCGCTACCGTGACGGCTTTGCGCTGGAGTGCAGGGCCATCCGGCGGCTGCGCGAGCGCCTCGGCTTCCGCAACGTCATCGTCATGATCCCCTTCTGCCGTACTCCGGAGGAAGCGGACCGCGTGCTGGAGGTGATGACGCAAAACGGACTGGTTCGCGGTGAGCAGGGGCTCAAGGTCTACGTCATGTGCGAGATTCCCTCCAACGTGATCCAGGCGGAGGAGTTCGCCCGCCGCTTCGATGGCTTTTCCATCGGCAGCAACGACCTGACCCAGCTGACGCTCGGCGTGGACCGCGATTCCGACGAGCTGGCGCCGCTGTTCAGCGAACGCAGCGCCGCGGTGATGTGGATGATCGAAAACGTCATCGCCCGCGCCCACCGCGCCGGCGTCGGTGTCGGCTTGTGCGGCGAGGCGCCCAGCAGCCATCCGGCCTTCGCGCAGTTCCTGGTGCAGGCGGGCATCGACTCGATATCGGTCAACCCGGCCAGCTTCCTGGCGGTCAAGAACAACGTCGCCGAGGCCGAGCACATGGCGCCGCCGGCCACAGCCCGTTGATGCAGATCAAGGCCGTGCCCGGCGGATGTGACGATACTGCGAACAACATCGCACTGGACCGCACCATGAAAGTCGCCGACGCCGTGACCGAGGGCCTGATCAGCATCCGCTCCGACGCGAGCGTGCTGGAGGCGCTGCACCTGATGCTGGAGCTGAAAATCAGCGGCCTTCCGGTGATCGACGCCCAGGGCAACCTGGCCGGGATGGTGACCGAGGGCGATTTCCTGCGCCGCGCCGAGTTGGGCACCGAGCAGCATCATCCGCACTGGCTGGAGTTTCTGCTCGGCCCGGGCCGCCTGGCGGGAGAATATGTCGGCACGCACGGCCGCAAGGTCGGGGAAATCATGAGCGGCGACGTGGTGACGGTGGCCGACGACGCGCCCCTCAGCGAAGCCGTGCGCCTGATGGAGCACCATCACATCAAGCGCCTTCCGGTGATCCGCCGCGGCCACGTCATCGGCATGCTCAGCCGCGCCGACCTGCTGCGCAGCTGCCTGGCGGTCGCGTCCGTGGCGGTGCCGGCCGACACCTCCGATGAGGGAATCCGGCGCAGCCTGCTGCTGCAGATCGACCGGCTGCCCTGGGGACCGCGCGCCACCGTGGCGGTGGCGGTGAAGGACGGCGTAGTGACGCTGCACGGCGTCATCGGCGACGAGCGCACGCGCGCCGCGCTGAAGGTCCTGGCGGAGAACGCCACGGGGGTCAAGGCCGTGCGCGATCAGCTGACAACCATCGACAGCAACAGCGGGATGGTGGTGCAGAACCCGCCCGAAACCGCCTGATCGCGTCATGTACAGAATTCTGATGCGTGCTGTGCCTACCGCCATGCTGCTGGCCGCCTGCGCCGCTGCGTCGGGTGCAGACCCGGACCCCGCGGCGCAGCCCTATACATTCCGCAGCCTGCAGCTCGGCATGAGCCTGGCGGAGTTCAAGGCCGCACCACCGCCGGTCGACGACGCGGCAGAGGCCAAGGCAAGCTGCTTGCGGGTTCTGGACCCGCTCGACGGGCGGCGCGAAGTATTCCGCTGTGCCTGGACACGCCCGGCGCAGGACGGCCACCGCAAGGCCAGCGTGATCCGGCTCGGTGAAATCCCGGTGCGGGCTTACTATTTCGTCTTTTTCGCCCGGCACAAGGGCGAATCCGTCGCCTTGCAGCAGATCACCCTGGCCATGCCCGGTTCCGCGCGGGCGCGCGCCTTCAGGCGCCTGAGCGAGAAATTCGGTCAGCCGGACAGCACGGATGTGGATGACAATCTTTGGTCGGCGCGCTGGAGCAACGGCATCAGCAGTGTCTGCCTGCGGTCGAGCACGGCCGATGGCAGCACCAGCGTGACCTATCTGCTGCGGCCAGCTTGTTGATCGTGCCCACAGTGGAAGATGGCCTCCGCCCCTGGGCACCATCGCCCCGGCTAACGTAATAGACCAATCACGGGCCGATCGGGGGCCGATCAGGCAAGCGCACGGAGCGCCCTGCCCACTGTCGAGGCACGGCGGCGCCCGCGGACTCGGTCAGGGATCCTTGCAGCACCGGAATCCGAGGTGATAGTTGGCATGGCTGTCCGGGTCGAGCACCCGTGTGCCGTGCCAGAACGGTGCGCGCCAGCGGCACCAGTCCTCGTGCGCATGGTAGGTGTCGAATATGAACCAGCTGCCTTTCATCTCGGTATAGCCCAGCTCCTTGCTGCCACGGCTGGCCATCTGCGATTCGTTCAGGGGCAGGTTCATGTGCTCGGCGGCGTTGCCGTTGAGGTCGTACACGCCCAGCGGGCTGTGACAGGCGGGAAAGTCCCCTGCCGGATAGGTGTTGGAACCGCACTTGCTCCAGTTGCCGCCGGGGCAGCCCGGAGTCTTGTGGCTGGCTGCAGCGCAGACGCCGGTGCGGTAAGCCGGGCCGTAGCTCCAGGTCTTGCTGGAGCGATAGGCCAGGTTGTGCGCGGCGCGCATGCGATGGATGCCCTCCTCCGGGCTCACGCCCTGCGCCAGGTCGAAGCGATAGTCCGGCGGCTCCAGCGCGCCGGCACAGGCGCCCTCCCACTCGTGCGCATCGCACAGGCGCTTGCCTTCGGCGGCGCAGATTTCCGCCGCTTCGCGCGCACGCACCCACACCACCGGGTATTCGCAGGGGATATCGGGGAATTCGAACTGGTCGATGCAGACCTTCGCCTGCTCCGGCTTCTGCGTTCTCGGGTCATAGAGCGGGGCCATGTAGCGGGCATGGCAGATTGCCTCGAAACGCGGATTGGCATAAGACTGCGACTCCGCCTCCAGCCTGGCATGGCAGCCGCCCGGCGTATCCGGATGCTCGGTCACTGCCGGATTGCCCTGGCCGATGAATCCGGAACGCTGGAAAATGACGCGGATCGTATCCAGCTGCGCCACGCTCAATCCCTGGTCCTTCTGCAGCAGCTCGAACAGCAGTTCGTTCTGCTGCGCCAACGTGGCTCCGGCTACAGGCCCGGCTGCGCTCAGGCACAGCAGCACGCCGATCATCCCCCACACGATCCGTTTCATGGTTGCCCCCCGCGGCGCATCAGGTAGAAAAAGTCCCGGTCGTCCGGGAAGCTGAGGAAGCGCGGCGCAAAGCGGTCGCCGCCCTTCTTGTCCACTTCCTCCATGCCCTGGATCAGGTGCTGCACCAGCCGCTTCTGCCCGGACTGGGTGTAGACTGCCAGATAGGTGTGCTCCAGCGCATTCATGTCCAGGTGCATGGCATAGCTGCAGCCGTAGGCCTGGAATACGCGCGCCATGGCCCGCGGCGTGGCGGATGAAAAATAACCGTAGACGAGGAAGTTCCGCCCGGGCGCAGCGGACAGGCACACACCCGCGCGCAACGTGCGGAAGCGCTCGTCCTTCGATCCGGACCAGTTGCCCGGGCCCCATTGTGAGACCAGAGGCGCGGGCTGCGGCGTGCCGCTCAGCGAATCCTGATCGATCAGCGCCACGCCATTCTGGCGCGCGTAGCGGATGCGCGGCAGCATGGGCGCGTCGGCCGCTTCCCAGGTTTTCATGCCAATGCTGCCGTCATCGAGCACATACAGCGTGGCAAGACCCGGCTGCAGCCTGCTGAACAGCACTCCCTCCTCGATGAAGCCATAGTGCGAACCGCGGTTGCGGTAGGCGAGCGGCCCATAGCGGAAAGCACCGTGCTCGCGCTTGAAGCCGCCGGTAAAGGTGGCCGCCACCGTGGGACTCCACGCCGGGCTGACCATGCCGGTGCGCGCCAGCGGGGCATCGCTGTCGATGCCGTCCGGGCCGGGCAGACCAGCCACCCGCACCGAATCCAGCACCCGCTCGGACCAACCCAGCCGCGGATGGTCGGTGCCCAGTGCGAAGCCGAGGTCAAAGCGCTTCAGGTCGAAAGCCACCAGGTAATCCAGCGCCGAAGCCTCCACGCTATCGAGATCCTCGACCCGGCCGCGCAGGCGCGGCTCGACCCGCGGCGCTACGGCCTGCGCCTGCACCGCACTCAGGTAGATCCCGTCCGCGCCTTGCAGGGGATACCATTGGCCGAGCACCAAGCTGCGCACGCTGCCACCCAGGTCCAGCGCCACGTCCCCGGGTTCGACCGCGCCGGCGTCCGGGGCGGCCATTTGCGCCGCCTGCGGCCGCGCTTCGCCCGTTGCCGACCCGCCGCCGGGCGCCGCAGCGGGCGTGGCGTGCTCGAGAAACGCGTCCTGGTAGAACTGGTCGCGGACGAAGCTGATGATCCGCTCACCGCCCCAGACATGGTCGCGGAGAAAGTTGGTAGCCTGCTCCAGGCGGGTGTAGCTGCCGGTCGCAGCATTGCGCAGATACAGGCGCGCCCCGCACAAGGCGGCGTAGGGCTCCCCCGAACGTTGCGCCGCTTCGAGCGCACCGCCGCTGTTTTGCCACAGCACGCAGCGGTCGCTCTGCTCCTTGCCGGCGATCAGCAGCCCTTGCGGGTCCAGACGGATTTCATTGCTCCGCGGCGCGGGATTTTCGAGATGGTAGGAGCGGGTCTGGCCGTTCCGCTGCAGTACCAGCATGTACCAGACGCCGATCCGCGGATTCAGATTGATCAGGGTGGCGTGCCCGCCGGAAGGCATATCGAGCGACACGCTCTGACGAGCGGCCTGCAGATCGATAATGCTTGCCGCTGCGTCCTGGGCCAATGCGTGGCGCAACGCCGGGCCCGCGGCCCAGGCCAGCAGCAGGAAGGCGGCGCAGCGCCGCGGGCAGCCCATCTAGATGGCCACCAGGCTCAGTGCCACGATGCCGAGCAGCAGCACCCGGCTTGAGCCATTGCGCAGCGCGAAAACCACCGGATCGTCGGCAATCAGGCCGCGGTCCGCCATCAGCCACAAATGACTGATCCAGCACCACAGCAACAGGCAGATGCCCCAGAACACCCAATAACGGCCGTGTATCGCCTGCACCATGGCGCTGTTGGTATACAGCGCGAGCACCAATACACCGATATAGCCGCTGGCGATGCCTTGCGCGGCGACCACGCCGGCGTCGTCCAGAACGTAGCCGCGCGCATGAGCCTTGCCGTTTGCCGCGGGCCGCAGCGCGACCAGTTCGGCGAATCGCTTGACCAGCGCCAGACTGAAGAACAGGAACATGCAGAATGCGAGCAGCCAGGCCGACGGCGCGATCCCCACCGCCACCGAGCCCGCCGCAACCCTCGCCGCGTAGCCGCCGGCCAGGATCAGCACATCAAGCACCGCGTGATCCTTCAGACCCATCGAATAAGCCAGGGTGGTCACGAAATACGCCGCCAGCACCGGCAGAAAGTACCCCGGCAGCTGGAGGCCGACCAGTATGGCGCCCAGCAGCAGCATTCCCAACAGCCCCAGCGCCCCCCGAATCGGCACCCGCCCGGACGCCAGCGGCCGCAGGCGTTTGTGCGGATGACGCCGATCGGTTGGCAGATCCAGCAAGTCGTTGAGCACGTATACACCGGAAGCGCAAAGCGTGAACGCCACGAATGCCAGCAGCGCGCGCGGCAGCAACTCGGGATCGACCAGCCGATGCGCGCCCAGCAGCGGCAGGAACACCAGCAGATTTTTCAGCCACTGATGCGGGCGCAACTGACGCAGGACGTCGCGCCAGGTCCCATCGCCGGCGCTGAAAACGCGCTCCACCGGGCGGGTTTTTTCGATTGCCCGGCGCAGGCCGCGGTGTGCGCCAGCAATCAACGCCGCGTGCGCCGCCTGCCACACCGGCAGGTCGCGCCGGCTGTTGCCGATGTAGTCGAAACCAGCGGGGCCGAAGAGCTGCGTCAGCCGGTCGCGCTTGCACTTGCCGGCCAGATTGCTATGTCCGTCACTGGCGTACACGGCGTCAAACAATCCGGTTTCCGCCGACACCGCTTCAGCCACGCGCCGATCCGCCGCGGTGACCAGAACGATCCGCCGGCCGAGACGTTTCTGTTCACGCAGATATTCGAGCAGATCCTGCCGATACGGAAGGCTGTGAGCGTCGGGCAGGCCTTCGCGCGCCAATTGCTGTTTCAAGGCGGCACGCCCATGCAGCAACCAACCGGGCAGCTGCAGCAGCAGCGACGGGCGGCGTCGGGTGGCGATCAAGGCCGACTCCAACAGCAGGTCCGAACAGACCAGCGTGCCGTCGAGATCCACAGCCAGCGGCACGCGCCCGCTCACGGCAACGGGGCCGGCAACAGGCGCGGGCGGAGCCGCGTCCGGACCACCGCTAGCGCCACCGGCCTGATGTTTCATGGAATGCATGGACAGCATCAGAAAAAGAATTCGGCCAGTCGCAAAGCCCCCCTCTTCCACGGCAGGCGATGCGAAATGCCGGTTCTGCCACGATACTCGTCGCGATGTTGCAGATACCAGTCGAAATTGCGCAGCAGCGCCTGGGTATTGGAGTAATGCGGCGTAAAGCCCAGCCGATGCTGCAGCTTCTCGACCGAAACAAAGCTCTCCTGCGCCGCGGAGTCGTAGATCCATTGGTAGATCGGCGACAGGTGCAAACGTTCGAGCGCCTTCAGCGCCAGAATGGCGGGCCGCGCCGGCAGCCCGATGACGTGCTTGCCGTGGCCGGCGCGGTCCAGCACCGCCTGGAAGTTCTCGCGCATGGTGCCGAACTCCACCGCGCCGACGTTGAAGGTATCGTTGACCAGCGAGGCATCGAGCGAGGCGCACAGCTCAATGACCACGCACAGATCCTCGACGTCGAGCAGCTGATAGGGGTTGTTGCCGGATCCCAGGACCGGGAAATTCCTGCCGGCCGCGGCCCAGTCGTAGAGCAGTTCGAACACGCCCAGCCTTTCCGGCCCGACGAAGCTCTTCGGACGCAACACCGGCACGCAATGGCCGGCGGCACGGAATTCTTCGCAGTGGCGCTCGGCCCGGATCTTCGCTTCACCATACGGCCCCACGCCATGAACGGCATCGGTCTCGTACAGCGGATGATGGTCGGGGATACCGTACACCGAGGTCGAGGAGGTGAAGATCACCCGCGACACGCCATTGTGGAAAGCACTCTCCAGCACGGTGCGTGTACCCTCGGCATCGGTGGAGAAGATGTCCGCGGGACTGCTCAGCGGCAGCGCCGCCGCGGCATGCACGATGATGCCCATGCCGCGGGCCGCGGCGTCCATGGTGGCGCGGTCACGGATGTCGCCGACGATGGCGTCCACCCGGTCGCGCTCGGGATAGTCGAACGGCGCAATATCCAGGCTTCGCACCGCATAGCCGCGCGCGAGCAGGTGGCGGCACAGGTTGATGCCAAGGAACCCGGAACCACCGGTGATCAGAATTGCCGGGAGAGCCATGAGCCGCTACTGCCCCGCCTCGGGCCATTCGAAAACCGTCTGCCGGCGGGCGCCGGCGGCGATCACCACGGTCTGCGTCTGGCTGCGCCCATCGCTCGCCGCGGTGATGCGATAGGTCCCAGCGGGCAGATTGAACGACATGATCGGGCCATCCGAGCGGGCGTTGAGCAACTGCGTCCCGTCGCTGCGGGCGACGCTTATATCGACGTTCGCGGTATACGCGTCGCGGCCGCCGATCCGCGCCGCGAAAATCAGCGTCAAAGAATGCCTGGGCGCATCGGCACGCATCGCGTGCGCCTCATCCGCACCGACGCCGCCGCTGCGGTAGCCAATGTCTCCGGCATGCCTGAGTTCGGGTAGCGCCGCATCATCGGCATTGACGCCCACGGCGAGCAAGGCAATGGCGGCAGCCAGATGTACACCGAGCAGTCTGAATTCGGAACTTTTCCGGTTCATTGCGGTCTCCTGAGCGCGGGATGAAAAGAACAGGTAACGCCGGGAATCTTAGGAAGCGCACAGCTGCTGGCGCCTTGATTTGGATCAAGGGCAGCGCCCGACAGCGCCTTTTCTTCGGCGCAACAGCTTGGCGCGCCGTATCAGCCCTTGGTCGGCCCGGCCCGCAGCAGGTGGACGGATTCGTCCATGCTTGATCTTGACGCGGGCATTACGATGCCGCGGATCGACGAGGTGAAAATGAAACCCAGCTGCCCCAGGTGGAAAAATCTCGCACGGTCGCTGACCATCGCCGTGGCGTTTCCGTTGTGCGCCACCGCCGCGCAACAGTCCTGCGATGCCGCATTGAGCGCAGCGATCCCCGCGCGCGCGGCGGACGCTTCATCCGGCAGCGCGTTCGCGCGCCAGCTTCAGGGCATGGACGACGAGTCGCGCGAAGCGGCGATCCTGCGCGAATTCTCGGCCGGCAACATGCCCGGGTTCCTGCGGCGCCTGTCGCCGGTATCGCTCGACTCGCAGCATGGAGCCGGCGCATCCAGCGTCACCATCTGCGTCATGCCCGACTACCTGGCCATTGGCTCCGACGACGACTATTTCCTGGCGCCGATGCGCCTGGAGACGGCTCTGGCCATCGCCACCCGTTTCGGCTTCACACTCCCCACCCGCCACATGGTCGATGCCGTTTATTCGCAATCGCCGGTGCACCTGCAGCCGCAACCGCTGCCGGCGGGCGACGCCATGCGTTCCACCGCGTACTACTGGCGGCACAACAACATGGTGCGCGAGCAAAGGGCGACGTATGAGGCCCCGCTGGGCACGCTAACGTCCGGCGACAAGAAAGACCTGGTGCTCACAGGGCGCCTGTGGACCATGCAGGATCGCGTGGCCATCTATGGCTGGCACAAGACGGACGGAAAGCCGATCCAACCGCTGAGCACGGTGCACGGCTGGCGCTATGCCGACTACAGCCACGGCGTGCGCCTGGTGGCGAACATGGCCTATGTCGACGGCACGGCGCACGCGCTGAGCAGCCTGCTCGACGACGGCCGCTATGCCCGCCTGTTCAGCGACGAGGGCCCGATTCCGCGCATTGGCGAACTGATCGGTACGCTCGACCGACTCACGCCGCTGGGCGCGCCGCACCTCCGCTAAGCGGCCAGGAGGCGACGCCGGCCGTGCGCTACTCGGCGGCCGGCTCCGGCTCCGGTTTGCCTGGCTTTTCGGTCAAGGTCGCCTCGGTCAACAGCAGGATGCTGGCCACCGATACGGCATTCTCCAGTGCCACGCGCGCGACCTTGGTCGGATCGATGATGCCGGCTTCGTACATGTCGACATAACGCTTGGCAGCCGCATCGAAGCCGATGTTGCCTCCGCCGTCGAGCATCCTCGCCACCACCACGCCCGCATCAACGGCTGAATTCTCGGCGATGGTGCGGGCCGGCATTTCCAGCGCGTGGCGCAGAATCTGCAGCCCGGTTCTTTCGTCGCCCTCGGAGCCAGCCTCTTCCTGGGCCACGGCCGCCGCCGCGCGCAGCAGCGCCAAGCCGCCACCGGGAACGATGCCTTCCGCCACCGCCGCCTTGGTTGCGGAAATGGCATCGTCCAACGCGTCCTTCTTGGCCTTCATCTCGGCCTCCGACGGCGCACCGACGCGGATCACCGCGACCCCGCCGGCCAGCTTGGCCAGGCGCTCCTGCAGTTTTTCGCGGTCGTAGTCGCTGGTCGCCTTGTCGATCTGCGTGCGGATCTGCTGCACGCGCCTAGCGATACTGTCGCGCTCGCCGCGGCCGCCGATCAACGTCGTCTTCTCGCGGTCGACGATGACCCGCGCCACCCGGCCGAGCTGCTCCAGCTGTACGTGCTCGAGCTGCAGCCCGATGTCCTCGGAAACCACCTGCCCGCCGGTCAGCACCGCGATGTCCTGCAGCATGTCCTTTCGCCGGTCGCCGAAGGCGGGGGCCTTCACCGCGGCGCAACGCAACACACTGCGCAGGCTGTTCACCGCCAGTGTCGCCAGGGCTTCGCCCTCGATGTCTTCGGCAATGAACAGGATCGGCCGGCCGGTCTTCGCCACCATTTCCAGCAGCGGCAGCAGATCCTTGATCACGTTGAGCTTGCGATCCGTGGTCAGGACGAACGCATCCTCGAGAACCGCCTGCATCTTCTCGGCGTCGGTGACGAAATACGGCGAGACGTAGCCGCGGTCGAACTGCATGCCCTCGACCACCTCCAGCACCGTCTCGGTGGTCTTCGACTCCTCCACGGTGATCACGCCGTCGCCGCCCACCTTCTCCATGGCGCTGGCCACCATTTCACCGATTTCGGCGTCATTGTGCGCCGAAATGGTTGCAACCTGGGCCTTTTCCTTGCGCTCCCGTACCGGCTTGGATTGCATCCGCAGCGAAGCCACGGCCGCCTTGAGCCCCCGGTCCAGCCCGCGCTTGAGATCGATCGCGCTGGCCCCGGCGGTGACATTGCGGATGCCATCGGCAAAGATGGCATGTGCCAGCACGGTGGAAGTGCTGGTGCCGTCGCCCACCGCCTCGTTGGTTTTTTCCGCAGCCTGCCGCAGCGCCTGCACCGCGAGGTTTTCCTCGGGATCCTCCAGGTCCACCGCCTTGGCAATGGTCACGCCGTCATTGCATACCACCGGCGCGCCCCACTTTTTCTGCAGCAGCACGGATTTTGACTTTGGTCCCAAGGTGATGCGTACAGCCTCGGATAGCTTGCTGGCGCCGCGCAGCATCTTTTCGCGGGCATCGCTGCGGAATAACAATTGTGTGTGTGGCATGGATACCACCTCCTATTACAGATGGTGGGCCGCCGCTCTCAGTCAGGCATTGATCCAGGTCAAAACCCAACAGCCGTCCGCCGCTCCGACGCCTTCCTTCCCGGAATCCGTCCATACGCCTGTCACACACTGCAGCGGCTGTATGGCTATAATTTAAGCGACTTTATATCAATCGCCGGCATGGACGCGGCAGTCGCTTGGGGGAGTTCCGACTGTGATTACGTCCATCCGAGGCGCAGTATGTGTTGCCCTGTCCACAGCAGCCTTCTGGCTGTGGAATCCGGCTCATGCTCAGGGCACCGGCATTGCCCCGCCGGGGGCGGGCGAATACACACCGGGAATCTACGGAAACGCTCAGCCGGCCGTGCCGAACTCCCTGGGCGCGCTGCTGCTGGAGCCGGCATTGAGTGGCTGTGATTGGTCGGTGATCTACGGCGGCGGCTCCTCCGAGAATTTCGCCTTTCCGGAATCCAACGCGACCTACTGGCAGGCAAGCCTGCCGCTGATCGATGCGGCCGGCACGGCGGTGCGCATCGACGGCCGCTTTCCGGACGCCCGCTTCTTCTCCGTCAGCCTGTACAACAGCAGCTATCAGCTGCAGGGCACCTTGCACGACTGCTCACTGGCCACCAATACCCCGGACGCCAACCCCTACGCAAACAAGACCCAACTCAAGCCGGGCGCTTCCCGCAGTGGCGCCGCTTATACGGCCTACGTGGTGTTTGGCTCACCACCGCCCAGGCCCGTCCCGAACACGCTCTACGTACCGCCGCAACTGGGCGCTGGTGGTGCCAGCCTGCCTTCGGTACAGCAGTTGTACCTGCTGTACCGGGTCTACCGGCCGGCAGGCCCCACCGCTTCGGGCGGCGTGCCATTGCCCACGCTGTCGATCAACGGCGCGCCATTCTCTGGCGACACCAGTGCGCTCTATTGCCAGAACCTCAGTTCCTTGCTTGCGCAAAGCATCCTCTATTCGATTCCGCTGACGCCAGGCCAGGCGGCGACGAGCGCACCGACCAATCCGGCGTTCGCGCTGTACAAGGACTCCGGCGTCCCCGGGCAAGATGCCGGCGTCAACGGCGACAACCAGTACATGTCAGCCAGCGCCACGCTGCCGGCCGGCTATCTGTACCTGGTCCGCGGCAAGGCCCCGACCTATACCGGCTCGCCGCAGTACGCCGGCAATCGGCCGGCGGACGTTCGGTATTGGTCGGTTTGCCAGAACACCTCGCTCAGCCTGGAAGTCATCGCCTGCGTCGGCGATTTCCAGGCCACGCTGGACACGGACGGTTATTACAACATCGTCGTCACCGGCGACATGACTCCGCCGGCTTATGCCCGTGGCTTCAACTGGATGCCGTTCGGCTCCCGCTCCCCCGCCACGGTGATCTATCGCCAGCTGCTGGCCGCCGACCACTTCAGCGGCGCCAGCGGCAGCCCCACCATGGGGGCCTATACGCCGCAACTCGCCTACTGCAAGGTCAGCGAATTTCAGGCCCTGGCTACGGCTTACCGCGGCTCGCCGAAGCAGGTCTTCACCGGCTGCGGCGGCAGCGCGAATTGAACGGCCGGTCCGGCCCCGTCGTTGGCAGCCGCGAGGCTGGACTCAACCATTTCGCCGGCGGCCGGGCGCTCCCCGCCGGAATCACTGGCAAGGATGCGCGGCAGCCCGTATAATCCGCCCCTCTTTACGCTGATCGGCGTATAGGCGCGTAGCTCAGCTGGTTAGAGCACCACCTTGACATGGTGGGGGTCGTTGGTTCGAGTCCAATCGCGCCTACCAATTTCCTTCGAGCTTCCCTGCTGGACTCTCACCAACGCCCGTCGGGTCGTGGTTGCGCGTCACATCCGAGGGCCGCGTCCCCCCGCTTGCGCTCCGGGGCCGCTCCGGCATCCGATTTCGCTCCGGGCGAAATCGTCGAGTCCAATCGCGCGCCTACCAATAAATCAATGAGTTAGATGTACTCCCGATATGGGGTACGGAAAAAGTACCGGAAACTGTCCGTAGATTGGGCCTGATCGCAGCAATCAAGAACGCCATCCCTTCAAGCTGGCCGGCCGCACGCCTTTTCTCACCACTTATCTGCTGCTCCGACTTATCTGCTACTCCGACTTATCTGCTACTCCAAGACAACGAGCCTTCTGAGGCCAGGCCCTCAAGGCGCAACTGAACCGGCTGCTGGTGGAGCAACGGCCGTGCACCTGCACCTGCGACACCCACAGGCCGGTGGTCCGTGAATGGACCTGGAGCATGCCGGGACACTGACCTCCCAGGTTCGGCGAGCTGAGTCGCGAAGCTGAAACAAGGCTTCTGCACAATGCCCGCTCGCCACGAAAAATTCGGATCGACAAGCCGGCGCAGCGCGGCATGATCGACCCGAAATTTTTGGTCCGTCTCGTACCGTTCGTTACGCATCCGGCACAGCGCGATTCGCCGTTCAAACGGGATGCAGGACACGGACATTCCGCCGGAAGAGCGGAATGAAATCGTTGGGGCCGCGGGATCCCGATTCCTCCGGGATGGGCTACAGGGAGCACATACCTACATGGCTGGCAGCATCTCTTTTGCGGCAAACCAGGTGGCGGCGGCGCTGCTGGCCGCCACGGTCCTCAGCGGCTGCGTTCACGGCAACAGTCCCAGCGTGAACAGCGGCGTGGGCGCTTCCTCGGGCAGCAGTTCGTCCGGTGGCGGTTCCTCCAGTACTTCCTCCGGCAGTTCGAGCGGCTCCTCGGGCTCCGGCTCCTCGCCGGCCGCGGTATGGCTGCCCACCGGCCAGACCATCACGCCCACCGCCGCGCCCGGCTCGACCACCCAGACCCTCGTCACGCAATCGCTGACCGAGCCCGGCTTCGCGGTGAGCCAGGCGATGAGCGAGGCGCTCAGCCCGGACCAGAAGACCCTGCTGATCCTCACCAGCGGCTACAACAAGCTGCTGATCGACGAAGTCGCCCCCTCCAATCCGCCCGAGTGGGTCTTCGTCTACGATGTCAGCGGCGCCAAGCCGCAGCTCAAGCAGACCCTGTCGGTTCCCTATACCTTCGCCGGCATAGCCTTCGCCCCGGACGGCAGCCGCTTCTACGTCTCCGGCGGCATGAATGACGAGGTCCACACCTTCGCCCTGAGCGGATCGCAATGGGCCGAGAGCGGCCAGCCGATCGCGCTCGGCCACAAGAGCGGCAACGGCCTCGGCCAGGGACCGGTGTCCTCCGGCCTGGCGGTGACCGCCGATGGCCAGCGCCTGGTAGTCGCCAATTTCGAGAACGACTCGGTCTCGGTGCTCAACCTGGGAAGCGGCACGGTCGCCGCCGAGCTCGACCTGCGCCCCGGCAAGAACGGCGGCGCTCCCGGTACGCCGGGCGGGACCTATCCGTTCTGGGTCACCATCGCCGGCAGCACCGCCTATGTGTCGAGCGAGCGCGACCGCGAGATCGACGTGCTCGACATCAGCGGTGCCTCACCTTCGCTCGTCACGCGCATCCCGCTGCCGGGTAACCCCGGCAAGATGATCCTGAACAAGGCGCAGACCACCCTCTACACGGTGATGGACAACGCCGACGCCGTGGCGGTGATCGATACCGCCACCAACACCGTGACGCAGAGCATCGCTGCCACCACCCCGTCCAGCACGGTCGGCGACGCGACGCGCTTTCGCGGCGCCGCCCCCAACAGCCTGGCGCTGTCACCGGACGAATCGACCCTGTACGTCACCGACGGCGGCACCAATGCCGTCGCGGTGATCCCGCTGGGCGGCACGGCGCCGGCGGTGAGCGGCCTGATCCCCACCGGCTGGTACCCGCAGGCGGTGGTGGTCGGCGGCGGCGGCAAAACCCTCTACGTCGTCAACAGCAAGAGCGAGCCCGGCCCCAACGACACGCTGCGCGGCTTCTATGTTCTGCAGCTGGAGAAGGCCGGCTTCCAGACCATCCCGGTGCCGGACGCCGCGCAGCTGGCGAACCTGACCGCCCAGGTCAAGAGCAACGACGGCTTCGACTACAGCCCTTCCGCGCAGGACGCGGCGCTGATGCAGACCCTGCACGGCAAGATCCAGCACGTCATCTACATCGTCAAGGAAAACCGCACCTACGACCAAGTGCTGGGCGACTTGGCCGAGGGCAACGGCGATCCCCTGCTGGCCACGTTCGGCAAGGCCACCACCCCGAACCAGCACGCCATCGCCTCGCAGTTCGTCGATCTCGACAATTTTTACGATCCGGGCGAGGTTAGCGGCAACGGCTGGCCGTGGAGCACCGCCGCGCGCGAGAGCGATTACGGCGTCAAGAGCATCCCCCTCAACTACGCCAACCGCGGCCTCGGCTACGACGTGGAGGGCACCGATCGCAACGTCAACGTCGCCCTGCCCACCGTCGCCGCCCGCCAGGCCGCCAATCCCGCCACGCCGTCCGACCCGGACCTGCTCGCCGGCACCGGCGACGTGGCCGCCACCGACGGGCCGGAAGGCGAACAGCAGCAGGGCTACCTGTGGAGCGCCGCGCTGCGCGCCGGCATCTCAGTGCGCAACTACGGTTTCATGTGTGACCTCAGCCGCTACGGTTCCGCTAGCGGGGCGATTCCGGAAGATCCCACGCCCTATGCCGACAACCAGGTCGTCGCCTACTCGTCCACGCCGCAGCTGGTGCCCCTTACCGACCCCTACTTCCGCGGCTTCGACAACGCCTTCCCGGACTTTTACCGCGAGATCGAGTGGGAGCGCGAATTCGCCGGCTTCGTGCGGAGCGGCAAGCTGCCGGCGCTGAGCCTGGTGCGCTTCATGCACGACCACACCGGCAACTATTCCACTTCGCTGAACGGCGTCAACACACCGCAAGCCGACGTGGCCGACAACGACTACGCCGTCGGCAAGTTGTTGGAAACCCTGTCGAAGAGCCCCTATGCCGGCAACACCCTGGTGTTTGTGGTCGAGGACGATGCCCAGGCAGGCCTCGACCATGTCGACGCCCACCGCAGCATCGGCTTCGTCGCCGGGCCCTACGTCAAGCAGGGCGCCGTTATCACCACACATTACAGCACCGTCAATATGCTGCGTACCATCGAGGATGTGCTGGGCATCGGCCACCTCAGCGTCTACGACGCCTACCAGGCGCCGATGACCGACGTGTTCGACCTCAGCCAAGCCAAATGGAGCTTCAGCGCCACCGTGCCGAAGGTCATCGCACCCTGCGCCAAGGGCCAGAACTCCGGCTGCTCGACCCTGCCGTTCCCGAGCGGCGTCGCGCTCGGGCCCGAGGCCCCCAGGCTTCTGCACGATGCGCGCTGGTGGGCCGCCCGCACCCGTGGCATGGATTTCTCGGTCGAGGACCGGCTCGATCCGGTCCGTTACGATCGCCTGCTGTGGGAAGGCATCAAGGGTGGGCTACCGTATCCGGCGCAGCGCAGCGGCAAGGATCTGCGCCGCAACCGCGCCGCGCTGCTGGCGGCAGCCGAGCGCCGCGACGCCAGGATCGGGATCGGGATCGGGAACATTCCCTGACCAGTTCGCGATCCCTGAATCCCCTCTCCCGCAGGGAGGGGTATCGCTATCCCATCAAATGGATCAGCCTGCTTGAGCTGGTGAAGGCAGGCCGCACCTGATCAGGATCGCAGCGGCTCGGCAGACTCCTTTCAATTGACCCCGGCGCCGCGGTTGCGGTTGATTTCGGACGGCGCAATCGCAGCCGCTCGGTTACCCCAGGAATTGCGGATGTAGTACAGCACCGCGGCGGCCTGCTCGTCGTTCAGTGCTTCGCCGAACGGCGGCATGCCGTAGGGGCGCGGATTGCCCTGCGTGCCCGGTGGAAAGCCGCCGTTGAGCAGGGCGCGGATCAGGTTGATGCTGTAGCGCCCGGTCACCACCGGGTTGCCGGCCAGCGGTGGATAGGCCGGCGGGGCACCCTCGCCCGAGCTCTTGTGACAGTCGGCGCAGTGCTTGCCGTACAGTTCGCCGCCCAAGGCGAGCAGGCGCTCCTTCTCGTGGCCGGGAATTTCGCTGCCGGCGGCGACGGGCGTTTCCGCCCTTGCCGGGAGCGTCTTCAGGTAGACGGCGATGGCCCTGATATCCACCGGGGAGAGGTATTGCAGGCTGTTGTAGACCACTTCCGCCATCGGCCCGGAGGCGACGCCGCGGGCGCAGACGCCGGTGCGCAGCAGGCCGGTCAACTGCGGCAGATCCCATCCGCCGACGCCGTTGCGGATGTCGGAATTGAGCGGCGGCGCGTACCAGCTCAGTACCGGAATGACACCGCCGGCCAGGGTGTCGCCATCCACCGTGGCGCCAAGGCTGTTGCGCGGACTATGGCAGGCGGCGCAGTGGCCGGCACCCTGCACCAGGTAGGCGCCGCGGTTCCATTCGTCGGACTGCTGTGCGTCGCTGCGATAGACCCCGGGTTTGAAGTACAGCGCGCGCCACAGCGCCAGCAGCGGACGCTGGTTATAGGGAAACTGCAGCCGCGGCTCGCGGCTGGATTCGCGCACCGGCGGGATTGTCCGCAGATAGGCGAACAGCGCATCGGAATCGGCGCGGCTGATGCGTGTGTAGTCGGGATACGGGAACGCCGGATACAGCAGGTGGCCGTCCCTGGATCTGCCCAGGTGCAGGGCATGCCAGAAATCGTCGGCGCTCCAACTACCGATGCCGGTGTCCGCATCCGGCGTGATATTCGGCCCATAGATCACGCCGAATGGCGTGGGTACCGCCTTGCCGCCGGAGAAGGGCGCGCCGCCGCGCACGCTGTGGCACACCACGCAGTCGCCCGCCTGGGCCAGATACTCGCCGCGCGCCACCTGCTCCTGCGGCGTCCCGGTCGGCGGCAGCACCACCTCCTCGAACGGCTCCTGCTGACGCTGCAGCAGGGCCAGACCAAGTGCCGCCAGCAAGGCCAGGCCGATCGCCACCAGTTTGGTCTTCATCGGCTTCCTTTATGGAGTGGCGTCGGACGCGGGCACGCCACCGCAGGACAGCGGCAGAGGCGCAGCTGCGTGATCTGCGGGCCGCGCCTGGCTGTCGGCGGCCTGCGCGCCAAGCCAGGCGGCGACGGCGCCGATCTGCTCCATGCTCAGCCGCTGCGCGATCTGCGCCATGCAGTCGGGCGCCGCGGCGCGGCGCGCGCCGCTCCTCCACGACCCGAGCTGGGCGATGATGTAGTCGCGCGGCAGGCCGAGCAGCCCCGGAATCGCCGGATTCACCCCTGCCAGCCCCTGGCCATGGCAATCGGTGCAGGCCGGAACCTTGCCGGCCTGGTCCCCTGACTTCACCAGGGTTTCGCCCAGATCCAGCGTCTCCTTGGGCGCATCGGGCGGCGGCGGCGCGGCGAACGGCGGATGCTGCGCCGAAAAATACGCCGCCATTTCCTTCAGGTAGTCGTCGGACTGGTAGTCGATCATCGCGCTCATCGACGGGAAGCGCCGCCGGCCTTGGCGGAAATTAAGCAGCTGGTTGTAGAGATAGCCTGCCGGCTTGCCGGCGATGCGCGGGTAGAAGCCGTCCGACGCGGCGCGCCCCTCGTCGCCATGGCAACCGGTGCAGGCCAGCACGCGCTGCGCCAGGGTGTCCGGCACTGCCATGCCGGGATCGGACAGGCGCGGCTGCGCGGGCGCCACGCCGGCGAGCAAAGCCAGGCCGCCCACCACCATACAGCGGACGGCCACCATCCGCCGCGGCGCCCTGCCAGGAACGGTTGGCTGATTGGTCTGGTTCATTGCTACCCCGGCTCCGTGGGAGGACTTGCCGCTCTTCTCGCGGCGGACAGTATAAAGTGCGCCACGGCGCGCAACAGAGACAGAGCAGGCCCTTCCCGACCGCAGCAGTTGCGCCGGCAGTTTGCGTCTGGACGGGACACCAGGCAGTACTGCCGGGGATGGCTGGCGCAAGAGCAATTGCATCCGGAGCGGATTCAACCGACCCTAGCCACACCGCATCGCCCACCGCAACTCCAACCACCACGGGACCATACATGGCGCAGCAGATTGTCCAGATCGTGCAGGATTTCAGCAAACCCCTGACGGAAGTGTTCGCAGTTCTGTCCGATCACAACCAGCTCGGCAAGGTATTCGGAATACCGGTGCGCCGCGTGCGCGACGGCGATGGCGAGGTCAACGGCGTCGGCTCGGTGCGGCGCATCGGCCTGGGCCCGCTGGCGGTGGAGGAGACGGTCACCGCGCTCAGCCCTAACCGCTCCATCGACTACCGCATCAGCAAGGGCGGCGGGCCGATCCGCAACCATCGCGGCAAGCTCGAATTCTCCGGCTCCAACCGCGGTGCGCGCGTGGCCTGGACCATCCAGTTCGACTCGCCCCTGCCCCTGGTCGGACCGGTGGTCAGGCTGGTGCTGAGCCAGGGCATCCGCCTCGGCCTCAAGCGCATCGCCTAAGCAAGGCCCGACCGACCCCGAACCGCGCTACAGCCGCGCGCGGCGCAGGCGCAGCGCGTTGCCGATCACCGAGACCGACGACAGGCTCATCGCCAGGCTGGCCAGCATCGGCGTCAGCAGCACGCCGAACCAGGGATACAGCAGACCCGCGGCAACCGGCACGCCGACCACGTTGTAGGCGAAGGCGAAGAACAGGTTCTGGCGCATGTTGCGCACGCTGGCGCGCGACAGCCGGATGGCGCGGGCGATGCCGGCCAGCTCGCCTTTGAGCAGCGTCACCGCCGCCGCCTGGATCGCCACATCGGTGCCGCCGCCCATGGCAATGCCGACGTCGGCTCCGGCCAGCGCCGGCGCATCGTTGATGCCGTCGCCGGCCATGGCCACCACGCGGCCCTGCGCCTGCAGTTCACGGACCAGCGCCGCCTTGTCCTGCGGCAGCAGCCCGGCACGCACATCGTCCAGTCCCAGCGCCCGCCCCACCGCGGTGGCCGCGCCGCTGCCGTCGCCGCTGGCCATCACCACGCGCAGTCCCAGGGCGCGCAGTTGCGCCAGCGCCGGTGCGGCATCGGGCTTGACCGCGTCGGCCAGCCCGAGCGCGCCGACCGGCTGCCCGTCCACCGCCACCAGCACCACTGTCTGCGCCGCCGCCTGCAAGGCTTCGACGTGTGCCTGCAGCGGCGCCGGATCGACCCGCTCGCGGCGCAGCAGTGCGGCATTGCCGACCGCCACCCGGCGCGGACCAGCCAGCCCCCAGGCGCCCAGCCCGGGGTCGGAGCCGAACTGCGTCACCGCGTCCGGCTGCAAGGCACGTTGCCGCGCGGCCTCGACAATGGCACGCGCCAGTGGATGTTCGCTGGCCGATTCCACCGCCGCCGCCAGCCGCAGCACCTCGTCCTCGCTGTAGCCGGCCAGCGTCGACACCGATTGCAGCACCGGCCGGCCCAGCGTCAGCGTGCCGGTCTTGTCGATCACCAGCGTATCGACCTTCTGCAACCGCTCCAGCGCCGCCGCGTCGCGCACCAGCACGCCGGCCTGCGCGCCACGGCCGACGCCGACCATCACCGAGATGGGTGTGGCCAGCCCCAGCGCGCACGGACAGGCGATGATCAGCACCGACACCGCCGCCAGCAGCGCATGCGCCCCGGCCGGCGGCGGCCCGTAGATCGACCACAGCAGCGCGGCGAGCAGGGCGATGGCCACCACCGCCGGCACGAACCAGGCCGCCACCCGGTCAGCCAGGCGCTGCGCCGGCGCGCGCGAGCGGCCGGCCTGCACCACCAGCTGGACGATCTGCGCCAGCACGGTGCTGTCGCCCACCCGCTCGGCGCGCAGCGTCAGCAGGCCATGACCGTTGACGGTCCCCGCGCTCAGCTTGGCGCCGGCCGTCTTGTGCTGCGGCGCCGGCTCGCCGCTGAGCATGGCCTCGTCGACATGGCTGTCGCCTTCCAGCACGATGCCGTCCACCGGCACATGCTCGCCCGGCCGCACGCGCAGCACTTCGCCGGCGGCAACCTGCTCCAGCGGCACATCACTTTCAGTGCCGTCGCGCAGCCGATGCGCGACTTTCGGCGTCAGGCGCAGCAGCGCGCGGATCGCCGCCGAGGTGCGCGTGCGCGCCGCGCCTTCCAGCACCTGCCCCAGAATGACCAGCGTGGTGATCACGGCCGCCGCCTCGAAATACAGCGGCGGCATGCCGCGCGGGCCGGCGAAGGCGGCCGGCAGCGCCGCCGGCACCAGCAACGCCAAGGCGCTGTAGCCCCAGGCCGCGCCGCTGCCCAGCGCGATCAGGGTCCACATATTGGGACTGCGCAGGCGCAACGATTGCCAGGCGCGCGCGAAGACGAAACCGCCGAGCCACCACACCACCGGCGTCGCCAGCAGCGCCTCGCCCCAGGCCAGAGTCTGCATGCCCAACCAGGCCGACAGGCCGCCGCCGGGCAGCATCTCGCTCATCGCCGCCAGCAATAACGGCGCAGTCAGCGCCGCCGAGCCATACAGTCTCCGGCGCATGGCGAGCAGCTCGGGATCCGGCCCCTCCTCCAGTGCCGGCGCTTCCGGCTCCAGGGCCATGCCGCACTTGGGGCAGCTGCCGGGACCGACATGCCGCACCTCGGGGTGCATCGGACAGGTGTAGATGCGGCTGTCGTGCGCGGTGGCGGCGGCGGCGGGCGACGGCGCCAGATACCGGTCCGGATCAGCCGCAAAGCGCTCGCGGCAGGCAGTGCTGCAGAAATAGCGGACGGTGCCGGCGTGTTCCAGCGACAGCGCCCGGGCCGGGTCCACCGTCATGCCGCAGACCGGATCCCTGGCGCCGCCCGCCGGCGGGTGCGTATGCGCCCCGCCCTGGCAGCAGGCCGGCGTTGCGGACTGGGGACGGTACTTGACGGGCGTGCTCATGCTGCACCTATCCGGGGATGACGGGGCGCAGTCTGCACCCTGGATAGAACTCCAGAGTCAAGGCGGCCCGGCCGCCGTTCAACTCAAGGCCTGGAACTCGCGGTTGACGCGGCGCAACCGGCGCGCCAGCAGCTTGGCCAGGCCTTGCGTCAGCTTCAACTGGATCGCCGCCGCCAGCGGCGCCGGCAGCCGGCGCAGGCTGGACAGCCTGAAGCTGAAACAGCGCACCTCGGTATCGGCGATGACGTCGGCCGAGCGGGTGTCGTGGTCGAGCACGGCGATCTCGCCGAAAGCGCTGCCGGGCCACAGGGCGCTGAGCCGCATGCGCGGCCCTTCGCTGTCGCCGCCGGTTTCGCCCGGCAGGCTGATGCTGACGGTGCCGGAGTAGAGGAAGAACAGGCTGCCGTCACCGCGCGCGCCGGCGCCGCCCTCAGCGCTGAGGATCAGCGTGCCGCGGGCGAAGTGCACCAGCTCCACCAGGCTCTCGATCGCCGCCAGTTCCTGCGGGTTGAAGTGCCGCAGCAGTTCCTGCCCGGACAAGGGCACCTCGGCCAGCGGATCGCGGCGCAGACCATTGGCTTGGAGAATCGCCGCCTCGCTCCATTGCAGCGCGCTGTCGGTATCGGCGAAGCGGAACATCTGCTCCAGATATGGCGCCGGTACGCCGCCATCCAGCAGGCGTGACAGCCGGCGGTGGAAGTCATCGACCCGCTCAGCGCCGGTGAACAGCATCTGCCGCTGCTCGCCGCTCCAGCCGCCGCAGGCCTCGGCCAGCAGCGCGGTGGCGGCATCGTCGATGGCTGTGACCCGCTGCAGGTCGAGCACGGTGACGGCGACGCCGGCGCAGGGCAGGCGGCTGATCTCGCGGATCAGCAGCTCGATGCTGCCGAAGCTGAGGCGCCCTTTCAGTTCGAACACCCGCACCTCGTCGCCATGCGCCTCGAGCACGCGCGTCTCGCTCTCACTGCGCTCGGTGCGCGACCCCAGCACGGCGCCGCTGTAAGCAGCGCGGATCGCTCCGGGCAAGCCGCGCTCGCCGTGGAACAGGTGCAACTGGAACTCCTCGGAAAAGGCCTTGATCACGCCCAGCCCGCGCACGCTGTTGCCGCGCTCGTCCAGGCGCGGCGAGAACACCGCCAGGCCGAACTGCCCCGGCAGCACCGCCATGACCCCGCCGCCGACGCCGCTCTTGGCCGGCATGCCGACATCGTAGAGCCAGGCGCCGGAGGCGTCGTACATGCCGCAGGACGCCATCACGCTCAGCACCCGCCGCACGTTCTGCGAATCCAGCACCTGCACCGAGTCGAGCGGATTGAGGCCGTTGTGGGCCAGCGTCGCCGCCATCATGGCCAGATCGCGGCAGGTGACCGAAACCGAGCACAGGCGGAAGTACAGATCGAGCGGATCCTCGGGATCGTCCTCGAGAATGTTGAAGTTGCGCAGCAGGTGCGCGATGGCGCGGTTGCGGTGCCCGGTGGCCTTCTCCGAAAGGTACACCGGTTCGTTCAGCTGCAGGCGGCGTCCGCAGAAGCCGCCGAGGTGCGCCAGCACCCGCTCGAAGCGCTGCAGCGGATCGGTGCCGGGGATCAGCCCGCAGGTGGCGATGGCGCCGGCGTTGACCATCGGATTGCGCGGACGTCCGGTTTCGGGTTCCAGGCTGATCGAATTGAAGGCATCGCCGGTCGGCTCCACCCCGACCTTGGCCAGCACCGCCGCCACGCCGCGGGCCTGCAGCGCGTAACCGTAGGTGAAGGGCTTGGAGATCGACTGGATGGTGAAGTGCCGCTCGCAGTCGCCGGCCTGGTAGACCATGCCGTCGATGGTGACCAATGCGATGCCGAACGGCTCGGCGTCGACCCGCGCCAGTTCAGGGATGTAGCTGGCCAGCTTGCCGCGGCGGTCGTCGAGCAATTGCCGGTGCAGGCGCAGCAGCACCTGCTGGATCGGGTGCGGCGGCGCCTCAGGGCGTGGCGCCGGTTTCATCGCCGGCTCCCGGACAGATCCGGGCCGGACCGCCGCATCGGTCGCCGCATCCTCGGGCTGCGCATCGCCGCCTCACTTGCCTGTCGGTCGAGGCCGCCATGATACCCCGGCCGCGGCGCGCCACTTTTCGTCTCGCCGGGATACAATCCCGGGCAGCAAGCGAGGCCCATCGGCGCCCCGCTGTGCCGGCGAAGACGCGCGACGACAACGAGCCAGGAAGCAGACCCCGAATGTCACTTCTCAACCAGCTCTTCCCCGCCCCGGCCCGGCTCAAAGTGCGCGAATTCGCACAGGCGCGGCGCACCCGCCGGTGGGGGCTGGGCATTGCCATCTTCGTGGCGCTGTTCGGCCTGTTCGGCTTCTTCGCGGTGCCGCCGCTGGTGCACCACAAGGCCGAGCAGCAGCTGAGCGTGCTGCTGGCGCGCCCGGTGAGCATCGGCAGGATTTCGTTCAATCCCTATACCCTGACCGCCGAAGTGGATCAGCTGCACATCGGCGAGCGCGGCGGCCAGGGCCAGTTCGTGGATCTGGGCGAAATCCTGGTGCGGACTTCCTGGAGTTCGCTGTTGCGCCTGAAGCCGGTGATCCGCGAAGTATTCCTGGCCAGGCTCTCGGTGCACATCGTCCGCAGCGATGCGCAGACCTTCAACTTCTCCGATCTGGTCGAGCAGTTCTCCAAGCCCTCGCCGACGGCGCCGAAAAAGGACAGCAAGCCGATGCTGTTCTCGGTGTCGAACATCCACATGGACGACGGCTTGATTGATTTCGACGACCGCCTGCTGGGCCAGCACCATGTCATCGACAAGATCGAGCTGAGCATTCCGTTTATCGCCAACCTGCCGTCCAAGGTCGACGTGTTCTCGCAGCCGATGCTGCAGGCGCGCATCGACGGCAGCCCGCTGCTGATCCAGGGCAAGACCAAGCCGTTCAACGGCTCCTTCAACTCCGATGTCACGGTCAAGCTGGACCGCCTCGAGCTGCCGCCGCTGATGTCCTATGCGCCGACCAAGCTGCCGCTGCAACTGCCCAGCGGCAAACTGTCCACCGACCTCGACATCCTGTTCGCGATGAGCGGCGAGCACGCCTCGGTGCAGCTCAGCGGCACGCTGGACCTGAAAGACCTGGCACTGACGGACACCTCGTCGCAACCGCTGTTCAGCGTCGACGCCCTGCACCTCGCCGCCGCCTCGGTGGAGCCCTTGCTCGGCGTGGTCCACCTGGCGGACGTGCGCATCGACCATCCGCTGTTGAGCCTGTCACGCGACAAGCAGGGCGCGCTCAATCTGAGCAAGCTGGCGCCGCCCCCCGCGGCAGCCAAGCCGGCCGCGGCCGCGTCCACCGCACCGGCCCCGGCCCCGGCCACGGCTAAGGAGACGGCACCGTTCGATTTCGGGCTGCAGCAGCTGGCGCTGAATGACGGCGCCATCCGGCTGCAGGACCAGCAGAGCGGCGCCAGCCTCGGTATGAGCAAGCTGGCGGTGACGCTGGCCAATATCTCCACCGTGGCACACCAGCCGGGGCACTACTCGGTGCAGACCAGTTTCGACCAGGGCGGCAGCCTGTCGAGCAGCGGCAGCCTGGTCCTGGCCGAAGGCAAGCTCGACGCCGAAGCCAGCCTGGAGCAGCTGGCACTGGCGGCGTTCCAGCCCTATCTGGCCACGGCCCTGACGGCGCGCTTGAGCCAGGGCACCGCGGGCGCCAAGCTGGCGGCGAAAGCCGACTGGTCGGGTCCGCGGTTCGGCCTGCAACTCGCTCCCAGCGAAGTGCACCTGGACGGGCTGCGCCTCGACGCGCCGGGCAAGGGCGGCCCTTTGCTGACGCTGGAGCATGCGGGCGTCAATCTGCGGCAGCTCGACCTGGCCGCGCGCAATGCCGAACTGTCTTCGGTCGACATCGTGGGCCTGACCGTCAATGGCGAGCGCGCCGCCGACGGCGGCATCAACCTGCAGCAGGTGGTCAAAAGCGGCGGCGGCCAGGCGGCGGCGAAACCCCAGCGCAAGGCCAGGGCCGCCGCGCCGGAGCAGCCGTGGAAATACAGCGTCGACAACATCGAGCTGAGCAAGTCCACCATCGCCTTCACCGACCGCAGCCAGTCGCAACCGGTATCGCTCGGACTGAGCCCGCTGCAGATCAGGGTGCAACACCTCAGCAGCGACTTCGCCAGGCCGCTGCAGTTCGACGCCAGCACCGGATTCAAACGCAAAGGCACGCTGAAGCTCGGCGGCACGGCCACGCTGTCGCCGCTCAAGGTGACGCTGCAACTGGATGGCCGGCAGATGGACGTGGCCGCGCTGGAGCCGTATGTCGCCTCCAAGCTCAACGCCTCCATCGCCAGCGCGCTGCTGAACGTCAAGGGCGACGTCAAGCTGGCCGGCGACAAGGGGCGCTACAAGGCGTACTACAAGGGCGATGTCGGCCTGGCCAATGTGCGCATGCTGGACAAGGCCACCTCCGATCTGTTCGCCGGCTGGCGCAACCTGGACGTGGCCCAGATCAAGGCGGCCTACGACGAGCGCGGCACCGATCTGCAGGTGGGCAAGATCACGCTGGACGACTTCTATTCGAGGATCCTGCTCAACAGCAACGGCCAGCTCAATCTCAGTGATTTCATGGCCAAGGACAATGACCAGGGCAAATCCCTGACCCGGGCCAACGTCACGGCTCCCGGCGCAGCCGTGCCAGCACCAGCGCCAGTACCCGCGGCGCCGGCCCAGGCGCCGGCACCTGCCGCGCCGGCAGCGGGCGCCGAGGCCGCGCCGCCGCTCCGGCTCGGCTTCGGCCGCATCCTGCTGCACCGGGGCAAGATCGATTACACCGACAACTTCATCAAACCGAACTTCAGCGCCCACCTGATCAATATCGAAGGCGATGTCGGCGCCTTCGGCACCGCCTCCACCGAGCCGGCGCGGGTCGCGGTGCAGGCCACGCTCAACGAGAACGGCCCGGTGTCGATCAACGGCACCGTCAATCCGCTGATCAAGCCGCCGTTCCTGGACATGACCGCCACCACACGCGACGTCGACCTGACCAACTTCACCAGCTACTCGCTCAAGTACGCCGGCTATCCGATCGTCAAGGGCAAGCTCAATGTCGACCTGCACTACCAACTCGACCAGAACCGGCTCAACGCCAACAATCACATTTTCATCGACCAGTTCACCTTCGGCGATCACGTCGACAGCCCCACCGCAACCAATCTGCCGGTGCGCCTGGCGATCTCGCTGCTGAAGGACTCGCGCGGCCAGATCGACGTCAACGTGCCCGTCTCCGGCTCGCTCGACGATCCGCAGTTCAGCGTCGGCAGCCTGATCTGGCACGCCTTCGTCAACCTGATCGAGAAGGCGGTGACCTCGCCCTTCAGCCTGCTGGCCAGCGCTTTCGGCGGCTCCGAGGAACTGGGCTATGTCGCCTTCACCCCCGGCTCGGCCGTACTGTCCGACACCGAGGCGAAGAAGCTGGAAACGCTGAGCAAGGCCCTGTCCGACCGGCCGGCGGTCAAGCTCGACCTGGCCGGCCGCGTCGATCCGGCACTGGACACGCCGGGGCTGAAACAGGCCGCCGTGGACCGCCAGGTCAAGCGCCAGAAGATCAAGGACCTGGTCGGCAAAGGCGAAAGCGTGGATATCGACAGCGTCAAGCTGGAGCCGGCCGAGTACGGCAAGTACCTGGAGCGTGCCTACAGCGCCGCCGATATCAAGAAGCCGCGCAATTTCATCGGCATCGCCAAGTCGATTCCCGCGGACCAGATGAAACAGCTGCTGCTCGACAGCACCAGCGTCGGCGACGCCGATCTCACCGCCCTGGCGCAGCATCGCGCCAATGTGGTGCAACAATGGTTCGCTACCACCGGCAAGATCGACGCTTCGCGCATCTACACGGTTGCGCCGAAAATGGACGCGAGCGGCATCAGCGACAAGGGACCGTCGACGCGGGTCGAATTCATACTGAAATGAGCACCTGCCGTCGGAAAAATCACCTTTTCGATTGAACTGGCGCAGCTCCTGTAAAAGAATCAGCCTGAGTCGGTTCCGCAACGCGGTGCGCCGGCGGCGGATCGACACCGCGCGCAGCAGGCCAAGAGGAGCGTGATGGACAGGTTCCAGCAGCAGTTGTCGGCCGGCGAAGTGCTGTTCGAGAAGGGTGACCGCGGCGACTGCGCCTATATCGTCGAGTCCGGTACCATCGAAATCTGCCACGATCCGCACCTTGGCGGCGGCGTGGTGGCGCGTCTCGGCCCGCAGGAAATCTTCGGCGAGATGGCGCTGTTCGGCGAGCGCACCCGCTCGGCCGGAGCCAGGGCGGCCGAATCGACCCTGCTCACCCGCGTCACCCACGACTACCTGGGCGAGCGCCTGCAAAGCGCCAGCCCGATGCTGCGCCACCTGCTGCGCACTCTCAGCAACCGCTGCCGCGAGTTGCTCAACGGCAAGGCCGCCTCGGTCAGCCCGGCGCTGCAGGACAACCAGGACCGTGAACTGGCCCTGGGCCGCGTCCATGCCGAGCAGGACCTGATGATGGCGCTGGAACGCGAGCAGCTGCAGCTGTACTTCCAGCCGATCGTGCGCCTGGCCGACCGGCGCCTGGCCGGCTTCGAGGCCTTGCTGCGCTGGCAGCATCCCCAGCGCGGCATGGTGCCGCCGGTGGAGTTCATCCCGCTGGCGGAGGACTCCGGGCTGATCCAGCCGATCGGCCGCTGGATCGTCGACCGCGCCTGCGGCGCGCTGGCACAGTTCACAGCGGAGCGGCCGGACCTGCCGCTGTTCATGAGCATCAACCTGTCGGGGCGACAGTTCGACGACCCCGCATTGCTCACCTCCATCGACGATGCGCTGCTGCGGCATCGCGTTGCGCCGGCCCAGGTCAAACTGGAAATCACCGAATCGGTGCTGCTGCAGAACCTGGACCTGGGCCTGCTCCTGCTGCATGACTGCCGCGCGCGGGGACTGCGCATCTCGCTCGACGATTTCGGCACCGGCTACAGCTCCCTGTCCTACCTGCACCGCCTGCCGGTCGATACCCTCAAACTGGACCGCTCCTTCGTCCTGCAGCTGGACAGCAACGCCGCGGGCGCCAAGATCGTCGCCGCGGTGGTCGGCCTGGCGCACCAGCTGGACATGGACGTGATCGTGGAAGGCCTTGAAACAGAAGAACAAATCAACACTCTGATGGGGCTGGGCACGGATCTGGGACAAGGCTACCGCTTCAGCCGCCCGGCAGCCCTGGCGGAGGCCCTGGAAATCGTGCGCAAGTCCCTGTAATGGCAGGGCTGTCCCGGCTTGTGCGGTGCATGAAAGGGCCGCTATAATGCGCGTCTTTTCTGTCGGCGACTTGATCAAGGCGCCGGCATTTCTTTTGTCCGCCGGAGGGCTTGCGTATCAGCGCAGAACGTCAGGATCGCCGTAATGAAGAGATCAACGTACCCCGTGTACGCGTGATCGGGTCAGATGGTTCGCAGGTTGGCGTGATGCTGACGCGCGATGCCATCGCCAAGGCGGAAAGCGAAGGTCTGGACCTGGTTGAAGTGTCGCCGAATGCGGACCCGCCGGTCTGCAAGATCATGGACTACGGTAAGTACATCTACCAGAAGGACAAGTCCCAGCAGGCGGCGCGCAAGAAGCAGAAGCAGATCCAGGTCAAGGAAGTGAAGTTCCGCCCGACAACGGAAGAAGCCGACTACCAGACCAAGTTGCGCGCGCTGATGCGCTTCCTGGAAGAAGGCGACAAGGTCAAGATCACGCTGCGCTACAAGGGCCGCGAGATGGCGCATCAGGAGCTGGGTTTCCAGCTCATCGACCGCATCAAGGCCGATCTGGAGCAGGTGGCCCTGGTCGAACAGTCGCCGAAGATGGAAGGGCGTCAGGCGATCATGGTGATGTCGCCGCGTAAGCACTGACGATATACGCAGCACAGAAGGTTTTACTGGAGTTACAACGATGCCGAAGATGAAGACCAACCGGGGCGCCGCCAAGCGCTTCGCCCGCACCGGCAAGGGCGGGTTCAAGCGCAGCAGCTCGCACAAGCGCCACATCCTGACCAAGAAGTCCGCCAAGCGCATCCGCGATCTGCGCGGTCCGCAGATGGTGCATGGTTCGGACAACGCGGAAGTGCGTCAGCTGCTGCCGTACGCCTGAGCATTTCGGGCGCACTACAGCTTTTCCACCCAAAAGATTCGCTCAAGCGAACATAACAACCCAAGAGGTATTTGAGAAATGGCACGAGTCAAGAGAGGCGTTACAGCACGCGCCCGCCACAAGAAGTTGCTAAAGAAAGCCAAGGGCTACTACGGCGGCCGCTCACGCGTCTTCCGCGCCGCCAAGCAGCAGGTCATCAAGTCCGGCCAGTATGCGTTCCGCGACCGCCGGGTGAAGAAGCGCGAGTTCCGCGCGCTGTGGATCCAGCGTATCAACGCCGGCGCCAACGAGCACGGCCTGTCCTACAGCCGATTTATGCACGGGCTGGCCGCTGCCGGCGTCGAGCTGGATCGCAAGGTGCTGTCCGACATCGCGATTCATGACAAGCCCGCGTTCGCGCAGCTGGTGGCCCAGGCCAAGGCCCAGCTCGCCGCCTGATCCGCGTCCAGAACCGCGGTACGCTCGACCAAGGGGAGCGGCGCTAGCGCCACTCCCCTTTTTATTTGTGGCGGGACGAGGGACCTCGCACGCCGGTCCGCCCGTTCCATGCCAGACCGTTCAACCAGGCAATACATGGCTACCGATCTTGAAGAACTGAGCCGCAGCGCCGCCGCCGAAATCGAAACCGCGGCCGACGCGCGCACGCTGGAGCAGCTGCGGGTGGACCTGCTGGGCAAGAAGGGCCGCGTCACCGAACTGTTAAAGCAGCTCGGCGGCATGGCGCCGGAGCAGCGCAAAGCCTTCGGCGAGCAGGTCAACCGCGTCAAGGAAACCCTGGGCGCTGCGCTGGAGCGCAAGGCCGAGGCACTGGGCGAAGCCGAGCTGGCGCGCAGGCTGGCTTCGGAAACCATCGACGTCACCCTGCCCGGCCGCGGCGAGGAAGTCGGCGCGCTGCATCCGGTGACACGCACCATCCGCCGCATCGAGCGCATCTTCAACTCGATGGGCTTCGAGAGCGTGCAAGGCCCGGAGATCGAGGACGACTGGCACAACTTCCAGGCCCTCAACATCCCCGAGTCGCACCCCGCGCGGGCCATGCAGGACACGTTCTATGCGCTGAACGGTGCGCGTCTGCTGCGCACCCACACCAGCCCGGTGCAGATCCGCACCATGAAGCAGCGCAAGCCGCCGATCCGCATCATCTGCCCCGGCCGCGTCTACCGCGTCGACTTCGATCGCACCCACAGCCCCATGTTCCACCAGGTGGAGGGTCTGTACGTGGCGGAGAACGTCGGTCTGGCCGACCTCAAGCACGATCTGCTGCGCTTCCTGTCGCTGTTCTTCGAGCGCGACGCGGAAGTGCTGTTCCGCCCCTCCTATTTCCCCTTCGTCGAGCCCGGCGCCGACGTGCACATGCGCTGGGGCGAGCGCTGGCTGGAACTGCTCGGTTGCGGCGTGGTGCATCCCAATGTGCTCAGCGCCGTGGGCATCGATCCCGAGCGCTATACCGGCTATGCCTTCGGCATGGGTGTGGAGCGCCTGGCGATGCTGCGCTACGGCGTCGATGACCTGCGCCTGTTCTTCAACAACGACCTGCGCTTCCTCGAGCAGTTCCGCTAAGCCGAGTTCAACGACCAAGCCATGAAAATCTCCGAAAGCTGGCTGCGCGAGTGGGTCAACCCGCCGGTCAGCGCCACCGCCCTCGCCGAAAAGCTCAACCTCGCCGGCCTCGAGTGCGAGGCCGAGCCGCTGACCATCGACCCGCCGCGCGGCGTGGTGGTGGCCCGCATCATCAGGGCCGAGCCTCACCCGCAGGCCGACCGCCTGCGCGTCTGCGAGGTCGACGCCGGCAGCGGCGAGCCGCTCAGGATCGTCTGCGGCGCCGCCAATGCGCGCCCCGGCATCCTGGTGCCGGCCGCCCTGCCCGGCGCGTGCCTGCCCGGCGGCAAGGAGATCGGCGCGGCGGTGCTGCGCGGCGTCGAATCCGCCGGCATGCTGTGCTCGGCCTCGGAACTTGGCCTGGCCGAGAAGTCCGAAGGCCTGCTCGAATTCGACCACGACGCCCGCCCCGGCACGCCGCTGGAAAAACACCTGGCGCTGGACGACCGGCTGCTGACGCTGGAGCTGACGCCTAACCGCGGCGACTGCCTGAGCATCGCCGGCCTGGCGCGTGAAGTGGCGGCGCTGTACGGCCTGCCGGCCAAGGCGCCGACCATCCGCCCGGCGGTAGTCAGCGCGCTGCCGAGCAAGGACGTCATCGTCGAGGACCCGGTCGGCTGCCCGCACTACGTCGGGCGCGTCGTCACCCGCCTCAACCCCAAGGCGCGCACCCCGGACTGGATGCGCGAACGACTGCGCCGCTCGGGCATCCGCGCCATTCATCCGGTGGTGGATATCACCAACTACGTGCTGCTCGAACTGGGGCAGCCGATGCACGGCTTCGACTGCGCCCGGCTGGCCGGCCCGGTGCGCGTGCGCCGCGCCCGCGCCGGCGAAAAGCTGGCGCTGCTCAACGAGCAGACCATCGAGCTGGTGCCGGCCGACCTGATGATCGCCGACGACAACGGCCCGCTGGTGCTCGCCGGCGTCATGGGTGGCACCGCCTCCGGCGTCAGCGAAGGCACCACCCAGATCTTCCTGGAAGCCGCGTGCTTCGACCCGGTCGGCGTAGCCGCCAGCGGCCGTCGCCACAAGCTGCTGTCGGATTCGCGCTACCGCTTCGAGCGAGGCGTCGACCCGGCCCTGCAGCGCCGCGCGCTGGAGCGGGCGACGCAACTGGTGCAGCAGATCTGCGGCGGCGAAGCCGGCCCCATCGTCGAAGTGGGCCGCGCGCCGCAATTCGCCGCGACCATGCGCCTGCGCCATGCCCGCATCGAGCGCCTGCTCGGCTGTCCGGTGCCGGCGCGCGACGTGCCGGGGCTGCTCGGGCGACTCGGCATCGAAACACAGGCCGAAGACGCGGGCGCCTGGCGTGCGCGCGTGCCAACCTGGCGCTACGACCTGCGCATCGAGGCCGATCTGGTGGAGGAAGTCGGCCGCCTGTACGGTTACGAGCGCATCCCGGCGCGGGCCTATGCCGCCTCGCTGGCGCCGTTCGCACTACCGGAAACCGTGCGCCCGCTCGACGCGCTGAAGGACGCGCTGGCGGCTCGCGGCTACCAGGAAGTGGTGACTTACAGCTTTGTCGATCCCAAGCTGCAGCAGCAGATCAACCCCGATGTGGCGGCGGTGGCGCTGGACAATCCCATTGCCGAAACCATGGCGGTGATGCGCACCACGCTGTGGAGCGGCCTGCTGCCCACCTGGCTATACAACCGCCAGCGCCAGCAGAAGCGCGCGCGCCTGTTCGAATGCGGCGCCAGCTACTTCCCCGACGGCGCCGGCACGCGCGAGACGCAGAAACTGGCCGGCCTGGTGGCCGGCAGCGCCCTGGCCGAGCAGTGGGGCAGCAAGCCGGAACGACCGGTCGATTTCTATGACGTCAAGGCCGACCTGCTGGCCCTGTTCGGCAGTTCCGCCGGGCGCTTCGGCTTCGAGCGCGGCGAGCACGCCGCACTGCACCCGGGCCGATGCGCCCGCATCCTACGCGACAGCCAGCCCGTGGGCTGGCTCGGCGCGCTGCACCCACGCCTGGCGCAGACGCTGGACATCGGCGACGCGCTGCTGCTGTTCGAACTGGACGCCGAAGCGGTGGCCACGGCACAGCTGCCCCACCCTAATCCGGTGTCGGAATTCCCCTCGTCGCGGCGCGATCGCGCCTTCGTCCTGAAGGAGGAAATCACCGCGGAACAGCTGCTTGCGGCGGCCCGCAGCGCGGGCGGGCCGCTGCTGCGTTCGGTACACGTATTTGACATATATCACGGTTCCGACCTGCCCGAAGGCTTTAAAAGCATGGCCTTAGGCTTGATTTTTCAAGACTATTCACGCACCCTTAATGTTGAGGAAATAGACGCTGCGGTCAGGGGAATCTCCGCAAGCGTGTCCGCCCAACTGGGGGCCTCTGTCCGAGGATAGTTGAGGTCGAGAGCGTGGCGCTTACCAAAGCAGAACTGGCGGAAGCCCTGTTCGATGAACTGGGGCTCAACAAACGCGAAGCCAAAGAGTTCGTGGATCTGTTCTTTGAAGAGATCCGTGGACGGCTGGAAAGCGGCGAACCGGTCAAGCTGTCCGGCTTCGGCAATTTCGAGCTGCGCGACAAGAACCGCCGGCCCGGCCGCAATCCCAAGACCGGCGAGGAAATCCCGATTTCGGCGCGGCGCGTGGTAACTTTTCGTCCGGGCCAGAAGCTGCGGCTGCGAGTGAGCGTCGATGAAAGCAGCGGCTGAACTGCTCGCACCCCTGCCGGATATTCCGCGCAAGCGCTACTTCGCCATCGGCGAGGTCAGTGACCTGTGCGCGGTGAAGCCGCATGTGCTGCGCTACTGGGAGCAGGAGTTCCCGCAGTTGAGGCCGATCAAGCGCCGCGGCAACCGCCGCTATTACCAGCTCGACGATGTGCTGATGGTGCGCCATATCCGCAGCCTGCTGTACGAGCAGGGTTTCACCATCGGCGGTGCGCGGCAGCGGCTCAAGGACCAGCCCAAGGCGGAGCGCCTCAGGCCCAGCCAACCGCCCCTGGCCGGCAACGGCGCCGCGGCACCCGCGGCAGCGGCAGCAAGCTCAACGACGCGCAAGCAAAAAGAGCTGCACGACATCCGTTCGGAGCTGGAAAACCTGCTGCAGCGCTGGCCGGTATAGACACCCCCGAGGGGCTGTCGAAGCCGGCAGGTAAAGTTTTCGGGATGCGGGAACCCTCCCCTGATCGACCGGTCTGTACCTCGGCCGCCGCGGAGGGGTCGGGATGCCAGCGGCGTCCCCGGTGATCTCCTCCGCACTCCTCCGCCGCGGCCACCATTTCGCGGCGCTCCTTCCCGCTTGCCGGCCGCCGCCGCAGCCGCGCATGATGGCGTATGAAGCCGATCCGCATGGCGCTGCGGCCACAGGCCGCCCGGAGCCGCCGGTGAACCCGACGCTGAAGAAGGTGTTCGACACCATTGCCTACACGGTCAGCGGCCTGGTCCTGGCCGCAGGCGGCTACTACGGACTGCAACGGCTGACGAAGCCGGCAGCATCGCCGGCCTCAAACCCGCCGGCCCCGGCGGCCGCCATGCAACAGCCCGTGACTCCGGCACCTCAGCCCGCGCCGCCGCCGCGGCAGGCCCCGCCACCGGATGTGCCTCAACCCCCTCCCACTCCCGACGCCGATGCCGCTGCCAGCGCGGCCGAGGCCAGCGCAGCCTTGCAGCGCGACCAGTCCACGTTCTTCGCCTTGCAAAAGAACTGCTACGACGCAGCCGCCAACAACCAGTACGGCGAGTATCCCGCGTTGCAGGCGGCGGCCTGCAACCGCTATGCGCAATTCGCCAACGAGCGCGGCTGGGATCCCGGTCCCTTGCCCGCCTACGGGCAGCAGGCGGCGCAGCCGCCGGCACCGGTGGCGGATTCGGCCGAGGCGCCGCAGCCGCTGGTCGAAGCACAGCCGCAGGTGATCATTCTGCAGCAGGATTTCGAGCGCGACCGCCAGCACGGCCATCACCACGATCAGCCCGCCGCCGGCACCCCGCCGCAGCGCCAGATCGGACCGAACTACCCCCTGCCCCACCCGCAGCAACCACCACCGGTTCCGCAGGCGCCGCCACGGCCGTTGCACAACAGCCCGCTGCGAACGCCAGGGGAGCCCCGATAGAAAATCCCGTCCGGTACATCTGGCCGCCCGCCTCACCGGACCCCTGTCTCATCACCGATATTCGCCCTGGGCCTGGGTGGGAAACACCTATTTCATCGCCGCAGACCACCAGCCAGAGTGCGCGCCCAGCCCGATAAAAGGCGGCCAAAGCGCCTTAACTACCAGCGGCGACAGGCCGCTATGACCGGTAGAAGTAGGACTAGAAGGGTGGCCGGCCCGGCCAGACGGGGCCATCCATCACGGTCCCCGGACATCGGTGGAATGGTTAACGGGTTTGTCCCGCACCGCTCTACGAGCCGGGAACCTGCGCGTTGTTGGGGGTTGTCGCAAATGTCGATGATGATGCGTCGCATTACGGGGGCGTTGAACAGCCTGCCCCTGCTTTGGAAGGTTTTGCTCGCGCCAAGCGTAGGAAGCCTGTGTTTCGTGTTTTTCGTGGGTTACACCTACCTGGTGTCGGCACGGAACGGGGCACAGCTGGAAAACGTGCGCGACGTGCTGTTCCCCACCCTGGTTGCCACGTCGGACAACAGCAACCTGCTGAGCCAGGTCACCGATCACCTCTCCAGCGCGGCCGAGGGCCGCACGTCGAGCCAGTTGGACGATGCGAGGGCATTGGCGCAAAAGCTCTCCGGCAACCTGGAACAGATCAAGCGCACGGACACGCTCGCCTCAGCGGAGGCTTCCACCCTGAAGTCCGAGTTCCAGGACTATTTCGCATCTGCGGATGCCATGGTGGCGACACTGATAGCCGACAAACCGCCCGCTGCGGGCGCGATGCGCGAGGTGGCGACGCGGCTGGACAAGTACCGGACCCACGCGGAACGGTTTCGCGCCACCTGCCTGAACCGCTATACCACGGCGCTCAATGATGTATCGGCGGTATCGCGCGGGGCGGCGATCAAGGGCACGGTACTGGGAGTGGGGCTGTTCATCGTGCTCCTGCCAGCCCTGGTGCTGCTGGTGCAGCGCCTGGTGGTGCGGCCGTTGCAGCACGCGACGCAAGTAGCGAACGGGATCGCCCAGGGCAACCTGCGGCAGACGATCACCGTTCACACCAGCGATGAAGTGGGCCTGCTGCTGAACTCGATGCGCACCATGCAGGAAAGCCTGCAGCACTTCGTCGCCGCCGAGGGGGAGATGACCCGCCAGCATGAGGCCGGGCAAATCGACTACCGCATCGATGCCGACCGCTTTCCCGGGACGTTCGGCGAAATGGTTCATGGCGTAAACGGGCTGGCCGACTCGCACATCAAGCTCAGCCAGCGCGTGCTGGAGATCGTGGTCGACTATTCCAGGGGCAATTTCTCCTCCGATATCGAAGTACTGCCGGGCAAGAAGATCGAAATCACCCGTGCGCTGGGGGCTGTCAAAGCCAGCTTCGAGCGCATCAACCGCGAGGTCCTGATGCTGGTGGAAGCAGCGACCCGTGGCGACTTCACCGCCCGGGGCGACGCCGACGCCTGCGAATACAGCTTCAGGCAGATCGTCTCCGGCCTGAACCGGCTGATGGAGGTCTGTGATACCAATATCAAGGACGTCGGCTCGCAATTGAGCGCGATCGCCAACGGTGACCTCGAGAAGCAGCTCCACGGCGACTATCAGGGATCGTTCGCTCAGCTCGCGCAGGATGTCAACAGCACCGTCGATGGGCTTCGCGGCATCGTTGCGGAAATCCGCAAGTCCACCGATTCGATCAAGGCCTCGGCAGCAGACATCGCCGATAGCAGCCATGACCTGTCGCTGCGGACCGAAAGCGAAGCCGGGCAGCTCGATCATGTGAAGCAGAGCATGACGCGGCTCGAATCGATCGTGCGTGAAAACGTCGACAGCGCCAAACACGCCAACGAACTCGCAATGAATGCTTCCGGGGTGGCGATACGCGGAGGCACCAGCTTTGGTGACGTGGTCACCACCATGCACTCCATCCGCGAACGCGCCAAGAAGATCGTCGACATCATCTCGGTGATCGACGGCATTGCCTTCCAGACCAATATCCTCGCGCTCAACGCGGCTGTGGAAGCAGCACGCGCAGGAGAATTGGGCCGTGGCTTCGCTGTGGTTGCCTCTGAAGTGCGCAGTCTCTCTCAGCGCAGCGCTGCGGCTGCGCGCGAAATCAGCGCGCTGATCCGCGAAACGGTGCAACATGTCGAAGACGGCTCCAGCATCGTCGACAGCGCCGGAAGCACCATGGCCGAGATCGTGTCGTCCTCGCGCAGCGTGACCGAGATCATGTCGCGGATCAGCGCCGCCAGCCGCGAACAGCTGGGCGGGATCGAGCAAACGACCGTGGCGGTGCAGGAGCTGGAGGAATCCACCCGGCAAAACGCCTCCGCAGTCGAACGCGCCGAGAACGCCGGAAGGTCCTTGCAGGAACAGGCCCAGACACTGGTCAATTCCGTTGGCAGCTTCAAGACACGCGATCCTTCGCGCCCACGCGGCCAGCGTGTCGCCAGGGCCGTCAACGCCTGAAGTCCAAGCCGGAAATTCGTTGAATCAATGACCTGAAACCCCGGTCGCTACCCGCGTGAGGTTCCTTTTGAGGATCTATTGCGGCAGCAGGCGCCAGGAGTGGCGCCCGAGTATCTGGACTCTCCGGAACAGCTTGGGCAATTCCGATCAATCCCCGGTCATTCGGGCCAAGCGGGAATCCAGGAATTCAGCGTTGCACTTGGGAGTTTCTGGATCCGGCTGCTCCGGGTGACGATGTTTCCCTGGCTTTGCCGTGCGTCCCTCAGGATCCGGACTGGGGCCTGGGATCCTTCGCAACCTGCCGGGCGCGGAGGTAGTCCAGCAACTCGGCACGGTCGGAATCCGATGGGTTCATGCCCATGGGCATACGCCGGGCTCCGGCCTCGGGCGACAAGCGGAAGACGATTTCGTCGAACAACGTTCCCTTCGGGTAACCACCCCGAGCCAGGCCTGCCGCAAGCAAATCCGGTTGGCCGAAAGGAATGCGCGGCCCCACAGCGTTTTCGGAGTGACACAGGATGCAGCGTTCCAGCAAGGCCGGCGGCGTCTGGGCCCTGGACCCGGACGCTGCTGCCGCCGCCGGTTGCCGCCCGGCCTGCGCCAGCGCACTCTGATCCGGCACAGCGGCCAGCGCCGCCAGGCTCCGGCGTTTCAGGTAGGCGCAATACTTCCCGTCGTCGGTAACCCCGCGCGCTTCGAACAGTTCGCCGAACGCGGCATCCTCCTGCAGCAGGGTCGGTGCCAGAGCCTGCTCCAGCACGCTGCCGGCCGGGCCCCGCATGGTGAAATCGAAGGTGTCTTTTTCGAGAGCCAGGGTCCATTGACCGGCAGGCATTCCCAGCCCGAGTTCGGCGAGGTAGCGGAACCGATCCAGCGACTCCGGCTCGGCGTGGACGGCGTGATTGCCCGACAGCAGGCGCCGCTCCTTCGCCGCCTCCTCGACCCGGGTCTTGGCGCGGGCGTCGGCTTCCAGGTCGGCAGGGCTCGCCGCATAGGCCCGCCGCAGGGCGGCGGGAACATAGCCTGAAGGGTCGCCACAGCCCCGATCCAGGCTGGCCAGCAGCGCATAGCGGTAGGCCAGGAAGCGTGGCGACTGTTGCAAGCTGGTCGCAATGGCCTGGAGATTCTGGCGCTGCAACAGGGTGGTAAGCACCGAATTGGGCGGCTCTTCCTCGATGCCTTGATAGCGCTGGGTGTTGCTCTCGTGAAAAGTCTCCGGTGCAGCGTATCGGCGGAAATCGGCCAGATAACGGTAGCGGGGGTCCTGCGCCTGGTGAGTGGAGAATGCGTCGAGTCCTTCGCGCTCTTCGCGGCTGAGTGGCGCCTGGTAGTTCTCACCATAGACCCCGGGCCACGACGGGAACGAATCCCATAGGGGGCGGGCAGGATTTCCGTGGCACACCAGGCACTTCGAGGGATTGGGCTGGGATACCTGCATCTCGGAACGCCCCGCCGCGGTAGCGGAAAAAGCAAGCTCCCGCAACACGAACTGGCTCGCGGCCGGGTCGAATTCCATGGTTTCGATGGCGGCGTATCCCCTTTGACTGGGCGCGCCGTTGAACGTCAATACCAATCGGGCGTCGGCGCTGAACAGGATCACCCGGGGGTTTTCAAAGCTCGCGCCTTGCAGGCTGCGGCTATTGAACACCAGCACATAACGGCTGCGGAATGTCTCCGGCAAGCGGGCCAGCAGGTCTTCCGCCGAATGCACCGGCTCCTCGCCGATCAGTCCAGTCAGGGCCGGGAACGCCGGGGCCGCCAGTGCACCGCCGCAGGCGCCGCAGAGGAATGCCGCCATCCACAGCCCGCGCATCTTGCGTCGCACCGTGGAACCGAATGAAAAACCTGGCATTTGCATGTGCCGAACCGACTCGCATACCGAAGTTGCCGTCGTGGATATATCGGCTGTTGCAGCGTAGGCCTGTAACCCTCCCACCGGCAAATCCGGGGGGTTCATCGGAAAATTCCCCGTTGCCGGCGCTGTGGGTCTATGCTGCGGCAATGTCCGGTGCCGCGAGGGGATATGGACCACAAAGCGGGCGCTCGCCTGTCCATCCGGAACCTGCGCAGGTTACTCCCGGCGCTGCTCCTGATCGGCGTATTCAAGGCCGGCGCCGAAGCGGATATTTCCCGGGCATACGGCGGCGGCAGCGTATACGACCTTCCCTACGTCTGGGTCAGCGACAGCGGTGAGCACCTGCGCCTCGACGCATGGAGGGGTTCGCCCGTGGTCATCACCATGGCCTATTCCAGTTGCGGCCGGGTTTGCGTCGCGACCTTGCACAAACTGGAGGAACTCCAGACTGTCGCCGACAGCGAAGGACGCGCGGTGCAGTTCGTGGTGGTGGGATACAACCCGCTGCTGGACACCCCCGCGGCCTGGTCGAACTACCGCAGAAAACACAAGCTGGAGCGGACCAACTGGCACTTCCTGACCGGCACGCCCGACGACACCCACAGCCTGGCCCAGGCCCTCGGCATCGACTACTGGCTCTACGAGGAGCACGTCATGCACGATTTCAGGATCGTGCTGCTCGACCGCGACGGCCGGCCGGAAAAATCACTCGGCTGGAACGACCGCGAAGGAACCCTGTTTTGACCGGGGCGGCCTGCGCAGTTGCCGCCGCCGTTCAGTATTTGCCGATCGAAGCAACCCCGGCCGGCGGCGGCGAGCCGATATAACCGACGGCACCGGGTGTCACCTTGACATACTCGATGATCTCCAGATCGGAAGATTTCATTTCGGGTTGAACCAATCCGTCGCGAAATGCTTTCTTGATCCACCAGTTGTTGTACTTGTCGACATCCATCTTCACCACCGCCGAAAGGAAATGCGACTGCTGGGTGGCGTTGTCCACCGGCTTGAGCCCGACCGAGCCGGCAAAGCGCTTTTCGCCCAGATAAACATCGCGCACATCCGTCGCAGCGAGCCCGACCACCGATGGGTTGGCGATGACGAAGACATCGGCGAAACCGCTCGGCGCGAAAAACAGGCTCAAGCACAAAACCACCCCGACGACTGTCCGCCGGGTGGCCGGCAATAGGGTGATCATGGGGCTCCTCCAAAATTTGATCCCGGGACCGGGCCAGCACACCGCCGCAGACTGTTGCCACTGTTGTCGAAGAACACGGCGACCTCAGAAGCGCGTGGCAAACTGAAAGCGCCCCTGGGTGAACTCCTGCCGCAGGCGGTCGGTGTCGAGCGTGCGCTCCAACTCGAGCTTCAGGGCGGTGGATGGGGTGAGGTCGTAACGCAAGCCGATTGCCCCCCGCGAGTAGGAACCACCCGAAGTCTGGGCGATGAAGTACACATCCTGCTGGCTCAGTGATGCGCGCTCGCCGCGCAAATACGGAGTCCACTGGTCGAAATAGGTTCTGGCAATCTGGAAAAAGCCCGCCCAGCTCTGATGCGAGCCGGTGCCGCCGAGCACGTTCTCATCGTCGAAGCGATAGAACTCGCTCATGATCTCCCAGGGATCGGCGATATAGGCGCCATAGCCTCCGTACATCCCAACCTGGGATTTGGCCGCCGGATTGTTGTTCTGATCGTAGGCGTCCACTCCCATGTAGTAGCCATGGATGCCCAGGCGCAAACCGTCCAGACTGCCACCGAACAGATACGAAGCCTGGCCACCGAAAGCGAGACTGTGGTTGTCGTCGCTATACAGGTTCATGTCCAGCTGGCCACCAAGCGGCACCGCTCCGGGCGTCGCACTGCTGCCATAGATGATGCGTGAACCGTTGCCGACATAGAGGTCATAACCGATCTTGCCGGTGCCGACATCGAACCGTCCCGAGCCCCACAAGCCCACCATGTGGGCGGCGAGCACACCACCGGAATCCTCGAAATCCAGGAACTGCGGCCTGAGGACGGAAGTCTGGATCTGGGCACCATGATGGAACGCGGTGTTCCAATAGCCGTATGGCGTGTGAAACCGCCCCAGCCACAGGGTGAAATCGTCGTTGAAAACGTACCCGAGCTGCATGCGTTCCAGGTCGGTACCGACTGTTGGCGCGCCGGAACCAACCTCGAAGTTGAGCTCCACCAGCGCCTTTACCCGCGGGCCCAGCTGAGGGGTGAGATAAAAATCAAGACGACCGATGTCAAATCCCTTCGGCAGCCCCTGGTTGGATGTTGCCGCACCGACGTCGATGAAGCCGTGCATCGGCAGGCCTTCGGTCAAACTGCGCCGGTTCATCCCTCCGGCGAGGTCCTTGACCTCCTGTTGCAACTGCTTGATTTCCCCTTGTTGTTCTTGCTGCGGTTGCTGCTTGGCGGCAACCGCCTGCTGCGCCTGAACCTGTTCCTGCAGCTTGTCGACCTTTTCGCTGAGCTGTTCGATGATCCTGCGGCTTTGCTCAAGCTGCTGCTTCAGCTGGGTCAGTTCGTCGGCCGTGGAGTCGGCCCGCGCCGCGGGCATGCTGCCGCAAGCCAGACCCAACACAAAGAGGAGATAACGCGCGACAACAGCCCCTGATCCAAGCGATGCCTTCATCTCTCCCTCCCCTGGGCCAACCGCACCCGAGATGCCGCATTGTCGCACTGCCGCGGTTGGTCACCGCGTGCCTCGCCGGCCCGAATGCGCCGGCTTTCTTGATCATGTTGGATCTGATCATAGACCCATGGCGCGCACAATGGAACAGACCCGCCAAGGAAGCGGACAGTGGCAGGCCAGCCGACGATCAGGGCAGTTTGCTGTCCGAGCAGAGGCGTAAACGCGATGCGGCGGCGATCGCCTGCACGTCCTCCTGCTGGAAGTGACCGACGCCACCGGCGTCAGGCGGACGACGCTTTCAAAGATGGCGAACCAGCGCAGTTACAGTTGCAGTTGCCAGCTGCCGAACGGAAGTGCTGCACCGGCTATGCGAGTACTTCGAGTACACGCTGCCGGACATCACGGAATACATCCCGAACCCGCAGGAGTTGGGAGCTCGGAATCCACCAGGGCAAAAGACCGGCGCTCAAAAAGGCGGTCAATTCAGTGCTGACATGGCACAGCACGGGCACAAAACCAAAACCGCGGCCGGACTTCCTTCTTCTCCAGGCCGCGTTTTGTTTACTGTTATCAGCAAGTTAAATTGGTCGGGGCGACAGGATTTGAACCTGCGACCACCTGCCCCCCAGGCAGGTGCGCTACCAGGCTGCGCTACGCCCCGATCCGTTCATTATACCGGCTGGCCTGCCGCGATGCTGCATGATTTTTCGGCGGCCCACGGAAAATGGGTGCACGCAAAGTGTCCGCAACCATGCCCGCCCGCGCGCCGGCGGCACAGGTACAGCGCTGGCCCGCCAGGGCCGCTTGTCCGCGGGGCACTTGCCGGACGGACTGCGACCCCGCAGATTGTGCGGTCTTGGCACTTGGGAGAGGCCGTTTGAGCAAGCAAGGCGACGAAGTCCATCTGGCCGATCTGGCGCGCGGAGTGCTGCGCGTGCTGCCGGATTCGCTGATGTTCAACAAGGGATTGTGGAACCTGGCGCGCTTCACCCCCGACAAGCCGGCCTCGATCGGCCTGCGCCTGGAGCAGATCGCCCAGGCCGACCCGGGGCGCACGGCACTGCTGTTCGAGGACCGCCGCTGGACTTATGGCGAGTTCAATGCCTGGGTCAACCGCTACGCCGGCGTGTTCCGCGCGCACGGCCTGGGCAGCGGCGACACCGTGGCCATCCTGATGGAGAACCGCCCCGAGGTACTGGCCTGCGTCGCCGCCGCGGTCAAGCTCGGCGGCATCGCCGCGATGCTCAATCACAACCAGCGCGGCGAGGTGCTGAGCCACAGCATCAACCTGACCAAGCCGCGGCTGGTGGTCTGCGGCGCCGAATGCCGCGAGGCATTGGAATCCACCACATTCAACCCGGCTTTCGACCACAAACGGGTTTATCTGTGGAGCGGTCCCGGCAAGGCACCGTCCGGATATCGCGACCTGGAAGCGGAGACCTCCGGCAAGGCCTCGACCAATCCGCTGGAAACGCAGCAGGTGCTGCCGAAACAGCCTTGCTTCTATATCTTCACTTCCGGCACCACCGGCATGCCCAAGGCGTCGGTGATGACGCATTACCGCTGGCTGCGCGGCATGGCCGGACTTGGCCAGATGACGATGCGGCTGAAGCCCGACGACACGCTGTACTGCCCCTTGCCGCTGTACCACAACAACGCCCTCACCGTGTCCTGGGGCGCGGTACTCGGCGGTGGTTGCAGCCTGGCGCTGGGGCGCAAGTTCAGCGCCTCGCGCTTCTGGGATGAAATCCGCCGCTACGACGCCACGGCCTTCTGCTATATCGGCGAACTGTGCCGTTACCTGCTGAACCGCCCGCCCACGCCGCAGGACCGTGAGCACCTGGTGCGCCTGATCGTCGGCAACGGCCTGCGCCCGGAAATCTGGGAGCAGTTCCAGCAGCGCTTCGGCATCGAGCGCATCTACGAATTCTACGGCGCCAGCGAAAGCAACCTGGCCTTCGTCAACGCCTTCGGCCTGTCGCGCACCGCCGGCTTCTGCCCGATGCCGTTCGCCATAGTCGAGTTCGACGCCGACATCGAGCAGCCGCGGCGCGATGCCGATGGCTTCATGCGCAAGGTCGCGCGCGGCGCGGTGGGCCTGCTGATCACCGAGATCACCGACAAGGCGCCATTCGACGGCTACACCGACAAGAAGGCCAGCGAGGCCAAGCTGCTGCGCGATGTGTTCAAGAAGGGCGACGTCTGGTTCAACACCGGCGACCTGGTGCGCGACCAGGGCTGGCGCCACATCCAGTTCGTCGACCGCGTCGGCGATACCTTCCGCTGGAAGGGCGAGAACGTCGCCACCACCGAGGTGGAAGCCGTACTGGGCGGATTCCCCGGTGTGGAGCAGGCGGTGGTCTACGGTGTCACGATACCCGGCACCGACGGCCGCGCCGGCATGGCCTCGCTCAGCTTCACCGGCGACCGGCTCGACGGCGCGGCACTGGCCAGGCATGTCAAGGCGCAACTGCCGGCCTATGCCGTGCCCGTGTTCCTGCGCCTGCGCGCCGAACAGGAAACCACGGCGACCTTCAAGTTCCGCAAGGTCGAGTTGAAGCGCACGGCCTTCGATCCGGCGCAGATCAGCGAGCCCTTGTACGTGCTGCTCGACACGGAGCGCGGCTACGAGCCGCTGACGCCGGAGATCCATGCGCAGATCCAGCAGGCCACCCTGCGCCTGTAGCGGGAACCACAGTGCCGCGGCGCGCGTTCACGCGCCGCGATCGTTTGCTGCATTGCGATTGCAATCTTTTCCGGATTGACCGCCGCGCCACAGCGCGCACGGCCAGCCGGGCAATGCCAGGACGCTCCCCCGCTGCCACGCTGCGGACCTCAGACGATCCGTCACGGGGCGGGACATGAAGGTCAATATCGAAATCGAGCGCAGCGCCGTGGTGCCGGTGCCCTACAAGCAGGTGGAACCCTTGCTGAAAGACCTGGAAGGCACCATCGGCCGCTTCCCCAAGCTGAAGAAGCTGACCAAACTCGGGGACAACCGCTACCTCTGGGAGATGCGCACCATTGGCTCGCGCATCGCCAACATCGCGCACGATGTCAGCTACGCCGCGCTGTACAGCGTCGACCTGCCGCGCGGCGAACTGAGCTGGCAGCCGCTGCCGGATCACGGCAACGCCAGCATCGAGGGCTGGTTCCGAATCGCCGCCAACAGCGACGCCACATTGCTCACCTTCCGCGTCCGCGGCGAACTGCGCGATGTGCCGGTGCCCCTGCTCTATCGCATGGTGGCGCCGCCGTTCATCCAGGGCAAATTCACGCGACTGGTCGACACCTTCCTGGAAGACACGCGCGAAGCGCTGGTCAGCGGCAAGGCGTCCAAACATCATAAGAAGCGCGGCTGAGCGCACCGCGCCCGCCTTCCGCCCGCACCGCGGCAGCCCCGCCATTCAGCGCAGCCACCCCACATCCCGCTCCGAGGGTTATCACGACATGAGTCTGGCCAACAATGCGATGGGCTTGGGCCTGCGCGTACTCAACCGTTTCGCCGGCCTGCCGGTGGTGGACCGCCTGGGCCTGCGCAAGCCGGCCGAAGCCGTGCTGTACCAGGCCACACGCGCCGGCTTCCGCACGGTGGGCGCGATCAATCGCAGCTTCAGCGCCACGCAGAAGCTGCTGCAGCCGGCGCGCCTGTCCAGCGCGCGCGCGCCGGAACTCTTCGACCTGACGCCGAGCGAGGAGCAGCAGATGTTGCGCGACACGGTGCAGGGCTTCGCAGTGGAGCAGCTGCGCCAGCAGGCTGCGGCGGCGGACAGCGCCTGCGCCGCGCCGGCGGAACTGTTGCGGCAGAGCGCCGAGCTGGGCATCACGCTGATGGGCGTGCCGGAGCAGCTGGGCGGTGTTGGCGGCGAACGCTCCGCCACCACCAACGTGCTGGTCGCCGAGGCGCTGGCGCAGGGCGACCTCGGCCTCGCCGTGGCCTGCCTGGCGCCGTCGGCGGTGAGCAACGCGCTGGTGCTGTGGGGCAGTGCCGAGCAGCAGTCTAAGTACCTGCCCGCCTTTGTCGGCGACCACGCCCCGGCCGCCGCACTGGCGGTACTGGAGCCGCGACCGCTGTTCGATGCCATGGCGCTGGACACCCGGGCTTACGCCGGCGGTGGCGGCTTCGTACTGGAAGGGGTGAAGTCGCTGGTCCCGCTGGCCGCGCAGGCCGAGCTGTTCATCGTCGCCGCGCAGCTGGAGAACCAGGGGCCGGCGCTGTTCATCGTCGAATCCTCCACCCAGGGCGTGTCGATCGAGGCCGAGCCGGCGATGGGCCTGCGCGCCGCTTCCACCGGCCGGCTGATCCTGCAGAATGTGCGCCTGCCCGCCGCTGCGCTGCTCGGCGGCACCGATGCCGGCGCCTACGCCGACTGCATCAACCTGGCCCGCCTTGGCTGGTGCGCGCTGGCCGCCGGCACGGCGCAGGCGGTGCTGGACTACGTCATTCCCTATGTCAACGAGCGCGTCGCCTTCGGCGAGCCGATCAGCCACCGCCAGGCCGTGGCCTTCAATGTCGCCAACATCGGCATCGAGCTGGAAAGCATGCGCCTGCTCACCTGGCGTGCCGCCAGCCGCGCCGAGCGCGGCCAGAGCTTCTCGCGCGAAACTGCGCTGGCGCGTCGCCTGTGCGCCGACAAAGGCATGGCCATCGGCAACGACGGCGTGCAGCTGCTCGGCGGCCACGGCTACGTCAAGGAGCATCCGGTGGAGCGCTGGTACCGCGACCTGCGCGCGGCGGGCCTGATGGAAGGCGTGGTGCTGGTCTAAAGGCGGACGCGATCATGATCAATCTGGAAACTCCCAAGAAATTCACCGCCCTGGTCAACCAGGCGCACCAGGTGGCGGCCGAAATCTTCCGCCCTAATTCGCGCAAGTACGACCGCGCCGAGCACAGCTATCCGAAGGAGCTGGACATGCTCGCCGCGCTGCTCGACGGCATGAATGCCGCCGGCGGCAATGGCGGCGCCGGCGCCGCCGGCGTGCGCCGCGACAGCAAGGATGGCGACGGCGGCAACCGCAACGGCAGCAACCTGTCCACCGTGCTCGGGGTGATGGAGCTGTGCTGGGGCGACGTCGGCCTGCTGCTGAGCATGCCGCGCCAGGGCCTGGGCAATTCGGCCATCGCCTCGGTGGCCAACGACGAACAGCTGGAGCGCTTCAACAACCGCTGGGCGGCGATGGCCATCACCGAGCCGCACTGCGGCTCCGACTCCGCCGCGATCCGCACCACCGCGCGCCGCGACGGCGACCACTATGTGCTCAACGGCGAAAAGATTTTCGTCACCTCCGGCGAGCGTGCCGAGCTGGTGGTGGTGTGGGCCACCCTGGACAAAGCCGCCGGCCGCGCCGCCATCAAGTCCTTCGTGGTGGAAAAGGGCACGCCGGGCTTCGAACTGGTGCGGCTGGAGCACAAGCTCGGCATCCGCGCCTCGGACACCGCGCAGTTCTCCCTGGTCGACTGCCGCGTGCCGAAAGAAAACCTGCTCGGCGACCCCAAGATCGACGTCGAGAAGGGATTCGGCGGCGTCATGCAGACTTTCGACAACACCCGCCCGCTGGTGGCGGGCATGGCGGTCGGAGTGGCCCGCGCCTGCCTGGAAGAGACGCGCAAGGTGCTGGAACAGGCCGGGGTGAAGATCGACTACGACCGCCCCGCCCTGACCCAGCACGCCGCCGCCGCCGAGTTCCTGAAGATGGAAGCGGACTACGAGGCGGCGCGGTTGCTGACGCTGCAAGCCGCCTGGATGGCCGACAACCGCAAGCCCAACTCACTGCAGGCTTCGATGGCCAAGGCCAAGGCCGGGCGCAGCGGTGTCGACATCGCACTGAAGTGCGTCGAACTGTGCGGCAGCGTCGGCTACGCCGAGAACGAACTGCTGGAGAAATGGGCGCGCGACGCCAAGATCCTCGACATCTTCGAGGGTACCCAGCAGATCCAGCTGCTGATCGTGGCACGCCGCCTGCTCGGCAAATCCTCGGCCGAGCTGCGCTAAGGGCTTACCGCCCGACATGCCCGCCCTGCTGTACCGTCACCGCAAGCAAAGGAGGACATCGACCGTATGCGCCGCTCCGACCGAACACTGATTGTTCTATACGCGACGCTGGCGGTGGCGGCGCTGTTCGCCACCTGGTCGCACAACCTGCAGTTCTTCGCCTTGCCGGACAATGGCGGCACGTTCGGCTTCATCCGCCTGGCCTACGCCAATCCGGCGGCGGCCTCGCTGGCCAATGACATCCTGTTCGTCTGCCTGGCCGCGTTCGCCTTCATGCTGGCCGAGGCGCGCCGGCTCGGCATCCACCACGTCTGGCTGTATCTGCTGCTTTCGATCCTGGTGGCGATCAGCGTCATGTTTCCGCTGTTCCTGATCGCCCGCCAGTTGCGCCTGGCGCGCATGGCGGCAGGCGCCTGAGCGGGCCGGACCATGGCGCCCGTTCCGGCAGCGGGCTGGCCCAAATGACAAACGATGGCGCGCGCCGAGTCAATGCAAGGCGCGGCGGGCGCCGATAGGCTCTGGTCATAGTCCAACAATGATCAGGCGCCCGCACCCGGGCCGCCGTCACCTCGCCTTGCACAGGCGCGACTGAATGGAGGAGCAGTGAGCGAACAGCCGTTGGCGGCTCTGTCCAGGGAACTGGGTGGCGTGACGCTGCCCGATTTGTCGCCCCTGGGCGCGGCGGACATCGCCGCGCTCACCGCATCGCTGTGCCGCGCCCGCAGCAACCAGGAGGCGCAACTGCAACGCGCCTTCGACGACGCGCTGGGCCATATCCCGCTGCTGCTGCGCGGCCCGGTGCGCAAGATCCTGCTGCCATGAGCACCCTCGCGCAGCGCGCCGAAATCCTCAAGCTGGCCCGGATCCTCGGCACCACGCCGGCGCAGCTCGAATACCTCGACAAGCTCGACGCGGCGGCCATCCGCCAGCTGCGCGAACAGGCCAGCGCCTCGCTGTTCGACGCCCATCACAAACTGTTCCATCGCATCGCGGCCACCACCCGGCTGCTGCCGGCGCCGCTGGTCGCGGTGATCGCGGAAAAGGCCATCGGGCCGCTGCTGTGCGCGCGTACCACCGGCCTGCTGCCGCCGGAGCGGGCAGTGGAGATTGCGCGGCGCCTGCAGGCCGGCTTCCTGGCCGACCTGTGCATTGAACTGGACCCGCGCTCGGCCCGCGCGGTGATCGCCGCGATGCCGCTGGAGCGCGTGGTGGAGGTGTCGCGCGAACTGGCGCGGCGCAAGGAATACATCACCATGGGCCGCTTCGTCGACTGCCTCGGCGACGCAGCCATCCGCGCCACCATGAACGACCTGCGCGACGATGAGGCCCTGCTGCGCATCGGCTTTTTCGTCGAGGACAAACGGCGCCTCAGCGACATCATCGAACTGCTGCCGCGCCAGCGCCTGCTCAACATCGTGCGGGTGGCAGCAGACGGCGACACCGAGCTGTGGCCGGAAGCGCTGGCCATGATCAACAGCGTCGAGGAAGCGCAGCGGCGCCTGATGGCCGACCTGGCCGCCGGGATGGAGGAGACGGCGATCCTCAAGATGATCGCCACCACCCAGGCCCAGCAGTTATGGCCGGCGATGCTGCCGGTGGTGGCGATGATGAGTGCCGCCAACCAGCGACGCCTGGTGAACCTGCCGGCGCTGCGCGAGGCGGCGGTGCTGGACTCGCTGATGCGCGCCGCCGAATCAGCCCGGCTATGGCCGCTGCTGCTGCCGCTGCTGGCCCTGATGGACGACGCCGGCCGGGAGCCGGCGCGGCGCGCGGCGCGGTCGCTGGGGACGGAGGCGGCAGCCCGGGTGGACAGCGCGCTGGGCGCCCCCAGCGAGGCGGACGCTTACGCCTGAATAGTACCCGGCACCAGGGACGGTGCGGGAGGAGTGCAGATGGCATTGCCATTTTATGATGTAACATTTGACAATGGTCCAAACATCCTGGCGCTGTTTGGCGCTATGATCGTTTCAAACAAGGCACTGGCGAGCCCAGCGCCCCCGCCACGGCGGGGCGCCCGAACCAGAAGCAAGGCCGAGGCAAAGCGGGAGGAGAATTGAGATGCGGGCACAGGGTCTGCGCTGGGTATTGGTCGGCGGCCTCGCCGTGAGCGGCGCCGCGCTGGCCGACGATTTCGAGTTCGGCGACATTACCGGCAACTACAAGAGCCGCCTGTCGTTCGGCGCCGCGATGCGCGTCGAGAACCCCGACCCCCGGCTGATCGGCAAGGTCAACCTCAACCCCAATCTGTGTGGCGCCAGCGACTGCATCTCCTTCTCAGGAGACGCCTCCCAGAACGAGAAGCTGGTGCGGGCGCCGGGCGCCTTTTTCGGCTCCAACAAGGACAACGGCGACCTCAATTTCCACCAGTGGGATTTGGTGTCGGCGGTGTCCAAGCTGAGCGAGGACATCACCGTGTCGTGGAAGGAGCTGACCCTGAAGGTCAGCGCCTTCGGCTTCTTCGACCCGGTCAATTACAGCAAGGACGAGCACCATCCCGACACCACCTTCCAGCCGGCCACCACCATCCGCGATCCCGCGGTGGCGCACGAGCTGGGCAAGGACTGGCAGCTGAAGGATGCCTTCGTCACCGGCAAGTTCAACGTCATCGACCACGACTTCAGCGCCAGCGTCGGCTACCAGCACATCCGCTGGGGCGAATCGACCTTCAATGCGCTGAACAGCATCAGCCAGATCAATCCGCCCAGTTCGGTGCTGCTGCACCAGCCGGGCACCCCGATCAACGAATATTTCCGCCCCACCCCGGCGGTGCTGCTCGGCACGCAGCTGATCGACAACCTGTCGCTGGACCTGGTTTACGAGCTCGGCTGGGAAAAGGCCGTGGCCGAGCCGAGCGGCAGCTTCTACTCCTTCCTCGACGTGCTGAAGAGCAACACCGCGCTGGTCTCGCTGGGCCAGTTCCACGAGGATCCCAGCGGCCTGCAGCGCCTGCCGTTCCCGGGCAACGCCATCTCCAACACCTCGCTCACCGCGCAGGTGCTGAACGAGCGCTATGGCGAGCCGCGTCACCAGGGGCAGTTCGGCGGCAAGCTGACCTACTACGCCGCCAACCTCAACGGCGGCACCGAGTTGAGCTTCTACGCACTCAACTATCACAGCCAGCTGCCTTACCTGAGCGCCATCGCCACCGCCCAGTCGTGCATGGCCGATTCCACCAGCTTCGTCAGCGCCTTCGTCGATTGCAACGGCTTCATCGGCCTCAATCCCACCTCGGGCAAGGAGCCGCTGCCGATCGACACGCTGAAGATCTTCGCCGCCTATCCGCAGGACATCCAGATGTTCGGCACCAGCTTCAACACCAACATCGGCAAATGGTCGTTGGCCGGCGAATACTCGATCCGCCCCAACATGCCGCTGCAGGTCGACGTCACCGACCTGATTTTCGCCGGCCTGCAGCCGGCCTTCCCCAAGCAGGATCTGGCGCTGGGCCTGAACGCGGCCACCATCCAGCAGACCATCTCCTCGCTCGGCAACGTGGTCGGCAGCCTGCCGGTGAGCAATCCCACCCTGCTGCTGCAGGACGCCACCGCCCTGCTGAAGAGCCTGCCCACCATTCTGAGCGTGGTCGGCAGCGGCGGCGTGACCATCCCCGGGCGCCGCTCCGCCGTGCCTGACTACCTTGAGGCCTACCGCGGCTTCACCGTGCAGCCGGGCCAGACGCTGCAGGGCTACCAGCGCTTCGTCGTCGATCAGCTCGACCTGACCGGCATCCGCGCCATCGGTGCCAGCGACAACCCGATCGGCGCCGACCAGATCCTGGTCCTGACCGAGGTCGGCTTCACCCATATCTGGAACATGCCCAACCGCAGCCAGCTGCAGCTGGAAGGCGGCGACAACAACGACACCCACGCCAGCCCCGGCGCCGACGGCACCGGCAACAACGGCCAGACCGACGCGCGGCGGCTCAACCCGACGCAACAGACCAAGGGTTTCGCTTCGAGCTTCGCCTGGGGCTATCGCCTGCTGGCGCAGTTCGAATACGACAACCTGCTCTGGGACCTGAACTTCAAGCCTTCGATCCAGTGGCAGCAGGACATCTCCGGCATCTCGCCGCAGCCGATCCAGAACTTCATCGCCGGCACCAAGACCTATGTTGTCGGCACCAGCATCGAAAGCGGCCAGCAGTGGAGCGGGCAGATCTTCTATCAGGGCTCGACCGGCGGCGGCACCGTGAACACCCAGCGCGACCGTGACGTGGTCGGCATGGCGATTTCGTACACATTCTGAATCAGGGCTGCCGCGCCGGCTTCCGGCCGCGGCATGGCAATTAACCGGCTTCAGCGGCAAACAGGAGAACGCAGGCATGAACAGTAAGCACTGGATGGCATGGGCGGCCGCAACGGCCTGCCTGGCCTTGTCCGCGGCGGCGCAGGCCGCAGCCACGGCTGCCGAAGCGGCCAGGCTGGGCAAGGATCTCACCCCGATCGGCGCCACCGCCGCCGGCAACAGCGACGGCACGGTGCCGGCCTGGATCGGCGGCAAGAACTTCGACGACACCATCAAGAACCAGACGCCGGAGTCGCTGGAAGCGGTGCGGCAGCAGTTCGAGCAGGTGCGCGCCAAGAGCCCGGCCGACTTCGACGCACTGCTGAAATACGTCGACAGCTTCAGCATCGAGCAGTATCCACAGATCTCCAAGCAGATCGACGCCATCATCGCCAAGCTGCCCAAGGACCAGGCCGACCTGGCCACGCGCGAACGCCAGCAGATCGGCGGCGGCGGCCAGTACGAGAAGCCGCAGTTCATCATCACCAAGGACAACATGGCGAAGTACGCCGATCACCTGACCGCCGGGCAGAAGGCGATGTTCGCCAAATACCCCGACTACAAGATGATCGTGTACCCGTCGATGCGCACCGCCTACTTTCCCGACGCGATCAACCAGGCGACGATCAAGAACGCCACCAGCGCCAATCTCAAGGGCACCGACGACGTGGAGGGCGCCGTGCTCGGCTTCCCCTTCCCCATTCCCAAGAGCGGCGCCGAGGTCATCTGGAACCACAAGATGCGCTACCGCGGCTCCGCCGTGCGGCGCTACAACAACC
>CAYVKA010000015.1:76870-89220 GCA_964451925.1 uncultured Nevskia sp. | reverse complement strand
CCCTTGGAAGTGGCGCCGTCCTTGCAGGTTACGGTCGGCGCCGCGCTGTCGGCGGCGGGGGCCGCGGTGCCAGCCGCAGCCGCAGGAGCCGCGGCGGCGGCCTTGCCGCTCTTATCGACACCGCCGTGGCCGCGACAGGCGCCCTTGCCGCCCTTGGAAGTGGCGCCGTCCTTGCAGGTTACGGTCGGCGCCGCGCTGTCGGCGGCGGGGGCCGCGGTGCCAGCCGCAGCCGCAGGAGCCGCGGCGGCGGCCTTGCCGCTCTTATCGACACCGCCGTGGCCGCGACAGGCGCCCTTGCCGCCCTTGGAAGTGGCGCCGTCCTTGCAGGTTACGGTCGGCGCCGCGCTGTCGGCGGGCGCAGCGGCGGCAGTCGCAGGGGCTGCGGCGGCATCACCCGCGGCGGCGGCCTTGGTGGCGCTCTTGTCGACGCCGCCGTGACCGCGGCAGGCGCCCTTGCCACCCTTGGACGTGGCGCCGTCCTTGCAGGTGACGGTGGCCGGGGCGGCGGTGTCGGCATGGACCGGCGCGGCGGCGATGGCGCCGGCGGCGAGCGCAAGGCTGGCCACGGCGAGGTGCAGTGTTCTCATGTTGGATTCCCCTAGGTTTGGCTCTGGACTTGTGACGGGCCGCTTTCATCCTTGTGACCCTCGCCGCCATGATGCGCCGCGCACGATGTCGATTCAATGTCGCCGCAACCCGCGCCAGCCGCCGCTTGCGCCGGATTTCCGTGCGGGCTGTACGCGGCGCGGGCAAGCCGCCCACCACGCGGGGGAAAGCGCTGGCCGGCGCGGTGGATGGCGGGCCGCCGCGTACCTTGCGGCGCCGTCCGCAACCCGCCTGTTCCCTAATGCTGCGGCAGGTAGATGACCGGGCCGGCCTCGGCGGTATGCACCTTGGGCGGATTGACCAGCGCCGGCACGGTGACCTTGGGCGCCGTCAGCGCAATGCCCTCGCGCACCGGCAGCGTCACCGTGGGACCGCCCAGCGGCGTGGCCACGGTCACGCGCTGCGCGTCCTGTGGCAGTTGCACCGTCGGTGCGCCGCCGGCCTGGGCCAGTCCGACGATGCCGATGCCACTCAATACCAGGACACAGAGGCCGCGATTGCTGGTCGTCATGACACGTCTCCGCTGCGTGAAGCGCAACAATAGGACCGGCGCCGGCGCCTGGAGTTCGGCGCCGCTGCACGCGCCTGATTTATTCACCGGCCGCCAATCGTTATGCTTCCGCTCACAAGGCTCAGGGAGTGGCTGCGTGATCTTGCGAATAGCGGCGGCAGGCCTGATGGCGCTGGCCCTGCCGGCAATGGCCGGAGACGACGGGGCGCGCTTCACCTCGTTCCTCGGCCTGCGCCTGAACATCGGCACGCTCGATCAGGTGCAGGCAAGGCTGGGGCGGACCCGGCTGATCGAGAACGGCGACAGCGAGGACTACGAAGCGCGGGTCTGCTACCTCGGCAACAAAGGCGTGGTCAGCTTCTTTTCCTCGGTGCCGCGGCTGGAGTTGTCCGGCCTGGAAGTGCGCGAGGCGGTCAGCGGCGCGGCGCAGGGCTGCCGCGAGCTGCGCGGCACGTATGCGCAACAGTCGACCCAGCTGGCGGGCCTGCACCTGGGCATGAGCAAGGCCGAATTCGCCGCGCTGCTGGGCGAGCCGCTGCGCTGGGACGGCGACTCCGGCCAGCGCCTGTTCGAGAGCGAGCAACCGATGACGCCGGGCGAGCGCAAGCTGTTCCACGACTCCCCGGAGCTGCTGCTGCGCGGCGCCTTCAACGTCACGGTGTCGGTCAGCGGCACCTTCGTCGAGGACCGTTTGGTCAGCTTCCGGGTGTGGAAAGTGGTGTCGGCCTGAGCGCGCGGCGGGGCCGATGGTGAAACTTCGCCTTTATCTGCTGTACCTGCTGTGCTTGCTGCTGGGCAGTCTCCCGACGCACGCTGCGGAGATCCCGGGGCCGCCGCCCGCCCTGGCGCCCGCGCAGGCCGACCGTGTACTGGTCGAGAAGGCGCAACGCCGGCTCACGCTGTACCGCGCCGGCGTGCCGATCCGCAGCTATCGCGTGGCGCTGGGCAGGCAGCCGCTGGGACCAAAACAGCGTGCCGGCGACGGGCGCACCCCGGAGGGTCTTTACCTGGTCGACGGGCACAAGGCGGACAGCGCTTTCCATCAGGCCCTGCACCTGTCCTATCCCAATGCACAGGATCGCGCCCGCGCCGCTGCGCTGGGTGTTCCGCCCGGCGGCGACATCATGATCCACGGCTTGCGCAACGGCCTGGGCTGGATCGGCCCGCTGCATCGCTTGAGCGATTGGACGCGGGGCTGCATCGCGCTGACCGACCCGGAGATCGACGAGGTGGCGCGGCTGGTTCCGGACGGGACGGTGGTGGAGATCAGACCCTGATCAGGCCCTGGAGCCGGTCCCGAAGCGCATCAGGTAACGGCCTGTACGAAGCCGGCGCGACCGTCCGCCACCCGCGAGGCTACCGCTCTTCAGCCGCGATTCAGAAATAGTTTGTTATATCCACTCCTAATCGTAGTCTATCGCCGCTAGCCTGTATGGGCGCGCAAAGGAGAGGCCATGAACCAGGGACTCAGCGAATCGGAGTTGACGGCTTTGCACTGTATCGCCGCGGGGCGCGATCCCTTCGGCCAGTGCCAAGCGCGCGGCGACTTCGGTAAGTGCATGCTGGCCCTGGCCTCGCTGCGCCGCGCCGGCCTGATCGACCACCAGGACCGTCTCACCGACATCGGCCGCGGTGTGCTGACCAGCAGCGCCGCCTAGATTTCGCGCTAGACCCCTGTCGACCTTTCAACCGCCTGCGCCAGTTCGCGCCGCAGCCAGAACACGCCCTGCACCAGTCCCAGCGTCTCGAAGGCGGCGTAAACCCAGACCACCTTGCCGGGCACGCCGTCGAGCAGCAGGCTCAGCAGCCGGCCGGCTTCCAGGCCGCCCAGCACCACCGTCACCAGCCACAGCGCCGGCAGCCGCAATCGCGGCCTGAAGGCGCCCGCCATCAGCAGCAGGCCCGCCGCCAGCGTCACGCCGCCGGCGGTGCCGCGCTCCTGGCTGAAGCTGCTGGCCGTCTCGATGTGCAGGCCCAGCGGCACGCCCAGCGCGGCGCTCGGGTCCAGCAGGGAATACAGGCCGACCAGCGCGAAAATCAGGCCGGTGACGAACAGGTATCCGGTCATGGGCTCCTCCCGTGGATTGTTGTGGGAGGATTCTAGGTGATTTTAGCTCCGGCTCCGGCTCCGGCTCCGGCTCCGGCTCCGGCCGTGCCGCCGGCCGCGGCGCGCAACGCCGCCGCGGTCAGTTCCGACAGCCGCTGCCTCTGCCGGCCCTGCGTGTCGAAGTTCTGCGGCGCCAGCCAGCGCAGGAAGGCCTGTTGCAGCGGCGGCCATTCGCCGTCGATGATCGAATACCAGGCGGTATCACGGTTGCGGCCTTTCATCACCACGGCCTGGCGGAACACGCCCTCGAAGCTGAAGCCCAGGCGCAGCGCGGCGTCGCGCGAGGGCTGGTTGAGCGCATTGCACTTCCATTCGCAGCGGCGGTAGCCCAGCGCAAAGACCTGGCGCAGCAGCAGGAACAGGGCCTCGGTGGCGGCCGGCCGCTGCTGCAGCAGCGGCGAGAAGTTGAGGCCGCCCACCTCGATGGTGCCGTTGCGCGGGTCGATGCGCATCAGGCTGGCCACGCCGACCGCGCGCGCCGTGGCGGCGTCGATGATGGCGTAGAACAGCGGGTCCGGCCCGCGGCCGGCCGACTCGACCCAGGCGCGGTAGCTGTCGAAGGAGTCGTAGGGGCCGTAAGGCAGGTAGGTCCAGTTGTGGCCCTCGCGGTCCAGCGCGTTGGCCTGGTGCAACTCGCGGGCGTGCCGGTCGGCGTCCAGCGGCTCCAGCCGGCACCAGTCGCCGGCAAGGGGCTGGTGCGGCGGCGGCAGCGGCGCCTTCCAGTCCGGCAGCGCGCGGTCGAGCGGCTGGCCGAGGGCATTGGTCAGGGTCATGGCCTGTCAGCCTGTGGGGGTGCGCTATTAGGAGCGATCGCCGGCGCGGTTTCAAGCGGCCCGCCTCTGTATCATGTCCGCCAGGCGGGTGCGCACGCAGCGGCTTGCGCTGCAGGGCGTGCGGCAATCCGCGCGCGTGTTTCCGGGGAGCGGACAGGCATGAATGTCAGCGAGGCGGTGCTGGGCCGCAGGTCGGTGCGGGCTTTCCGCGATACGCCGGTGCCCCGCACCGTGCTGGAGGAAGTGCTGGCCAAGGCGGCGCGGGCGCCTTCCGGCGGCAACGTGCAGCCGTGGCAGCTCTATGTGTTGAGCGGCGAGCCGCTGGGCCGGTTCAAGGCGCAGATCGGCAAGCGCCTGGCGCAGTCGCCGATGGGCGAGCCGCCACTGGACTACGAGGTCTATCCCAAGGGGCTCAAGGCGCCATACCGCGACTACCGCTTCAAGAACGGCGAAGACCTCTACGGACTGCTGGGCATTCCACGCCAGGACAAGTTCGCGCGGCTGGCCTGGTTCAGCAACAATTTCCGCTTTTTCGGCGCACCGGTCGGCCTGTTCTGCTTCATCGACCGCCAGATGGGGCCGCCGCAGTGGTCGGATCTGGGCATGTACCTGCAGACGCTGATGCTGCTGCTGCGCGAAGCCGGGCTGGATTCCTGCCCGCAGGAATGCTGGTCGATCTTCCACCGCACCGTGCAGGATTTCCTCGGCGCTCCGCAGGAGCTGATGCTGTTCTGCGGCATGGCCATCGGCTACGCCGACGAGACGGCGGCGGTCAATCGCCTGGAGACGGATCGGGCGCCGCTGCAGCAGTTCTGCCGCTTTCTCGACTGAGCGCCGCCGCTACAGGTAGTTCGAGCGCTGCAGCCCCCAGCGCCGGAAGGTGCTGACGCCGGTGATGGTTTCGGCCGCGGCGCCGGCGAGGTCCAGGCATTGCGGCGGGGTGTGCCAGCGCTTCTTCGAGTTGTAGATCAGCAGCAGCTTGGGGCGCAGCAGATCCTCGTTCTGGTCGGTGACGATACCCAGCATGCCGCTTTCCAGCTGCACCAGCGAGCCGACCGGGTAGACGCCGACGCACTTGATGAAGCTTTGCACCAGCTGCAGGTCGAAATGCCGGCCGGCGGCTTCCAGCATGTTGCGCAGCACCAGCGTCGGCGGCTCGCCGAGATGGTAGCAGCGGTCCGAGCTGACCGCGTCGTAAACATCGGCGATGGCGGCCAGCTTGGCTTCGCGCGAGATCTGTTCGGCGGCCAGCTGCTGCGGGTAGCCCGCGCCGTCGAGGCGCTCATGGTGCTGGTAGGTGATGTTCAGGTAGACGGGGTTGATGCCGGCGATGCCCGACAGCAGTTTGTAGCCGCGCAAGGGATGGCGCTTGATACGGTCGAACTCGTCGCTGGACAGGCGCCCCGGCTTGTTCAGGATGCCGTCGGGGATGAACATCTTGCCGATATCGTGCAGCAAGCCGCCGATGCCGATCTGGGCGGCGTCGGCCTTGCTGTAGCCGACCGCTTCGGCGAACACCATCAGCAGGGCGCCGACGGCGACGCAGTGCTGGAAGGTATAGGCATCGCGGTCCTTCATCTGGCTCATCAGCATCAGTGCGCCGGAGTTGGCCGTCAGCGACTCCTGCATGCGCCCGGCGATTTCGTTGAGGCGTTCGGGCTGCGGCAGGCTGCCCTTGCGCGCGTCGGCGAACATTTCGTTGAGCACCGACTGGGTGTCGCGGTGCAGGCGCTGCGCCCGCGGCAGCTCCTCCTCCAGCGCGCGCGTGGCGCGCGGCCGCACGAACTCCTGCGGCCCGTCCGTCTCCCCGGCCACGTGCTGCAGTCGTCCGTCGGCGTGCGAGGGCAGCGCCGTGCGATCGAACACCGTGAGGACATCGACGCCCCGCTCGGTGTCGATGAACACGTTCAGCGCCCCGGTGGAGGCGATACGGTCGATATCGCGCTGGTCGGCGATCAACAGGCTGTGGAACAGGACCGGGTGGTCCATCCACTGGCAGTTCAGGTCGCGCACGAACATGCCCGGCTGCAACTGGCTGACGGGAATCTCTTTGATCATCTCCTCTCCACCCGGGCGCAGTTGCAGGAATGCAGGCGCGCGCCCCGCTCAAGGCTGAAGGCCGGCCGCAGCTCCGGCATTGATCCAGATCATGCGGCCTGCTCAGGCCCGGCGGGGCGGCGAGCCGACGCAAGGGTGTCGGCCCGCCGGGAGGATTTCTTGAGGGGCCGCCGCCGGACGGTGGCGGCGGCCGGATGTCCGCGGCGCCAGGCGCCGCGCCGTCCGCCTCAGAACTGATAGCCGAGGCGCAGCGTCACTTCGCTGGCGTAGTCGAACGTCGACAGCGCGTTGTCGGTGGGCGTGCCGAGGTGGCCGTTGATGTAGTTGTAGAACGCCTCCACGGTGAAACGGCCGTTCGGCTTCCAGCGCAGCGCCGGCTGCAGCAGCAGGCCGCCCTTGGGGTCGTACAGCGCGGCCAGGTCGGCGCGCCAGATCAGGTTGGGAAACGGCTGCTGCAGCGCGAAGGCGAAGGCGTTGTAGCCGCCGCCATAACCCGGTGCGGGCTTGCTCTCGTCGCCGCCCATGCCGCCGACGTAGCGGCCGAACAGGTCGCTCTCGGTCTTGTGCAGCCACTGGAACACCAGGTAGGTGGCGGGCAGGCTGGTGGAGAAGCGCTGGTATTTTTCCATCACCAGCGCCGTGGTCCACTCGTGCTTGCGCAGGAAGCCGGCGCCGAGCGAAGGATCGGTGAAGGTGCGGTCCGGCACATACAGCGCTTCGACATTGATGATCAGCTGGTCGAGCAGCGAGCCGGGGGCGGCGGAAATGACGTAACTGGCGCCGCCGCCCAGGTCGGTCTCGGCGCGATACTCGCGCGCGATGTGGCCGCGCAGGCCGCTGCCGGAGGCCTGGAAGAACGTGTCCAGCTCCTGCCGCGCCAGGGCGTAGGTCGGCACCTGCGCCGCGCCGAGCAGGGTCGAGGCGGGAAAGTCGCGCACCGCGGCATTGAGGCCGTCGAGGCCGTTGAGCCGCGCCAGGCCGGCGTAGCCGAACCACTCGGCCGAGCTCCACACGCCGGTGGGGTCCACCTCGAACGGCGTCTGCTGCAGCACCGCGCCGGAACCGGGGGCGCCGGGCAGGTCGCGGTTCACGCCGGAAGCAGTCCAGCGGTAGACGCCGTCCGGGTTGTGGCGCCGCACGGCGATGCCCTGCACCCCGATGTCGCCGAAGTCGCCCTTGACCCGCAGGCCATAGTCGACCTTGCTGTCGGACTGCGCGTACAGGTCGTGCACGGTGAACTGCGAGGCGATGGCGTTGTACGGCGTGTTCGGGTTGCCGTACACGGTGGGCTGGAATTTCTGCACGTACAGGTCGCTCAGCCAGTGCTCGCTGACCTGGTACAGCGCGCGCAGCGCCGGCGCCGGCACACGCTTGTCGGAGAATTCCTCGCTGGCGTAATCCAGCGCCGAGTGGCGGCGCAGGTCGAGGCCGTCCGGCACGTCGAGGATGCGGAAGAAGATGGCCTGGCCCCAGGCGATCTGCTGGTTGCCCAGCCGCACGTCGAGCGGGCCTTCGCTGTACTCCAGGAACAGCGCCGGGAAATACAGCTGGTAGTTGCGGCCGGCCCATTCCAGCGGCTGCGGCCGGGCGCTGCCCTGGACGTCGTACTTGAAATAGTTCGGCCGGCCATAGACGGCGCCCACCGCGTGGCTGTTGACCGAATCGGGGTTGAATGCGTCGTAGACGCCCGGATCGAATACGCCGCGCAGCTTGGCCGTCAGGCTCAGGCTGGAATTGAAGCGCACCGAGGAGTCGAGCCCGCCGCGCAGGTAGGCCAGGTTGAGGCGGTTGTCCGCCGGCTGGCCGCTGCGCGTGGCCACGTCGTCGGCGACGAAGCTGTGGCGCGGCACCGGCACGCCGTTGTAGAGGTTGCCGCGCTGGTTGAACGGGTCCTCGCGGTCCGAGGTCTTCAGCGCCACCTCGGGGCGGAGGTAGCCGCTGACCGAAAGCCAGTCCGGCAGCGCCGCGTTCGGCGGCGGCGCTTCGCCGTCCGCCAGCGCCGTGCCGGCCACCATCAGGCAGGCGCACAGGCCCTTCCGCCAGTGTGATACGTCGATGTGTTTCATTGTTCACCCATAGTTGATTGCCAGGCTTCGCTTGACGCGGTCCCCGAGCCAGCAATGCTTTGTTCTGCGGGCGTTGTTGATCCGACCGGCTGGCAGCACTCCTCCGGCCCGCGTTGCCGCGGGCGGGTTTGCGTTCGCCGGTTCTGTTCTCCTCGCCGGGGCAGAGTAGGATGGGCGTGGTTGTCGCAGCCCGACCCGAATGGGTAGGGCCCATACCGATCGGGGGATCATTTACTACCGTTCAGCCGGAATGGCGTCCGCTTCCCTGCGGCGTGATTCGGGCCATGGCGGAGCGGCGCGGGCGGCGCCTGTTGCCGCGCGCGCGGCTGTGTGGATCAAAGGAGGCGTCATGCCGAAAAGCTATGACATCTGGCTGGTCGCGCTGTCCTATGCCGTGGCGGTCATTGCGTCGTACGTGGCGCTGGACCTGGCCTCGCGCGTGTCGGCTTCGCGCGGCCGCCCCGCGGAGCATTACTGGCTGGCCGGCGGCGCGCTGTCGATGGGCGCCGGCATCTGGGCCATGCACTTCATCGGCATGCTGGCGTTCAGCCTGCCGGTCGCGGTGTCCTACGGCGTCGGCATGACGCTGCTGTCGCTGGCCATCGCCGTCGCCGCCTCGGCGTTCGCGCTGCAGACCATCAGCCGCCCGCGGCTGGAGGCGCGCCGGCTGGTGCTGGCCGGCACGCTGATGGGCGCCGGCATCGCCGCCATGCACTACGTCGGCATGGCCGCGATGCAGGTGCGGCCGGTGCCGCAGTACAGCCCGGCGCTGTTCACGGCTTCGCTGGCGGTGGCCGTCGGCGCGTCGATGGCGGCGTTGTGGCTCTCGTTCCGGCTGCGCGGCGAGACCATGGTCAGCGCCTTCTGGCGCCGCGGCGGCGCGGCGCTGGTGCTGGGCGCCGCCATCGTCGGCATGCACTACACCGGCATGGCGGCGGCGCGCTTTGCCCCGGACACGGTGTGCTACGGCTCGCCCCAGGCGCTGCACAGCAACTGGCTGGCCGGCCTGATCGGCCTGATCACTTTCCTGTTCCTGGTCACCACGCTGGTCATCTCGGTGTTCGACGCGCGCCTGGCGGAGCGCACCGCCCGCCTGGCCGAGCAGGCCGAGCGCGTGAAGAGCCAGTTCCTGGCCAACATGAGCCACGAGATCCGCACGCCGATGAACGCCGTCATCGGCATGACCAGCCTGCTGCTCGACACGCCCCTGGACGAGAGCCAGCGCGATTTCGTCGAGACCATCCGCGCCAGCGGCGACCACCTGCTGGGGGTGATCAACGACATCCTCGACTACTCCAAGATCGAGGTCGGCCGGCTGGAGCTGGAGCGTCAGCCGTTCGGCCTGCGCGGCTGCGTCGAGGAGGCGCTCGACCTGGTGGCGCACAAGGCGGCGGAGAAGAGCATCGACCTGGCCTATTCGTTCGACGACGGTGTGCCGCCGGCGGTGCTGGGCGATGCCATGCGCCTGCGCCAGGTGCTGCTCAACCTGGTCGGCAACGCCATCAAGTTCACCTCCTGCGGCGAGGTGGTGCTGACGGTGGGCGCGCGGCCCTTGCGCGGCGGCCGGGTGGAGCTGCATTTCGCCGTGCGCGACACCGGCATCGGCATCCCGGCCACGCGCATCGACAGCCTGTTCCAGCCGTTCAACCAGGTTGACGCCTCCGTCACGCGCCTCTACGGCGGCACCGGCCTGGGGCTGGCCATTTCGCAGCGGCTGGTGGAGATGATGGGCGGCCGCATCAGCGTGCGCAGCCAGATCGGCGAGGGCTCGGTGTTCGAGTTCGACATCCCGGTCGAAGCGACGGAGTCGCCGGCGGCGGCGCGCGTCGAATACAACCCCGGCCTGCTGGCCGGCAAGCACCTGCTGGCGGTGGACGACAACGCCACCAACCGCAAGATCATCGACGGCTACGCCCGCTCCTGGGGCATGCGCGTCACGCTGGCCACCGGGGCCGGCGATGCGCTGTCGCGGTTCCTGGTTGAAGCGCCATACGACCTGGCCGTGCTCGACTACCAGATGCCGGGCATGGACGGCGTCTACCTGGCGGGGGAGCTGCTCAAGCTGTCGCCGGCGCCGCTGCCGATCATCATCCTCAGCTCGGTGCCGGACGCCAGGAAGACGGCCGAGCAGGAAGGCATCGACATCGCCGGCTACCTGATGAAGCCGATCAAGCCTTCGGCGCTGTACAACGCCCTGGTCGGACTGCTGGCCGGCACGCGGGTGCACGTGGCGGCGCACGCCTCGGCGGGTTTCGACCCGCAGATGGCGCGCAGCCACCCGCTGCGCATCCTGGTGGCCGAGGACAACCCGGTGAACCAGAAGCTGGCCCGCGCCATCATGCAGCGCCTCGGCTACCAGGCCGACTATGCCGGCAACGGCCACGAGGCGGTTGCCGCGGTGCGTGACACGGCCTACGACGTGGTGCTGATGGACGTGCAGATGCCGGAAATGGACGGCCTGGAGGCCACCCGCCTGATCCTCTCGTCGCTGCCCGCCGGGCGCCGCCCGCGCATCGTCGCGCTCACCGCCAATGCCTCCGCCGAAGACCGCCAGGCCTGCCTCGACGCCGGCATGGACGACTACCTGAGCAAGCCGGTGACGGCCGACAAGCTGATGGCGGCGCTGCGCCGTTGCGCGCCGCTGGCGGGCGAAGCCGCGCCGCCCGCGGCGGCGGCGCCGGGCGAGGCGGTGGAATTCAGCCAGGCGGCGATCGACCAGCTGGAAGCCAGCATGAACACGCAGGACATGCTCGAGATCGTCGGCGCCATCGTCGACGATGCGCCGCGGGTGCTGGGCGCGATGCGCCAGGCGCAGGACGGCGGCGATATGCGCTCGCTGGGCATCTACGTGCACAGCATCAAGTCCACCGCGGCGCTGGCCGGCGCGCGCGAACTGGCCGGCCTGTGCCAGGTGGTCGAGGGGCTGTGCAAGTCGCAACCCGCCGCCGACTGCGCCGCCCAGGTCGACGAGATCGAGCGCCGCTACGCCCGGCTGGCGCAGCAGCTGCAGGCCCTGCGCCTGCGGCGCGCCGCCGGCTGAGCGGCGGCCGCCATCGACGGCGGCCGCCGCGAGCGCGTCAGCTCAGCGAGCGCGAGATCAGTTCCTTCATGATCTCGTTGGTGCCGCCGTAGATGCGCTGCACGCGCGCGTCGGCGAACATGCGCGTCACCAGGTACTCGTTCATGTAGCCGTAGCCGCCGTGCAGCTGCACGCATTCGTCCAGCATCTGCTGCTGCGTGTCGGTGATCCAGTACTTGGCCATCGAGGCGGTGGCGGTGTCGAGCCTGCCTTCCAGGTGGTCCTGGATGCAGCGGTCGATGAAGACGCGGGCGATGCGCGTGTGGGTGGCGATCTCGGCCAGCTTGAACTTGGTGTTCTGGAACTCGGCGACGGTCTTGCCGAAGGCCTTGCGCTCGCGCACGTACTGCTTGGTCGCGTCCAGTCCGCCCTCCATCGCGGCGACACCGCCCAGCGCCACGATCAGGCGCTCGTAGGGCAGGTCGGACATCAGCTGGTAGAAGCCCTGGCCCTCGCGGCCGCCGAGCAGGTTGGCGGCGGGCACGCGCACGTCCTCGAAGAACAGCTCGGAGGTGTCCTGCGCTTTCATGCCCATCTTGTCGAGGATGCGGCCGACGCGGTAGCCCTTCAGCCCCGGCGTTTCCACCAGGAAGATCGAGGTGCCCTTGGCGCCCTGCGCCGGGTCGGTCTTGGTCACCACGATCATGATCTCGGCCAGGTAGCCGTTGGTGATGAAGATCTTGGAGCCGTTGATGACGTAGTCGTCGCCGTCCTTCACCGCCTTGGTGCGCACGCCCTGCAGGTCGGAGCCGGCGCCGGGCTCGGTCATGGCGATGGCGCCGACCAGCTCGCCGCGCGCCATGCGCGGCAGGAAGCGCTGCTTTTGCTCCTCGGTGCCGTGGTTGAGGATGTAGTGGGCGCAGATGCTGTGCACCCCCTGGCCGAAGCCGGACAGGCCGCGGCGCTGCGTTTCCTCGTATACCACCGCCTCGTGGCGGAAATCGCCGCCGGCGCCGCCGTACTCGGCCGGGATGTCGGTGCACAGCAGGCCCTGCGCGCCGGCCTTGCGCCAGATGTCGTGGCCGACGTGCTTCTGGTGGCGCCACTCCTCGTCGTGCGGAACCATCTCGGCTTCGACGAAGCGCGATACCGCGTCGCGGAACATGGCGAGATCCTCGTCCATCCAGGGCGAGACGTAGGGGCGGGTGGG
>CAYVKA010000015.1:0-76860 GCA_964451925.1 uncultured Nevskia sp. | reverse complement strand
GGTGCGGAGCTCATAGGATCAAAGGCCTGGGACGTCAGTGGATAAACCGGAGATTGTCCGATTTTATCGCGCAGCGCCTGATCCGCGCAGACGAGTGGTAATCCGTCTTGTTGCGCCGCCCCGCGCTGCCGCCTGGGTTCAGCCGGCCGGATCGGCCATCAGGGCCGCGGTGCCGTCGCGCTGGCCGAAGCCCAGCTCGTATCGCTGGCCCAGCAGCGGCTGCGGGCCGTCCGGCCACAGCGCGCGGAACGTGGTGCTGTCGGTGAACACCGAGGGCAGCAGGTCCACCTGCTCCACGCGCTGCCCGGGCCGCGGCCGTTTGCGCGCCGCCTCGGCCAGCGCCAGCGGCAAGGCCAGCAGCACCCGCGTGCCCGGCGCGATGAGGATGCGGTGGCGCACGCGCAGGCCGTCGGTGCGCGCCGGCCCGCCCGGCTCGGTGCGCAGCGGCGGGTCGAATTCCAGCCCGCCCAGCGTGCTCAGCTCGCCGCTCCTGCTGACCGAGGCGATGCGGCAGCCGAGCACTGCGAGCTGGCCGCTGACCCGGCGCACGCCGGCGCCGGTATTGAGATTGAGCAGCGCGCGCGCCGGGCGCGGCGCCGACTCGGCGAACTCGCGCAGCGCGGCGGCGACGCCCGGCGCATCGAGCCCTTCGCTGTAGCGGGTGGAGGCTTCCAGCATCGCGCTCGTCGCCGCGGCCTCGCCGCGCGACGCGGTGCGGTCGCAGCGGTCCAGCGACCACGGCCGCGTGCCACGGATCACCACGTGGGCGTTGGCCCAGGGATACGCCAGCCAGGACGGATACAGCGAATAGTTGCAGTCGCGGAAGGCGAAGTTGCGGTCCACGATCTGCAGGCGCAGCGCGGCTTGGGCCGGCCGCGTGCCGGCAGCTTGATTCCTGATCGACACTCCGTGACTTCCCGAGCGAATGGCAAACCCACTGTGCATGGGCCTCTCCCTGTGACCGGGGCATGTAATAACCCAGACCGGGCCGCCGCAAAAAATGCCGTGCGCGTCTATGCTTATAACGGCGCTGCCGTGGCCCGCGCATCCGCGCCGCCGCGCGGGCCGTGTACCGGCGGTCACCGGCCGTCGCCGCGCGTCCGCGGCCTGCCCGGATCGACAGCGCCGGCGGATGTTTTCGCGGCGGCGGCGGCGCGCTGCCGCCGCGTCGCCGCATACCGGTGGTTCTATCGCCATCGCCGCCTGATGCGTCCGCGGCCGGCGCGACGCTGCGTATTCCATCTATGAATAGCGCGATTCGATCTCGAAAACCGGTGTCTGCCGCGCGGCGCCCAAACCTATGATGGCGGCCCGCGCGCAGATCGCGGGATCGGCTCAGGAACGGACAAGATGAACAACGGGATCAATGCGGCGGCGCGGCGGCTCGCCGCCGCGTGGCTGTTGCTGCTGCTCGGCGGCTGCGGCCACGGCGCGGCACCGGCCGGCCTGCCGCTGCGCATCGAGATCAGTCACGTGGTGGGCGAAGCGTCGCTGCAGCTTGGCGACAGCTACCGGACCGCCGCCGGCGACGACTGGAGCGCCGAGCGGCTGCGCTACTACCTCAGCAACTTCCGCCTGCGCCGCGCCGACGGTGGCTGGGTGGTCAATCCGCAGGCTGCCGACAGCAGCCGCGGCTATTTCCTGGTGGACGAGGCGGACGCCGCCTCCCGGCAGTTTCAGATCGGGCCGCTGCCGCCGGGTACCTATAGCGGAATCGAATTTCTGGTCGGTGTCGACGCGGCGCGCAACAGCGCCGGCGCCCAGACCGGAACGCTCGATCCGGCGCGCGGCATGTTCTGGACCTGGAACACCGGCTATATCTACTTCCAGTTCGAAGGGCATTCGCCGCAGTCCAGCGCCGACGGCCATACGCTGACCTGGCATGTCGGCGGCGGCGCGCCGGCGCGCAGCGTGTTCCTGCAATTCCAGGCGCCGCTGCAGATCACCGCCGAGGACAGCGCCGAGCTGCACCTGCACGCCGACCTGGCGCGGCTGTTCGACGGCGCCCACGTGCTGCGTCCGGCGGCGCTGCCTTCGGCGATGGAGCCGGCGGCCGCGGCGGAAGTGGCGGACAACAGCGCCGGCCTGTTCCGCATCGACCATGTGCACAAGCTGCCCAGGGCGGCGCTGGCTCTGGCGCCTGCGCAGGGCCAGTGAATGCAGCGCCCGTGAAGCGATCCAGACGCTTGCTGACAGCGCTGCCGCTGCTTGCGGCGGCCGTCGCGGTGCTGGCGGCGTTGCCCTGGACGCGCGCCGCCCTGGCGGCCCATGACACGCCGCAACCGTACGTGCCGCCCGGCTGGCCGGCGCCGCGCTATGCCTTTGACGGCAACCCGGTCACCTCGGCCGGCTTCGCCCTCGGACGGCGGTTGTTCTACGACCCCATCCTGTCGCGCGACGGCAGCGTGTCCTGCGGCAGCTGCCATCAGCAGTTCGCCGCCTTCGCCCACCTCGACCATCGCGTCAGCCACGGCATCGGCGGCGTCAACGGCAAGCGCAACACACCGGCTCTGTTCAACCTGGCCTGGCAGCCGGAGCTGATGTGGGACGGATCGGTGCACCACCTGGAACTGCAGCCGGTGGCGCCGATGAGCAACCCGGTGGAGATGGGCGGCAGCCTGGAGCTGGCGGTGGACAAGCTGCGCCGCGACGCCGGCTACCCGCGGCGGTTCGCCGAGGCGTTCGGCTCGCCCGGCGTGGATTCGCAGCGCCTGCTGCACGCGCTGGCGCAGTTCACCGGCACGCTGGTTTCGGCCGGCTCGCGTTATGACCGCTATGTGCAGGGGCACGAGGCGTTCAGCGCGCAGGAGCGCGCCGGGTTGGACCTGTTCCGCCAGCATTGCGCGGCCTGCCACCGCGAGCCGCTGTTCAGCGACTTCAGCTATCGCAACAACGGCCTCGACGCCGTGCCCCACGACAGCGGCCGCGCCGTGATCAGCGGCCGCAGCGAGGACCAGGGCCGCTTCCGCGTGCCCTCATTGCGCAATGTCGCCGTCACCGCGCCCTATATGCACGACGGCCGTTACGACAGCCTGCAGCAGGTGATCGACCACTACGCCGGCGGCATCCAGGCCTCGCCGACGCTCGATCCGCTGCTGGCGCAAGGCATTGCGCTCGATGCCGCGCAGCGCCAGGCGCTGCTGGCCTTTCTCGACACGCTCACCGACGAAAGCTTCATCCACGACCCGCGCTTCGCCCAGCCCCGTGAGTGACCCAGGCCGCCGATGCCCCTGATGCCCCCGATGACCATGAACCTGCGCAGCCTCCTGCTTACCGGCCTGCTGGCCGCTTCACTGTGCGGCTGGTGCGGCGCCGCGCTGGCGCATGAGGGCCATCATGAGGCGCAGCCGGATGCCGACAGCGCGGCGGCGGTCCAGGCACCGCCGGCACCGCGCAGCACACTCGATACGCCGCAGATCGAGCTGGTGGCGCAGCGCGAGGGCCGCGACCTGTTGCTGTATCTCGACGACTACGCCAGCAACGCGCCCCTCAACGGCCTGCAGGTCGCCGTGCGCAGCGACACCCTGACCCTGCAGGCGGCGGCCAGCGGCGAGGGTGTCTACCGCGTTGCCGGCGACCTGCTCGACGGCCATCCGGGCGCGCCGCTGCAGATCGACGTGCACGGGGCCGGTATCGACGCCCATCTCCAGGCGCCGCTGCCGCCGGCGGCCGAACAGCATGCTGCTGCGCCGGCTGAAGCGGCGCTGCCGGTCACGCCGCGCGTCGTCGTTGCCTTGATCGCCGTGCTGTTCGCCGCCGGCGCCGCCGGGCTGCTGTGGCGCCGCCGGCGGGGACGCGGCGCGCGGAGGCTCGGCGCCGCCTGATGTTCGCCCGTATCGTTGAAGCCAGCCTGCGCGGACGCGCGCTGGTGCTCGCCGCCGCGCTGGCCCTGCTGCTGCTGGGCGTGCGTGCCGCGCGCGAGTTGCCGGTGGACGTGCTGCCGGACCTGACGCGGCCGATGGTGATGGTGCAGGCCGAAAGCCCGGGCCTCGCGCCGGAGGACGTGGAGAGCCTGGTCACCTTTCCGGTCGAGACCGCGTTGAGCGGTCTGCAGGACGTGGCTCGGCTGCGCTCGGTCACCAGCCCCGGACTGTCGGTGGTCTACGCCGAGTTCGGCTGGAACAGCGATCCCTGGCGCGACCGCCAGCTGGTGGCCGAGCGCATCGACGCCATCCGCTCGCAGCTGGCGCCGATCGCCGAGCCGCGCATCGGCCCGCTCACCTCGCTGATGGGCGAGATCCTGCTGGTGTCGCTGCAGTCGCGCAACGGCGACACCAGCCCGCAGCGCCTGCGCGAGCTGGCCGACTGGAGCCTGCGCCCCAAGCTGCTGGCCTTGCCCGGCGTGGCGCAGGTGCTGGCCATTGGCGGCGAGGTCAGGCAGTACGAGATCCATCCCGATGCGCAGCGCATGCGCCTCAACGGCGTCAGCCTGGCGCAGATCAACGAGGCGGCGCGCGGCTTCGGCAACAACAGCGGCGCCGGGGTCGCCATCGCCGGCGGCAGCGAGTACGCCATCCGCGGCATCGGCCGGCCGTTCCGGCTGGAGGATCTGGCGCAGGCGGCGGTGGCCTGGCGCGGCAACGGTTCGATCCGGCTGGGGCAGGTGGCGCAGCTGGCGGTCGGCTCGCGGCTCAATCGCGGCGATGCCGGCTTCAACGGCAGGCCGGCGGTGATCCTGTCGGTGCAGAAGCAGCCGGGCGTGGACACGTTGAAGCTGACGCAGGCGGTGGAACAAGTCTTCGCGCAGCATGAAGGGCGTCTGCTGCCCGACGATGTGCAGGCGGTGAACGTGTTCCGCCAGGCCGATTTCATCGAGGAGTCGATCGCCAACGTGCGGCAGGCGCTGCTGCACGGCGCGCTGATCGTGGCGCTGACCCTGCTCCTGTTCCTGGCCGGCGGACGCGCCACGCTGGTGTCGCTGGCGGCGATCCCGCTGAGCCTTGCCGCGGCCATCCTGGCCCTGGGCCTGTTCGGGCTGTCGGTCAACACCATGACCCTGGGGGGGCTGGCCATCGCCATCGGCGAGCTGGTGGATGACGCGGTGGTCGGGGTGGAGAACGTGATCCGCCGCCTGCGCGAGAACGCGCGGCTGCCGCAACCGCTGCCGGCAGCCGGCGTCATCGCCAGCGCCACGGTCGAGGTGCGCTCCGGCATCCTCTACGCCACCCTGCTGATCGTGCTGGCCTTTCTGCCGCTGTTTGCGCTGGAGGGTGTGGAAGGGCGCCTGTTCGCCCCTCTGGGCGTGGCTTATATCGCCGCCATCCTGGCCAGCCTGGCGGTGGCGGTGACGCTGACGCCGGCGCTGAGCAGCTTCGCCTTCGCGCGCCAGGCCGCGGCGCCGCGGGAGCGCGCCTGGCTGCAGGGCCTGAAGACGCGCTATGTCCACGCCCTGCAAGCCGTGCTGAATGCGCCGCGCCGGTCGCTGCTGCTGACCGCCCTGCTGCTCGCCGCGGCCGTGCCTGCTGCCTGGCAGCTGCCGCGCGCTTTCCTGCCGGACTTCAACGAGCGCACGCTGACCCTCAACCTGCTGCTGCGTCCCGGCGTGTCGCTGGATGCTTCAAACGAGGTCAGCGCCGCGGCGGAGCGGCTGATCCTGGCGCTGCCGGAGGTGGCGAGCGTGGGCCGCCGCACCGGCCGCGCCGAGCAGGACGAGCACGCCGAGGGCCTGCACTATTCGGAGCTGGACATCGCGCTGCGGCCCGGCGGCCGGCCGCGCGCCGAGGTGATCGCCGACCTGCGCGCGCGGCTGTCGGTGCTGCCGGCCACGCCGGTCTTCGGCCAGCCGATCTCGCACCGGCTGGATCACCTGCTGTCCGGCGTGCGCGCGCCGCTGGCGGTGAAGTTCTACGGCGACGATCTCGATCAGTTGCGCCGCCTGGCGCAACAGGCGGTGCAGGCGTTGCGCGGCATACCCGGCCTCGCCGACGTGCAGGCCGAGCCGCAGGCGGATACGCCGCAGCTCAGAGTGCAGGTCGACGCGCGCCGCGCTGCGCAGTACGGCGTATCGCCGCCGCGCGCGCAGGAGGCGCTGGGCGAGCTGACCGTGGGCGCCACCGTGTCGCGCATCGTCGAAGGCGAGCGCCGCTTCGACCTGGTGGTGCGCCTGCCGCAGGATGCGCTCGATCCCGCCACCATCGGCGACATCCCGCTGGATACGCCGGCGGGCGCGGTGCCGCTGCGCTGGCTCGGCAGCATCGACAGCGCCAGCGGGCCGGGGCAGATCCTGCGCGAGAACCTGCGCCGCCGTGTCGCGGTGTCCGCCTATGCCGGCAGCGGTCGCTTCGACCGGGCGGTGCGGGCGGCGCGCGAGCGCCTGGCGCAGCTGAGCCTGCCGCAGGGCTACGAGATGCGCGTCGAAGGCGAGTCCGAAGCCCAGGCCGCGGCGGCGCGGCGCATCGGCGGCCTGGCGCTGCTGTCGCTGCTGCTGATGCTGGCCTTGCTCCATGCGCGCTACCGCTCGCTGGGCTTCGCCCTGATCATCCTCGGCAATGTGCCGCTGGCGATGATCGGCGGCATCGCCGCGCTGGCGCTGACGCATACGCCGCTGTCGGTGGCCAGCCTGGTCGGCTTCGTCGCCCTGGCCGGCATCGCCGCGCGCAACGGCATCCTCAAGCTGAGCCGCTACCTGCAGCTGGCGCGCGAGGGCGAGCCGTTCGGCGACGCGCTGGTCTTGCGCGGCTCCGCTGAGCGCCTGACGCCGGTGCTGATGACCGCGCTGATCGCCGCCGCCGCGCTGCTGCCGCTGCTCGGCTCGGCCGATGCGCCGGGCAAGGAGATCCTGCACCCGGTGGCGCTGGTGATTTTCGGCGGCCTGATCAGCGGCACCCTGCTGGACAGCTTCGTCACGCCGCTGCTGTTCCGGCGTTATGGGGAGGCGCCGTTGCGGCGGCTGACTGGCGAGACAAGGGCGGTGGCAGGCGGGATGTAGGTCGGCTTTAAGCGAAGCGGAGCCGACACTGCGCTGCACTTTAGATATTGTGGTACGCCGCGCGTGAGCGCGGGGTTGCTGAGCAGCTATGGAAACCGCGGTTCCGCCTAAGGGCGGGTTACTTCTTTCCTGCAGCGGAAAGAAGTAACCAAGAAACGCCGCCCCGGAGTCTGCGCCCGGCAATCGCCTGCGGCGATTTCCGGGTGCCCTGCGCTCCGCAGCCGGAGCGGGGTCCATCGACAGGCCATCCCTGGCCTGACGATGGACGCTTCGGCATCCTGCCTCGCCCCGCGCCAATAGGCGCGGGCCCATGTCGCTCCGGCTTTGCGGTGCTCGGCGCAGACAACGGGGGGGACGTCCACAGCACAGCAAAGCCAAAGCAACATCAAAAGCGCGGTTTTTGCCGCCTTCCATTCCCCTCTCCCCACAACGTGTAGTGGAGGTCTTAGGAGCCCTTAATCAATTCGTCACCCCCGCGTAGGCGGGGGTCCAGTTTTGAGTGACGCATTTGTCCCCATCACCGCAGCCTTCTCCTGCGTTGCTCATAACCGGATGGCCTGTGCTCAGCACCATAAAGCCGGTACCGCAATGACGATTTCTGCTATCGCCGCGCACTTCACTGCATGATTGCGGTGTTATCCGCCCGGCAGCGGCAGGCTAGTGCCGCAAGGTCTGAGCACTGGCGCAAATAGTCTAAAAACACTGCCGCGTCCGCAGAACCTCCTGTGTATCTTCCACTCTCCGCGGAGGCCCACATTGATCCGACGGAAAGGGGAGGGGGTGCCGGCGCCTGGGAAGTAGCCGCCACCTTCTCTTACACAAGGGACAAATGCTCAGGAGCATGTTTATGAATTCGCCCTCTCGCGAGAGAACGGGATCGCTTGGACGTTGGCTGGCCGTTTGCGCCGCCGCCATCATGTTTGGAGCCGCGGGAGCGGCATCGGCCCAGTCGGGCGCCACCGTCGCAGGAGACCTGACCGGTTCCAGCGGCCTGCTCGGCGATGTCGGCGGCACGGTCGGCAATCTGCTGGGGAACATCCCCAACATCCTGTCCAACGGCAACGTTTCGACCCGGGCCGCCGCAGGCGCCGCACCGGCGATCAACAAGTACACCGGCGCGGTCATCCCCAACGGCGCAGTCCTGCTGGTGTGGACCGGCGACGGCTGCTCGACGCCGCTGTGCGACCCCAGCACCAGCCAGGACTTCCTGGCGGTGGTGGATGCGGAGCCGAACTCGACCACCTTCGGCAACGTCATCAACACCACCGAGCTGCCCAACGTGCTGGCTTCCGACGTCGCCGGCAACGAGCTGGGCGTGCTGGGCTCCGATTCGCACAACGACCCGCATCACATGCTCAGCTACACCTCGTACATCTCCGGCGGCGGCGACGGCCTGGTCAAGGGCCACAAGTACACCTTCGCCGGCGGCGTGATCAGCAAGAACGTGTTCCGCTTCGACATCACCAGCGTGCGCAACATCCCGAAGGCGGCCATCGCCGTCTGCGGCACGCAGCCGCGCCGCTCCTCGCTGACCGACGACTTCGTCGTCATGCCGGCCCCGGGCGCCAACCACAAGATCATGTACACCTACATGAGCAACTATGTGTACGGCCCCGGCGGCACCGTCACCGAGATCGATCCGGACCGCACGGCGCCGACCGTTCTGGACCTGTGCGTGGCCTCGATCCCCGCCGTGGTGCCGCTGCTGGAGTCCGCCGAGCAGGGCGGCCTGGTCGGCTGCCTCGGCGGCGCCGACGTGGCGGACGACAACGCGCTGCTCGGCCACAAGGGCATTACCGAGTACTCCGCCTGCGTGCGCGCCAACCAGCCGCGCAACCCGACCGGGTACACCAGCTACCCCGACACCCGCGTCTCGCGCTCCTTCAACGAGGGGGTGTTCTATTTCGGCAACAAGGACGCCGGCATCGAATCCCTGCCTCATGGCATGGCGCTGACCTATGACGGCAAGTACCTGGTCACCTCCGACTACGCCGTCGCCGCCAGCATCGGCGCCGCCGCCATCAACGGCGCCCTGCGCGGCCTGTGCAACCAGGAGCCGCTGATCGCCGGCGGCCAGAGCATCAGCGCCGGCCCGCTGGGCATCTGCGGCTCGACCTACGGCAGCTCGGTGCGCGTCTACCCGACCAGCGACAGCTACACCCACGGCAAGACCAAGGATTCGCTGGCCCAGGCCGGCGTCTACGGTACCAACCCCTACATCCGTTCGGTCAGCGCCGTGCCGGATGGTCCGCGCCACGAGGAAGTGATCTTCCACGAGGAGAACGAGGGCACCATGGGCTTCGCCGTGCCGCACCAGTCTCACCACGTGGTCAACCAGAAGGGCTGGGTCAGTCTCGGCGATCCGAGCTACGACAAAGCCATCACCCCCGCCGGCGTGGCCGCCAACGCCGGCAGCAGCGTCACCGTGGCCAGCGCCGCCAAGGGCAGCGCGAACTACATTCCGCACGATGGCGCCTTCACCCCGTCGATGTGCGGCGGCACGCTGTTCTACACCCCGGACGTGACCATCGCCGGCAACCAGACCAATGTCTTCGGCGGCAAGGGCCCGTACTGGCGCGCCGTTTATGACGTGGGTCCGTGCACCGGTGTCGGTTATCTCAACCTGACCGACGACGACCGCTTCCTGGTGCTGCCGATCTCGGGCATCGAAAGCCCGGCCTCGATCGATCCGGACGGCTCGGTGGAATTCGACCGCGACTATCCGCGCGAGCACAGCCGCCGCGTGCTGACGCTGGACGTGCGTCCGCTGCTGGCCAAGGGCCATGCCGATACCGTGGCCACCGCCATCCAGTGCGACTTCCCGCCGCCGGACGAGTACCGCGCCGCCAACACCACCCTGGGCACCGTCGCCACGCGCGCCGATCTGTCCGGCGGCCTGACCGGCAAGTTCAACATCCTCAAGCACAACAACGAAGCGGATGACTGCCCGCGCGTGCGCGGCGCCGTCGGCCAGTTCGAGACCGGCCCGAATGGCGTGGGCCTGGCCACCACGGAATCGTCCAACACCAGCGAGCCTGGCGTCGGCTACTTCCGCCTGGGCCAGACCATCCAGGAACTGGAGTCCGGCACCCTGGGCAACGTCTTCCTCAATGGCGCGCAGACCGGCGGCGAGCCCTCCGGCACCACCGGCGGCGGTCCCGGCAGCGGCAACCTCAACACGGTGCAGAACTTCTACACCCACGGCGGCCCGCACTTCACCGTGTTCGACCGCATCGGCTACCAGGCGACGCCGACCGGACAGGGCGGCTATCTCGACCTGACGCCGCAGGACGACGGCTCCGGCCTGGGCGTGCCGCGCGACGCGGTGGTCGGGCAGCAGCCCGGCACCAACGTCGAGCGCTACGTCTTCATCCAGTACTTCGTGGAGCTGAACCACGTCGGCCTGCCGGGCACCGGCAACGACGGCGACCGCACCATCTGCCTGGGCAAGGTCGACCGCAGCACCGGCGCCACCGTGCTGGATACCTCGTTCACCGACGAACTGCTCGGCACGCCCTGCCTCGACTTCGACAGCGCAGCGCGTGATGCCTGGCTGTGGCCGGGTGCCCGTGGCGCCAAGGGTACGGCCAAGCCGCACTCGGCGATCTTCGAGCGCGACGGTGCGGCGCTGTTCGGACCGGGTTACTACCCGTCGGCTCCGCTCAACCCGGACGGCAGCAACTGATGACGTGATGCAAGTCCTGCACAGGAACAGGTCATCCATGACCTGAAGCCAAAAAAGCCAGGACCAGGACAGGCGCCGCCCGCACCAGCGGGCGGCGCTTTTCCCGTCCCGGCCGCCTTTCACTTTTCGCTGTATGCAACGGAGCACCCCGATGTCCGCATTGAAACTGAGCCTGACGCTCGCCGCACTGATCGCGGCCCAGGCCGCTTATGGCGACGACACGTCCGTCAAATCGAATTCCGGCCTGGCCGCCGACGTCGTCGTCAACGGCCAGCCGATCACCCGCAACCACATCACGCTGATGAGCGCCAACTTCACGCCGGACAAGACCGCGCCCGGCGCCGAGGCCAAGGCCGCGGCCCGCTCCGAACTGATCACCGAGGAGCTGCTGGCGCAGGAGGCGCGCAAGGAAGGCATCGACAAGAATCCGGAAGTGGCCGACCAGCTGGCGTTCGAAGACCGCGCCATCCTGTCGCGCGCCTACCTGGAGAGCTATTTCGCAAGGAATCCGATCACCGATGAGAGCCTCAAGTCCACCTATGAGTGGAACCGCGCCAACGGCAAGATCGTCGAGTACAAAGTGCGGCAGATCCTGGTGCCCACCGCCGATCAGGCGCGCGAGCTGATCGACAGGCTCGACAAGGGCGAGGACTTCGTCGCCCTGGCCAAGGTCTACACCCAGGACCCGGGCGGCCAGAACAGCGGCGGCGACCTGGGCTGGTTCCGGCCCGACATATTCATCGACCACCGCTTCAGCGACGAGGTGGTGGCGCTGAAGAAGGGCGAATACAACAAGACGCCGCTGCGCACGCGCTTCGGCTGGCACATCGTCAAGATCGAGGATGGCCCGCGCCCGGTGCAGAACCCGCAGCCGTATGACGCACTGGACGACAACAGCAAGCAGGCGATCCGTCAGAAGGCCGCGCAGATCCGGCTTGAATCGCTGACCACGCGGCTTGCCGCCGCCGCCAAGGTCACCGGCCCCGGTGCCGTGGCCGCGAACACCAAGAGCGCGCGCTGAGCCGCGCCTGCAACTGCAAGGGAAAACCACCATGAAAAATATCCTCGGCCCGCTTTCGCTGACCGCCGTGCTGCTGCTTTCCGCCTGCGCCGGGGAGGGCGCCAAGACCGACGCCACCACCGCGGCGGCGCCGCTTCCCGCCTTGTCGGCGCAGGACCGGATCAGCCTGCTGGTCAGCCATGCGCGCCTGGGCGAGATCGATGGCGTGAAGCAGAGTCTCGACAGCGGCGTGCCGGTGAACGGCTTCGACTCGCTCGGCCAGACCGCGCTGATCGCGGCCATCGGCAACAACTCGCTGGACGAGGTGAAGCTGTTGCTGGCGCGCGGCGCCGATCCCAACCTGGCCGACAATGCCGGCTGGACGCCCTTGCACTTCGCCACCTGGTTCGGCAGCACCTCGGTGCTGTTGAAGGAACTGCTCGACCACGGCGCCGGCATCAACGCGCGCAACGACCGCGGCATCACGCCGCTGTACTTCGCCAGCGTCGCGGGGCACGAAGCGCAGGTCAAGCTGCTGCTGGATCGCGGCGCCGACCGCAACCTGGCCTCCAACACCGGTTACACGCCGCTGCGCGCAGCCAGGGTCAAGGGGTATTACGCCGTGGTTGCGCTGCTCGATCCGGATGCGGCGAAGGCCACGGCGGCCTCCGCCGGCGGCGCGCACTGATGCCGCATGGCGGCCGTGCACAGGTGGCGGGTGCGGCGGTGCGCGGCGGAAACAGGCGTGGTTTCGCGGCGGCCGCCGGCGTGTTCCTGGCGCTGGGTTGCGCCGCAGCGTTGGCCCATGAGGAGCAAGCGCAGGAGCAGGCAGTCGCCAGGCCGCCGCAGGTTCGCGGTATGGAAGCCCGGGGATCGGAAGCGCCGGGGGATGCCGTATTCCTCGACAAGCCGGCGCAGCGTCGCGCCGGCATCCGCACGCTGCGGGCAACGGCGGCGCCCGAGCTGGTGCGCCTGCCGGCAAGGGTGGTCGCCGATCCACGGCAGGACTACCGCGTTGCCGCGCCGCAGGACGGCATCGTCGAGCCGGTCGGTGCGTCCCTGCCGGTAGCGGGGCAGCGGGTAAAGGCGGGGCAGCTGCTGGCCTGGCTGAAGCCGGCGCTGACGCAGCCGGACCGGCGCGACATGGAAACCGACCTCGCCGCGGCGGATCGCGATGTGCGGCTTGGGCACATCCAGATCAGCCGCTACAACATCGACGAAGCGCAGCGCCTGGACATCAAGCTGCCGACGCCGTCACTGGAAATCCTCACCGACTATCGCAGCGCGCAGGCGCGCAGCGGCGAGTTGCAGGGTGCCTTGCACCAGGCGCTGCCGCTGCTGGCGCCGCGCTCCGGCACCATTCTGCGCAGCGCCGCCGTCGCCGGACGCGTGGTGGCCGCGGGGCAGGCGCTGTTCGAGGTGAATGCGCCCGGGGCGCTGGCGGTGGAGGCCGAGTTTGCCGACGACGATATCGACGCCGATGCCGCGCAACAGGCCCTCACCACCGATGGGCGCGCTGTGGCGATCCGCTTCCTCGGCGACAGTTACGACAGCGCCCTGCGTTCGCACCGCGCGCTGTATGCGGTTGCGGATCAGCAGGTTCCGGTTCAGGTCAACCAGCCGCTGCTGATCACCGCGCCGCGTGAGGACGATGGCAAAGGCCGCGTGCTGCTGCCCGCCGATGCGGTATTCACCCGTGACGGGCAGAGCTGGGTCTGGCTGCACCGGGACACGCAGGACTTCACCGTGCGGCGGGTTGAAGTCGCCCGCAGCGATGGCGGGCAGGACTCCATCGCCGCCGGGGTGCAAGGCGGCGAACGTGTAGTGATTGCGGGGATCGCCGCACTCAACGCGGCGGCCGGCCACGATAGGGCGGACGGACCGTGAAATATCCGTTCATCCTGGCGCTGCTGGTCGCCGCCAACTGCCAGGCCCATGAGGGCATGGTCGATCGCGACGAGGCGCCTGCCGCCGCCCCCGCGTCCGTCCTGGCAGCGTTGGACCGGCCGCGGCGCATGCCCGATGGCGAGCTGTATTTGCCCAAGGCGGCGCAGCGCGTGCTCGGCATCCGCACGGTGCCATGGTCGGGGGCAGCCGCGGATGCGCCGGTTTCCATCCTGGCCGCGGTCCAGCCGCAACCGGCGGCCGTGGTGGCCGTCGCCGCGCCCGAGCCGGGGCGCCTGGAGGCCGCCAGCGAGTTTGCCGGCGGTGCCTGGCCCTTGCCCGGCCGCACGGTCCATGCGGGCCAGATCCTGGCCTGGCTGCGCCCGCTGATTTCGCAGCGTGATGCCGCGCGCCGCCGGGCCGAGCTGGCCGGCCTCGACCAGAAGCTGGTGCTGGCCGAGCTCAACGTCGGCCGCCTGAAGCTGCAAGGCGCCGTCAATGCCAACCAGAAAGAGGCCACCGGCAACATCTATCTCGAAGAAGCCGTGGCTGCCCGCGACGCACTGGTGAGCCAGCGCGCGCTGGTCGCGCAAAGCCTGAGCGACCGCGTGCCGGTGCGCGCGGCGGTTTCCGGCAGCCTGCTGGCCACGCCCGCGCGCTCGGGAGACGTGGTGACGGCCGGGCAGATCCTGTTCCAGTTGAGCGACCCTTCGCGCCTGCGCCTGGCCGCGCCGAGCCTGGATGCCCAGCTCGGCGAACGCGTGCGCTCCGCGCAGGTGCAGCTGGGCGGTGGCGCCACGGCGGAGCTGGCCTATCTGGGCCAGGAGCCGCTCAGCGACACGCCGGGCTGGCAACTCCTGTTCGATCTGCCCGGCGGTGCGCCCAGCCTGTCTCCAGGGCAACTCGTCAGCGTGCGGCTGCGCGCCGCCGCCGCTGGCGCTGCTACTCTGCCGCCCGGCGCCTGCGCCCTGGATGCGGACGGCGCCGCCGTGGTCTGGGTGCATCGCGCGCCCGAGCGCTTCGCCGCGCTGCGGCTGAAATCATGCGCCGCCGGCGTCGGGGAGCAGGACGGAGCGCAGCTGGCGCAGGGCGATCGCCTGGTGACGCACGGTGCCGGGCTGTTGTCCGAGTATCGCTAACACGGGCCTGCTTGCGCGCGAAAGCCACCACGCTGTGCACGGCCCTTGCGGTCGTCTGCACCGCCTTCCTGCCGCTTGCGGCCGGCGCCGCCGGTCTGCCGCAGGCATCCCTGGCCTTCATCAATTCCAATCTGGTCACCGCTGCGGCCGGTGTTCATTGCCGCTTCGTCTCCGAATACAACAGCGCCGAGCCCAACGCAGTCGCTGCGGATGCCAGGACAGTCAGCCGCGCCGTGCTCTATTCCGGCACGCTGTCCGATGCCGTGCTGCAATACTCCGGCGATGGACGCACGCTCACGGGCCTGGGCCTGGTCTTCGACTACGACGTGATGAACGATACCGGGCGCGGCCGCATGTCGCGCCAGTCCGGAAACGGCGATGCCAGCGCCACCATCGCCGCAGCCGAACTGGTGGCGTCCAGCCTGAGGATTGCCGATGTCACGCCCGCAGACGGATCCCTCGCGCTGGACTGGCTGCGCAAGGCGCTGCCGCCAGCGGCCTTCCTGTCGCTGGACCGCATCGCCGCCGGCTACCGGCAACAGGGCTGGAGTGCCGGCAAAAGCGCCGGCGCCTGCGCGCTCGGAGGCCTCAGGCTGCTGGAAATCCGCTGGAAGACCGTGCACGGCGAGGAGGGCATGAGCGCCGTGCTGTGGCCGCAACCGGCGGCGGAGTTTGAGAAGGCGCTGAAAGCGATCCTGGCCCCGGCGCGGCAGCGCTGAATCGCGCCCGGAACACCGGGCAACCGGGCCCTGGCTTCCGGCGCCGCCGAGGGATCAGGGCAGCTGCCGCACGAAGTACAGCTGCTTATGTCCTTTTGCCTCGTATTGTCTGGCCATCCACAGGGCGCTCACTTCCAGTTGATAGCGCCGCATTTCCACTTCGTTGTGATTGTCGTCGAGGCGGTACAGGCCCCAGCGGGCCGGGCCCAGCCCTTCCGCACGCCAACACAAGCGCTGTTCGGACAGCGTCAGGGCATCGAGCAGGACGTGCAGCGCCCAGCGCATCCGGTTCATCGCCATGAATGAAGGCGGTGCAGAGTTCGCTGCCTGCTGGACCCAGCGGGTGTGACTCGAGCCTGAACTGGATTGCGCCGGCCTCGACTATGCAGCACTGGCACGGTCCCAGGCCGTCATCGTCGAATTCCTCGAAATCGAGCCCGTAGACGCGGTGCAGATCGCGCGGGGTGAAAGGCAGGGTGCAAACCGGCAGAGGGGCGGTCGGTTCAATCCAGTCGCCGGATTTCTGTGGCTTCAGCATCAGCCGAAAATACCGCTTTGCCGTGCGGTCGGTCCAGGGAAGCCGGATCGGCTGCTGCGCCGGGCGGCCTGAAAGTCTTCGTTCAGGAATGTTTCAGGTTCACTTTATGCTGTTGCCCTAGGGTGCTACCGCCACGCCGCATCAATCCGGAAGCCGTGTTAGGCCGGATCTATAAAAAAATGAGTGAGGAGACCCATGAATTTCAAGCCGCTTATGGCCGTCGCTGTAGCGTCAATCTACCCCGTGCTCGCGCCTGCGGCCTTCGCGGATGATGCCGCTCAATCCCAGAGAAGCGACGCAACAGCGGTGGCGCCGCAGCAGACGCCGCAGACCCCATCCGCTGATACGGGCGACGCAGCCGCCAGGAACGCCGCCGACAGCTCATCGTCCGGCGCTATTGCCCAGCAAACCGCCGACGCTTCCGGCGCTGCCGCGGCGGCGGCCCCGGCGAATCCCGCCCAAGACGCCAACAGGCTGGATCGCGGCGGGGTCAGGCAATCGCTGCCGGTGAGCAAGGAAGTCGTTTCAGGCAATGCCCTGCAGAATGCGCAAGACGGCTATTCCGACGCGGTGAAGAACCAGGCCGGTGTCGCACCGTCCAGTTCCAAGGGCAGTCCGAGCGACACCATCGCCATCCGCGGCATCAATCTGAACCCGGTCTCGAACTACCGCATCAATGGAGGCCTGGCGGTCGCCAGCGTGATGACGATTCCCACCGAGGACAAGGAGAAACTCGAGACCCTCAAGGGCGCCAACGCGCTGATGTTCGGGGTGGCCAGTCCGGCCGGAATCATCAACCTGGTGACCAAGCGGGCGACCGATGCCGATATCACCAATTTTTCGCTCTCCGCCTCGTCCTTCGGGCAGTACTACAGCGCCATCGACATCGGCCGCCGCTTCGGCGAGGACAAGTCCGCGGGTGTGCGCATCAATGCCGCCGCGAGCCATCTTGAAAACGGCGTTCACTACACCGGCGGAACCAGCGCATTCGCGAGCATCGGCGCGGACTGGCGCATGACCGACAGGCTCACCGTCCAGGGTGACTTCGAGTACTACAAGAAGGACACCATCCTGCAGGCCACGGTCAGTATCCTGTCGCCGGTCAATGGCGCAGTCCAGGTTCCGAATGTTCCGGAGCCGCGGAATCTGCTGTCGGGCACCTGGGCCACCTACTCCGGCGACACCAAGAACATCCAGGGCCGCGCCGACTACGTCATCACGGACAACTGGAAAGTGATGGCGGAACTGGGTCGCTCTGACTCGGACCGGAACCGCGATGTGACCCGTGTCGGCAAATACAATCCGGTAAGCGGCGCCGGCGGCGTCGTCACGGTCGCCGAATCGGATCAAAGGCTGGTCAACACGCTGATGAGGACTGAACTGCTCGGACGATTCTGGACCGGCTGGTTCAAGCACGACCTGACGATCGGCGCCGCACAGAGTGAGCGCGAGACCCTGACCCCGTTCCAGGCCTCCGTCACCCTGAGCCAGGCGCAGAACATCTTCGATCCCATCACGCTCAATCCTCCGCCCGCGCCCGCGGCTCCAACCGGACTGGCTCCGCAGATCAGCAAGGATCTGGGCCTGTACGCTTACGACACGGTCGGGGTTGGGCGCGACTTCAAGGCGCTGCTCGGCTTCCGCAGGACCAATTCGGTTCAGGATTTCAACGGCATTCACAGCTCCGCCATCGTCAACTCGCCCGCGGGCGGCTTCCTTTGGGAAGTGCTGCCGAAGACGACGCTCTTCGGCAGCTACATGAAGGGCCTGGAAGATGGCGCGGTGGCGCCGGTCAACGCCGCCAATCCGAATGAAATCCAGCCGCCGGGCGTGTCCTCGCAAACCGAGATCGGGTTGAAGTCAACGTTCATCAAGGGGCTGTCGTTCAGCGGCTCCTACTTCTACATTTCGCGCGTCAATGCAGTCCTCGACTCGGTCACCAACATCTTTTCCAACAACGGATACATCCACTTCAAGGGACAGGAAGCCGTCATCGCGTATGACATCAACCGCCAGTGGACCATCAATGCGGCGGGGCAGCACTTGTCCGCGGTGCAGTTCTCGGACGACCCCAAGCTCGACAACTTCGTGCCGGAGAATACGCCGCACTTCCTCGGCAATATCTTCGTTACGCATCGCACGCCGTTTGTGCCGGGACTTACGCTGACGGCGGGCACATCGTACGTCACTTCACGCTTCGTCAACCCGCAGGATCAGGGCACCATTCCCGGCTACCTGCTGTTCTCGTGCAGCTCCGGCTACGAAACCCGGCTGCGCGGCTACCGCACGTCGTTCCAGTTCCTGGTCGACAACATCGCCAACAAGCGGTACTGGAACTCCGCCCAGCAGGGCACCTATGGAACCGGCATGGATCGAAGCCTGAAGCTGATCATGAAGGTCGCCTTGTGAGCGGCCTGAACCGCGCCATGAAGTCCCCGGTCCACGACAGCGGGCGGCGCAAGGCGCTCGCGGCCCTGGGCGCCCTCGGATTGATGGCGGCCCTCGATGCACGCGGGGAGGCGCTGCCGTCGACCGGCCCGGCCGCGGGCGATCCGGCGCTGGCCTTCGTCAATGCCCTGCCGGGGTACGTGCCGCGGGAGCAGGTCAAGGGCACGCTTTCGCTGTGGGGACATGGGAGCTTCAAGCGCGACTTCATCGGGCCGCTGGTCCAGTCCTGGATGGCGGGCCTGCGGCGGCATCAGCCAGGGATCACGCTCGACTACCGTATGTACGGCACCGCGTCCGCAATCGACGCGCTGTTCACCGGAGCGGGCAACCTGGCACTGCTGGGCGAGGAAATCAGCCCCGCTGCCGCGGCGGCGTTTCAGCGCTGCAGGGGTTATGCGCCCACCGGCATAGCGATCGCCACCGGCAGTCTGGATGTGGACTTCTTCGATTACGCGCACATGATCTTCGTGCACCGGGACAACCCGTTGGCCGGCCTGAACCTGGCGCAACTGGATGCCGTGTTCGGTGCCGAACACCGGCGCGGGGCACGCAATGCCCGCGTCTGGGGTGATCTCGGCCTGGGCGGAGAGTGGGCGCAAGCGCCCATCCAGCCTTATGGCTGGAAGGTCGACGAGGATTTCGCCTTGTTCTTCAGGGAAACGGTGCTCGAAGGCAGCCACCGCTGGAACGAGTCGATCCGCGAGTACCAGCATGCGCAACGCAACGATGGCAGCCAGTACGACCGCGGCCAGCGGATCATCGACGCACTGGCCCAGGATCGCTTTGGCATCGCCATTTCCAACGTGCGCTATGCCGATTCGCGGGTCCGGCAGGTGCCTCTGGCACGGCGGGCCGGTCAGCGCTTCGTCACCGCCAGCCTCGCAACGCTGATCTCGCAGGAATACCCCTTGGTCCGCATCATTCCCGCCTTCGTCGACCGGCGCCCCGGAGGCCCGGTCGAAGCGGCGTCGCGTGAATTTCTTCGCTATATCCTCAGCCGCGAGGGACAGGCGGCCCTGATCGCACAGAGCGGTTACCTGCCGCTGGGACAGCGCCAGATCGTGGCTCAACTCGGCAGGCTGACATGAAGACGCTCGCCCTCGTTGGGCTGTGTTTGTGCGCCGCCTCCGCCGCCGCTGCGCCCCTCGATCCCTGGGCCCCGACGGCAGGTCCATTGCGAATCCAGGGGCCGGCCGAGATGAAGGGCGTGGTGCAGCGTTGGGTGGCGGGCTTTACCAGGCACAATCCGCAAATCCGGCTGCGGGTGCAGCTTCGCGGCACCGATGTCGGCCTGGGCGCGCTTGCCACCGGCCGCGCCGATATCGCCCTGGCCGGGCGTGACGCGACCGAGCCGGAGATCAAGGCTTTTGAATGGGTCTTCCGTTACCCGCCGATTGCGGTCGAGGTGATGAACGGGAGTCTGGATCATCCCGGTCGATCTCCTGCGCTGGCGGTGCTGGTGAACCGCGACAACCCGCTGGCCGAAATCAGTGTGCCGCAACTTGCGCGGCTGTTCACAGCGGGCGGCCCGCGCACCTGGAGCGAGGTCGGCGGCGGTCCCGGCCTGGCCTCCCATCCCGTCCATCTGATGATGCCAGGAACGGAAAGCGGAACCGGGGTGTACTTCAGGGAACGCATTCTGGCGGGCGCGCGTGTTTTTCCATGGGATCGTTTGACCGAAGTCGAAGACCGGGGCAGGCACGATGCCGCCCGCCGAATCGTTGAAATGGTTGCGCGCGACCGCTACGCGCTGGCTGTTGCGCCTTTGAGCGTACAGCTTCCCGCCAATGTGAAGATCGTGCCCGTCGCCGCAGACGGTCAAGCCGCGGTCGCTCCTTCGGTGGAGAGCGTCGCGTCACGAACGTATGTGCTGAGCCGGGTGGTTCACGCTTACGTGAACGCAGCACCGGAGCAGCCCATTGACCCTGCCCGGGCGCACCCGCTGGATCCACGCGCCGCCCGGTTTCTGGACTATGTGCTGAGCCCGGAGGGCCAGCGCGACGTTCAGGATGCCGGCGAATACCTGCCTCTTACGGCGCAGCAGGCCCTGGCCCAATCGAAATTCTGAGGCGCATCGCCCCGGCCGGCAGCGAGCTGCTCAGCGGAAATCGCAGGTGAAGGTCATGCCATACACCCGCGTCATTCCCGCATACGCGAACACCGTATCGCCCAGCTTGATCACCGAAGTGCGGTAGAACTCGTTGCCGAGGTTGCGGCCGTAGGCGCTCAGCGACCATTGGCGGTCCGGCGGCGACAGCGCCAGGCGCACGTCGTAGACGCGGTGGGCCTCCAGCGCGAACAGCGGATCGTGCTCCAGCGTGGCGTTGGTGCCGCCGGTGTAGGTGAAGCCGGCGCCGGGCGAGAGATTGAGGTCGCGGTTGAGGCCGAAGGTGTAGTTGGCCATCAGGCTGGCCTGCAGGCGCGGGGTGTAGTTGAACGGCTGCCCGGCGAAGTTGAAGTCGTTGCCCTGGTCGTCCTTGCCCTGGTATTCGATCACCTTGGTGCGGATATAGGAGCCGGAGGCGGTGAGGAACAGCCGGTTCAGCGGCACCACGGTGGTGGACAGCTGCACCCCCTCGTCGAGGGACTTGGGCACGTTCTGCAGGTACTGCAGGGCGCCGAAGATCGGGTCCTTGAAATAGGTCAGCAGCTGCTTGTTGCGGTAGTCGTAGTAGAACGCGGAGAAATTGCTCTGCACGGTCTGGCCGGGGGAGGCGAACTTGGCGCCGATCTCGTAGGCGTCGAGCCGCTCCTGCACCACCGGCGCCAGGCTCTGCTGGTCCACCGAGAACACGGTGGGGAAGCTGCCGGCCTTGTAGCCGCGCGAGTAGGAGGCGTAGAGCAGGCTGTCGCGGGCCGGCGACCAGCTCAGCACCGAGCGCCAGGACAGGTTGTGTTCCGCCAGGTTGTCGACAAACAGGCCGGCGTTGGCATGGGCGTCGAGGCTGCCGCACTGGCCTTGCGGCACCACCGAGTGGCCGCCCTTGAAGAAGCTGGCGGCGGTGAAGAACGGGAAGGGAATGATGGAGTCGTTGTCGGCCAGGACGAAGGTGCAGCCCGAATAGTCCTGCTTCTCGCGCGTGTAGCGCACGCCCAGGGTCAGCTTCAGAGGGTCCAGCAATTGCAGGGTGCCGTCGGCGAAGGCGCTGCCGGCCTGCACCTGGGTGTCGCTCTTGGCCGCGCCCTTCTGGAAGAACAGCGGCTTGTCCAGCGGCGCGGTGTCGCCGAACACCAGCACGTTGAGGCTGTTCTCCGAGCCCAGGCCCTCGTCCACCTCGTGGTGCTTGTCGTAGTTGCCGTTGACGCCGATCAGCCAGTCGCCGCGCTGGCCGAACTTGCCGGACAGGCGCAGCTCGCCCTGGTAGGTGCGGATGTAGGCGCGCAGCACCTGGTCGATGTCCTCCAGGTTCATGCCGCCCTGCGGCAGCGAGGAGCCGTCGGCGCGCATCTGCTGAGTGCTGAACAGGCCGGTGAGGTTCACCGTATCCGTGATGTCCCAGCTCGGCCGCAGCGAGGCCATCCAGAAGTTGTCGTGCAGGCCGTACTCGTATTCGGGATGCGGGTTCCAGTCGGCGGTCTGCGGATTGCGGTTGCCGGGGATCAGCGGGTAGTTCTTCACCGAGGGGTCGAGGAACAGGTTGTTGACGTTGATGCCGGTCAGCGCTTGCAGCAGGCTGGTGAACGGTGCCGGCAGCGGCAGCTTGAACTGCGCCTGGCGCGCCACCGCATAAGGCGCCTGCGGCTGGCTCTTGTCGGTCCAGCCGGACAGGGTCAGGCGCAGCAGCAGGTCGTCGCGCGCCTGCCAGTCGAGAATGCCGCGCGCGGCCTGCTTGTTGAGCTTGCCGAGGCGGTCGTCGGGGCGGGTGCTGCTGATCTGCCAGCCTTCCTCCGAGGTGGTGCTGAGCGCGGCCAGGCGCGCCTTGAACGAATCACCCAGGGGGCCGCTGACATAGCCCTGCGCATCGACCCGGCCGAAGCTGCCGTAGGACACATCGGCGCCGCTGGCCAGGGCGCCGCCGGGCTTGTTGGCGATGAAGTTGACGGTGCCGCCGGTGGCGTTGCGGCCGTACAGCGTGCCCTGCGGCCCCTGCAGCACCTCCACCCGCCGCAGGTCCAGGTCCGGTCCCTTGCTCATGATCGGGTAGGCCAGGCTGACCTCGTCGTTGTAGATGCCGACGGTGGAGGTGGTGGCGAAACTGGAATCGGCGAAGCCGACCCCGCGCAGGGTGTAGGTGGGCGTGTCGAAGCCGGAGTCGGCGGCGGTGAAGCCCGGTACCAGCTTGCCCAGGTCGCGCGTGTCGTACACGCCCGTGGCCTGCAATTCCTCGCCGCGGAAGGAACTGATCGCCATCGGAATGGAGTTGGCCGCCTCGTTGCGCTTCTGCGCCGTCACCACCACCGCCTGCAGGCGGGTCGAGTCCGCCGCCTGGTCGCCCGGGGTGCCCGGAGCGCCTGACGGGAGCGGCGCGGCCGGCGCATCCTCGGCCGCCGCGGGCAGCAGCGGCCCCAGGCCCAGCAGCAACGCCCACAACATACGAGCCCTGTTTTCCACCACCTGATCCCCTGGCCTGGCGTGGACCAGCCCCGCTGCGCGATGGGGCCGGCCCTTATATAGAAAGAGCGCCCACTATGGCGCCGGGATCGGACGCTGAAAAATACTGATTAATTTGTTGGATATAGCCAGCTTGCAGGGGTGTTTCAGCGATCGCCGGCGCCGCGCTCCGCCGGCGCGTCCAGGCTCAGCCGGCGGCTGCTGACCAGCGCGGCGGCGGCGGCGAAGCCGGCGGCGAGCAGCAGCGCCCAGTGCGTGCCGGCGGTGTGGAAGTGATGCAGCAGGATCGCCACCAGGGCGGCGCCGCTGGTCTGGCCGGTGAGCCGCGCCGTGGCCAGCATGCCGCTGGCGCCGCCGCTGCGGTTGCGCGGCGCGGCGCCGAGCATGGCGCGGTTGTTGGGCGTCTGGAACAGGCCGAAGCCGGCGCCCGCCAGCATCATGCGCCAGCAGATGTCCGGCGCGGCCGGATGCGCCGGCAGCCAGGCCAGGCACAGCAGTCCGGCGCAGCACAGGCCCATGCCGATGCTGCCGAGCAGCCCGGCCGGTACGCGGTCGGCCAGGCGGCCGGCGATCGGCGCCACCATGCCCAGCGTCAGCGGCCAGGGCGTCATCAGCAGGCCGGTCGCCACTTCCGACAGGCCCAGGCCATCCTGGAAATAGAACGGCAGCGCGACGAAGCACAGCATCTGCGCGGTGAAGGAGGCGGTCGAGGTGCCGATCGACAGGCGGAACATCGGGATATGCAGCAGGTCCAGCGGCAGCAGCGGCGCCGGCCGCCGCAGCTCGCGCCGCACCAGCAGGACGCCGAGCAGCGCCGCCGCCGCCAGCTCGGTCGCGGCGTAGATCGGCAGCAGGTTGCGGCCGAGCCCGTCCACCGCGGTGAACAGCAGTCCGAACACCGCCGCGCTGAGCAGGGCGCTGGGCCAGTCGAACCCGGCCTGGCGGCGCTCGCTGCGCGGCAGCACGCGCAGCGCCAGCAGCAGCGTCGCCAGTCCGATCGGCACATTGATGGCGAACAGCCACTGCCAATGCGCCAGCGACAGGATGACGGAGGCCACCGTCGGCCCCGCCGCCGACGCGACCGACACCACCACGGCGTTGATGGCGATGCCGCGGCCGAGCAGGTGGGCGGGATAGATGGTGCGCAGCAGCGCGGCACTCACCCCCATCAGGCTGGCGGCGCCGAGACCCTGCACCACGCGCGCCGCCACCAGTTCGGGCAGGCTGGCCGACAGCGCGCAGGCCAGCGAGGTCAGCGTGAACACCATCAGGCCGACGCGGTAGACGCGCCGGTACCCGATCAGGTCGCCGAGCGAGGCCACCGCCAGCAGGATCATCACCAGCGGCAGCTGGTAGCCGTTGACCACCCACACCGAATCCGCCTGGGCCGCATGCAGTTCGCGCGCGATGCTGGGCAGCGCGACATTGGCGATGCCGCTGTCGAGCACCGTCATGGTGATGCCCAGCGCCACCGTCAGCGCAGCCAGATGGCGCCGCGGCGCGGGCAGGCCGTCGGCGGGTGCGGCGGTATTGGCGGGCATGTGCGGCGCCGGCGCGGTGGCGCCGGCCGGGTGGCGGCAGTGGCTGCGGATTCTACGGCAGCGCGGCGCGAGGCGTTGCGGTCGGCCGCGAGCCGCCGTCCGGCGCCGCCGCGCCTTCCGGGCGCCGCGCCGGGGCGGCATACTGAGAGCATGAGCGAATTGCCTTCCGGCGGCGGCGCGCCCGCGCCGCTGCTGCCGCCGTTGCCGCAGGCATTGCCGCCGCCGCTGCCGCCCGCCGTGGCGGGCTGGCGCAACTACCTGCGTGCCCTCGGCGCCGGCTGCCGCATCGCGCTGCTGGGGCGGCCGCAACTGCAGCGGCTGCGCCTGGAGCCGGGCCTGTTCTGGGCGGTGCTGGCCACCGCGCTGCTGCTGGATTGCGCCTGGGACTGGCTCGCCGTGGAGCCGCCGCGCAGCTTCGACTGGTGGGGCCTGGAGTCCCAGCTGTTCCAGTTCATGCCGCTGCTGCTCGCCGCCACGCTGCTGGCGCGCTGGTCGTCGCGGCCGGAGCTGTTGTGGCGCTTCGCCACCCTGGCGGCGGCGGCGGGCCTGCTGGCCGACGCGGTGGGCGACCTGATCTACCATCACCTGCTGCCGCAGGGGCGCGAGGCGAACCGCTGGTACTGGGCGTACTACGCCCTGATGCAGAGCTGGAACCTGGCGATCTGCTGGCGCGTGCTGTCGCTGCTCGGTGCGCTCGGCTCCGGCCTGCGGCGCGCGCTCGCCGCCGCCGCGGTGACGGCGCTGTACGCCGCGGTGTTCCACTTCATGCCCTATGGCCGCATCTGGGAGAAGGACTACAGCGCCGTCTACGCGCAGCGCCGCGCTTCCGGCCTGGTGGCGGAGGAGGTGTTCGCGCACCAGGACCAGCTGCTGCAGCGCGCGCTGGCCAATATCGCGCCGACGCGGCCGGGCCGGCCCAGCCTGTACTTCGTCGCCTATGCGCCGGACAGCGAGCAGGACGTGTTCCGCAAGGAGGCGCTGTACAGCACCCGTCTGTTCGGCGAGCGCTTCGACGCGGCGCAGCGCAGTCTGACGCTGGTCAACAGCCGCGGCACGGTCAACGAGCTGCCGCTGGCCAGCGTCTCCAACCTCGACCGCGGCCTGCGCGCGATCGGCGCCAAGATGAACCCGCAGCAGGACATCCTGTTTCTGTACCTGACCAGCCACGGCTCGCCCGACGCCGAGCTGGCCACCAAGCTGCCCGGCCTGAGCTTCAGCCCCTTCAACGCGCCACGCCTGGCGCAGATGCTCAAGGACTCCGGCATCCGCTGGAAGGTCATCGTCGTCTCGGCCTGTTACAGCGGCAGCTTTCTCAACAGCCTGAAGGACGACCATACGCTGGTGATGACCGCCGCGCGCGCCGACCGCACCTCCTTTGGCTGCTCCGACGACGCCGAATTCACCTACTTCGGCCGCGCCTATCTGCAACAGGCGCTGAACCAGACCACCTCGTTTACCGAGGCCTTCGCCAAGGCGCGTTCGCTGGTGCAGCAGTGGGAAACGCGCGACCAGGAAGTACACTCCGAGCCGCAGATCGCCCAGGGCGCGCTGATCGGGCCCAAGCTGGAGCAGTGGCGGGCGACATTGCCGGCGGCGGAGCGGGGCCGTGCGGGGGGCGGCGGGCCGGCCGTGCGCTGAGCCGCCTTGTAAAGCTGCGGTAAAGGCGCGGGCGCGTGGCGGCAAGGCCGCATAGCATGATGCTTTGATCCGCCACCCCGGGAACCCGGCATGAGTACCTCGACCCGGCCGCCGCGTGCCGGCGGCTGGAGCCGCCGCGATGTGCTGCTCGGCGGCGCCGCCGCGGCGCTGGCGCTGGCACGGTCGGCGGCGGCGCAGGATGCCGCGCCGCCGGCCTGCGTGCTGACGCCGCAGCTGACCGAAGGGCCGTACTACATCGACCGCCCCCGCTTGCGGCGCGACATCACCGAGGGCAGGCCCGGCATCCCGCTGATCCTGCACGTCCAGCTGCTCGACGCCGCGACGTGCCGGCCGCTGCGCGGTGCCGCGGTGGACGTATGGCACTGCGATGCCGCCGGTGTCTACTCCGGCTATGACGGTGAGACGCCCGGCTTTCCCGAGCCGCCGCCGGGCGCGCCGCCGTCGGGCGAATTCGGTCCCGCGCCGTCGCCGCAGCACGGTCCGCCGCCGGTGAAGCCCGCGGCGGACAACCCGCTGCGCTTCCTGCGCGGCGTGCAGCTCACCGGTGCGGACGGCGTGGCCGCGTTCCGCACCATCGTGCCGGGCTGGTACGTCGGGCGCGCGGTTCACATCCACCTCAAGGCGCACACCGGCGGCCGGGCGCTGCGCGGGCGCTATGCCGGCGGCCATGTCTGCCATACCGGCCAGTTCGGCTTCGCCGATGAGTTCTACGCGCCGATCAGCGTGCTGCCGCCGTACGCCCGGCACCCGGCGCCGCGCACGCCGTTGCGGCAGGACGGTATCCTCGGCGCGAACGGCCCCGTACTGAGGCTGGCGCCGCTGGGAGACGAGCCGGGCGAGGGCTATCTTGGCACCATCCGCTGCGCCGTCGACGCCCGGGCCATAGCGCGCGTGGTCTAGCAATGCGGTGCGTTCGCCGCGACGGATTTTACGTTCGTTCAATTGCTGGCGAGTCTCACTCACCAATTCGGACGATGTTGCCCCCGCCAGTGGCCGATAAGGTATCGGCCACAACGAGTGGAGGGGAAAATGCCCATTGTGCGCGGGGAGCGGTACCCGTTTGTGCTGAAGAAAGAGGCGCGCCTGGCGGCGCTGTTCCTGGGCGCGGCGTTGTGCCAGGGCGTGGCCCATGCCGGCGAGATCGACCTGTGGAACGATGCCACCATCGACTACAAGATGACGGTGTCCTACGCCGCCGCGGTGCGCACCGGCAACCCCAACAATGCGCTGATCAACGGGCCGGTGGACCAGTTCCAGTCCTACCTGTTCCCGGTGCAGGGGCCGAACCAGCCGGCGCAGATCTTTTCCTTCACCCACACCGGCCTGCCCACCACCATCAACTACGATGACGGCGACCGCAATTTCAAGGCCGGCAGCCTGATCAACAACCGCGCCACCGCCATCGCCGAGCTGCAGTTCCACTGGAGCAACTATGGCCTGGAACTGAGCGGCGACGGCTTCTACGACCAGGTCTACCACCACCCCAACGACAATGACGCGCCCGGCACGGTCAACACCACCGGCATCCCGGCCACCCACTGGACTCCCGGTGCGCGCTACTACGACGGCAACCGCTACCGCCTGCTCGATGCGTATGCCTACGGCGACTGGACCCTGTTCGGCATGAACCTCAACGTGCGCGCCGGCCAGCAGCTGGTGGCGTACGGCCAGAGCCTGTTCTTCGAAGGCATCGCGCTGGCGCAGAGCCGCGCCGACGCCACCAAGGCCTTCGTGCCCGGCGCCGAGATCAAGAGCATCCTGCTGCCCACCAACCAGGTCTCGTTCCGCCTGGGCGTGACCAACGAACTGTCGATGGTCGGCTATTACAAGCTGGCCTTCCGCGCCAGCGAGATCTTCCCCGAGGGCGACTACTTCTCGCCGGCCGACGCGGTCGGCCCCGGCGCCACCTTCGTCTACGGCTCGGCCAACCCGCTCTACGGCGGTCCGGGCGAGTGCAATGGCCTGCTGACCAATTTCCACATCGGCAACACCCCCACGCCGGCCACGCCGGCGCTGGAGAACACGGTGTGCGCGCTGCTGTTCCCGGTCGGCCAGCTGCTCAACGCACCCAAGACCATCAACGCCACCCGTGGTCCCGACCTGCGCCCCAGCGACGGCGGCCAGTACGGCGGCGGCCTGGAGTACCAGGTGGCCTCGCGCACCAACGTGGCGTTCTACTACCTGCGCTACGACGACAGCAATCCCTCGGTCAACCTCAACGTCGGCTACGCGCCCTTCGGCTACCTGCCGGGCGGCGCGCCGGTGACCACGCAGATCATCAACCAGCCGGTGCCGAACACCTACAACGTCAAGTATTTCGACGGCATCCACCTGTACGGCGGCACCTACTCCACGGTGCTGGGACCGTTCAACGTCGCCGGCGAGTTCAACTTCCGCGACGGCACGCCGGTGGCGATCGACTCCACCATTTCCGGCGTGGTCAGCCCGGTGTTCAGCCGCGGCCAGATCAGCCAGGCGCTGGTGTCGGCGATCTACGTCAACAATCCCAAGTTCTTCTACGACGACCTGGCCATCACCGCCGAAGCCGGCTACATCCACGTCAACGACGTCACCGAAGTGCCGTCCTCGCCCGGCATCATCACCCACGGCAACGGCGACTCGCTGTTCTACAGCCGCAACTCCTGGGGCTTCCAGACCCTCACCATCCCGACCAAGCACAACGTCATCGACGGCTGGGACATGTCCACGCCGCTGTCCTTCGGCATGATCGTCAAGGGCAATCCTTCCATGGCCGGCGCCTTCGGTGCGCTGTACGGCGAGGGCGACATGCGCCTGGGCATCAGCGCCAACTTCCAGTACCTCGGCAATCTCGAAGTCGGCTTCGGCTACAACTTCTTCTTCGGCGATCCCAACAAGCTCATCGGCGACAGCCTGCTCAAGGCCAATCCCTACATGGACCGCGATTACGCCACCTTCCACATCACCTACAACCTTTAGGACGCAGGCCGCGGGCCAGGCGGCGGCAGCCGCCAGCGTCCCGGTTCGAGCGGCATGCTCAAGGCCCGGGTTTCGTACCCGGGCTTTTTTTCAGCCCCGCGGCGCCGGCAGCTGGCCGATGCGCATGCAGCGATGAGTGCCGCGGGCTGGAGCGCTCAGTAGCGCAGCAGCCGGCTGCTGCGCGGCGCCAGGGCGTAGTGGAGTTGCAGCAGCACGATCAGGCCGATGCTCAGGTAGGTGCTGTACAGGCACAGCAGCGCGGCGAGCGCGTACAGCGACTGCGCCACGAAGATGCGGCCCAGCACCAGGCGGTTGATGCCGGCGGGCGCATCCTGCTTCACCAGACCGAAGCGGCTGGCGTAGAGCCAGCTGGCGGCGAGCATCGCGCCGAGCAGCACGATGTTGAGCCAGTACAGCACCAGCGCCGTGCGCAGCCCGATGAATTCCGCCAGCAGCGAAGTGGTGAAAGGCAGCAGCGTCACCGCGAACAGGAAGCCCAGGTGCAGCCAGGCCAGGTTGCGATTGGCGCGCTCGAAGAAGTTGAGCTGCGTTTGCTGGCCCACCCAGAAAATGCCCAGCGTGAGGAAGCTCATCAGATAGGCCAGCAGGCGCGGCAGCAGCGGCAGCAGCTTCTGCAGCAGATCGCCGTCCGAGTGGATCGCTTCGGACGCCGGCGCGTGCAGGTCCAGCACCAGCAGGGTCATGGCCACGGCGAAGACGCCGTCGCTGAGCGCGGCGATGCGCTCCAGGCTCTGGCCGGCGATACGGTTGTAAGCGGTGCTCATGGCGCGAGCTTATCGGCCCCGCCGCCGCTGCTCAACACGGGCCGCCTCCCGGCGCTGCGCCGGGAGGCGGGGCCCGCTCAGCCGAGCAGGATCTTGGGCTTGGCGCCCAGTCCTTCCAGCATCAGCTTGTTGACCTGCTTGACGAAGCTCGCCGGGTCTTCCAGCTGGCCGCCCTCGGCCAGCACCGCCTGGTCGTGCAGCAGGTGGGCGAGGTCGGCGAAGGCGGCTTCGTCGGCGCTGTCCTTGAGCCGCTCCACCAGCGGGTGCTGCGCGTTAAGTTCCAGGATCGGCAGCATGGTGAAGGGATTGTCCTGGCCGGCCTGCTTGAGGATGCGTGCCATGCGCAGCGAGATGCCGTGCTCGCCGGCCACCAGGCAGGCGGGCGACTCGGTCAGCCGCGCCGACAGCTTGGCCGAAGCGATCTTGCCGGCCAGCGTCTTCTGCAGGCGCTCCAGCGTGTCCTTGTAGGCCGTCTCGGCGGCGGCCTTCTGCGGCGTATCGATCACCGACTCGACGTCGGCGGCGGCGCTGGCCGCGCTGTCCAGCTTCCTGCCCTCGAACTCGCGCAGGTGGCTGGTGACCCACTCATCGACCCGGTCGGTGAGCAGCAGCACCTCGTAGCCCTTGGCGCGGAAGCCTTCCAGGTGCGGGCTGTTGCGCGCCGCCGACAGTGTGTCGGCGGTGAGGTAGTAGATCGCCTTCTGCTCCGCCTTCATGCGGCCGATATAGTCGGCCAGGGAGGTGACGGCGCCGCCCTCGGTGGCGGTGGACTGGAAGCGCAGCAGCCTGGCGATGCGCTCCTTCTGCCCCTCGTCGTCGATCACGCCCTCCTTCAGCACCGTGCCGAAGGTTTTCCAGAACTCGGCGTATTCCTCCGGCTTGTTGGCGGAGAGGTCTTCCAGCAGGTCGAGCGAGCGCTTGACCAGCGCGGCGCGGATCTTTTCCACCGTGCGGTTGTTCTGCAGCAGCTCGCGCGACACATTGAGCGGCAGGTCGGCGGTGTCCACCAGGCCGCGCATGAAACGCAGCCAGGGCGGCAGCAGCTCGGCCGCCTTGTCCATGATGAAGACGCGCTTGACGTAAAGCTGCACGCCGTGCGCCGGCTCGCGCTCGAACAGGTCCAGCGGCGCGCGCCTGGGCAGGTACAGCAGCGAGGTGTATTCGAGATTGCCTTCCACCTTGTGGTGGGCCCAGGCGCGGGCTTCGTCCCAATCATGGCTGAGGTGCTTGTAGAAGGCCTGGTAGTCCTCGTCCTTCAGCTCGGGCTTGGGCCGGGTCCAGAAGGCGCGCGCCTGGTTGAGCGTCTCCTCCTTGCCGTCGTGCAGCAGCACCACCGGCAGGCCCAGGTGGTCGGAATACTTGCGCACCAGGTGGCGCAGGCGCTCCGGTTCGAGGAATTCCTTGTCCTCCTGGCGCAGGTGCAGGATCACCTCGGTGCCGCGGTCGGCCTTGTGGTGGCCCTGGATCTCGTAGGCGCCTTCGCCGTCCGAGTCCCAGCGCACGCCTTCTGCGTCGCCGCGCTTGCTCAGCACGGTGACGCGCTCGGCGACGATGAAGGCGGAGTAGAAGCCGACGCCGAACTGGCCGATCAGCTGGGTGTCCTTGGCTTCGTTGCCGCTCAGCGCCTCGAGGAACTTGCGGGTGCCGGAGCGGGCGATGGTGCCGAGGTTCTCGATCACCTCGTCGCGGTTCATGCCGACGCCGTTGTCCTTGACGGTCAGCGTGCCGGCGCCGGCGTCCGGAATCAGCTCGATGCGCAGCGTTTCGCCGCCCAGCAGCTCCGGCCGGGCCAGGGCCTCGAAGCGCAGCTTCTCGCAGGCGTCGGAGGCGTTCGAGATCAGCTCGCGCAGGAAAATCTCCTTGTGCGAGTAGAGCGAATGGATCACCAGGCGCAGCACCTGGCGGGTTTCAGCCTGGAATTCCCTTGTTTCAGTGGTCATGGCTTGGTTGGGGTGAAGGTTGTGTGACGCAGTGCTCATTTGGGGTCTTTGCCTTGCAAATCAAGCCTTCCGGCCTGTTGCCTCGGCCTGCCGCCGGAGGCTAGGCTGGTGCTGCAGGCCCGCTCCCGGCGGGTCGCAGAATATACAAGAAGGGGATCGATGTTCGCTGTCCGGCTGTGCCGCCTGCACGGGTGGTGCCGCGCCTGGGCCGACAGGGAGGTCCGCACCCCGGGTGTCGGGCGCCGCCGCGACTGGCGGCGCCGCTTGCTGCTGCCGCTGCTGCTGGCGGTGGGTCACGCCTGCGCCGCACCCGCCGGCAGCCCGCCGCTGACCCGTTTCGCGCCGGATATCGAGGTCTACCCGCAGACCTTCGACCTGGCGCAGGATGGCGCGGGCGTGATCTACGTCGGCGCCACCAACGGCGTGCTGAGCTTCGACGGTGTGCGCTGGCAGCTGATCCGGCTGCCCAACGGCGACATGGTGCGCTCGCTGGCCTACGACGGCCACGGCCGTGTCTACGTCGGCGGCTACGGCCAGTTCGGTTACCTGGAGCGGGACGGCTTCGGCGCCGAGCAGTATCATGACCTGAGCGCGTTGTACCAAGGCCTGCTGCGGAGCGAAGCCTTCGCCGACGTGTGGAACATCCTGGTAACGCGGCAGGGCGTGTTCTTCATGGCCCTGTCGCATCTGTTCCAGTATCAGCCGGAGACGCAGGCGGTGCGCCTGTGGCGCTACCCGCAACATTACGGCGCGCTGGTCGAGTCCAACGGCGAGGTGCTGGCGCAGTTCCGCGGCCAGGGCCTGAAACGGCTGCACGACGGCGACTGGCAGACGGTGCCGGGCAGCGCGCCACTGAGCGACCTGGTGTACCAGTTCCTGCACCTGCCCGACGGCGGCCTGCTGACGCTGGAGCGCGACGGGCGCTGGCGCGAGTTCCGCAACGGCCGCGTCAGCGATTACCCGATGCCGCCCGGCTTCCCGCCGTCCTCGTTCCTGATGATGGGGCGCGAGCTGGGCGACGGCAGCATTGCGCTGGCGGGGGAGGACGGCCGGCTGCACCTGTACGACCCGGCCAGCCACAGTGTGCGCAGCTTCCGTGTCGACAACAGCGCCGTCAACGGCGTCATCCAGGCCGCCGACGGCGGCCTGCTGGCGGTCAGCAACCTGGCCGTGTTCCACCTGGACTGGCCCAGCGCCTGGAGCGCGGTGCGCCCGGAGAGCGGGCTCAACGGCGCCATCCACCACATCGCGCAATGGGACGGCCGCTGGCTGGCGCTGACCGACTCCGGCGTCTACGAGGCGGCGGCGGACGCGCATGGCGCCTACCGCCGCCTGGACTGGACCGATTTCGAGGCCTGGGACCTGCTGCCGCTGGACGCGCACAGCGCCCTGCTGGCGGAGTCCTACAACATCAAGCTGGTGCAGGATGGCCATGTGCGCAACCTGTTCGACGACAAGCTGGCGCCGTTCCTGCTGTGCCGCTCGCGCTTCGACCCGGAGCGGGTCTATGTCGGCACCGAGACCGGCCTGGCCGTGTTGCGCCGAGAGGGCGGGCAGTGGCGTCTCAAGTTCAACGCCGCCGACTCGGAGACCACCCGCGTCGGCAGCCTGGTGGAACTGGGCCCGCAGGAGCTGCTGGTGGGCTCCGACCGTGGCGGGGTGCACCGCGTGCGCCTGGCTGCGGACGGCGGCGGCATCACCGGCTTGCAGGGACTCGGCGCGGCCGAAGGCATCGCCTACGGCCGCCTGCAGGCCGCCACCGTCACCACGCTGGCCGATGGCGTGCCGCTCGCCGCCACCGCCGCCGGCCTGTACCGCTGGAACGGCACGCGCTTCGAGCGCAGCGGGCTCGACGGCCTCGAGGCGCTGCGCGGCAAGGACGAGGAGCTGACCCTGGCGCAGGCGCCCAACGGCGACCAGTGGGCCTACAGCTACAGCCACGTCTATCGCCGCCCGGCCGGTGGCGCCTGGCAGCGGGAGGAGATCGGCGGCATGCTGCGTGGGGCGCTGGAGGCGCACGCCTTCGATGGGGCCGACACCACGCTGCTGGCGGCCAATGGCGAAATGCTGCGCCATGACCCGGTGGCGGCGGCCCCGGGCGCCAGCCCGACGCTGCGCCTGAGCGCGGTGGAGCACCTGGACGAGGGCGACCAGCCACAGGCGCTGCCGCTGCGGCCGGCGGCGCCGCCGCGCTATCTGCAGACGCAGATGGCGATGCGCTTCCATATCGCGCTGCCGGACTACCGCGCCGCCGGCGCCGTGCGCTACCAGGTGCATCTGGAAGGATTCGACCAGCGTTTCGGCGACTGGTCCGAGTCGCGCCTGTTCACCTACCGCCGCCTGCCGCCCGGCGAGTATCGTTTCCTGGCGCGGGCGCGCGACAGCCGTGGCCGCATCACCGAAATCGAGCCCTACCGTTTCGTGGTGGTGGAGCCCTGGTTCCTGTCGCCGCTTGGCCGCCTGCTGGAACTGCTGCTGATCGGCTTCGTCGCCGTCTGCGCCGGCCTGCTGGTGGCGCGCCTGCGCACGCGCCGGCTGGCGCTGGAGAAATTCCGCCTGGAGGAGGTGGTGCAGTCCCGCACGCTGGAACTGGAAGCCGCCAACCGCCGCCTCGACCGCATGGCCCATCTCGACGGCCTCACCGAGATCCCCAACCGGCGCCGCCTCAACGACTACCTGAGCGAAGTGTGGGCGCGCTGCGCCGAACAGGGCCGGCCGGTCGCGGTGCTGGTGATCGACGCCGACCGCTTCAAGGAATACAACGACCAGCACGGCCATCTTGCCGGCGACGAGGTGCTGAAGAAGCTGACCCAGGTGCTGACCTCCTGCCTGCGCCGTTCCGGCGATCTGGTGGCGCGTTTCGGCGGCGACGAGTTCGTCGCCGTGCTGCCGGGTGCTGACCTGCCCGTCGCCGGCGAGATGGCGGAGATCATGCGGCGCAAGGTGGAGGGCAGCGGCGTCGGCGTCACCATCTCGGTGGGCTATTCCTCGCGCGTGCCGCAGCCGCATGAGACCGTCTGGGCGCTGGTGCACCAGGTGGACGGCGCGCTGTACGACGCCAAGCGTGGCGGCCGCAACCGCGCGGCGGGGTTCGGCGCCGGCGGCGGCTGAGCGCCGCCCAATCCGTTGCTGCCCTAGGGTCTGTTGACAATCATTGGGTCGCTGCGACGGAGGTTATTTTTGCGCAGCGCCTAGCCGGACAGGACGCGGCATGGTGATTCCATGCAAGTCCTGGCCGGCGTAGCGATGCGCAAAAATGGCCCCGTCCCTCCGGGTTGCGCTCAAAATCGCGCCAGGCGGCGTTGTCAGACCTGGCCATGGAATCACCATGGCCAGGTCCTCCGCCTTGCCTGACGCGATTTTGAGCAGCAACGCAGCGATCCAATGATTGTCAACAGACCCTAGTCCGAACGAGCGAATGGCGCGGCGCCGGACTGGGCTAGCATGCCGGCAAGTCCCGCGCAGGAGTTTCACGCCATGGCCGTCACGCCCGCCGTCGTCCGCGCCGTCATCGAGCAATACGTCGAGGCCTGGGCCACCGGCAACAAGGCGCAGCTGCTGTCGATCTTCGCCGCGGACGCGGTGTGGACTGACCCGGTCGGCACGCCGCCGTTCATCGGGCATCAGGGCGTGTCCGCGTTCTGGGACTTCGCCCATCGGGACAGCAGCCGTCAGCTCACGCCCAGGGTCAACCGCGTGGTCGCCTGCGGCAATGAGGGCATTCTCGACTTCACCATGCAGGTGCGGCTGCCGCAGCGCAACCAGGGTCTGGACCTGCGGGTGGTGGACCGCTTCGTGCTCAACGACGCCGGCCTGATCCAGACGGCCAGCGCCTACTGGGACGAGGCCAGCGCCTCGGCGCCGCCGGGCATGGAGTTCTTCGTGCCGAACATCGACGAGGCATACCGCAAGTAGGGGGGGCGGCAGCCGCGGCGGCACCCCTGTGGCCCGCTTCTTGCGCGTTTCGTGGCAGGACACCGAGCGGAACGGAAATCCGGACTCAGCGGGGGTAAGACGATGAGCTTCGACAAGTTTGTCCACAGGAACCGCCTGGTGGCGGAGTGCGTACACCGGATCGCCGCCAGCGGCAATGCCGGGCGCCTGTTCCAGCATGCCAACGGCTTCGATCCGGTGGTGCGCGAGCTGCTGGCGGCGCAGGAACGTCTGCTCAACGCGGCCGAAAGCCTGCTCGATCGCTGCGAGGCCGCACCTGCCCAGGCGGCGTAGGAGAAACTTCCGCCGAGGTGCCGGCCGCCACCGGCTTGCTGTAGTCTGCCGGCATGAGCCGCCGCGTATCAGCACCCTTCGCATGAGCCTGCGCGGCCAGACGCGCGTGCGCCTGCTGCTGGGGGAGGATATCGCCTTCGGCCCGGGCAAGGCCGACCTGCTCGAAGCGATCCAGCGCTGCGGTTCCATCTCGGCGGCAGCCAAGTCGCTGGACATGTCCTATCGCCGCGCCTGGATGCTGGTGGAGACCATGAACCGCTGCTTCGAGCCGCCGCTGGTGCGCTCAGCTAAAGGAGGCAGCGGCGGCGGCGGCGCCGAGGTCACGCCGGAGGGGACGGCAGTGCTGGCGGCGTTCCGCCGCTTGCAGCAGGAGGTGGCGCAGGTGGTGGAAGGGCACCTGCCGGCGTTCGAGCCACAGGCGCGCAAGCCACGCCGCCGCGCAGCGCCGAAAGCCTGAGCCCTGGCGCGCATGCCGCAAGCCGCGCTGCGGTATATTTACGGGAATATATCGAACGGCGCCTTGGGACATCCGATGAAGAAACTGCTGCTGTTGCTGGCCGGGCTGCTGTGCATGGGCGCGGTCCCGGCCGCCGCGCCGGCCGCCGACGGGCTGACCATCGCCGCCGCCGCCGACCTGACCCTGTGCCTGGACCAACTCAACGCCGCCTTCAGGAAAGCCCACCCGGGCGCCGAGCTGCGCACCACCACCGGATCGTCCGGCAATTTCCTGGCGCAGATCCGCAATGGTGCGCCGTTCGATGTGTTCCTGTCCGCGGACATGGCCTATCCGCGTGAGCTGGTCAAGGACGGCCAGGCCGAAGCCGACACGCTGACCCTGTATGCCACCGGCCACATCGTGCTGTGGAGCACCAATCCGGCGGTGGATGTGGGCAAGGGCCTGGCGGTGCTGAACAGCGACGCGGTGAAGAAATTCGCCATCGCCAATCCCGACGTGGCGCCCTATGGCCGTGCCGCGCGGGCGGCGCTGCAGAGCGCCGGCCTGTGGCAGCCGTTGCAGTCCAAGCTGGTCAGCGGCGAGAACATCGCGCAGACCGCGCAGTTCGTGCAGAGCGGCAACGTCGATGCCGGCATCGTCGCGCTGTCCTTTGTGCTGTCTCCGCAGGCCGCCGGCAGCGGCAAATACTATCGCATCGCCGAAGACCAGTATCCGCTGCTTGAGCAGGGCGCGGTGGTCACTGCCCACGGGAGCGCCAACCCCCTGGCCAGGGCCTACATCGAGTTCCTGCGCTCGCCGGAAGCGCGCGCGGTGTTCGACCAATACGGCTTCCTGCTGCCGGCAAAATCCTGAGCGGCATCAGGCGCCTTGCACCATAGCGGGGCAGCGCGCGATCAGGCGCCGGAGATTTGCGGTCAGCGCCGTGGCCTGGAGTAGAATCGAACCTCCAATCGAGCCCCAGTCATCGCCATGAAACTCATCGTCGCCGTCATCAAACCCTTCAAGCTCGACGATGTGCGCGAGGCCCTGTCCGAGCTGGGCGTCTCCGGCATCACCGTCACCGAGGTCAAGGGCTTCGGCCGCCAGAAAGGCCACACCGAGCTGTATCGCGGTGCGGAATACGTGGTCGACTTCCTGCCCAAGATCAAGCTGGAAGTCGCCATCGAAGACGAGCGGGTGGAAGCCGCCGTCGAAGCCATCAGCAAGTCCGCCCATACCGGCAAGATCGGCGACGGCAAGATCTTCGTCTACACGCTGGACCAGGCGATCCGCATCCGTACCGGGCAGACCGGCAGGGACGCGCTGTAGTCTCACTCTGTATGGCGGCGGCGCCCGCGTAACACTGCCAGGCGGCGGCTGCCGCCGTTCGCGTCGCTGCGGTCGCAGACCCGCTGCCGCGCTTGCGGCGGCGCACGAACACCGTCGCGCCACACGCGGCGTTCCGCCGGCGTTGAATCCCCGTCCGGCAAAAAAAGGCCCCGGACGGAAATCCGTCCGGGGCTCAATGCCTCAGGCTGGGATAGGAAACGCTGCGGACTTCAGCGCCGCATCCGCATCTTTACCAGCCGGTGGTGGCCGAGGCTTCATTGGAAGCCGGGCTGAGGCCGGCTGAATCGTAGGCTTTCACCTTGAAGTAGTAGGTCGTGAACGGATTCAGATTGGTCACTTCCGCACTGGTTCCGGTGACGTAGCCCAACGCGGTGGAGCTCTCGCCGCCCGGGCTGCTGCCCATGTAGACGTAGTAGCGCGTGGCGCCCTTCGAGGCGCCCCATTTCAGGATCACCGCCCCCTGGAACTGATACGAGGTGCCGGTCGCGGTCAGCCCGGTCGGTGCCGGCGGAGCGCCGCTGCCGCCGCTGCTGGAGCCGCCGCTGGAGCTGGACGAGCTGGAACTGCTGCTGGAGCTGCCGCTGCTCGAGCTGGAACTGGAACTCGAGCTCGAACCACTGCTACTGCTGCTGGAGCTGGAACTCGAGCTGCCGCTGCTGCTGCTGCTCGAACTGGAGCCGGCGCCGCTGCTCGAACTGGAACTCGAACTGGAGCCGCCGCTGGAACTGCTCGAGCTGCCCTTGACCGTGGACACCACGTCGGCATACAGGTTGCCGGCGTTGTAGCTGCCCCAGCCCGAAGCGTCGTCGTAACCGGTCACCGCGCTGTAGTACAGGTTGGTGCCGCTGGTCACGTCATGGAAGTCGCGGGCGTAGGAGCTGCTGTTCTTGGCGATCGAGTAGATGGTCGGGTTGGCGAAGCCGGCGCTCTTGCCGGCGCCGTGGCTGGCGAGGCTCCAGAAGCCGGCCCACAGCGGCGCCGCTGCGCTGGTGCCGCCGAACACCAGCCAGCCGCCGTCGACGCTGTCGTAGACGACATAGCCGGTGGACGGGTCGGCGTCCAGCGACACGTCGGGCACGTTGCGCTTGGTGGTGGAGAACTGGCCCGCCGGCGCATTGGAAACGATGCCCTGCTGGTAGCTGGGGATGTTCCACAGCGAACTGATGCCGCCGCCGCCGCCCGCGCCTTTCTGGCAGCGCCGGGTATCGCTGGGCGTGGCCCACGGCACCTCGGAGATGTACTGCTGCGACGAGCTGGTGGTCAGCGTGGTGCCGCCGACGCTGGTGACGTTGGGGTTGGAGCCCGGGTCGTCGACGTTCAGCGTGGTGCCGCCGCTGTCGTAAGCGCCGCAGTCGCCCGCGGCGGCGAACAGCGCCATGCCTTCCGCCACCATCTTGGTGAACACGGTGTTTTCGGCATTGGCGCCGCTGGAGCCTTCGCTGGCCTCGTCCAGGCCCCACGAGGTGCTGACTTCGTGCACCAGGTTGTCGTTGGCGATCTGCGTATAGGTATCCAGCGCGCCGGCCGAGGTGTTGGGGCCGGTGTAGACATAGATGCTGCTGGGCTGGGCGATGGCCATGATCATCTCGATATCGAGCATGACTTCGCCGGCGCCGCTGGTGTCGGTGGTGCCGCCGTCCACTTTCTTCTGCACCAGTGTCGGGTTTTTCAGGCCGTACTGGCTGGCATAGGTGCCGGCGTCGGTGTAGGTGGCCGACGACAGCTCGTACACCGCCACCGGCTCGCCGCCGTTCTGGATGCCGTTGGCGTTGTAGGCGTTCTTGATGTCGGCGGGCACGTAGCCGCCGCTGCTGCCGCTGCCGGCATGCGAGCCCACGCTGATGCCGTTGGCGTCGACGCTGAGGCCCTTGCGCACCAGGTGGTTGATGCGCGGCCGGGCGTTCAGCGCCACCACTTCGGCGCCCATCGCCTGGATCGGGAACGGCTCCACGGCTTCACGATCGGGAGCCAGATAGCTCTTGCCCGCGGCGGTCTGCAACAGGTGCATCTGCGAGGCGAACACATTGCGCACCGTGGCGGCCGGGCCGCTCAGGCCGAGCAGGGTGCGTGAGGCGGACTCGCTGCGGATAGTAAAGCCGTACTGCTGCGCCAGGGACTTCAGCGCCTCGTACTGCTGCGCGGTCGGAGCGAAGCGGCTGTCGAACTCGGCCGAGGTGAGGAACTTGTGGAACTGCGGGTCGCCGGGGGTGTACAGATGCTGCAGCAGATCGCTCAGATCGGACTGGTTGCGCCAGGGCAGGGCCAGAGCGAATTCGACCTGCTCGCTTTCAGCCGCCGCGCGCACGTATTGTTCGCCGGCGGGTACCGCGAGGGGGGCCGCCGACACCGCTCCGGCGACGCCGAGGAACACACCTGCGGCCGCTATCCCCAGGCGGGCCTGCATCGTCAGCTGCCACGCTTCCATGCGGTGCTTCAACTGTCGTTTCATGAGTGACCTCATCAGAGTTAAGGGTTGGTCGACAGCCTTGCCTGGCCAAACCCCCTCACCTCCGCCTCCCTGCTCAGGCGACGGAAAAGACGAAGCAGCAACGCCCCCGGACGACGGGTGCCCGTCTCTTCAGTCGTAATCGAATCCCCCTTCAGCAGCTCGGACAGCGGTGCAGTGTCCAGCTTTCCCTAGGCTATCTGACACCAGCCTAGCCCTTTTTTCCTAATTGCGTGGTAAGGAAATTGTAAGATTGTAAGTGCCTGTTCCGCGCCGGTATTTGTGCCCCACAGTGGGGCATTCCAAGCGGTCCGTGCACTTAGTGGAGCGGCCCGCGAAGGTGCACGGGGCGGTGCCGCGGCAGGCGCTTGCGGGCTCTTTTCAGGGGGCTGCGCTGTCACGTCATTAAGAAAATTTTGCTAGTCATTTCGGACTAAGCCAGGGCTGGAACCGCGGCGTAGGGTAGGCGCACACCAGCGTCACATTACTAGGGCTGCACAGCGGCCCATACCCGGAGGGGAGTGCTCATGGCTCAAGGGAGTCGTGCGGTTGTGCTGCAGGGGCCGCGCCTGTGCGTGCTGCTGCTGGCGCTGCTCGCCGCCGGGGTTCACGGCGCGGCACGGGCGGGTTCCTACGATTTCGGCGGATTGCACGCCGACTACAAGCTGACGCTCAACTACGGTGTGGCGATGCGCATGAAGGAGCCGTCGAACGCGCTGATCAACGGCCCCATCGACAACTTCCAGCTCAATCTCGGCGGCATCCTCAACGGTACCGGTTTCACCCAGACCGGCCTGCCGACCACGGTCAACGAGGACGACGCCGACCGCAATTTCCGCCAGTTCAGCCTGATCAACAACCGCGTCAGCGGGCTGCTGGAGACACAGTTCACGTACGACAACTACGGTGTGGTGCTGAGCGGCGACGGCTTCTACGACCAGGTCTATCACCACCCCAACGACAACGACTCGCCCGACACCATCAACAAGGGTCCGCCGACCAGCCGCTTCACCGACGGCGCCCGCTACTACGATGGCCAGCGCGTGCGCCTGCTCGACGCCTATGCCTACGGCACCTGGCCGATCGGCGACGGCATGACGCTGGATGTGCGCGCCGGCCAGCAGCTGGTGGCCTGGGGCGAGAGCCTGTTCTTCTCCGGCATGGCCATCTCGCAGTCCGCCGCCGACGCCACCAAGGCGTTCACTCCGGGCGTGGAGGTGAAGGAGATCCTGCTGCCCGGCAACCAGGTATCGGCCAGCCTGGCCATCGGCGACCGGTGGACCTTGATGTCCTACTACAAGCTGGCGTTCAAGAAGACCGAAATCTTTCCGGTGGGCGACTACTTCTCCGCCACTGACAGCGTCGGCCCCGGCGCCTCGTTTTCCTACGGCGCGGTCAATCCGCTGTTCCTCTCCAGCTGTCCCGGCCTGCTCGGCAACCTGAGCTTCCTGTGCCACCTCGGCGGCCTCGGCGGCACCCTGATCGGCGCGGTGCCGGACATCCTCATTCCCAAGGGTGACGACCGCAAGCCGAGCAACTTCGGCCAGTACGGCTTCGGCCTGAAAGCGCAGATCACCTCCGGCACCAGCGTCGGCATCCATTACCTGCGCTACACCGATCCGAATCCTTCCGTCGACTTCACCACCGGGTACCCGGTGATCGCCACGCGGCCGGTGATCACCACCCAGCTGCTCAACGAGCCTTCCGCCACCTCGTACTTCCAGACCTGGTACAGCGGCATCCACCTGATCAGCGGCACCCTTTCCACCGTGGTCGGGCCGGTCAACGTCGCCGGCGAGCTCAACTACCGCTCGGGCCTGGCCATCCCGGTGCAGTCGCTGCAGCTCGGCACGGTCGATCCGGAATTCAGCCGCGGCGACCTGGGCCAGGCCCTGGCGTCGGCCATCTACGCCACCAATCCGCACCTGTGGTTCGACAACGTCTCCATCGTCGGCGAGCTCGGCTATGTGCACGCCTACCACGTCGACGCGGTGAAGACCCGGCCGGGCATCATCGCCATCGGCAACGGCGACTCGCTGTTCTACGACCGCAATTCCTGGGCCTTCCAGACGCTGATGATCCCGGGCCGCAGCAACGTCATCAACGGCTGGGACCTGAGCGTGCCGCTGAGCCTGGGCATGCTGGTCAAGGGCAATCCGTCGATGCCCGGCGCCTTCGGCGCCTTCAGCGGCGCCGGCGACCTGCGGCTGAGCACCGGCGTGTCGATGCAATACCTGCAAAACCTGCAGTTCAGCCTCAGCTACAGCTTCTTCTTCGGCAACCCCGACCAGAATGTCGGGCAGAGCTTCATCAAGCAGAACGCCTTCGCCGACCGCGATTACCTGGCGTTCAGCGTCAAGTACACGCTGTGAGGGTGCGCGCTTACGCCTGGACGCCTGCGGCTGCGTAGACCCTCACGCCGCCGACCCAGGTCTCGTGGACGCGCAGCTCGTCGTCCGCCACCACCAGGTCGGCGGCGCAGCCGGCGGCGATGCGGCCGTGCGTGGCCTGCAGGCCGAGGAACGCGGCGGGGTAGGCGGCGGCCATGCGCGCGGCTTCCGCCAGCGGCAAGCCGAGCAGCGTGACGCAGTTGCGCACGGCGCCGGCCATGTCCAGGCAGGAGCCGGCCAGCACGCCGCCCGGCGTCAGGCAGATGCCGTCCTTGCAGCTGACCCGTTCACCGCCGAGGTAGAAGTCCGGATCATCGGCGCCGACCGGCGGCATGGCGTCGGTCACCAGCATCATCCTGCCGGCGGCTTTGGCGCGGATCGCCACGCGCAGCGCGGCCGGATGCACGTGGTGGCCGTCGACGATCACGCCGCACCAGCTGGCGGCATCGTCCAGCGCCGCGCCGACCATGCCCGGCTCGCGGCTCTGCAGCGGCGTCATGGCATTGAACAGGTGGGTGAAGCCGCGCACGCCCGCGGCCAGCGCCGCGCGCGTCTGCTCGTAGCTGGCGGCGCTGTGCCCGGCGGCGACGATGATGCCGCGCCCGCTCAGTTCGGCGATCACCTCCCGCGTGGTGCGCTCGGGTGCCAGTGTCAGCAGCGTCTTGCCGCGCCGCAGCGAGCAGGCCACGTCCAGGCCGCGCGCGTCGATGGCGCGGATCTTTGCCGGGTCGTGCACGCCGCGCCGCTCGGGTGACAGGAACGGTCCCTCGAGGTGGATGCCGAGGATGCCGGGCACGCCGGCGGCGATGGCCGCGTCCACCGCCTCCACCGCGCGCTGCATGGTGTCGAGGTCATCGCTGATCAGCGTCGGCAGCAGGCCGGTGCTGCCGAAGCGCGCGTGCGCGGCGGCGATGCGGCGCAGGGTTTCCACCTCCGGTGCGTCGTTGAACAGCACGCCGCCGCCGCCGTTGACCTGGGTGTCGATGAAACCCGGCAGCAGCAGGCGGCCGCCGAGGTCGTGGCGTTGCGCCGCAGCGGCGCGCGCATCGTGCGCCGTCGTCATGTCCAGGATGCGCCCGTCCTGCACCAGCACCGCGACGTCGTCGCGGAAGCCGTGCTCGCCCAGCACCCGGCCGTTGACGAAGGCGCGCAGCATCAGATGGTGCTCGTGACCTTGTTCAGATGCGGCGGCGCATCCGGGTTGCGGCCGCGGCGCACCGCCAGCGCGTTCACCGCCTTGTAGAAGCTGAGCATCTCCACCAGCGGCGTGCACACCGGGTGGCGCACCGCGCCGACCGGCAGCGAGCCGGGCAGGGTGGGGTCGGCGCCGGCGACCCAGACGCGCGCGCCGCGCGCGCGGAACTCGCGCGCCGCTTCCAGCGTGCCCTGCAGCGTGTCGTCGGGCTGGGTCAGGAACAGCAGCGGGAAGTCGGGGCCGACCAGCGTCATCGGCCCGTGGCGCACCTCGGCCGCGCTGAAGCCCTCGGCGTGCAGGCCGCAGGTCTCCTTGAACTTGAGCGCCGCCTCCTGCGCCGCGGCCAGGCCGAAGCCGCGGCCGACCACGAACATGTTGCGCGTCTCCACCAGTCCGTCGACCAGCGGCGACCAGTCCAGGTTCCAGGCCGCGCGCATCTGCTCCGGCACCGCCGCCAGCGCTTCGATCAGCGCCGGGTCGTTCTTCCAGCGCGAGGCCAGGTGCAGGATGGCGGACAGCGAGCACAGGTAGCTCTTGGTCGCCGCCACGCTGTGCTCGCCGCCGGCCAGCAGCGGCAGCACCATGTGCGCGGCCTCGGCCAGCGGCGACTCCTTGACGTTGACCAGCGCCACCACGCGCGCGCCGGCGCGGCGCGCCGCCTTGGCGTGGTTGACCAGGTCGGGGCTTTTGCCGGATTGCGAGATGGCCAGGTAGAGCACGCCATCGAGCTTCTGCCGCGAGCCGTAGATCGAGCTGACCGAGGGCGAAGCCGAGGCGGTGACCAGGCCCAGCTGGGTCTCGAACACGTACTTGGCGAAGGTCGCGGCGTGGTCGGAGCTGCCGCGCGCGCAGGTGACGACGAAGCGCGGCGGATACTTGTGCAGCATCGCCACCAGCTTGCCGACGGTGTCGTCGTTGCGCGCCAGCTGGTGCGCCACCGCGTCGATCGCCTCATGCGTCTCGCGGTGCATCAGCGTGTCGCCGGCGGCGGGAAGGGACAGGGCCTGCGGTGCGCTCGCTGCGGTCATGGGGGCTCAGTCGTTGTGCAGTTCGGCGACGAAATCGTAGATGTCGCCTCGGTAATGGGAGCAGGTGAATTCGACCACGCGGCCGTCGGCGAGGAAGCCGCGCCGTTCGATCAGCAGGCCGGGGCTGCCGGCCGGCACGCCCAGCAGGCGCGACTGCGCGGCGTCGAAGGCCACCGCGCGCAGCCGCTGCAGGGCGCGCACCGGGCGGCAGCCGAGCCGGTCGAAAGCCTCGTACAGCGAGTGCTCGACCAGTTCCGGCGCGGGCAGGAAGGCGCAGGGGATGACGCTGCGCTCGATCGCCAGCGGCTCGTCACCGGCGAAACGCAGGCGGTGCAGGCGCACCACCGCCGCGCCGGGCGAGAGGTGCAGGGCCAGGGCTTCCTCCGGCGTCACCGTGCCGCTGCCGCGCCCGAGGAACTGCGAGCGCGGCTCCAGGCCGCGGGCGCGCAGATCCTCGCTGAAGCTGCTCAGCCGGGAGAACGACTTGACGATGCGTTCGGCGACGAAGGTGCCGGCGCCCTGTCGCTGCACCAGCAGGCCATCGCTGACCAGGCCGGTGATGGCCTTGCGCACGGTGACGCGCGACAGGTCCAGCAGCTTCGCCAGCTCGCGCTCGCTGGGCAGAACCTGGCCGGATTCGACCGCGCCGCTCTCGATGCTGTGGCGGATCGCCTGGCGCAGGCTCATATAGGCCAGGCCGCGCTCCGGCTGCCGGTCCAGCCCCAGTGTGCGGTAAGCGTCGAGCAGCGCGGTTTCCATGACTGAAACAATACCACTTAAATACCACTTGGTGCAACGCAGGTGAATTTTGACCAGGATCGCCTCAAGAGGCGGTCATATGGTATTTCAGTGGTATTGCATCGAGGCGGCTTGCAAGCCGCCCGGATCAGGCCTGGCGGGTGCGGCGGCCCGGACGCGCGGCGGGCGGCGCCTCGGCGTTGTGCCGCTGGCGCAGTGGCGCGGTGGAGCCGCGCACCACCAGCTGCGGGCTGAAGCCTGCGTTGGGCAGCGGCGCCGCTTCCGCTTCGCCGTCCTTCGTCGCCAGGCTGGCGATCAGACGCAGCGCGGCGGTGCGGGCGATCTCCTCGGTGGCCTGTTTGGCCGTGGTCAGCGCCGGCCAGGAGTGCTTGGAGAACGGGCTGTCCTCGAAGCCTGCCACCGACAGGTCGAACGGCACGTCCAGCCCGCTGGACTTGGCCGCGGCGATGACGCCGGCGGCGATTTCGTCGTTGGAGCCGAAGACCGCGGTGGGTCGGTCGGGCAGGGCCAACAGCTTGCGGCCGCCGCGGAAACCGTCGTCGAAGGAATAGTCGCCTTCGACGATCAGGCGCTTGTCCAGCGCGATGCCGTAGTCCTTCAGCGCGCTCTCGTAGCCCTTGTAGCGCTCCCAGCTGGAGCGGTGCGACTTGCCGCCCCACAGGAAGCCGATGCGCTGGTGCCCGAGCTGGATCAGGTGCTCGGTGATGTCGTAGGCGGCGTCGCGGTCATCGACGAAGACACAGGGGAAATCGTCGTGCGGGTCTTCCGCGGCGGAGATGATGCGCACGAACTTGATGCCGCTGGCGGCCAGGAACTGCACGATGTCGTTGCGCTCGGACATCGGCGGCGCCAGCACCAGGCCGGCCAGGCGCGAGCGCTGCGCCAGTTCCACCAGTTCCTCGCCCAGCCGCGGCGAGGACGAGTTGCAGGGGTGGATCTGCAGGCCGAACCAGCGCTCGCGGCAGGCCGACAGCACGCCGTTCTGCACGCTGATGACGTAGTAGGGATTGGGGTTGTCGTAGACCAGGCCGAGGGCGTAGGAGCGCGCGCTGCGCAGGCTGCGCGCCGACAGGTCCGGGTGATAGTTGAGGTCGGCGATGGCCTGCAGCACGCGGTTGCGCGTCTCCTCGCGTACCGAGGGCTCGTGGTTGATGACCCGCGAAACCGACTTGAGGGAAACCTTGGCGCGCTTGGCTACGTCGCGAATCGTGCTTTTGGCCATCGGTGGCGTTCTGGTGAGCGTCATGCCGCGCCCGCCGAAGCCGCCGCCGCCAGCACTCGAAGGGCGGCGTTCGCTGCGCTTCGCGTGGGGCTTCACGGGTCCGGGATCGTCGACAACGGCGCCCAGTATATGCGGTTTTGCCCCGGCCCTGCGCTTCAGCGCCGCTCCTGGCCAACGCGGTGGCCGCGCAGGGAGTAGTACAGGATGTAGAGATAACAGGGCGCCATGATGGCCAGGAACACGCTCTGGAACGGGTATTGCTCCTTCAGCGTGGCAAACAGGCGCGGGATGACGGCGCCGCCGGCGATGCCCATCACCAGCAGCGCCGAGCCCTTCTCGGTGAAGCGGCCGAGGCCGCCGATGGCCAGCGGCCAGATCACCGGCCACATCAGCGCGTTGGCCAGGCCCAGCGCGGCGACGAAACCGACCGAGACGTAGCCGCTGCTGAGCCAGGCCGCCAGCGTGAACAGCACACCGAGCAGCGCCGAGATGGTCAGCCCCTGCGACTGGCTGATGAAGCGCGGGATGGCGAACATGCCGGCGACATAGCCGAACAGCATCGCCGTCATGGTGAGAGCGGTGAAATACTTGGTTTCGCCGGTGGGCAGGCCGAAGCCCTTGCCGTAGGCGCCGATGGCGTCGCCGGCCATCACCTCCACGCCGACGTACAGGAACAGGCACAGCACACCCAGCCACAGGTGCGGGAACTGGAAGATGCTGCCGCGTTCCCGCGGCGCCGCTTCGCCGCGTGCCTGCGCGTTGACTTCCGCGGCGCGGATCTCCGGCAACGGCGAGCGCAGGATCCACAGCGCCAGCAGCACCAGCACGGCGGCCATCACCATATACGGAGCGTGCACCTTGGCCGCGAACTGGTTGAGCAGCGCCTCGCGTGCCTGCGGGTCGGCGGCGCCGCGCACCTGGCGTTCGATCACGTCGACACCGCTGAGCACGGTGCTGCCGATGACCAGCGGGCTGATGATGCCGGCGGTCTTGTTGCAGATGCCCATCAGGCTGATGCGCTGTGCCGCGCTCTCGATCGGGCCGATGATGCTGATGTAGGGATTGGAGGCGCATTGCAGCAGCGACAGGCCGGAGCCGATGATGAACAGCCCGGCCAGCGCGCCCGGATAGCTGCGCGCGGTGGCGAAGCTGCCGAAGGCGAAGGCGCCGGCGGCCATCACCAGCAGGCCCAGCGCCATGCCTTTCTTCATGCCGGTGCGTTCCAGGATCCACGCCGAGGGCAGGGCGAGGAAGAAATAGGACAGGTAGAACGCGGTCGTCACCAGGAAGGCTTTCGCGTCGGTATCGAGATCGAAGGCCAGCTTGACGAACGTGATCAGCGGCCCGTTCAGCCAGGTGACGAAGCCGAAGATGAAGAACAGCGTGCCGATGATGATGGTCGGCCCCAGCGGTGCGCGCTCGGCGCGCGCCGCCACCTGCATTGCGCTCATGATCCCTTTCCCTCCTCGTTACGTTGCGGGCCGGTCGTTGCGGCCCTGTCCGATTATCAGTTGCGCGCGTCGTAAGAGCAACGTTGTCATCCATTGCCTCATGCGCGGTGATGCGCGGGCCGGTTTTGCGCGGTGGCCGCGCCGGCGCTGCGCTTTCCTAATACGGTGGCGAAATGCCTCGCATATTCAGGTTGTTTTTGAGAAATGGAAAACAAAATATTGATTGTGAAAGAGCATTTCGCGCGACGCAGCGATCGCCCGCGCCCGCATCGGGCAGGCGTCGCCGGAGCCTGTTTGAAGTCCTGATGTCTTTTTCTTGACAACGTTGTCATCGGCGTGGACACTCGATTCACACCGACCGCCCGGGCGTGTTGTCCGGCCGGTCCGAGAACTTGCGGTACCAGAGAGGAGTGCCGGTTTGATTCAAGCCGCCAGCCAGGTCGACAGCGCGCCAGCCCAGCAGGGCGGCCGCCGTTTCATCGCCGCCGACGTCGGTGGCACCCATGCCCGCGTCGCCGTGGTCAGCGCGCGCCGCGGCGAACCCGCCTCGTTGCAGGTCGAGCAGTTTCAAAAGTACGTCTGCGCCGACTATCCCAGCCTCACCGCCATCCTGCGCCAGTTCCTCGACAGCGCCGGCGGCGGCATCGAGGAGGGCGCGGTGGCGTGCGCCGGTTATGCCGTCGCGGGTCGGGTGATCAACACCAATCTGCCCTGGCCGGTATCGATCGACGAGATGCGCGACACGCTCGGTCTGCGCCGCCTGGCGCTGGTCAACGACTTCGAGGCGGTGGCGCATGGCGTGCCGTGCATCGACAAGGCCGGCACCACGCTGCTCAGCGGTCCGGCCGAATCGACCGCCGGCGGTCCGGTACTGGTGGTGGGGCCGGGCACCGGCCTGGGCGCCGCCGCGCGCATCCCGTCCGGCCACGGCACGGTGGTGCTGGCCACCGAGGCCGGCCAGACCAGTTTCGCCCCGGGCACCGACACCGAAATCGAAATCCTGCGCTTGCTGCGCCGCGGTGCCACGCACGTGCCGGTGGAGCAGCTGCTGTCCGGGCCGGGCCTGGTCAACCTCTACGGCGCGGTGTGCGCACTGCGCGGCGCCGCCCCGGTGCTGCGTGCGCCGGCGGCGATCAGCGATGCCGCGATGCAGGGCAACGACGCCCAGGCGCATGAGGCGCTGGAGGTGTTCTGCGGCCTGCTCGGCAGCGTGGTCGGCGACCTGGTGATGCTGTACCGCGCCCAGTCCGGCGTCTACCTGGCCGGCGGCATCCTGCCGCAGATCCAGAATTTTCTTTTGCACAGCACGTTCAAGGCGCGCTTCCTCGACAAGGGGCAGATGCGCCCGGTGCTGGAACGGGTACCGGTACGCCTGATCGAGCACGGCCAGATCGGCGTGATCGGCGCGGCCAGCTGGTACCTGGGCGGAGCGGTCGATGCCGCCGGCGTGGTGGAACACGCCGGCGGACGTTGAGCAGTCGGTTGCTGAGAAGGGTGTTTAGGGAAGTGACAGAGCCATAGCACAGGTATGCCCGCCGGCGCGGCGCCGATATCCGGCGCCGCCGTTCAGGGCACAGCCATAGCCACGAGGGAGTAGAAGACATGCCTTACCGTAAAAAAGCGCTGATAGCGGGCATTGCCGCGTGCTTCGCGGTGTCCGGTGGAGCCTATGCGCAGGACACCGCGCCGGTGCCCGCGACCACACCGGCTGCGAACGACAGCGGCACTTCGGCCGACCAGGCCAAGCAGCTGCAGGGGGTGACCGTCACCGGCATCCGCGCCAGCCTGAAGAAGTCGCTGGACCGCAAGCGCGACAACGATGCCGTCACCGAGGTGGTCACCGCCGAGGACATCGGCAAGCTGCCGGCGACCAACACCGCCGAGGCTCTGGCGCAGGTGCCGGGCGTCACGCTAGACCGCCAGTTCAGTGCAACCCAGCGCGTGTCCATCGACGGCGCCGATCCTAGCCTCAACCTGACCTACCTCGACGGCCATCCAGTGGCGCAGGCCATCTGGCTCTACGAGGACTCGCCCAACCGCGGCTTCAACTTCTCGCTGCTGCCGCCGGAAATCCTCGGCTCGGTCGAGATCTACAAGACGCCGGAAGCGCACCTGATCGAAGGCAGCCTGGGTGGCACCATCCTGATGCACACCCTGCAGCCGCTGGACCTGCCGGCCAACACGCTGCGCGGTTCGATCGGTTACAACTACAACGACCTGGCCGGCGACGGCAGGCCGAATGCCTCGCTGTTCTACAGCTGGAAGGACCCGGCCAAGACCTTCGGCGTCGATATTTCCGCGCAGCATTATGGCCAGGTCAACGATCGCCAGGGTCGGGAAGTGTTCGGCTACACGCCGCTGAAGAACGTCGCAGCGTCGAGCAACTACGTCGCCAGCCAGATCGCCAGCGGCGCGCTGCGGCCGACCGACCTGATGCCGCAGGAAGTCAACAGCGCCTACTTCCACCAGACCGAGAGCCGCGACAGCCTCACCTCCAACATCCAGTTCAAGCCGGCCAGCAACATCGAGTTGGGCACCGGCCTGATGTGGATGCAGGACCATCTCAACAGCCTCAACCAGTCGATGTATGCCTTCATGCTGCAGAATGCCAACTACGAGTCCGGCATCGACAGCCTGACCGAGAACAACGGCATCATCACCGCCGGCCACACCAGCGGCACCTGCAACCCGAACAACCCGGCAACGAAGGGTTGCACTGCCACCGCCAGCACCATTCTCGACAACCAGGCGCGCGGCTCGCTCATCACCACGCAGGGCATCGACCTGCACGGCACTTACCGCGGCGAAGGCTGGAAGCTGTACAGCCAGGTCGGCATGAGCAACTCGCACAACGTCATCACCCAGGCCTTCATCGAGCCGGCCTATACCGGCGGCTACAGCTGGGATCTGAACCGCGGTTTCAACTTCGACAACTCCGCGGCGGCGCAGAACGCCTCCAACTGGCAGGCGCAGGGCGGCTTCTTCGGCAACTATGCCCAGGAGCCGTACAGCGCGCGTGACCTGTTCGGCCAGGTCGACTTCACCAAGGACTTCGACGGCTTCATCAACCAGCTGATGGTCGGCGCCCGCTACGCCATTCACCACGAAGGGCAGGAGCTGGACGTGTTCACCGGGGTCAGCGGCACCAATTCTGCCGGCGGCGCGGCTTCGTTGGCCGACGTCGGCGCCGGCCCGCTCACCGACCTGTCCGGGCTGAACAACCTGAACTACCTGCCGGGCGCGGTGAACCACGTGCAGCCGGGCAGCCGCGAGGCGGTGTACAACTGGGTGCTGGGCACGCCGGGCCTGTTCAAGAACTTCTACTATCCGTTCTACTACCAGAACACCTTCCTGGTATCGCAGGCCACCGAGGCGGCTTACGCCCAGCTGAATTTCGCGCATGACAAGCTGCGCGGCAACTTCGGCGTGCGTGTGGTGCGCACCGACACCGGCAGCTCCAGCTACGTCCTCGGCGACGCCAATCCGAACGTGCCGAACGCGGGCCCCTATGTCACGGTGGACAAGATCCATATCGATCCGCTGCCGGCGCTGAACCTGAGCTACGACCTGACGCCGCACACCGTACTACGCGGCGCGCTGGCCGAGGTGATCGCTTACGCGCCTTACAACCAGCTGGCGCCGTACGTGTTCACCAACGACACGGTGCTGACCGGCACCGGCGGCAACTCGCACCTGAACCCGTACCGCTCGATCAACCTGAACCTGGCGGCGGAATGGTATTTCGCACCGGAGTCGCTGCTGTCCGCCGGCTTCTTCCACAAGCAGATCATCAATTACATCGTCAACGGCACCGATACCGAGCACCTGTTCAACAGCCTGTTCCAGACCAGCCCGACGCAGTACCAGGCATTGCAGGCCACTCCCGGAAACAACTGCGACAACAACGGCTTCTGTGACTTCGGCATCTCGCGGCCGCAGAACGGCGGGCGTGCCACGGTCGACGGCCTGCTGCTGAGCTTCCAGGAGCCGTTCAGCGACACCGGCTTCGGCGTGCGCGGCAACTTCACCTACTCCAACGCCTCGACCCGGACCGGCGGTGATCTGCCCTACAACTCCAAGGATGCGATCAGCGTCACGCCGTATTTTGAAAAGGGCCCGGTCACCGCGAGCGTGTCCTACAACTGGCGCAGCAAGTATCTGGCCGGCGGTTATGTGGCGGGCTCTCCGTCCACCTACACGGCCGCGTATACCGAGCTGGATGCCACGGCGTCGTACGCCTTCACCAAGAACATCTCGCTCAGCATCGATGGCCTGAACCTGGTGGACTCCACCTACAACCAGTACCTGGGTGATCCGAAGCTGCCCTCGGCCACCTACAAGAACGGCCGCGAGTTCCTTGCAACGTTGCACCTGAAGCTGTAACCACGTTTCTCCCACAGTGGTAAGGTGCTGTGCGGGCTCGGATGTTTCGGGCCCGCCTTTTTTTGTGGCGTTGTCATTCGGCGGTGGAGGGCGTTGCCTGAGCGGGCGCCTGCCGGCGAATCCTTACGGCTACTCCGAGCAATGATGAACATCCGGCTTCGCCCTGCTGTTGTCGCCGCGGTCTGCTGCGCGGCCGTGATCATCGTTGCCGCCGGCCTGTCGCGGGCCTTTGCCGCTGCGGTGCCGGCGGCCGGCATGCCCTTGCTGCCGCTGCCGGCCCAGGTGGAGGCCCGGCCCGGAAGCTTCACCCTAGTCGCCGGCACGCCGATCCTGGTCGCGGCGGGAGATACGCAGGCGCGGCAGATTGGCGAACTGCTGTCCGGCTATGTGCGGCAGGTGCGGGGCATCGGGCTGGAGGTCATGGCAGGGCAGGGCGCAGCCGCGGATCGTCCGGCCATCGTCCTGCTGATCGATGCGCAAGCCGGCGGCGCCGGCGAGGAAGGCTACGAGCTGGATGTGTCACCGCAGGGCATCCGCGTCGCGGCCCGTACGCCGGTGGGTTTGTTCTACGGCGCGGTGACGCTGTGGCAGCTGCTCACGCCGGACGCCGCGCGCGGCCTGCCGCCGGCCATCGCCGCGGTGCACATCGTCGATGCCCCGCGCTTCGCCTGGCGCGGGCTGATGCTGGACGTATCGCGGCAGTTCCTGCCGCCGCAGTTCGTCAAGCAGATGATCGACTGGATGGCCCTGCACAAGCTCAACACCCTGCACTGGCACCTGACCGATGACCAGGGCTGGCGGCTGCAGATCCGCAAGTATCCGCGGCTGACCCAAGTCGGTGCCTGGCGCACGCCGCCGGGCGGTGGCGCCAGGGTTGGCGGCTACTACACCCAGGCGCAGGTGCGCGACATCGTGCGCTACGCCGCCGCGCGCTACGTCAGCATCGTGCCGGAGATCGACATGCCCGGCCACGCCCAGGCGGCCATCGCCGCCTATCCCTGGCTGGGGTCGCGCGGCGACCGTCCGGCGGTGTCGGCCGACTGGGGGGTGCACGGCTACCTGCTCAATGTCGATGAGCGCACCTTCGGCTTCATCGGCGATGTGCTGGACGAGGTGACGCAGCTGTTCCCCGGCCGTTACATCCATGTTGGCGGCGACGAGGCGGTGAAGGCGCAGTGGAAGGCTTCGCCGCGGGTGCAGGCGCGCATGCGCCAGCTGGGCGTGACCGGCGAGGACGCGCTGCAGGGCTATTTCATGCAGCGCCTGCAAAGCCTGCTGGCGGCGCGCGGCCGCAGCCTGGTCGGCTGGGACGAGATCGTCGACGACGGCCTGCCGGCCGAGACCACGGTGATGTCCTGGCGCGGCAGCGCCGGTGCCATCGCCGCCGCGCAGGCCGGTCATGACGTCATCATGTCGCCCTCGGACAGCCTGTATTTCGACTACCTGCAAGGCGCCGGGCATGACGAGCCGCCAGGACGGCCGCGGCTGATCACCCTGCAGGACGTCTACGGTTTCCAGCCGCTGCCGGCACAGCTCGACGCCGCGCAGGCGCGGCACATCATCGGTGTGCAGGCCAATGTCTGGACCGAGCACATGCGCACGCCGCGCCGTGTCGAGCACGCCGTGTTTCCGCGCCTGGCGGCGCTGGCGGAAACCGCCTGGTCTCCCGCCGGCGCGCACAACTGGCAGGATTTCCTGCAACGCTTGCCGCCCGAGCTGGCGCGCTATCGCGCCCTGGGCATCGCCTACGCCGACAGCGCGTTCGCGGTGCGCATCGAGGCGGCTCCGGCCGCCGCCGGGGACAGCGTCAGCCTGACCCTGGACAGCCAGACCGGCCTGGGCGAACTGCGCTACACGCTCGACGGCAGCCCGCCCACCGCCGCCTCGCCGCGGTACCAGGCGCCGCTGACGGCACAGCTGCCGCTGGAAGTGCGCGCCGCGTCGTTCCTCGGGGATCAGCAGCTCGCGCCCGCGGCGCGGCAACGCATCGACGCCGCCAGCCTGCTGCTGCGCAACAGCGACCAGCTGCAGTCCTGCTCGGATAAGCTGCCGTTGCGCCTCGGCGGTCCGTTGCGCGCCGACGGCACGCAGGCGGTGTACCGCGTTGACATCATGGATCCCTGCTGGCTCTACGCCGAAGCGCCGCTGCAGGGCCTGTCGCGCATCGAGGTGCGGCTGGCGCGGCTGCCCTACAACTTCCAGCTCGGCGCAGACGCGGACAAGGTCGTGCTGCGGGCGCCGCACACCCGCTACGGCGAACTGCAGGTGCACAGCGATACCTGCGATGGGCCTCTGCTGGCCGAGGTGTCGCTGCGGCCGGATACTGCCGCGCAGCGCCCGCAGGCGCTGACGGCGGTGTTCGCGCCGCAGGCCGGCGTACATGCGCTGTGCCTTTACGTCAGCCGCCGTGGCGTCGATCCGCTGTGGGTGATCGACACGGTGCAGCTAGTACCGTGACCCACCCGTTTGGAAACAAGTCTCGGGCCGCGTTTGACCGCTGGCGGCGCCGGCGCACCTCACCATGGCCCACACCATGCCTTGTCGCGCCGGCTTGCCAGCGGCCCAACGCGACTCCGATCTTTTGTTCCCAAACGGGTGGGTCACGGTACCAGCGCCCTGACGGTCGCGGCGATGAGGGCCCGTCTACAGGCCATGCAGTCCGCGCAGCAGGCACAGCACACCGCTGGCCAGCAGCGCGACGAAGGTCAACGCGATGCCGGCCGAGCGCCCGAACACCGACTCCTGCGTGAAGGACAGCGCATAGCCGTGCAGCAGGCGCCCCAGCAGCAGGGTCGCGCCGAGGCCGTGCAGCAGCCAGTGCGGCGCACCGTTCTGTTCCAGCAGCCCGATCAGCACCAGGATCAGCGGCACGTACTCGGCGAAGTTGCCCTGGCCGCGGATCAGGCGCTGCATCCTGGGGTTGCCGCCATCGCCCAGGCTGGGATTGCCGGGGCCGACACGGCCCCGCACCACCCTGAGGCTGAGCAGCAGGAACCAGAGCGCCAGCGCGCCGGCGTACAAAGGGGTGACGGTCACCGGTGACTCCCTATTAAGTAAATGAGTATGCGAGGGTTTTTTATTGTGGGTGGTGGGGCGTCCGGCGCGCAAGCGAAGACCCGCGCGGGCCTTCCGGCGAACGGCGCTTTACATTTTGCGAGTGATATCGCAAAAATGCTGTCGAAATGGCGGCGCGCTCGCAGCGACCGCTGGCGGCAAGCCCCGGAGGAAGCGATGAGCGCAGTGCAGAATGCAGTGGAAACCCGGGCGCCACGCCCGCCTTACGTGCGCGGCCTGCCCCTGGTCGGCAGCCTGTTCGATTTCGCCAAGGACCCGGCGCGCTTCTTCGTGCGCTGCTACCGCGAATACGGCGCGGTGTTCCGCGTCAAGGTGCTGGCCAACACCTACACCTGCATCGCCGGCGCCGAGGCCGCCAACTTCATGGGCACGCGCGAGGGCAAGGAATGCCTGCGCTCGCGCGAGGCCTGGATGCCGCTGGTGCAGGAGTTCGGCGCCTCCAAGATGCTCAGCGCCAGCGACGGCGAGCTGCACAAGGAACTGCGCGGTATCATGAAGCGCGGCTTCTCCAAGGAGTCGATCAAGGGCCGTTACAACGAGATGCTGGGCATCACCAACGCCACCCTGGAGCGCGACTGGAAGCCCGGCACGCGGGTGTCGGTGGTGGAGGCCATGCAGTACCTGGTGGTGGACCAGCTCGGCATCGTGCTCACCGGCAGCACGCCGCGCGAATACGTCAAGGACATCCGCACCACCATCCTCTACATCCTCAACGTGCTGGTCACGCGGCAGCGGCCGCAGTTCATGATGATGATGCCCGAGTACAAGCGCGCCAAGGCGCGCATGTTCGAGCTGGGCCGCAAGATGGTCGCCGACTACCGCGCGCAGGACGCCGCCCGCGGTGGCGCGCCCAAGCCGGACGAGCAGAAGACCCTGATCGACGACGTGATGGAAGCGCACAAGGCCAACCCGGAGCTGATCCCGGAGCGCGACCTGATCATGCTGATGACCGGCCCCTACGTCGCCGGCCTCGACACGGTGGCCAACACCACCTCGGCCATCGTCTACGCGGTGCTGAAGCATCCGCATGTGCTGCAGCGCGTGCAGCAGGAAGTGGACGAGCTGTTCGCCAAGGGACCGGTGAACGAGGATGAGTTCATGAAGAACCTGCCGGCGCTGAACGGCGCGATCATGGAGGCGATGCGCCTGTACCCGATCGCGGTGGCGCAGATCCGCACCGCCAACAAGGACTTCGTCTTCGCCGGGCACCAGATCAAGGAAGGCGAGTTGATCTACCTGGGCACCAGCGTGCCGCACTTCCAGGAGGAGTTCTACCCTGAGCCGGAAGTGTTCGACATCGACCGCTACCAGAAGCCGCGCGCCGAGCACATGCAGGTCGGCACCTATTCGCCCTATGGCCGCGGCCACCACACGTGCCTGGGCAAGAGCCTGGCTGAGGTGCTGCTGGCCATCACCATGGCGCAGGTGTTCTACAAGCTGGATCTGGCGCTGGACCCGCCCGGTTACGAGCTGAAGACCAAGACCGCGCCCACGCCGGGTCCGGCGATGAACTTCAAGGTGCGGGTCAAGGGTTACCGGCACTAATAGGCGCGCCGCGCGGCGCCTGCCGCGCAGGCGAATGGTGGTATCGACGATTGGAGGGCGCCTGGCGATGTCCCTGCGTGCACCCGGTTTGGCATTGAAGTCCGACGCCGTTGCGGCCAAGGTGGCGCCGGCGCCGCAGCCGCGCGTGGGCCGCCCGCCCAGCCTCAGCACCCAGGCGATCATCGCCGCCGCGCTGGAAATCGGCCTGGACAAGGTCAGCTTCAAGCAGCTGGCGGCCAGGCTTGGCGTCAACGTCGCCACCGTCTACCGCTATGTGCGCAACCGCAACGAGCTGCTGCGCCTGGCCGCATTCCAGCTGACGCTGAGCCGGCGCCTGCCGGATCAGGGCTACGCGCACTGGTCGCAGCTGGCGCTGCGCTACGCCGAGGAAATGTTCGAGTCCTTCATGAACGAGCCGGAGCTGGTCGGCGAGTTCCTCAAGGGCAGCATCGGCCCGCACGTGGAGATCGACGTGCTCGACCAGTTTCTCGGCGCCATGGCCCGCTACGGCTTCTCGCCGGAGGAAGGGCTGCTGCTGCACCGGGCCATCGGCACCATGACCATCGGCGCCGCCACCGGGGTGATCGCGCTGCGGGCGCGGCAGGCCGCCGGCACGCCGTGGCATGTGGAAATCCGCCGCACCCTGATTGAGCGCGCCGACCATGACCTGCCCAACGTGCGGCTGGCGATGAGCGAATACCTCAAGTTCGACGAGTGGCACTGGCTGGTGCCGCTGCACCAGATGCTGGCCGGCATCGCCGCCGAGCGCGGCGAGGAGTTGCCGACACCGCAGGGGCGCCTGGCGCGCTTCTTCGTGGCGATGCCGAAGCCGCACGAGCGCGCCGGCGGCAAGGCGCCGGACACGGCCGAGGGCGCAACCGACGCCACCGGCTGAAAATTACAACGGAGGAGAACGCCCATGAACAGCACCAGCGCAGTCGCCGGACGGGTCGAGATCGACGGCCGCATCTTCAATCCCTATTCCAAGGATTTCATCCGCTCGCCCTGGGTCACCTGGGAGAAGATGGTGCTGGAGTACCCGGTGGCCTGGCACAAGGACCTGAACATGTGGGTGGTCAGCTCCCACGACGCCTGCGCCGAGATGCTGAAGAACAACGTTTTCACCCCCAACTACAAGGCCTGGGAACACGCGCCGCCGGAAAAGCCGGAGGCGGAGAAAAACGATTTCGAGCGCTCGCTGGACCACGGCCTGTTCGCCACCAGGACCCAGGACCACCTGCGCCTGCGCAAGCTGGCCATGCCGGCCTTTTCCAAGCCGGTGATGGGCAAGATCGACGCCAGGATCCGCGACCTGGTGACCGGCGTGTTCGACGAGATCGGCGAACCCGAGCAGTTCGACGCCTTCAGCATGATCGCCGAGAAGCTGCCGGTGCGCGCCATCGCGCGCATGGTCGGCGTGCCCACCAACCAGGAGGCCTTCTTTCACGAGTTCGCGGTCAGCGTGATCAAGTCCACCCGCATCAACCTGCCGGCGAAGGAGCGTCAGGCGGCGATGCAGGCTTCGCTGGCCGGCTTCACCTATTTCAAGGAGGTCATCGCCCAGCGCCGCGCCGCCGCGCATCCCGGCGATGACTTCATCGGCAGCCTGATCGGCGCCAGCGAGGGCGACGACCGCCTGCGCGATTACGACATCATGGCCATGATCCAGGCGGTGATCGTCGCCGGTTCGGATACTGCCACCGACCTCCACACCTACGCCATCCAGGGGCTGCTGGCCAATCCGGAGCAGTACCGTCTGCTGCGGCAGCGGCCGGAGCTGATGGAGAACGCCATTATCGAGCTGCTGCGCGTCGGCGCCTTCGGCAAGATGCCGCAGTACCGCTTCGCCAGCGAGGACGCCGAGTTCCGCGGCCAGCACATCCGCAAGGGCCAGTCGATCCTGCTCAACCTGACCGCCGCCTGGGTCGACCCGCAGAAGTGGGAAAACCCGCGCCGGCTCGACATCACGCGGCGTCTGGACGGCAACCTGGTGTTCGGCGCCGGGGCCCACTTCTGCATCGGCACCTATCTGGTGCGGGTGCAGGGCGGCCTGATGATCGGCGAGCTGATGAAGCGCTTCCCCGACGCCGAGCTGCTCAACGGCGACGGCTCGGTGGAGTACGACTACAACCACCACAACGCCAGGCGCATCAACCGCCTGCTGGTGAAAACCAATCTGCGCGGCGCGCCGGAGCGCGCCGCCCCGGCCGCGGTGGCCGAAACCAGCCATTGAACGACTGAAACGAAACCCCGACCCGACCCCATGAAAAAGTGGATCTGCATCATCTGCGGTTACATCTACGACGAGGCGCTGGGCATGCCGGACCACGGCATTGCTGCCGGGACGCGCTTCGAGAGCCTGCCGGACGACTGGATCTGCCCGGAATGCGGCTCGCCGAAGGAATCATTTGAACCTTATGTCGGCTGAGCCGCATCAAAGAGGATCGTCGGGGGCGGGCAGGGCCGCGCCGCCGGCCGCCCGCGTTCCCCGTGCAGCCCGGCTTCCGCGCTCTTTTGCGGCAGATGGGCCGGCGCGAACCACCGGGCGCGCCGCTACGGCATCCCTCACCCTGCCGCCGCCCGTCGGGCAGCCGGAGGATGACATGTCGGAAGAGGTTCCGCGCAGGGAGCTGGAGCGCCGCCGCATCGAGGCGGGCGAGTTGCTGCTCAAGGGGGTGCGGCAGAGCGAGGTGGCCAATCGTCTCAAGGTCAGCCGTGAAACCGTGCGCCGCTGGGCCGGCAAGATGGACCGGGGCGGCCTGGACGCCCTGAAAAACGCGCCGCGCCTGGGCCGCCCGGCCGGCCTGGACATGTCCCAGCGCCAGCAGCTGGCGCTGCTGCTGCAACAGGGCGGCATGGCCCACGGCTTCGTCAGCGACGACTGGTCACTGAGCCGCGTGCGGCAGCTGATCGAGCGCCATTTCAGCCGCAACTACAGCGAGGTGCAGGTGTGGCGCATTCTCGGCGCGCTGGGCTGGAGCCACCGTCAGCCCGGCGGCGCCCGTGGCGGCAAGCGACGCCCGACCCGCGAGTGGACACCGAAGAAGTAGCGCGGTGTGCCCGGCCGGGAGCAGTTTGCGCGGCGCCGCTGCCGATCAGCGACGCCGCATTTTTTTGCGGCAGATGTCACCCTATTAAGAAATAAAAATTACTCACTTCGGACGAAGCACCGGAGCGTCACGCGCTTAGCATCAGGGCAGACGCTGCAGAGCGCCCGGCGGCAGCCGGGCGTCGCGCCATCGCTGCACATTAATCGAGGGAGCCGCCGCGCCCCCGCAGCGCCAACGAGGAGACCGCCACATGCAGTTGCAACCCTTGCTGGCTTCATTCGCCATGGCCATGGCCGCCGCGCTCGCCGCCGTTCCGGCCCAGGCCAAGGTATCCGCCGACAAGGCCGCCGAGCTGGGCGGGCAGCGCCTGACCTGCATTGGCGCGGAGAAGGCCGGCAGCCCGGGCGGCGTGGCGGAATATACCGGCAAGTACCAGGGCAGCTGGCCCGGCATGAAGGGGCCCTACGGCTTCGAGCCCGGCCCGTACGCCGCGGAAAAGCCGCTGTTCTCGATCACCGCGCAGAACCAGGCCCAGTACGCCGACCGCCTCACCGACGGCGAGAAGGCGCTGTTCGCCCGGTATCCGCAGACCTATCGCATGGATGTCTACCCCAGCCACCGCGATTTCGCGCCGCCGGATTTCGTCTGCCAGAACACCAGGAAGAACGCGCTCAGCGCTGAAGTGGTCCACGACGGCAAGGGCATCACCGGCATGGGCGGCGGCTACCTGTTCCCGATCCCGCAGAGCGGGCTGGAGGCGATCTGGAACGTGGCCAATGCCGGCAAGGTATGGACCGAGTCCTGCGTCTGCGACATCGCCGACGTCTACGCCGGCGGCAACGTCGCCTGGGGCCGCGAGAAGTTCATGGACATGGCGCTGGGCAGCGACCCGAAGAACTATTTCTCCTACCAGGACCACATCAACGCCTACTTCTACGACGGCTTCATGCTGCCTGAGCGGCAGAAAGGCTTCGTCGCGGTCGGCTATCAGCCCAACGACTACAGCAACGAGGGCACCATGTCCTGGCAGTACCTGCCCGGCGTGCGCCGCGTGCGCCAGGCGCCGGAGGTGGGTTTCGACTACCCGGTGCCGCCGGCCGGGCTGCGCACGGTCGACGACGACTACGGCTTCAACGGTTCGCCCGAGCGCTACACCTGGAAGATCGTCGGCAAGAAGGAGTACTACCTTCCCTACGACAACTTCCGCATCAACGATCCGGCGGTGGCGTACAAGGATCTGATCAAGGAAGGCACCGTCAATCCCGACGACCTGCGCTACGAGATGCACCGCGTCTGGGTCATCGAGGGCACCCTCAAGCAGGGTGTGCGCCACATCTACGCCCGCCGCATGATCTACGCCGACGAGGACTCGTGGCTGGCACTGATGGCCGACAACTACGACAACCGCAGCCAGCTGTGGCGCGTGGCGTTGATCACTTATCACTATTCGCAGGAGTCCGGCAGCTGGCACCGCGGCGCCTCGATCTACCATGACCTCACCGCCGGCACCTACGAGGCCGGCTACCTGACCAACCAGAGCAACCAGTGGTGGCGCCTCAACCAGCCGATGAGCCCGGCGCAGTTCTCGCCCTCGGCCGCGGCCCAGGGCGGGCACTGAGCGCGGGCGGGAAGGCGGCGAAAAACGCCAAGACATGCGCCGGCGGCGCGCGCTACAAGGGCGTTTCCACCGCCTGCCGCCTGATCTGCCGAGAGGTGCCGCAATGAGCAGCGTCGTCGATATCCGAACCCCCCAAGCCGCATCCCAGCCCGCCGCCCGTGCAGCCTTCGACCGCGCCGCCGCGCTGGCGCCGGCCCTGGCGCAAAGCACCGCCGAGCAGCGCATCGGCATGATCCAGCGCCTGGTGCAGTCGATGCTGGCGCACAAGGAGGACATCTATCGCGCCGTGCGGCTGGAGCGCGGCCTGGCGCCGATCGACACCGACGGCGAGCTGCTGATGGTCAAGTTCGAGGCGGACTTCATCGCCGCCAACCTGCGCCAGTGGATGCAGGACAAGCCGGTCGATCCCTCGCTGATGACGCTGGGCAAGCGTTGTTACGTGCATTACGAGCCGAAGGGCGTGGTGCTGCACCTGGCGACCTGGAACGCGCCGTACGTGATCGGTTTCCTGCCGGTACTGGGCGCGCTGGCCGCCGGCAATGCGGTGGTGCTGAAGCCCTCGGAGCTGGCGCCGCATTCCTCGGCGGTGGTGGCGAAGATCGTCGCCGACGCCTTTCCCGGCGGCGAGCTGGCGGTGGTGGAGGGCGGGGCGGAGACCGCGCAGCAGCTGCTGGCCTGCCCCTTCAATCACATTTTCTACGTCGGCAACACGCAGATCGGCAAGCTGGTGATGAAGGCCGCCGCCGATCACTGCGCCTCGGTCACGCTGGAGATGGGCGGCAAGAATCCGAGCATCATCGGCGCCAGCGCCGACATTGCCGATACCGCGATGAAGACCGCCTGGGGACGCATGTGCAACGGCGGCCAGGCCTGCATCGCGCCCGACTACCTGCTGGTGCACGCCTCCATCGAGCAGTCCTTCACCGAGGCGCTGGCCAGGGAGTTTACGGCGCAATACAACGCCGACGGCAAGGGCTTCGCGCAGAACCCGGACTATCCGGTGATCATCAACGAGCGGCATTTCAACCGCGTGCGCGCGCTGATCGAGGACGCCCGCGCCAAGGGCGCGAAGATCGTCTGCGGCGGCGAGTACCTGCCCGAGCGCCGCCTGATCACGCCGACCATCATCAGCAATGTCACGCCCGACATGAAGGTGATGCAGGAGGAGATCTTCGGTCCGGTGATCTGCGTCGTGCCCTACAAGACCCGCGAGGAAGTGACGCGCGCGGTGGCCGGCCGCGACAAGCCGCTGTCGCTGTACATCTTCAGCTAGGACCAGGCGGAGATCGACTACTACCTCGCCCACACCACGTCCGGCAGCACCGTGGTCAACCACAACGTGATCCAGTCCGGCACCAACCCCTATCTGCCGTTCGGCGGCGTCAACACCAGCGGCATCGGCCGCATGGTCGGCTGGCATACCTTCAACGAGTGCTCCAACGCCCGCTCCATCGTCATCGACGGCCCGGCACTGGGCGACCCGCGCATGTATGTGCCGCCGCTGACCGACAAGTACAAGAAGCAGATCGCCGGCCTGCTGTCGCAGAAGCCGGTGCCCGCCGGCATCGTCAAACTGATCCACGGCGTGCTCAAGCTGAAGGGGCTATTTTCCAGGTAGGCGTCCGCAAAGGGCATCCGCTTCCCCAAGGGCCGCAGTCGCTTTCGCGGCGCCGGCGCCGTATTCTTGCGGCTGCCGCAGGCGGCCGGCCGTGGACGGATCGGCGCAGCGGTGCCCCTTCCAGTCCGTCGAGCCCATGAACCGCAGCGCCAGACTCCGCGTCGCCCTCGTCATCGCCCTGATCGCCATCGTCATCGGTGCGGTGCTGCTGCCGGGACTGCTGGAGTGGCGCAATGCCCGGGCCTTCAACCGCATCGCCCTGGGCGACCAGGAGACCCGGGTGATCCTGTACCTGGGCTATCCGGACGCCAAGGGCGCCTGCGGCGCGCCGCTGCGCTGGAACGGCGACAGCCTCGGCGCCAACGACGGCCGCTGCGTGCGCGAGGTACGTTACCGGGGCCGCCACGGTGTCTGGGTGGTGGGCTACTCCGCCGATGCGCACGTGGTCTCCAAGTACTACCAGGAGCCGGACCTGCTGCCGGGTGAAGCCCCTTCCAACCGGTAGGCCGCATCCGGCATCTGCTGCCGAAGCTGCCATCCCGCGACCCGGGCTGCCGGGCGCAGCCCGGGATCGAGGCGGCGAAGGATGGGTCGTTGTGGTCAGCCGGCGCCGAGCAGGCGCGCCGCCTTGCTGACGTCCTTGGGGTTGACCCAGAAGATGGCGCCGTAACGGTCGCCGCCGGCGCTGATGGCATCGACCGCAGTGATATTGACGCCGGCGTCGGCCAGCGTGGCGGCTAGCTTGACCAGCGCCCCGGCGCGGTCCTTGCCGCGTGCCATGAAGCCGGTCTTCTTCGAGGACAGCTTCCAGCCGAACTTCTTTGACAGGTCGATCAGCTGCTGCGGCTTTTCCGGGATCAGTTCCACCTGCGAGCCGCCGCCGGCGGGAAAGGCGGTCAGCGCCAGCAGGTTGACCTTGTGCTTCTTCAGGGTCTTGAGCAGGTGCGCTCCCTCGCCGGGCTGATCGTTGGTATGGAGCACGTAGTAGTCCACCTTGCGGATGCCCTTGGCCATGAATCGGCTCCTTGCGGGGTGCGCCGGCCGCGGCGCGAGCTTTTGAGCATACTCCTCGCCGATCGCGGCACAAGCCCGCGCCTCCGCGCCGGAGCGGGTCAGGCGGCGGACAGCATGCCCACCAGCGCCAGCTTGACCCGCTGCAGGTGGCGGCCGAGGTGCTTGACCTGGGACTCGAAAATGCCCTCGATGCTCAGGCCGGTGAGGCAGCAGTGGGTGAAGGTCAGCGCCTCCTGGATGCGGACATCGCTGAGGCGGGAATCGTGGAAGATCTCGCGCACGATCTTCAGGTGGGCCTTGCCCTGGCGGGCTTCCCAGGCGCGGTCGGCGTGGTCGCTGTCCTCGCGCGTGGCCAGCAGGATTTCCAGCGCCACCAGGTACAGGTCGCTCTGGTAGTGCGTCCACATGCGCTCGACGAATACGCCGGCACGTTCCGCCATGCTGCCGCCGCCACGCAGGCCTGGCGCGGTCATGGTGGCGATGAACCTGTCGTACGACATTTCCAGAATGGCGTTGAGGATGTCCTCCTTGGAGCCGAAGTGGTGCTGCGCCGCACCCCAGGTCATGCCGGCGCGCTCGGCGATGCGGCTGGAGCTGGCGGCGGCGAAGCCCCCTTCCTTGATCAGCGAAATGGTCGAATTGATCAGGTTTTCTCGGGTACGCCGGGTTTTCAGTGCCTGGCGGCCCGGCGTTTCCGGTGCGTTCTTCTTGGGCATTGCAGTCGGCTGGGGACAGTCGGTCAATATTACACGGCGCACCCCCTCGGGGGGCGATCCGGCGGCGGACGCCCGGGCATGGAATCGGAACGCGCTGTGCTGGCCGCAGCGGCGGCCGGCGCGCATGATCTCCCCGGTGCAAGAACCCAGGCGGCAGCGCCGCGGTGGAGAATCGGATGGGCAAGCGAACCGGGTGGTTGCCGCGCAGCGCAGCTGCTTCGGTCATGGCCCTGGCCATGACCCTGGCCACTGCCGCAACCGCCGACACGGCCGCGCCACAGCGGCCGTTGCTGCTCGAACTGTTCACCTCGCAGGGTTGCTCCTCCTGCCCGCCGGCCGATGCGCTGCTGCGTGAGCTGTCCAGCCGCGATGACCTGTTGCCCCTGGCGTTCCATGTCGACTACTGGAACGGCCTGGGCTGGGTCGATCCGTTTTCGTCCCCGGCGTACACCGCCAGGCAGCAGGCCTACGCCACGCGGAAGGGGTTTGAGGTCTACACGCCGCAGCTGGTGGTGGAAGGCCACAGTGATGTGATCGGCTCCAGCCGCGCCGATGTGAGCGCGGCCATCGCCTCGGCCCGGCACGAGGCGAGGGGAGCGGCTTGCAGCATCCGGCGCCAAGGCGGCGAGGTGAGCATCGAGATCGGTGCCGCTGCCGCTGCCGGCGACGGCGCCGCCGCCGACGTCTACCTGCTCAGTTTCGACAGTAGTGACCGCAGCCGCATCGGCGGCGGCGAGAATTCCGGCCGCGAGCTGGTCTACGTCAACGTGGTGCGCTCGCTGCGCAAGATCGGGGAATGGCACCAGCGGCCGCTCAGCCTGGTCGAGCACCTGCAGGCTGGGGAGAGCGGCGACCGCCTGGCGCTGCTGGTGCAGGAGCGGAGCGGCACCGTCTGGGCGGTGGCCAGCACGCCGCCGGCCGGCGCCAATTGAGGCACGTTCCGGCTCCGGCAACAGCCGTGGCTTCGCCATGCCGCGGCGCCAGATGCCCGGGCCGGCGGCACTTTGTCCCTTCGCGCCCGGCTCTGGCACCGAACTTGCGGCCATAAAGGTGCCGGAACCGCTGCCGTCCTCATCGCCTTCCCCCTGAACGGCAGCGGCAAGGGGCGCAGTCCCTCTCCGGCGGGTCAAGGTGCCGCCCCGCTGCGGCCCGTCAGCGGCGGAACTCCGCATGAATGCGATCGGTTTGAAATCACCCTGGGCTTCGCGCCGCATGACCGGCCTGGTGCTGACCGCCGGTGGCGCGCGCGGCGCCTACCAGGCGGGCGTGCTCAAGCGCATCGGCGAGATTCCGGCCCTGCGCGATCGCCCGTCACCGTTCCCGATCGTCGCCGGCGCTTCGGCCGGCGCCATCAACGGCGCCGCCGTAGCCGGCTACAGCGACGATTTTTACAGCGGCAGCCGCCGGCTGGCGGAGTTGTGGGGCGGCCTGGTTGCCAGCCACGTGTACCGCAGCGATCTGCTGTCCCTGGGGCGCAACGGGCTGCGCCTGCTGCTCGACCTGGCGCTGGGGCCGGTGCTCGGCGCGGGCCGCGTGCAGTCCTTCGTCGACACCGCGCCGCTGCGCGCCTTTCTCGGCGCCAACCTGCCGATGGACGGCATTTCCTCGGCGATCCGCAACGGCCATCTCTACGCCCTGGCCATCACCGCCACCGGCTATCACTCCGGCAAGGCTTTCACCTTCATCCAGGGCAAGCCCGGGCATCCGCTGTGGAACAAGAGCCGCCGCGTGGCGCTGCCGGTGGCGCTGGGGGTGGAGCATGTCTACGCCTCGGCCGCCATTCCGCTGGTGTTTCCGCCAGCGCCGATCGTGGTCGCCGGGGCCACCGCCTACTTCGGCGACGGCGCGCTGCGCCTGGTGACGCCGCTGAGCCCCGCCATCCGCCTCGGTGCCGAACGCGTGTTCGCCATCGGCGTGCGCAACCAGAGCGCCGCCGACGACCTGCTGCGCGCCGAGCTGGCGGCCGATGCCGACGTGGTGGAAGCGCGGGCGCGCCTGCGCAGCCCGCCGCTGTCCCAGGTCTGCGGCGTGTTCATGAATGCGATCTTCCTCGATCACCTCGATGCCGACGTCGATCACCTGCGGCGCATGAACGAGCTGGTGGCCGGCTTCCTCAGCGCCACCCCGGGCAAGACCGCGGTGCCCAGCCGCATCAGCGAGCCGATGCGTATCGTCGAACCGCTGGTGGTGTCGCCGTCGGAAGACCTGGCGATGATCGCCAAGTCGCTGCAGCACCGCATGCCGCGCGCGGTGCGCTACCTGATGGACGCGCTCGGAACTCCCGACGCGCAAAGCGCCGACCTCACCAGCTACCTGCTGTTCGACAACCAGTTCACCCAGGCGCTGATCGATATCGGCTATCGCGACGCGCAGCAGCGCATCGACGAGATCGAAGCCTTCCTGCTGGCGCCGGAAACAAAGTCCGCTTCCGCCAGGGCACCGGCCGGCGTCAGCTAGGGTCTGTTGACAATCATTGGATCGCAACCCTTCGGGACGGGGCCATTTTTGCGCATCGCTACGCCGGCCAGGACTTGCATGGAATCACCATGCCGCGTCCTGTCCGGCTAGGCGCTGCGCAAAAATGACCTCCGTCGCAGCGCCCCAATGATTGTCAACAGACCCTAGGTCGATCAGAAGTTCATCGAACAGTTCCGTCCATCCCGGGTGCCGCGCCTGGCGTGAGGTGACGCCGGATGTCCCGGGCAGCCCGGCTGCGTCGGGCGTATCGCGGGACGGCCCCGCCGCGCGGCTCCGATACATCCTGCGCGCGGCACCCGTCACGAACGCGCCCTTGTTCAACTCAACGGATTCGTCGCCCGGGACGGCCTTGGCCGCACGGCCCGCCGCCCCGCACTGCGCTTGTTCGTCCAAAAAACATTTTGACAGAAATGTTTTTCAAGGCTAGGATGCGGCCCATGAAGCCAGTGCCCCGTAGAGGGCTGGCAAGGAGGAGGGTGGAGTCTATGGCCGACGATCTGAAGCGCAGCAGCGCAGCGACGGTGCAGCGCAACCTGTTGACCATCCCGCGGCTGGCGGACGGTTCGCCGCGCTATGCGCGCGGCTGGCACATGGCCGGGTGGAGTGACGAGTTCGAGCGCGGCAAGGCAGTGGCGCGCGACTACTTCGGCCAGCGCCTGGTGCTGTTCCGCGGCGAGGACGGCCAGGTGCGCTGCCTGGATGCGTTCTGCCCGCACCTGGGCGCCGACCTGTCGGCCGGCACGGTCAAAGGCAATCTGCTGCAATGCGCGTTCCACAACTGGACCTATGACGGCGGCGGCCAGTGCGTGCGCATCCCGTACTGCGACAAGATTCCGCCCAAGGCCAGAACCCGCTCGTACGCGGTGAAGGAAATCAACGACACGGTGCTGATCTGGCACGACCACGAGCAGGGCCCTCCGGACTACGACATCCTGCCGCTGCAGGAATACGGCAGCGGCGGCTGGACGCGTTCGTGGCAGCGTTTCAGGATCACCATCAAGACGCACCCGCGCGAAGTGATGGAGAACACCGTCGACAAGGGGCATTTGCTGCCGATCCACGGCTTCGACGTCGATACCTGGCTGCCGGTGTGGAATGGCCATATGTGCGGCGAGCTGATGTGGGGCAGCCACACCCGCCTGGCCGCGGACGTCAAGGACGACAAGCTGTACGTCCGCTCCATCAGCCACGGCCCGGCCTACCAGTACACCTGGCAGGCGCAGGACAGCGCGCAGTTCGACAGCATCATCCTCACCGCCTGGTGCCCGGTGGACGAGAACACGCTGGAGTACTGGTTCGGCGTCATCGTCAAGGCTGACCCGAAGCAGTTCAGCGCCGAGATGCTGGAAGCCGCGGCGCAGGGCTATTGCAAGGCTTCGTACGACGCCTTCATGGAGGACGTCTATATCTGGGAGCGCAAGCTGTACCGGCCGGAGCCGATGCTGTGCGCCAACGACGGGCCGATCTCCAAGCTGCGTCGTTGGTACACGCAGTTCTACACCGATCGCGCCCTGGTCAACAACGGCCAGTACCACAACAACAACCACGAGTGGACCATCCACGATCTGCGCGACCGGCAGCCGCAGGTGCTGGCGGCGCAGGAGGGCGCCAGGCCCGCGGACACGGTCGCCGCCTGACGCGGCGCAAGGTACCCCTCGCGCCAGGCGGGGGAGCGGATACCCCAGTGACGGGAGGGCTGCGCATGACCAGCAAATACAGCCGCGAGCGGGGCCAGCAGTTGTTCGACGAGGTGTACTGCAGGGATCTCGGCCAGTTGCCGCCGCCGGGCGTCTCCAAGTTCATCGACTTCATGCTGGAGACGTTGTTCGCCGAGTTGTGGGCCGACGGCGCGCTCAGCATCCGCGACCGCCGCCTGCTGCTGCTCGGCGCCATCGCCGCGCAGGGCGACGAAGCCACGCTGGCGATCCAGGCGCGTTCGGCGCTCAAGCGCGGCGAACTGGGGCGCGAGCAACTGGAAGCCCTGTGCCTGTTCCTGACGCAGTACGTCGGCTACCCGAAAGGCTCGCGGCTGTTCCGCGTGGTCAGCGACGTCATCGCCGCTTCCGCCCAATGACGGCGGCCGCCGCCAGGGGGCTGCCGGGGCACTGGTTCTCGGCCAACCCGGACAAGGCCTGGGCCGAGAAGTTCTACCTCGGCTTCATCCCCTTGTTCTTCGGCTACAACGCGCTGATCCAGAAAATGGGCTGGCTCGACGTCGGCAATTTCTGGCACGTCACGCAGAACCTGTTGATGTGGCTGCCGTACTGCGTGCTGCTGCCCCTGCTCCTGCGCCGCCGCAGCCTGCCCTGGTGGCAGAGCTACTGGTTCAAGCTCAACCTGTACATGTTCGTCTACGTGTTCTTCGCCACCTATTTCCACACCGAGTATTTCTTCAGCACGCTCGGCATCCGTTACCGCTTTCCCCACGTCACGCTGTACCTGGACTCGGCCCTGCTCGGTCCGGACGAGTCCAGCGCCTTGCGCAACTTCGAGAAGGTGCCGATCGGCATGTATTTCAACGCCATCGCCTTCTTCATCATCTACCACACCGGCGCGGTGATCTGCATGCGCCGGGTGCGGACCCTCGCGCCCGATGCGCCACGCACGCTGCGCTGGCTGCTGTGGGCCCTGACGGTGGCGGCCACCGCCTATTTCTTCGCCTGGGCCGAGACCTTCCTCTATGTCAATTCCTCGGCGCGGGCCAATGTCTGGTACGTGGACCAGGCGCGCATGCTGAGCCTCGGATCGGTCTGTTACGCGTTGTACTTCATCGTCAGCTTCCCCAATGTGTTCCGCCTCGACGAGGCAGCGCAGGGGCCGCGCTGGCCGCTGTCGCGCTGTGTCATCGAGGCTTCGTTCGTCAGTATGCTGGTGCTGCTGCTGCTCGACGGCTTCACGTGGCTGGTCGGGCCCATCGCCTGACCGCAACCGGAGGTGGCTATGTCTTCCAGTGTGCAACAGGTGGCCGCGGTCGCGGCGGGCGACCGCGCGCAACAGCACCTGGGCCATCTGCTGGAGTTGATCTACCAGGGCGGGGACGAGGTCCAGCCCTGGAGCGGCGCCCTGGCCTGCATCCAGGCCGAGCTGTGCGCGTCCTGGGCCGCCCTGCTGCTGCGCCCGGCCACCGAGCACCTGCCCGCGCGGCTGGTCACTGCCGGCGGGCCGCTATGGCTGGCCGGGGATTCGCCACGCCTGGCCGGTCATCGCTGTCCGCCCGGCGAGCCGTTCCAGGATCTGGCCGGCGACCAGGTGCAGCGGTTGCCGGATTTCGGCGGGGGCGGTCGCCCGTCGCGGCATGTGATCGGCGCCGACATCCGCGTTACGGCCGACGTGCGGGTGCGGCTGCGCATCTGCCGCACCGGCAAGCCAGGGCCGTTCAGTGCGCGGGACCTGGAGTACGCCGAACGGCTGCTGCCGCATTTCCGCCGCGCGCTGCATGGCTATTTCATCTCGAACCGGCGCGAGCAGGAAAACGAACTGCTGTCCCATGCCTTGGAGCGGCTTGGCCTGGGGCTGGTGATTCTGGACGAGTCCGGCGCGGTGCTGAACTGCAACCGCAACGCGGCGGAGATCCTGCGCCGCGGCAACGGTCTGCGCCTGGACAAGGCGGCGCTGGCTTGCGAGCAACCGGCCGAGGAGCGCCGTCTGCGCGGCGTGATCAAGACCATGCTGCAGCGCGCGACCGCCGGCGGCAGCGGCGAGGGCATGGCGCTGGCGGTGACCCGCGGCGACGGCAGCTCGCGCCTGGGCCTGCTGCTGCAGCCGCTGTGCCCGGGGCCTCTGGGCGAGGGGCGCCGCCGCCCGGCAGTGGCGGTGTTCCTGCGCGACGCTCACGGTGGCTGCCAGCCCGCGCCGCGCGCGATCAGCCAGTTGTTCGACCTGACACCGGTGGAAACCCGGCTTGCCCTGGCCATGGCCAATGACGCCACGCTGGACGAGGCGGCGGCGCTGCTGGCCATCCGCCGCAACACCGCGCGCACCCACCTGCGATCGATTTTCGCCAAGGTCGGGGTGCAGCGCCAGGCATCGCTGTTGCGGGTCATCCTCAACAGCGTGGCGGTGATGACCGGCGAGCTGTGAGTCCTGGTCAAGCCTAATCCCCGCCGCGTGCGGGCGATGAGGGTGGTAAAAAGAGCCTAGCCCGCAGGCGGCGAGTGATGGCTCATGTACTTAGGCCGCGCCCAGCCCACCCGAGTCAGTCTTTCAACACATTGATTTTATTTATTTATTTGTCGATGACTCGACGGGACCGACAACGGTTTAGTTTTTCTAAGGACTGGAGAGAGAAAAAATCAATTGTTGCAACGCAGCAACAAGTATTTAATACGCAACATGAAGTGTGTGGGTCGGTATCGGATCCCGCTTCGAACATCTCCTCCAGATCCCGCACCTATGGGATCTTTTAGGGCCGCATCCTCACCGATGCGGCCTTTTTTTATGTGCGCGGGTGTTCGGACTATACCGGATCGCTACACCCGGTTGGAATCCCGTGACCGGGCCGCACCGGAACGGCGCCGGCGTCCCCGCCGCTGTTCCAAATGCCGGCAGGGGCCCGCGCCGTTCCGGCGCGGGACCGTCGACGGCCATTCAGCGGTTGCCACCCCCATCGCAGAGTGCCGCCGCCGCACGATCCGGCCTTGGTCCGGTCTCCGCGGCCGCTGCCGGCAATTGCGCGTACAGCACCACGGTAGTACCACCAGGTACGGTCAATACCGCGCGCGTTTCGTGCGGGCCCTGTTGCGGCGGGCGCGCCAGCCGGGCGCCGGCGGCGAGCATCGTCCGCACGCCTTGCTCGATATCGTCGACGCGGAACGCCGGCGCCGTTTCGGCGGCGACGCGCTCATCCCGTGCCGTCAGGCCCAAGGTGCAGCCGCCGGCGTCGATGGCGCAGTAGCGGTCGCCGTCACGGAACTTCACTGTCAAACCCAATGCGTCACGGTAGAAGCTCACCGCCGCATCGAGGTCGTCCACTGGGCATAGCAACAGGCTGGTTTTCATTTCATGCACTCGCTTTGGGGTGTGGCGATGGTGCGCGGCGGCGGGCGGCAGCGGCATCGTCCGGCGGGACTACGCCCGCGTCCCCGCGTGGATAGTCTTGTTGGATGATGACTCGCCGCCCCCCGATCGACACACTCCAGCCTCGCCATCACAGGGCAGCTCCATGATTGATGAACTGGTCGGTATCGCGCTCGAAGCCGGAGCGGCGATCATGCCGGTGTACGAGCAGATGAAGCCGGAGGAAGCCACGCTGAAGGGCGACGGTTCGCCGGTGACGCGTGCCGACGCGCTGGCCGAGGCCATCATCCTGCGCCGGCTCGCCGAGCTGGCGCCGCAGGTTCCGGTGGTGGCGGAGGAGTCCGTCGCTGCCGGCCGCGTGCCCGAGACCGCTGGCCTTTCCTTCTTCCTGGTCGATCCGCTGGATGGAACCAAGGAATTCCTGTCGAAGAACGGCGACTTCACCGTCAACATCGCGTTGATCGAGCGAGGCGAGCCGGTGCTGGGCGTGGTCTATGCCCCCGCCATCGGCGAGTTGTATGCCGGCGGCGTGGCACAGGGTGCGCGCCGCGCCCTGGTGGCCGATGGCAAGCGGGGACCGTGGAGCGAGATCCGCGTGCGCCCGGTGCCCGCCGGCGGCATCAAGGTGCAGGCCAGCCGCTCGCATCTGACCGAGGAGACGCGCGCCTTCATCGAGCGCTTCAAGGTGGCCGAGTTCGTGTCCGCCGGTTCCTCGCTCAAGTTCTGCCGCGTTGCCGCCGGCGAGGCTGATCTGTACCCCCGCCTGGCCCGCACCATGGAGTGGGACACCGCCGCCGCCGACGCGGTGCTGCGCGCCGCCGGCGGCAAGGTGCTGGACCTGCAGGGCCAGCCCTTGCGCTACGGCAAGCGTCGCCAGGCCCATGACAGCGACTTCGCCAACGGCTGGTTCGTCGCCACGGGCACGCTCGATCCCTTCGCGGTGCGCGCCTGATGCGGGGCCGGAGAGCCGCGGGCATGAATGATTCGGCCGCTTCCCCGCACGCGGTGCTGCGCTACCTGTTCACCGGCGTGACGGCCGTCTTGTGTACCGCGGTCGCGATGGGCTCATGGCTGTCGCTGGCGTTCGCCCATGCAACGGCGCCCGGCGCGCCAGCGCCGCGGCCGCGCCAGCTGAATCGCGCCCGCCGCGACAGGCCGCCGGCAGTCACGCCGGTTCGAATTCGATCAGCAGGTCCCTGGTATTCACCGTGAGGCCCGGCGTGACGTGGATCTGCTTCACCACGCCGTCGCGCGGCGCGGCGATGACGGTTTCCATCTTCATCGCTTCCAGCGCCATCAGCGGCTCGCCCCTGGTCACGCTCTGGCCCTTCTGTACCGCCACCCGCACCACCATGCCGGGCATCGGCGCACCGATCTGGCTGGCGTTGCCGTCCTCGGCCTTGGCCCGCTCGGTCGATGACTTCGCCGCGCCGGCGTGCGGCACGCGCACGGTGCGCGACTGGCCGTTGAGCTCGAAGAACAGCTTGGACACGCCTTCGTCCTCGACGTCGGTGCGGCTCTGCAGGCGGATCACCAGCGTCTTGCCCGGCTCGATGTCGACGCTGATCTCGTCCTGCCCCTCGGGCAGGCCGTAGAAGAACACCGGCGTGGGCAGGGTGCTGACGTCGCCGAACAGCTTCTGGTGTTCGGCGAATTCCTTGTAGACCTTGGGATACATCAGGTAAGCGGCAAGGTCGGCGTCGGTCAGCCTCTGGCCCAGCGCCTTCTCGGCCTCGGCCTTGGCCGCGGCCAGGTCCACCGGCGGGATCGACTCGCCGGGACGGCCGCTGAGCGGCGCCTTGCCCTTGAGCACCCGGGATTGCAGCGCCGGCGGAAAGCCGTCGGCGGGGAAGCCCAGCTCGCCTCTCATCAGCGACACCACCGACTCAGGGAAGTCCACCGGCTTGTCCGGGTTGCCGACGTCCTGTGGCGTCAGCCCGTTGGCCACCATGTACAGCGCCATGTCGCCGACCACCTTGGAGGTGGGCGTGACCTTGACGATGTCGCCGAACAGCTGGTTGACCTCGGCGTAGGCGCGCGACACTTCCGGCCAGCGCGCCTCCAGGCCGAGCGCGCGCGCCTGCTCGCGCAGGTTGGTGTACTGGCCGCCCGGCATCTCGTGGCGGTACACGTCGGAGGTGCCGGAACGGATGTCCGCCTCGAACGGCGCGTAGTAGCGGCGCACGCCTTCCCAGTAATCGGACAGGCGCTGCATCGCCTCCAGATCCACGCCGGGGTCGCGCTCGCCGCCGGCCAGGCTGGCGGCGATGCTGCCCAGGTTCGGTTGCGAGGTGAGGCCGCTCATTGCATCGAGCGCGCCGTCCACCGCGTCGCAGCCAGCCTCGATGGCGGCCAGCACGCTGGCCGCGGCAATGCCGCTGGTGTCGTGGGTATGGAAGTGCAGCGGCAGGCCGACCTCCTGCTTCAGCGCCCGCACCAGTTCGCGCGCCGCGCGCGGCCGGCACACGCCGGCCATGTCCTTGATGCCCAGCACCTGCGCGCCGGCCTTCTCCAGCACTTTGGCCAGCTCGACGTAATACTTCAGGTTGTACTTGGGCCGGCGGCTGTCGAACAGGTCGCCGGTGTAGCAGATCGCCGCCTCGGCCACGCCGCCGGCTTCGCGCACCGCTTCGATCGGCAGGCGCATGTTCTCGACCGCGTTGAGGCAGTCGAAGATGCGGAAGATGTCGACGCCGGCCTGGGCCGCCTGCTGCACGAAGAACTTCACCACGTTGTCGGCATAGTTGGTGTAGCCCACCGCGTTGGCCGAGCGCAGCAGCATCTGCAGCGGGATGTTCGGCACCGCCTCGCGCAGCGCGGCGAGGCGCTGGAACGGGTCCTCCTTGAGGAAGCGCAGCGCCACGTCGAAGGTGGCGCCGCCCCAGCATTCCAGCGACAGCAGGTTGGGCAGCATGTGCGCGTAGTAGGGCGCAATGGCGACGATGTCCTTGCTGCGCATGCGCGTGGCGAACAGGGACTGGTGGGCATCGCGCATGGTGGTGTCGGTGAGCAGCACGCGCGGCTGTTCCTTGATCCAGCGGGCGAAGCCGTCGGCGCCTTTTTGTTTGAGCAGGTCGCGCAGGCCGCCCGGAGGCGGCTGGCCCAGGTCGATCTTCGGCCGGAGCGGCTCCGGCAGCGGCAGGGCCGGCGCCTTGCGGCCCTTCATCTCCGGATTGCCGTTGACGATGACATTGCCGATGAAGCGCAGCACGCGCGTGGCGCGGTCACGCCGTGGCGTGAACTGGAACAGTTCCGGCGTGGTGTCGATGAAGCGCGTGGTGCACTCGCCGCAGCGGAACAGCGGATGGGTGATGACGTTTTCCAGGAACTGCAGATTGGTCGACAAGCCGCGGATGCGGAATTCGCGCAACGCGCGGTCCATGCGCTGGATCGCCTCGTCCACCGTCGGCGCCCAGGCGGTGACCTTGACCAGCAGCGAGTCGTAGTAGGGCGTGATCACCGCGCCGGAGTAGGCGGTGCCGCCGTCCAGGCGCAGGCCGAAGCCGGCCGGGCTGCGGTAGGCCACCAGCCGGCCGTAGTCCGGCGTGAAGCCGTTCTCGGGGTCCTCGGTGGTGACGCGGCACTGCAGCGCGTGCCCGTCCAGCCGCACCTGATCCTGGCCCGGCAGCTTGGACTCGGGGTCGCCGATGCGCGCGCCTTCCGACACGCGGATCTGCGCCTTGACGATGTCCACCCCGGTCACTTCCTCGGTGACGGTATGCTCCACCTGGATGCGCGGGTTGACCTCGATGAAGTAGAAATGGCCGCTGTCGGCATCCATCAGGAACTCGACGGTACCGGCGTGGGAATAGTTCACCTGGCGGCACAGGCGCAGCGCCGCCTCGCACAATTGCTGGCGCTGGTCCGGCATCAGATAGGGCGCCGGGGCGCGCTCCACCACCTTCTGGTTGCGCCGCTGCACCGAGCAGTCGCGCTCGAACAGGTGAATCAGGTTGCCGTGCGTGTCGCCCAGCACCTGCACCTCCACATGGCGCGCGTGCCGCACCAGCTTCTCGACGTACACCTCGTCGTTGCCGAAGGCGGACTTGGCCTCGCGCCGCGCCGAC
>CAYVKA010000014.1:12480-91784 GCA_964451925.1 uncultured Nevskia sp. | reverse complement strand
GCGATGTTGGCGACGTCGGCGAACTCGCTCTTGATCTGCGGCTCGTACTCCGGCCACAGCGGCAGCTCCCAGGCACGGTCGCCGATCTGTTCACCGGCGGTGAGCAGCGCCCGCGCCAGGCCGGACTGGTTGGCGAACAGGCCGGAGGCGTGGCTGCCCAGGGCGACGACGCAGGCCCCGGTGAGGGTGGCCATGTCGATGCACACCGCCGGCTCGTAGGTCTTCTCGGCGTAGGTCAGGGCGTCGCACAGGATCAGCCGGCCCTCGGCGTCGGTGTTGAGCACTTCGATGGTGATGCCGGCCATGCTGGTGACGATGTCGCCCGGCTTGACCGCATCGCCGTTGAGCAGGTTCTCGGTGGCGGGAACGATGCCGATCAGGTTGATCGGCAGCTTCAGTTCGGCCACCGCGGCGAAGGTGCCGAGCACCGAGGCGCCGCCGCACATGTCGAACTTCATTTCGTCCATCGCGGCCGAGGGCTTGATCGAAATGCCGCCGGCGTCGAAGGTCAGGCCCTTGCCGACCAGCGCGATCGGCGCCTCGCCCTTCGGCCCCCTGAGGTATTCCAGCACGATCAGCTTGGGCGGCTGGCTGCTGCCTCGGGCCACGGCCAGCAGGGCGCCCATGCCGAGCTTTTCCATGTCCGGCTTTTCCAGCACCTTGGCCTTGAAGCGATAGGCTTCGGCCAGCTTCAGCGCCTGGTCGGCCAGGTAGGCCGGCGTGCAATAGTTGCCCGGCAGATTGGCCAGGTCCTTGGTCAGCGCCACACCGCGCGCGATGGCCAGGGCTTCGGCCAGGCCTTTCTCGCCGGCGGGCAGGTCGCTGCGCCGCGGCACGTCGAAGGTCAGCCGCTCCATCTTCGGCTTGGGCTGGTCCTCGCGCGCTCGCTCGCCGCGCATGGCGTCGAAACGGTAGTTCTCATTCTCGAACGACAGGATGGCCTGCTGCACGTTCCAGTGGAAATCGCGTCCCTTGACCGGCAGGTGGGTCAGGTAGACCACCGCGTCGATGGCGCCGGTGGCGCGCAGCGCCCGCGCCGTGGCGGCGTGCACCTTGCGGAAGACCACCTCGTCGAAGTCACGTTCGCGGCCCAGGCCGACCAGCATGACGCGGTCGCAGAACACGCCGGTGAGATTGTGCAGCACCAGCGTCTGGCCCAGTTTTCCGTCCATATCGCCGCGGCGCATGATGCTGCCGATGGCGCCTTCACTGACCTGGTCGATGGTGGCGGCGGCTTCGGTCGGGTTGCGGCGGTCGAAAATGCCGACGACGACGCAGGCGACGCGCTGTTTCTCCGGATTGCCGCTTTTTACGAAATATTCCATTTTTGTCTTGATTTCTGGCGGTCGAACGCTTGAAAAGGCATTGCAGGCTGTTCCGATCGGCCAAAAGCGTCCCCGGCTGCCCGAACCGGCACGGCGGCGAGGGTGCTTTTCCTGATTTTTACCGATGGTTTCAGACGCAACGTTGATTGTAAGTCATTTCCGGCAATTCGACAGCATGCAGCGGCCTCGCGCGCGGGCGGCGCGGCCTGGAAATGGAATCCCGCGGGCGGATCGCCGCGCACTGCCGCGCCGCCGCCCAACAATGCAGATTTGTGCGCCGCCCGCCGCCCCGCGCGCGGCCCGCAAGGGTTAAACTGCCGCGCTCATGAACCGCCTGGTGCTGGACCGATACCTGATGCGCGAAGCGGCGACCGCCTGGCTGGCGGTCACTTTCGTGCTGCTCGCCATCATGCTGTCCACGCGCTTCGCCAGCGTGCTGAATTTTGCCGCCAAGGGCGACCTGCCGCGGGATCTGCTGCTCAATGTGGCCCTGCTGTCGACCCTGCGCTACCTGGTGATCCTGGTGCCGGCCTCGCTGCTGCTGGCCATCATGATGTCGCTGGGGCGCCTGTACAGCGACAACGAGATCGCGGCCATGACCGGTTGCGGCGTCGGGCTGGGGCGCCTGTACCGTCCGTTCCTGTGGCTGGCGGTGGTGCTGGCCCTGCTCACCGCCGCACTGTCGTTTTCCATCGGGCCCTGGGCGGGGCGTCAGGCCGACTTCCTGGTCAAGGACGCCAAGCGCCTGGTGCAGTACACGCCGTTCGAGCCCGGGCAGTTCAAGCCCGCCGCCGGAGGCAAGGCGGTGTTCTACACCGCCTCGATGAACCCCGAGGGGACCCAGTTCGGCCAGGTGTTCGCGCAGATCGAGGAAGCGCAGGGCTCCAGCGTGGTGGTGGCCGACCACGGCGAGCAGAGCAGCGATCCGGCCAACGGCGACCGTTCGGTGCGCCTGTACGACGGCTACCGCTATTACGGCACGCCCGGCACGGCCGAATACGACGTGGTCAAGTTCAAGGTGCTGACGCTGCGCCTGTCGCCGCCGGCGTTCGAATACATCAACAACCAGCGCGTGCTCAGCCCCACCGGCGAATTGCTCGGCAGTGCCGACCCGCGTGACCAGGCCGAACTGCAGTCGCGCCTGGCGGCGCCGCTGTCGGTGCTGATCCTGGCGCTGCTGGCGGTGCCGCTGTCGCACCTCCGGCCGCGCCAGGGCCGCTACGGCAAGCTGGTGCTGGGCATCCTGGCGGTGCTGGTCTACCTCAACCTGATCAGTTTCGGCGCCACCTGGATCGGCAAGGGCAAGGTGCCGCCGCAACTGGGGTTGTGGTGGGTGCATGGACTGATGCTGTCGGTGGCGCTGGTGCTGATCGCGCGCCGCCAGGGCTGGCTGCGCTGATGAACCGCCTCGACCGCTACGTCATCAGCCATGTGCTGGAACTGACCGGCATCGTCGCGCTCGGCCTGGTGTCGATCTACACCCTGGTGGTGTTCGTCTCCGACGTCAACGAAACCGGCAAGGGCAACTACGGCGTGACGCAGGTGCTGGAATACAGCGTGCTGATGATCCCCAGCAGCCTGTACATCCTGATGCCGATCGTGGCGCTGCTCGGCACGCTGATGGGCGTCGGCGCGCTGGCGCGCAGCGGCGAGCTGACGGCGATGCGCTCGGCCGGGGTGTCGCTGGCGCGCGTCGGCGCGGCGACCCTGGTGGCCGGCGCCGGCCTGGCGATTTTCGCGTTCTTCCTCGGCGACTGGCTGGCGCCGACCAGCGAGTCGCTGGCCACCGAGTTGCGCGACAGCTCGCGCGGCAGCAGCGGTTACACCGGCAAGTCGGTCTGGCTGCGCGACGCCGACCGCGTGATCCGCATCAACAAGCTGCAGAGCGAGGAGCACATCAATGATGTCACCGTGTTCCGCCTCGGCAGCGATGGCCGCCTGCAGGCGGCGCTGACCGTCGACGAAGGGGTTTACACCGACGGCCACTGGCGCCTGTCCGGCGTCAAGCGCACCGACTTCGCCGGCGACCGCACCAGCGTCACCCTGCTCGATACGCTGGACCTCGGCGGCGGCGTCAGCCCCAAGGTGCTCAAGCTGTTCATCCTCGAGGCCGGCAGCCTGTCGGCGCACGGCCTGGTGCGCCTGATCAGCTTCATGGACGAAAACCATCTCGACGCGTCCAAATACCGGCTGCTGCTGTGGCGCAAGCTGATCGAGCCGCTGACGGTGATGGTGATGATGCTGTTCGCCGTACCGTTCGTCACCGGACAGCTGCGCGATGCCGGCGCGGGGCAGAAACTGCTGGCCGGCGCGCTGGTCGGCATCGTGTTCTACGTCGTCAACAAGGTGTCGGTGAGCCTGGGCGACATCTACCAGTGGCCGGCGCCGCTGGCCGCCGGCCTGCCGACCCTGGCGCTGGCGCTGCTGTCCTTGTGGCGGCTGGGCCGCGCCCGCTGAGCGGGCTGGCGGCTGCCGCATCAGCCCCGGCGTTCAGCCATCCCCGCGCGGCAGTAGCACCACTTCGGTACTGGTGATGCGGTCGTAAGGCGTGCGGCGCCTGCCGTCGAGCAGCAGCAACAACAGGCTGATGCCGCTGTAGATGGCGCAGGCGCCGATGGCTTCGGCGCGGTGCGGCACCATCGCCGCCACTGCCGGCGGCAACAGCGGCAGCGCCACCACCGCCAGCGCGAGGCCCCAACTGGCGAGCATCAGGGCATAGCGCGTCGCCGCCACCGGCCAGCGCACCGCGGCGCCGTCGACGCGCCGCAACTGCAGGCGCCAGGAGCGCATGCCCAGGGTCTGGCCGCCATGGGTCCAGGACCAGCCGAAGAACACCAGGCCGACCAGGAACAGGCACAGCGAATTGACTTGGTCGTTGCGCGCCAGCCCGAACAGGCTGCACACGAACAGGCTGGCCAGCAGCGTGACCATCCATAGCGCCAGCAGCAGCAGTCCGTCGTAGCAGGCCGCGGCGAGACGCCGCCACGGCGCGGCGGGAAGTACGGGGGCGATCATGGTCTGGCGCGTCGCGGAGGCGTAGGATGGGGATTGAGGCTGTTTGCCGAGGATCCGGCGCCCGGGCCGGAGTGAGCTATTGTACAAATTGCGACCGGCGCACCGGCGGAGCCATGAGCCAAGACGATCCCTCACTACTCGACCGCAGCGGTGTGTTCTACGTCAGCCCGCGTGAGCACCGCCGCAAGCTGACCCGGCGTGCGCAATGGGCGCTATGGGCGCTGCTCGCCGGCATGGTCACGGGCTTCCTGCTGGTGCGCCTGTTCAGCTGAGCTGCGCCGCGTTGCGCGGTAAGGCGTAGTGGCGGACGGCCGCCGTCGCCCGGCGCAGCTTCGCCCGATGCGCCCGTCATATTCCATTCGCATCTGCACGCTATTGTTCGCGGCTTCCCCGGCCTCCGGCCATCCGCTCGTTTCCGCAGTAGGAAAAATAGCCTCATGGCTGCGGTGCCGGTCAATTGGCAGAGCGCTTGCGTTCACAATACGGCTTTCCGGCCGGATCATGCTTTGGAGTTCGCCGGGCCCATGGCCACACGCAGAAAGTACCTGTTCGACTCGCTGCCGCACTTCATCGGCAAGGAACTGGGCGTCACCGACTGGACGGTGATCAGCCAGGAGCAGATCAACCTGTTCGCCGACTGCACTGGTGATCGGCAATGGATGCATGTTGACGCCGAGCGCTGCCGCCGCGAGAGCCCGTTCGGCGCGCCGGTGGCGCACGGCTTCCTGGTGCTGTCGGTGCTGGCCAAGCTGGTGGCTGACCTCGGCGGCATACCGGAGGACGCCAGTGGCGCCATCAACACCGCCGTCAACAACGTGCGTTTCCGCGCTCCGGTGCTGGCCGGCGCGCGGGTGCGTGCTCGCGCCAGCATCGCGGCGGTGGCGCCGCTCAGCCCGGCACAGAGCCTGGTCACCGCCGCGGTGGAATTGCAATCCGAGGGCGGGGTGACGCCAGCGCTGACCGCGGACCTGATGGTGCTGATGTTCCGCTGAGGTGGCCGCGCTGCTTTGTGTCGCGCGCTGGCGTCATTTATAATGCGCGCTTTACCACGCTCCTATCGTCTAGAGGCCTAGGACGGAGCCCTCTCAAGGCTTAAACCCGGGTTCGAATCCCGGTAGGAGCGCCATCACTATCTAACTCTTTGAATGAGTTAGATGTTTTATTCAGGCGTCGAAACACGCAAGCCCAAATTGGTGAGCCACTTCCGAGGCTCACCATGAGGCTTGCTTCACATTTAAAGCGGTCGCCACTGGGCGTCTATTACTTCCGCCTGATTGTTCCAAAATCGCTGCGCCCACTCGTCCACGGCCAGCGCGAAATCAAGCGCTCCTTGCATACCCGTGATCCGGCGACAGCCCGGCGCCTAGCCTATATGCTTTGGGCACAAACCGAACTGCGGCTGCGGGAGGCTAGGCGCGCGATGTCAGGGTATGACCCCACTAAATTCGATCCGAACGACCCTAGCACTTGGCCGTCTGCGGCCGGCGATGCGCGAGGCTGGATCGCCAAAATTGGCGGCGTCACCATCGAAGCCGATCCTTCGAAGCCAGGGGATTCAGAATCCGCCATTGCCGCTATTCGCCAACTGTCCGGCCGTGGGGACGGCGGTTCAGGCGAAAGTGAGTTGGGAAACATTGGCGTCATCGATCAGTTCTATACGCCACCGCCTTCGCCTCCCCCGCCAACCGCATACAAGTCGGTCCACTTTTCGGAGGCGAAGGACGACTATCTAAAGATCGTCACCAAGGAAGCTGAAAAAGGCGACCTTGCCGCCGGCACCCTGATCGAGATGACGGGGGCTTTCACCCGATTCCTTGACTGGTCGAGCAGCCCGCACGATCCGCAGTTGAGCCAGATCGACCGCCCCATGATGGAGCGGTACATGAAGCACCTGCTGCTCGACGAGCCAAACAAAAACACCAGGAGCAAGGGGCTGAGTCCTGGGACAGTGAAGAAGCAAATCTCTTTTCTGAACGGCTTGTTCACCCACTGCAAGAGCAGCTTCCCCAAAGGGCACGACCTCCCCACCGAAAACCTGTCGCCTTATCGCAGGGGAACAAAGCACAAGACCGAACACAAGGCTCGCTATCGGCCCTTCGATTCCAGCGAACTCAAGATCATCTTCGCGCCCGAAAACCTGGGGAAGGTCAGAAAGCCCCATGAGTTTTGGTGTCCCCTGCTGGGGCTGTATCTTGGCGCTCGCCTTGAGGAAATCTGCCAGCTCAGACTCAAGGACATCGAACAGCGAGGCGATTTAACGGTGCTGCACATCGTCTCGGAACCGGACGATGCTGGAAACGGCGGCCCGCATCGGCACAAAGGACCGATGACGAAAGCCCAGTATTTGAGTGCGCACGAAATCATCACCGGCCAGAGTGCCGGTAGTGTCGAGGAGATCAAGGGGCTTCTTCCCACGCGTGCCGGAACCAGCCTCAAGAACGAATACTCGGTGCGCGAACTGCCACTGCATGACGACTTGATTAGGCTGGGGTTCCTGGACTACCTGGAAGACGTGCGCGTCGTGGCGCCGGATGGCCGGGTCTTCCCATATCTGCACTATTCACCAGTTCACGGCTATGGCGATGTGCCGTCCGAATCCTTCGGCCGCTACCTGGACAAGGTGGGGATTACACATTCCAAGAAGACGTTTCACTCGTTTCGCTCGACGCTCAATAATCTGTTGCAGAAGAAGCCGTACAGCATGAGCGAAGAACTCTGCCGCATCTTCATGGGGCAGGAAGTGCAGAGCATCAACAAGCGCCATTACAGCGACGACTTGAATGCCGAAGACCTCCATGACTTGGTCTTTTCGAGGTTCACCTTTAAAGAAGTGATGCAAAGAGCGGATGAATTGCGCTATCGCAAGGGGCGCTTTTCAGAGATTCTTGCCTCCGAATTGACACGGCGAGAAAGAGACAACAAGCGCAGTGCGATGCAGCGCCTTCGCAAGCAAGCGCTCAACAACTAGAACGATTCGCGGAGTAGAAATGCCAGAGCTTTTGTTCAAGGGGAAAGAGTTTGCCTTTAGTCGTGCACAAGGTACTCGCCTGGCGATTGGTTAACCAGTTTGCTCAATCCAATTGAGCAAACTGGACCTGAGTGTTCCGCTGTTTAATCGGCTTCTTACACCAAATACTTGTTCCCGCAACGGTGGCAAAAGAATCCGCCGTCATACAGGCTCTTCCAGGCCGGGTATTGCTCGCGGTAGTTACGGGAGGTGGTTTTGTACCTCTGGTATAAGGACCGCATCCCTAAACCCGACACTCCCGCCAGAAGCAACCAGAAGTAGCCAAAACCGCGATCGTGCGCATTCGACGATAGGTAGGCGAGGGCGGTTAGTGCCGAAACCACGAGGAAAAATCCCGTGGCTATCACGGGGCCGAACTTGCCCTTTGGAGGTGCGGACAATGAATTGGCCAGATTGGTCTGGCTGAACGACGAACTACTTCCTACCACCATGCTCCCTCTACCACTCCCGATGGAGGTTCCAACCCCGGTGAACGATCCTACGCTCCGGGTCGTGCCAGACTCAAGAATGATCTTGATCGCCTGAACGTGATCGCCGCCACACTTTGGACATTCGATACCCACAGCATCCCTCCGTTAGATAGTAAAAGAGAAAGCACAGCAAGTTAATACGCCCCGTGATGCCCTGAGACGGAACCAGGTTCTCATCCATGCGCGGGCGGCGATGCTGGCTGTACAAGTTCGTAACTGACCGGTGCCACAAGGCGATAGCCGATCTTGTGGACCGTTTCAATGATTGACTGATCGCGATCGCACATCGCCACCCGAAGCTTTCCGATCGCGTTGGTCAAGGCCTTATCTCCCGGCTCCGATCCCGACCACGCTGCCTCCTGAAAATCCTCCTTGGTGACGACTGAGCCAGCCTTGCGCAGAAGAACGCACAGTACCTCCAAGGGTCTGGGCTCTACAGGCAGTGAACGTCCACTTAGACGAAACTCCCATTTCGTCTCGTCGAACTCCACCTCTCCAAATCGCCATCGATACATTCTCGAAGTCGCCTGCTTCACATCAGGTCTCTTGGGTGGCGGAAGTGAGCTGGAGTTTCCACATTAGCCGCGCCTGCGCCGGCGCATGGTCGCCGCCAAAAGCAGGGGAATCACTACCAGGGGTGAAAAGGCGCCACCGCCAGATTGGCCGTTGCCGGTCGTCGAGGCGCCTGATGAACTTCCGCTCGATGTTCCAGACGAAGAGCTGCTGCTGGATCCTCCAGATGAGGAGCTTCCACTCGATCCACCCGAGCTTCCTCCTCCACTGCTGCTTCCAGAGGTGGCAGTTGCTGGCGCAAGTGGATCGCTGATCGAACCGTCAGCCCCGGCGGTGAGTTGCAGGGTGAACTGATTGCCGCTGACTTGGCTGCCAACTTGGTTGCAGGACGTAGTGGAACACTTGATTAGCGCGCTATAATCCGGGCCTTCGGGCGCAGTAATCGTGATGGTGACCACTTGCCCCGGGGTCAAACCGGATACGGTGTAAGAGAAAAAGCCCAATGGATAGTTGAAGCCAGTGGGAGCGAAAGACGGTGTTGCTGCGGTCGTGGCATTGACCTGTCCGGCACTCGCCTGGATGACGACGTTCCCTTCAGCAGTAGAGACGGCATTTCGGCTGTCGCCGAAACCGTCCTGCGCGATTACCACTGCAATGGTCCCTGAGGGTGGAACTCCGAGTGCCGTCACCTGCCCTGAGGCCAAGCTAATGCTGTAGAGCTCCCCTCCCGTGAACATGTAGAGGAGATCGCTCGCGTCGCTCTGATCTAAGCTGGTTCTGCCTGATACCGTTACACCGAGGCTGATCGGCGACGACTCCGTGAATACCGTGGGCGCATCGGGGACATTGGGAACCAAAGTCACCAGAGAGTTGATTGATGCGTCGATGCCATAATTGCCATCCACATTGGGAGGCGGCAGGGCAACCCCTACCAGATTGGCCGTCGCACCACCGACGCCATGGACGGAGATGGACTGCGTACCGATGTCGCTGCTGCCATTGCTATGCACAACATGGATGACCTGCGCGCCGGCAGCGATGGCATAGTTGTAGACAGAGCTATCATCGGCGTTATCGCCAAAGTCAATATCGCCGGCACTGGCGGGACAGGGGAAGGAGCTATCAGTGACCGACAGGCCGGCCACGCCGTTTTGACCATCCGTAAAGAGCTGGCAACTGGCTCCGTTTCTGGCCAGGAAGCGGAGCGCTCCGACCTCGGTATCGACATCCACCCCGATCACTGCGTACCCTGTCGGCAGGCTGTAGGCAACCGGGGTGCCTCCAGGCGTTGCATCAACGCCGGGATTTGCAGAATCGATCAGCCCATAATGAGTAGCCGTTACGTAGACCAGCGCTTCCGCCTCGGCGAGGCCGGAGAAGATGGACGAAAACAACACCGCCAGTCCAGCGGCGATCTTTAAATTGAGTTGCATTTTTAGCGTCCCCTGAAGCAGATTGATGGTTGCCTCCGCGACGCTGTTGCAATGTAGACTTGCATTCGGCGGTCGGTGCGCAGCGATCATCCTAAAAACGCGAGTCAGAATCTTCCCGGAAAGGTCTCGGAAAGGGAGCGGTTTTTAAGTACATGATTAATAACGATAAAGAGGTGCATCGAGAGCTTGTCGAGGACTATCTTTGGCGTTTCGGAGAGGTCGAATTCGATGAAGCGAAGTGGGAATTGCGTGTTCACGGGCAGGCTCTGGACCTTGAACCGAGGCCACTCGAAGTGCTGAATCTGATGCTCCGCCATGCTGGCGAAGTAGTCACCAAAGAAGAGTTCTTCGAGGCGGTCTGGCCTGGCGCCATCGCCGGAGAGAAGGCCCTGACCAATGCCGTCGCCAAGCTGCGCAAGGCGGTCGGTGACGATGACCAGACTGTGATCGAGACGGTCCACAAGGTCGGGTATCGCTTTATAGCGGCGGTAACGCGCAAGGTTGTCGGCCGCCGCACGGTCACCAAGCTGAGCCTGATACCCGGTGATCCGGTTCCGCGACGAGAACAATGGCGGCTTGTGCGCTCGCTCGGCGTGTCCCAGCGTTCCGAGGTATGGCTGGCGGAGCATGTCAAGACCCAAGAAAAGCGCGTCTTCAAATTTTCCCCGGACGGCGCGCACCTGTCTTCGCTTAAGCGTGAGGCCACGCTGTCGCGCGTACTGACAGAGACCCTGGGCCATAGGGCCGACTTCGTGCGAGTGCTGGAATGGAATTTTGAGGAGCCGCCCTATTTCCTCGAATGCGAGTACGGTGGTCAAGACTGGGCCGACTGGGCCGAGAGTCAGAGTGGATTGGACCACGTACCCCTCGCAGAGCGTCTGGGTTTGTTTTTGCAAGCCGCAGATGCAGTGGCAGCGGCACATAGTGTCGGTGTGCTGCACAAAGACTTGAAACCGGCCAACCTCCTGATCGGGTCGAGAAAGGGCGGCGACTGGCAAGTGCGCCTGACCGATTTTGGCAGCGGGAGATTAATTGATCCGGCAGCGTTGGCCGATCTGGGCGTGACGCGGATGGGCTTCACGCAGACGCAAAACCTTGGCTCCGATTCGCTGACTGGCACGCCAATGTACCTCGCGCCTGAAGTCTTGGCTGGACAACCACCTACGCAGGCCTCAGATGTCTACGCCTTAGGCGTGATCCTCTATCAGCTTGTAATGGGCGACCTCAAGAGGCCGATCTCACCAGACTGGGAGCAGGAAATACGAGACGAACTCTTGCGTGAAGACATATCCGCGGCGGCTAGTGGCGATCCGGAAAAGCGGCTGCAAACCGTGCATGAATTTTCGGATCGGGTACGGCAGCTGGAGAGTAGGAGGACCAAGCGTGCCAATGAGCGCGCATTGCAGTACAGAGCAGCCGATCTACAGCGCATCACTGACCAAGCCCGGATCAGGCGGCCGTGGATAATTGCAGCCGGCGCTACCTTAATTATGGGCATGGCGGCGAGCCTTGGATTCTTTCTTCAGGCGTCCAGGGCTAAGGATCGTGCCATCGAGCAGGCACGCATAGCCCAATCTACCGCCGATTTCTTCAGGAACGATGTCTTTGATGCCGCAAATCCCCTACATATTGGAGGTAAGGGAGAGATCACCGTCATTCAAGCCATACAAAGCGGTATCAAGAAGCTTGATCAGAAATCGGTGCTTGAGCCGGCCATCGAAGGCGAGATTCGCAAGACCGTCGGGGGCATCTACGAAAGCTTCGGACACGAACAAGACGCCGAAGCCCAATCCAAAAGGGCAGTGTCGTTATTGACCCAATCCTTCGGGCCCGCTGCTGATGAAACTCTTAGTGCGGAATATCAACTGGCACTAACACTGGTCCAGGAGTCGAAATTCGACGAAGCCAAGGCCTTGCTCGACAAGACCGATGCAACTCTGGATAGCCGCAAGGGCGGCGCCTCAATCATCAGGGTCGATTCCGATGCAACGAGGGGCGTTTATCTCGGTATGCAAGAGAAATATCCGGAAGCCCGCCCGTATTTTGAACGGGCCTTGGCTGCACAGCTCCAGATCGGTCCCGAAGATTCTAACGCGCTGTTCCGAATTCGAATGAAGCTTGCGTCAGCCTACATGCGGACGAGTGAGTATTCAAAGGCCCGCGGCATTTATGAGGATATTCTCGCCGCCACGGCAACGAGCGACGGTCCCGACAGCCTAGTACACGCCCGGGTCGAATATCAGTTCGGTATCAATGAAACGCTCGATGGAAAATATGGTCAAGCCGAGAAGCTCCTTGAGCATGCCTATGCCACTACGAGCCGCATTCTGGGCGCAGACAGCTCCCGCTCCGCTGAAATATTGTCAGCACTCGCAAATGTGTATGCATCGACCGACCGTTATGACAAGGCAGCTGAAGCCAGCCGTTCGGCCTATGCCAGCATGCGCAAGAGCCTGGGCGATAAGAATCAGCTCACTCTGATGACCTTGGGCAATGTCGGCCTCCTGGAATCGCTGGCTGGAGATAATGCTGACGCGGTGCGAGACTTGAGTGGCGCGTGTGAGGGGCTGGTGGCGCAGTTTGGATCGACCCATCCGGCGGTGCAGCAGTTCCAGTTTTACTTGGCATCATCCCAGCTCGATCTTGATCACAACGCTGAGGCGGCTGCTTTGCTTCCAAACTTGCATGCGGAGGCGCTGAACACTAGCAGCCCATCTGCCGATTGGGCTGCACGGCTGATCTTACTCAAGGGGCAGTTGCTGCTCCAGGAAGGACATGCGGCTGAAGCACAAGTAGCACTTAACGATGCGTTCCGGCAATTGCAGAAAGTGGAGACGACGCCCCCCGTTCTGGCTCGGGCCAAGGCACTGTTGGAGCGATCATCCGGCAGTCGATGACGGTGCGAGTTCATTGGCGAACGCCGAGATGTTGACCGCTCGCTAGGAGGCCCTGCTCGACGGAGTGGAACTGGAAAAGCTAGGGCGGGTGGCGCAACGCGAGGTTCGGCATGTGCTCATGGTGGATCACTTCACTTGGTGGCAGCACGGTCGTTCGTACTTCTGCCGCATCATCGACATGCTGCATATGGGCTATCTAGACGAAGTGCCCTTTTGCCGAGAGGTGTTGGCAAGGCTGCCGCAGATTACCCGTGAATGGCGAACCGCCTTCAATGCCGCGGGCGGGCCGCATCGCCAAGGGTGAAGCCTGGAAACTGGTCTATGCGGCCACTCCCAGCGTCGTACAGATGGTTGAATTGCTAGTAAAGCCACTTAAATCCCACACCCTGTAGTAACTATATTTTATTATTTTTCAATCACTTATAATTCACAGTATTTACTTACATAAAAATATATGTCACTATATTCACATGTTCAGGAGGTACCACGATGGAAGCTGAAGCGGGTGGAAAGAGGCGACGCGGCAGGCCCAAGGGCTCAACCAAAAAGTCCGAAAGGCGAGTAAGGCTCAACTTCGTACTGGAAGAGCCTTATGCCGAACAACTGAAGCTCATCGCCGATGTGGAGAGAAGTGGAAATCTGTCTGAGCTACTTCGGGAGCTTTGTATCGAGGAGTTGATCCGCCGCAAGCAGATCTCTCCTCTCATCAAACTCCTGTAGGCAAGCGGTGTCCTTACGTTTTTCATTGTGAAGATCGGAGGAATGATGACATTAACTTAATCGGAGGTACCAAAATGTCAAACGTTGAAATGTTCGGGCTCATGCCAAAAGCCCAAGTCGTTGTAAGCGGTGACCATGTGCCAATGCTCAACTTCAAGCTAAAGGTCGATGCCGACTTTTACCGCGAGTGGACAGAGACCATGGCACGTCTGTCTGGACACTTTGCTGGCGGTGGCAATGCCATCATCCTCAAAGCCGCTCGTGAGTTGCTGCCAAAGCTGAAGGAGGCCGCTGCAGAGTTTCCTCCTAAGGCTCCCGGCAAGCGAGCCAAGAAAGGAGGGAGCATCTAATGAATGCACTTAACCGAATCTTGGCCCGGGAGCTTAGAAGGATAACCAAGCGCATGAAGGGGGAGCCCATAATAAGTAGTGGCTCCGGGCGCGAGGCAACTCTTCAGGAGTTGAGCGACGTTCTAGAGGTATATGAGCAAGCTGCCCTTTCAGGAGGGCAGCTTGACTCAGATCTCGATGATGCAATCGGGGAGTTCTGCCGTGCACATGCTAGCAGCCGTAAGAGCTTGGAGAGGTATTGCCCTGGCATCGCCCCTCGAATTGAGAGGGTATGCCAGTTGGGCGGTCAGTGTTGCGCTGAGACATTGCCGGTCCATCACGGACAGAAAACCCATGATTTGACTCCAACCGATGCGCAAGAAGTACCTGGCACTCCAATCAAGCGAAAGCTTTGAAGCGGGCTGGGAAGATGAAGAAAAGGGGCGCTACGCGCCCCTTCTTCATTTGAGGAACAAGCTCAGCTTGCTCACCGCCACGGGGGCTGGTACCTCACTGGGCTGACGGGCATGGGTCAATTCATCGCTCCAGTCGCCTCCTGATGGAGGCAACTCTCGATGCGCAGCCCCTTCATCCATCAATGCAATGCTCATGAGCGGCCCTTCAGCAGACTTGCCGAACGCAGCGATGACCTTATAGCCCTGCTGGATCAATTCGCGGGCTAGCTTGCGGACCTGCCGCACCACCTGGCCGGCGACGGAAAACACCCACCCACACAACGGATGCAGGGTGCGATAGCTCAAGGCGTCAATTGCGCTCTTTACGAACACCGCCTCCTTGCTGCCGCGATCCTTGGGCGCCAGGAGAAAAGTGCCCATCCTGCCGCGGTTGCCATGAAACGGTACACCGGTTGTGCCGCGGAGTTCGGCGCCTTGCTGCCCGTCTGTTGTCTTGGTTTGAAATACACAGTTAGCGTGGCGATCTGCATATAGCGTGCCCTTGGCGGTCAGTGAATCCACTAGCGCCTGTGGAATGTGGCGCTCATTGACCAAGTAGTCCACTACTCGCGGCAAGTTTTCGGGCACAGGATCGGGCACCGGCAAGGGCTGTGGCCTGTCGCAAGCGCTAGATGCCACTTCATGCGCGGCGCGGATGGCTTCACCTGTGGTGTGCGCCTTGCCAAACTCCAAGGCCAACCATTCCACTGCTCGCGTGTAGTCCACGCCTTCCAGGTACTTGACCAGATCAATAGCCCCGCCCCCGCCCTTGCGGGTTTGTGGATCGAAAAACTTGCTGCCATTGACTGAGATTGAGCGCCCTGGCATCAACCAATGGTTGATCTGATTCGCGTCAGGCACTGCGCCTAGCTTTTGCAACACCTCCTCTAGGGGAATGATTCGCACGTCGCTGGCGAGCTTGCGGGCCTTGCTCAGGGCAAGGCTGGCCTCGTCCTCCCTTCGCCGCGCCAGGTCATAGGCGTCGGCCTTGGCTGATACCACTTCGAGCTTTTCTTCGTAGAGCTTTGCGGCCGCCTTGGCGCCTTGCTGGTAGGCGGATTCTGCGAATGCTTGCATGGTCTCATCGCTGAGCCGTTCGACCTTTCCGGGTAGCTCTATCGCCTTGGCGTTGAGTTGCTTGGCTGTGATTTGGGGCGTCTCACGATTCACCAGCCCGTAAAAATCCTTGATATCCTCATGGCTGGCCTGGGACCCACGCAGGCCGCGCTGCAAGCCAAGCGGCTTGCAGGCTTGGGCATAAGCGTCTTGCAGTTTGATCAGGTTGGCGCGATTGAATAGGCGCTTGGCATTGAGATTCCCCTCTTGATCGAAGGGCATGCAGAGACAGTGTGCATGAGGGGTCGCCTCATCCAAGTGCAAGATAACGGAGACGAGGTTATCTCCAAAATAGCTGGTGGCGAATTGCGCGATGGTCTTTTTCCAGGCTTCGAGGCGATCAGCGCGCCAATGCCCTGCCTGATCGGGATTCTCGGGGCGGAAGTATTCCGGTGATGCAGTCAGCAGCACTTCGACACATACGACAGGATCGTGCGCCATCTTTGCGCCCCTCTTTCCCGCCTTGGCCTCTAGCTTCCTCTCTTTCCAGCTTTCGAATCGGCGCTTGATCTCCGAAACGAACGCTTCGCCAGATGCACAACCGAGCATTGGCAGTATGGTTTTGCTTTCGTCCGCATTGGGGACAGCCTTGTCGCGGAAGTTGTGCGCTGAAGCCTTGTTCAAGTCCTGGAAATGGAGCTTTTCAGTCCTGCAAATGGCATATGGGATTTTGGTCATGGTGGCCTCCTTTTTTTGATTTTTTATGGCCGGGTGCCCTTGGGGAGGGCACATTTTTAGAGTAGCAAAAAATCTATTGAAATCAATAGGTATCACTCACTATACCAATTGAATCCCAGTCGCTCCGCTTGGTGGGATTCAATTGGTAGGTGAGGCAGGAGAAATGCTGCGCCGTTTCCCCTGCACCCCTTTCGCATACAGCCGTTTGCTCTGCCGAGTCGGCGCGGCCGTAAAGGTTAAAGGCTTGGTCGCATCACGCTGGCGCGTCATGCGTTGCACTGATTTCCCGCACCACCCTGGCGGGTCGTGCGGGAAAGATCACGCCCCCTTCTTTCCTGGGCTTCAGTGATCTACTTCTTGGTGAGCAAGCATTCCTCAACGTGCTTCGCCCCCTTGGGCGAAAGGGTCACGGAATCGCTGTCGGTGTCCCACTCGACAAGGCGTTCGCTGTGCAGCTTCTTTAGGACCTTCGACTTGAAGACGCCCGGATTCGAGTACTCAATCCAAGATACAAGGTCTTCGGTAAGAACGGCACTGTCCTTGGACGAATGCAGGAGCAGCAGGGTTTCGTCTCTAGCCGTGAGCCCGTCGCGGAGAATTCGCTTCTTGCCTGCGACCTCCCACACATCGGGAAGCTGGCGGATGGAAAGGCCATCCACAATGTCCTGCGCTTCTTCCAGCGACAGGCTGTGGTGTATGCGGATCAACTCGCAGATGATCCAGTCGGCGGTTCGTCCCATTGTCGCCGAGTCAATCGCATTGGCATCCACATCACCGCCAATGTGGCCTATCCCACGCGTGTTCCGCATGGTGTAAAGAAACACAAGGGCGCGGGGCAGGATCAGCTTTTCTGAATCGCTCAGGTTGTTCGTGTTCTGGCTAGTAATGATGTTGCGGCACTCATCTGCGAAGTTCGGAATCTTTTTTCCGAAGGGGGTGTGTTTACCAGATGAGCGCTGCTGCAGCAGCCGAATTGCCGCCTCACAGAGTTTGCCGGCGCCCATGCCGGCAGCATCGTGCCGTCCCTGGGATAGGGCGGTTTTCAGTTCCAAATACGATGCAATTAGGTGCTTCCTGATCGCTGCAGGAACACCATTTAGCGCCTGCTCAAGCGCCGTGCTCAAGCGTTTTTGTACTCGTATTGGCCTTCGGCATTTTTCGTTCGAGAAAGAACTTTCTCTCTGACTAGCCGGGCAAGCTTTCCGGAGATGTCGTTGGACTTCATCGGTCGCGCCAAGGTTTGGGAGCTGTGCCCACAAATGTCACTAATCGTCCTTGGCTGTTTAAAGAAATCGTCGTCAACGATTTTTTGCAGCGTCGCAACTGCCCCCGAACCAGAAGACGCCTTCCTTGGGGACTTGGCCCCGCCGCCGCCGCTTCCGCTCTCAGCCTTCGCTGCTCTCTTTCCCTTTTTGCGGCGCGGCAGTTTTTCGCTCGCCTCACGGGGGGCTGCCGGCTCGCCGGGCGTCGCCCCGCTGAACAGAAGATCAATCAAGCGGAGCTGAACAGCGTCCGACTTGAACTTGTTGATGACTTCCGCGAGTTCCGCGAGCTGTTTCTTCGTGGCGTCGAAGTCTTTTAGCATTGCCGCTCCCTTTCGTGCTATTGCGACATGCAGCAATCATGGGGAGCATGCTAGAATTTTCAATCACAGGTCCACTTTGGCGAGCCACCTTGGGGATCGTGTTTGTCGAATAGCCAAGTTAAAAGTGCTTTGGAGTCAATGAGTTAGACTCTAAAGGGTTCTCCTCCCGGTAGGAGCGCCAAGATCAGGCAAAGAGCCCGCTTCGCGCGGGCTTTTTTCTGACCGGTACTGTCGGGCTTCCGGCTGCCGGATTTGCGGACCGGGAGGTCACTGTTGGCCGAGCGCAGGGGCGGTATCATAGGAGCGGTGGCCGAGGCCACGCGAAAACTCCACAGACGGGTAACCGGGAACAAGGAGCCGACCATTACCGAGCCGCTCCGCATTCCGCGAGACCAGCATCCCATCTCGCGCTCGAATATCTCGCACGGCACGCTCAAGGTGCTTTACACGCTGAAGGACGCCGGCCACGAAGCCTACATGGTGGGCGGTGCCGTGCGCGACCTTCTGGCCGGCATCGAGCCGAAAGACTTCGACATCGCCACCAGCGCCCATCCCGAGGAGATCCGCCGGCTGTTCCGCTCCTGCCGCCTGGTGGGACGCCGTTTCCTCATCGCCCACGTCCGCATGGGCGACGAAATCCTTGAAGTCACCACCTTCCGTGGCCCGATCACCGAGAGCCACGAGCGCGACGAGACCGGGCGCATCCTGTCCGACAACGTCTACGGCACGCTGGAGCAGGACGCCTTCCGCCGCGACTTCAGCGTCAACGCGCTGTACTACGACATCCGCGACTTCTCCATCGTCGACTTCGCCGGCGGCGTCGAGGATCTGCGCCAGCGCAGTCTGCGGCTGATCGGCGATCCGGAACTGCGCTACCGCGAGGACCCGGTGCGCATGCTGCGCGCGGTGCGCATCGCCAACAAGCTGGGCTTCACCATCGATGCGCAAACCGGCGAGCCGATCCATCGGCTGGCTTCGCTGCTGCGCGAGATTCCGCCGGCGCGCCTGTTTGACGAAGTGCTCAAGCTGTTCCTCAACCGCGACGCCGTGGCCAATCTGGAAGGGCTGCGCAAGTACGGCCTGTTCAGCCACCTGCTGCCGCTGACCGACGAGGCGCTGGACGCCGACGACCCCAGCGTCGAGGCCCTGATCCGCCAGGCCCTCACCAACACCGCCGCGCGCATCGTCGCCGACCAGCCGGTGACGCCGGCCTTCCTGTTCGCCGCGATGCTGTGGCCGGCCTATTCCAAGCGCCTGGAACTGCTCGAACGCAAGCAGGGCCACGCGCCGCCGATCGCGCAGGTGCAGGCCGCCGAGGAAGTGATCGCGCACCAGCAGCTGCGCATCGCCATCCCCAAGCGCTTCTCGCTGCCGATGCGCGAGATCTGGTCGCTGCAGCCGCGCTTCGAGAATCGCCGCGGCGCGCGCGTCAAGCGGCTGCTGAGCCATCCGCGCTTCCGTGCGGCTTACGACTTCCTGCTGCTGCGCGGCCAGTCCGGCGAGCCCGGCGTCGCCGCACTGGCCGAGTGGTGGACACAGGCGCAGAAGGGCGAGGTGCCGCCGCCGCTGCCCTACGACGACGAAGCGCAATCTCCCGCAACGCAGGCGGGCGCGCCGGGCGAGGCGCCGAAGAAGAAGCGCCGTCGTCGCGGCGGCCGTCGCCGCCGCAAGCCGGGTGATGCGCCGGGTGGCGGCCAGGACTAGGGCCTACATCGCCCTCGGCGCCAACCTGGGCGATCCGCCGGCGCAGCTGCGCGCCGCGCTGCACAGCCTGCGTGCGGCGCCGCAGCTCGAAGTCGTCGCCGTCTCGCAGCTGTATCGCACCCCGCCGCTGGGGCCTGCCGGGCAGCCTGACTATTGCAATGCCGTGTGCGCGGTCGATACCTCGCTGCAGCCCGAAGCCCTGCTCGACCTGCTGCAAGGGATCGAGAATGCCGCCGGGCGCAAGCGTGACGGCGCGCACTGGGGGCCGCGATTGCTCGACCTCGACCTGCTGTACATGGAGGGGCGGGCATCGCACACGCCGCGTCTGACGCTGCCGCACCCCGGGCTGCAGCACCGCGCTTTCGTGCTGGTGCCGCTGCTCGAGATCGCCCCCGCGCTGACGATCCCCGGGCTCGGGGCGGTAGCCGCGCTGGCGGCGGCAGTGGACCGCACCGGCGTGACAGCCTGGGGTGGGGATTGATCGGAGCTTGCCCGGGTCGGCGGGTTGGCGCGCGCCGCCGGGATCGTTACACTGCGGCGTCGAAACCGTGACAGCAGTCACGTCAACGGGCGCATGCCTTGGTGGGCCGCCCTCGCAATCCGAAAATTCGATGCCGGGTGCATGTCTTGGTGGGCCACCCCGCATCGGCAATTCAGGAACACTCCATGCAACCGACTGTGCTTCAGTGCGGCCAGCCGCCGCTTGGCCATGCCTTTTGCCCCGTCCCTAACACCCAGCCGACCCGGAGGCGCCCATGAGCAGCCACGCCAAACCCAGTTCCGCCGTCCAGGTCGCCGAATTGCGCCGCATGCGCGAGGCCGGCGAGAAGATCGTCGCGCTGACCTGCTATGACGCCAGCTTCGCCTGCCTCGAGGACCGCGCCGGCGTCGATGTGGTGCTGGTCGGCGACTCCCTCGGCATGGTGATCCAGGGCCGCAACACCACCACCGCGGTGACAGTGGCGGATATCGCTTACCACACGCGCCTGGTGGCGCCGTTCCTGCAGCGTGCCTTCCTGGTCTCGGACCTGCCGTTCCTGTCCTTCGCCACGCGCGAGCGCGCGCTCGACGCTTCGCAGCGCGTGATGCAGGAAGGCGGCGCCAAGATGGTCAAGCTGGAAGGCGGCCGCGAACAGGCCGACATCGTCGAATACCTGTCCGTGCGTGGCGTGCCGGTGTGCGCCCATCTCGGCCTGCAGCCGCAGCTGATCCACAAGATGGGCGCGTTCAAGGTGCAGGGCCGCGAGGAGATCGCCGCCGAGGCGATGCTGCGCGACGCCAAGATCCTGGAACAGGCGGGCGCCGACCTGATCGTGCTGGAGTGCATTCCCAGCAGCCTGGGCCAGCGCATCACCGAGCAGGCGCATATCCCGGTGATCGGCATCGGCGCCGGGCCGCACGTCAATGGCCAGATCCTGGTGCTGCAGGACATCCTCAACATCTCGCCAATGGTCACGCTGGGCCACAAGCCGCGCTTCGTCAAGAATTTCATGCAGGGCGCGCCGGACATCGAAGGTGCCATCCGCGCCTATGTGCAGGAAGTGCGCAGCGGGCAGTATCCGGCCCCCGAGCACTGCTTCCAGTGAAATCCTTCACAATCTGAGGCCGCCTGCCGGAGGAGACTGGAACGGTTCATTCTGGGTACAGGCTCCCTGATCCGTCCGAAACCATGCGCACCGTCCACCGCGTCAACGAACTGCACACCGAATTGTCCGAATGGCGCGCCCGGCGCGAGAGCATCGCGCTGGTGCCGACCATGGGCAACCTGCATGCCGGGCACCTGAGCCTGGTGCAACGCGCGCGGCAGCTGGGCGAGTGCGTGGTGGTGAGCGTGTTCGTCAATCCCCTGCAGTTCGGCCCCAACGAGGATTTCCAGCGCTACCCGCGCACGCTCGAAGCGGATGGCGAGCTGCTGCGCCGCGCCGGCGCCGACCTGCTGTTCGCCCCCGCGGTGGAGGATGTCTATCCGGCCGGCTATCCGCCGGCCACCACGGTGCGCGTCGGCGGCGAGCTGACCTCGATCCTCGACGGCCATTTCCGCCCCGGCCATTTCGAGGGCGTGGCCACCGTGGTCAACATCCTGTTCAACCTGGTGCGGCCGGACGTGGCGGTGTTCGGCGAGAAGGACTGGCAGCAGCTGCAGGTGATCCGCCGCATGGTCGCCGATCTGGCGCTGCCGCTGCGCATCGCCGGGGCGGCCACGCTGCGCGACGCTGACGGCCTGGCGCTGAGCTCGCGCAACCAGTATCTGGACGCCGCTCAGCGCGTGCTGGCGCCCAGGCTGTACGCGGCGCTGCAGGCGGTGGGCGAGGGGGTCGCCGAAGGCCGTCGCGATTTCGAGGCGCTGTGCGCCGAACAGCGCGCCTCGCTGCAGGCTGCCGGTTTCCGCCCGCAGTATCTGGAAGTGCGCGCGCCGGATCTGGGTGCGCCGCGCGCCGATGCGGCCGCCTTTGTGGTGCTGGCCGCCGCCTATCTGGGCACAACCCGGCTGATCGACAACCTGCAGCTGCGGCCGGAACGGTAGAAAGGCGCAACACCCGTTTTTTCAGGGCCTTGAACCTATTTTGTAAGGTAATTTCTCAATTTCGGCCGCAGGCCACCCGGCGGGCACGGGAGCGGCGGCCGTCTGTCAGTTCCGATTCTAAGCATAGTTCGATGGGGTTGGCGTCCGCGATCAGTGCGGTTACACTTTCGTTATTGATTCGTGACGCACGTCACGTCAATGGGCGTATGTCTTTTTGGGCCGCCCTCGATGTTATCTGTCGTCGATACCGGGTGTATGTCTTCGTGGGCCGCCCGGATCTCCCAACATCCAGGAATACGCCATGCAACTGACCATGCTCAAGTGCAAACTGCACCGCGCCCGCGTCACCCACGCCGAGTTGGATTACGAGGGCTCCTGCGCCATCGACGGGCGCCTGCTCGATCTGGCCGGCATTCACGAATACGAACAGATCCAGATCTACAACGTCGGCAACGGCGAGCGCTTCACCACCTACGCCATCCGCGCCGAGAACGGCAGCGGCATCATCTCGGTCAACGGCGCCGCCGCTCACAAGGCCCGCGTTGGCGACCGCGTCATCATCTGCAGCTACTGCGACGTCGATGCGCGCGAAGCCAAGGTGCACAAGCCCAAGCTGGTGTACCTCGACGAAGGCAATCGCGTCACGCGCACCGCCAACACCATTCCCGTGCAAGCCGCCTAACTAGCGGCGGCTTGTACCGGGAGTATGCCGTCCTGACAAGCACCGGGCCATCCATGGCCCGGACTGTTGAAATAAGCGGGCGCTTAAAAAAGCGGGCACCAGCGTAGAAATCGGAGGCCCAAGCTTAGTAAGCTTGGGCCTCTTTTGATTTTCTGCGACCTCCGATGTCTTCCTTGACCGAGAGTGCAGCCTGGCTGGCGCTGCGGGACCACGCCGCGCAGCTGGCTGATAGCAGCATCGCCGGCCTGTTCGATGCCGATGCGCAAAGGCCGCAGCGGTTTTCCGCCGAGGCGGCCGGCATCTTCCTTGACTATTCCAAGCAGCAGGCCGACAGCCGCACCCTGCAGCTTTTGCTGGCGTTGGCGCGGCAGCAGGACCTCGGCGGCTGGATCGGCCGCCTGTTCGCCGGCGAGGCCGTCAACCAGACCGAGCACCGCGCCGCATTCCATATTGCCTTGCGCGCGCCGCGTGATGCCGGCCTGCGTATCGGCGGCCACGACGTGCTGGCGGACGTGCATGGCGTGCTGGACCGCGTCTGCGCCTTCGCCGGGCAGCTGCGTTCCGGCGCCTGGCCCGGCGCCACCGGACAGGCCATCACCGACGTGGTCAACATCGGCATCGGCGGCTCCGATCTCGGGCCGCGCATGGTGTGCCGCGCGCTGGCCGCCGAGGCGGACGGGCCGCGCCTGCACTTCGTCGCCAACGTCGACGGCGCGCAGCTGACTGCCGCGCTGCACGGGCTGGATCCGGCGCGCACGCTGTTCATCGTCACCTCGAAGATGTTCACCACGCTGGAAACCATGGCCAATGCCGGCGCCGCGCGCCGCTGGCTGGTGGCGGCGCTGGGCGAGGCCGCGGTGAGCCGGCATTTCGTGGCCGTGTCGACCAATCACCGCGAAGTGGCGAAGTTCGGCATCGACACCGCCAACATGTTCGAGTTCTGGGACTGGGTCGGCGGGCGCTATTCGCTGTGGTCGGCGGTGGGCCTGTCCATTGCCGTGGCGCTGGGCGAGGCGCGCTTCCGCCAGCTGCTCGCCGGCGCGCACGCGATGGATTGGCATTTCCGCGACGCGCCGCTGGAGCGCAACCTGCCGGTGCTGCTAGGCATGCTGGCGCTGTGGAACCATAATTTCCTTGCCAGCCCGCACGGCGCGCGCAGCCAGGTGGTGGCGCCCTATGCACAGGATCTCGAATATTTCGTGCCCTGGCTGCAGCAGCTGGAAATGGAATCCAACGGCAAAGGTGTCGACCGGCAGGGGCGGGCGGCGGACTACGCCACCACGCCGGCCCTGTGGGGCGACGTCGGCACCAACGGCCAGCACGCGTTCTTCCAGATGCTGCACCAGGGGCCGGTGGCGCACCCGGTTGACTTCATCCTGCCGCTGCGTGCCGCCCACGCGCTGGACCAGCAGCACATGTTGATCGCCAACTGCCTGGCGCAGAGCGCCGCGCTGATGCGGGGCAAGACCGCGCAGCAGGTGCGCGCCGAGCTGCAGGCCCGGGGCCTGCAGGGCGCGGAGCTTGAGGCGGCGGTGCCGCATCGTGTGTTCGGCGGCAACCGCCCCAGCAATACCCTGCTGCTGCCGCAGCTGGACGCCTGGCATCTGGGCGCTCTGCTGGCGCTGTACGAGCACCGGACCTTCGTGCAGAGCGTCATCTGGAACATCAACGCCTTCGACCAGTGGGGCGTCGAGCTGGGCAAGCAGCTGGCGCAGTCGGTGCTCGCCGCGATGGGGGGTGACGGCAGCGTCGCGCTCGACCCTTCCACCCGCGCGCTGCTGGCGCGCGCCGGGCTCTGACCGCTTCGCTATTCTTTCCCACAGGACTCGCCCGTGTTTCGCAGCAAGCTCGATTTACTGACCGCCGCCGCGCTGGCGCTGGCCGCCGCCGGTTGCGCCTCCGGCCCGCAATTGCGCGACTATCACGTCAGCGGCAAGGCGGTGGAATTGAAGGAAGTGCCGGTCTACAGCCAGAGCGGCTACCAGGGTGGCCCGGCCGCGATGGCCATGATGCTGGCGGCCAACGGCGCCCAGGTGTCGCCGGCGGACCTGGTGCCGCTGGTGTATGACGCCAGGACCAGCGACAGCCCGCAGGGCTCGATGCACACCGCAGCCGCGCGCTATGGGCGCGTGCCCTACGTGCTGAAGTCCCGGCAGCTCGACCTCGACGTGGTGCACCAGGTGCAGGCCGGGCATCCGGTATTGGTGCTGCTGCGCAGCGGCGTGGTGCTGAAGCAGTGGCAATACGCGGTGGTGGTGGGGGTCGATCCCGCTGGCAGCACCTTCACGCTGCGCACCGGCACCGAGCCGCGCAAGGTGCTGGCTTACGGCGATTTCGTCGCCGCCTGGCACGACAGCGCCTACTGGGCGATGCTGGCGGCGCTGCCCGACGAGATTCCGGAGGCGGCCAGCGCGCGCGACTGGCTGGATGGCGCCGCCCTGATCGAGCGCCTCGGCAAACCGGAAGCGGCGGTGCAGGCCTATGCCGCGATCACCCGGCGCTGGCCCAACGAAGCCGCGGCCTGGGCCGGTCTGGGCCGGACCTACTACACGGTGCGCAACCTGCGCGGCGCCACGGTCGCCTACAGCACCGCCGTTACGCTGCAGCCCGACAACGCCGCCGCGCACAACGGCCTGGCCTTGGCCCTGCTTGACCGCCAGTGCGCCGACCAGGCCGAGGACGAGATCAACCGCGCGCTGGACCTGGAGCGCGATCCGGTTCTGCGCGGCGCCTATCTGCAGACCCAGCGTGAAGTGGCCAAGCACTCCGGGCCTTCGGTGGTGTGTCCGCTGGAGTGACGCCGGGAATCGGGAATCGGAACAGCCGGGCCGCTGTTTCTACGATTCCCTATTCCCTATTCCCGATTCTCGTGCGGCACCCTGCCGCGCCATTGCCCAGCGCGCATGCTCGCGCACCAGTTCGTCGGCATCGTCCTGGCGCAGGGCCAGCGCCGCGATCACTTCCCGGGTTGGCGGCGCGTTGCCCAGCGCCACCGCGATGTTGCGTAGGAAACCGGCGTAGCCGGCGCGGCGCATGGCCATGCCCTCGGTCTTGCGCAACCACTCCTGTTCGCTCCAGGCGAACAGCTCGGCCAGCTTCGCGGTATCCAGCTGGTGGCGTGGCGCGAAGGCCGGATCGTCGCTGATCCTGGCATAGCGGTTCCAGGGGCAGACCAGCTGGCAGTCGTCGCAGCCGAAGATGCGGTTGCCCAGCAGCGGCCGCAGCTCCAGCGGGATCGGGCCGCGTTGCTCGATGGTCAGGTAGGAAATGCAGCGGCGCGCATCCAGGCGGTAGGGCGCGACGATGGCCTGCGTCGGGCAGATGTCGATGCAGGCCGTGCAGCTGCCGCACAGGTTGGCGGGCGCGGCCAGGTCAGCCGGCAGCGGCAGGTCGGTATAGATCTCGCCGAGGAAAAACCAGGAGCCGGCTTCGCGCGTCAGCAGCAGCGTGTTTTTGCCGATCCAGCCCAGCCCGGCATTGCGCGCCAGGGCCTTCTCCAGAGAGGGCGCGCTGTCGGCCAGCACGCGGTAGCCATGCGGCGCGATCTCGGCGGCGATGCGCTCGGCCAGCCGCTTGAGGCGCGCGCGCATCAGCTTGTGGTAGTCGCGGCCGAGGGCGTAGCGCGAGATATAGGCGCGTTCGCCGTCGGCGAGGTTGGCTTCGGCGGCGTCCGCCGGCGGCTGATAGTCGAGCCGCGCGCTGATCGCCGACAGCGTGCCGGGGCGTAGCTTTGCCGGATCGGCGCGCATTGCCGGATCGCGTGCCATGTAGTGCATCTCGCCGTGCCAGCCATCCGCCAGCCAGCGCTCCAGCAGCGCCCGATCCGTGTCCAGCGACAGCGGCGCGATGGCGGCGTCGGCGAAGCCGCATTCGCGCGCCCAGCCCCTGATGCGGGCCGGCAGGTCGGCGAGGTGGAGGGCCGCGTCCTGGTGCTGCGCCGAGGTCATCGTCCGCGATCCCGGGCGCCCCGCCATCGACGGCCGCGCCGGGCTTGCCGGCCCGGGCCGGGGCTGCGCCAGGGATGGCGATGACGGGGCGAATCAGCGAGTGGAGATTGCACTGACTTCCTATACTAAGGTCATGGAAATCGACCGCAGATTGTATGCCGCCGCCCAGGTGCGCGAGCTGGACCGGCGCGCCATCCAGGAACACGGCATCCCCGGTTATACGCTGATGCGCCGCGCCGCCGCCGCGGCCTGGAACGCGGCGCGCGAGCGTTGGCCGCTGACCCGCAGCGTGGTGGTGCTGGCCGGTTCCGGCAACAACGGCGGCGATGGCTACGAGATCGCCTGCCTGGCGCGCGCCGCCGGTTGCACAGTGCGTGTCTGCGAGGTGGATGGCCGCGCACCGGCAGGCGATGCGGCCACGGCGCGCGCCGCCTGGCTGCGGCAGGGCGGCATCGAGCGCTTCGGCGAGGTCGATGCGGAGTTCTTCAGCGCCGACTTGCTGGTGGATGCCATCTTCGGCACCGGCCTGACGCGCGCGCCGCAGGGCGCGGCGCTGGCCGCCATCGAAGCCATGGCACGGGCGCGCCGCGCCGGTGCCGCGGTGCTGGCGGTGGATCTGCCATCCGGCCTGCTGGCGGATAGCGGCGCCGTGCCCGGCGACGCGGTGCGGGCCGATCTCACCGTCACCTTCATCGGCCGCAAGCTGGGCCTGTATACCGGGCAGGGACCGGCCTGCTGCGGCCGCATCGTGTTCGACGCGCTGGAGGTGCCGCCGGCCGTGCACGACGGCCTGGCGCCGCTGGCCGAGCTGCTCGACGCCGCCGACCTGCGCCGCTGGCTGCCGCCGCGTCCGCGCAGCGCGCACAAGGGCGATCACGGGCATGTGCTGATCGCCGGTGGCGATGCCGGCACCATCGGCGCGGTGCTGCTGGCGGCGCGCGCCGCGCTGCGCGCCGGAGCCGGGCTGGTCAGTGTGGCCACCCGAGCCGCCCATGCGCCGCTGCTGACCGCGGCGCAGCCCGAGCTGATGTGCCGTGGCGTGGAGTCCGCCGGCGAGCTGCAGACCCTGATCGGGCGCGCCGACGTGGTCGCCATCGGCCCCGGCCTGGGGCAGGGCGACTGGGCGCGCATGGTCTGCGCCGAAGCGTTCGCCGCCGGCCGGCCGCTGGTCGTCGACGCCGATGCCTTGAACCTGCTGGCGCATGAGCCGCGCGTCGATCCGCGCTGGGTGTTGACGCCACACCCCGGCGAGGCCGGGCGTTTGCTGGGCCTCCCCACCGCCGCGGTGCAGGCCGATCGCGTCGCCGCCGTGCGCGAGTTGCAGCAGCGTTACGGCGGCGTGGCGTTGCTCAAGGGCGCCGGCACCCTGGTGCAAGGGCGGGAACTGGCGCTGTGCCCCTATGGCAATCCCGGCATGGGGGTCGGTGGCATGGGTGACGCCCTCACCGGCATCGTGGCCGCGTTTCTCGGCCAGGGGCTGGATGCGGAAAGCGCCACCCGCGCGGCCGTGCTGGCCCATGCCCTGGCCGGCGACCGCGCTGCCGGCGACGGCGAGCGCGGCCTGACGCCGTCCGACCTGATCGACAGCCTGCGCGCGGTGGTGAATCCGTGAGGCGGGAGGCGGGAGGCGAGAGGTGGGAAAGGCACGAAACACCGGGGCGGCTCGTCATGCCTTCGCTTCTGCGCCTCCCGCCTCTCGCCTCCCGCTTCCCGGACAGGAAGCGATGATCTCCCACTCCCAGACCCTGCCCGACGCCGCCGCCACCGAGGCGATGGGCGCGCGCCTGGCGCAGGCCCTGGCGCCGTTGCCGGGGCTGGTGGTCTACCTGCACGGCAACCTCGGCGCGGGCAAGACCACGCTGGTGCGCGGCTGGCTGCGCGCGCTGGGCGCCAGCGGCCCCATCCGCAGTCCCACATACACCCTGGTCGAGCCCTATCAGCTGGCCGGCCGCGATCTGCTGCACCTGGACCTTTACCGCCTGTCCGATCCGGCCGAGCTGGAGCAGCTGGGCCTGTACGATACGCCGCCGCAAAGCTCGGTCTGGCTGGTGGAGTGGCCTGAACGCGGCGCCGGGGAGCTGCCCCCGGCCGACCTGCGGATACTGCTGCAAAGCGCCGGCGACGGCCGGGAAATCCGCCTCGAAGCGGGCCCGACGACGCTGCCGCTGCTGCGCGCGGCCGGCCTGATTCCTGCCTGATTTCCGCCTGATCTCCACCCATTTCCCATCGGGTTCACGCGTGGTGCGGGGCGGATATTCCGGCCGGGTTCCACAATAAGCATGAAGTGTGATGCAGTACCTATTGATTCAAAAAAGAAAATTCTTGAAATATTCCGCGGGCGGCGCTATCTTCCCGCTGTCATCGCCCGTCGGGGGCTTTATGCGTTGCGTCGTAGGGCTCGTTCTCACGCTGTCATTTGCCTGCGCGCAGGCGGGTGAGCTGCGCGAGCTGCGCCTGCTGGGCGGCGCCGAGAGCACCCGCGTGGTGTTCGATCTGGATGCCAGCGCCGACAACAACGTCTTCACCCTGAGCAATCCGGACCGCGTAGTGGTCGATATCGCGGGCGCCCGCCGTGGCCGCACGCTCAATCTGAATCCGGTGCCCACCGGCCTGGTCAAGAGCGTGCGTTCCGGCCCGCACGACGGCGGCTTGCGCGTGGTGCTGGACCTGAACCAGTCGGTCACGCCGAAGAGCTTTGGTCTGAAGCCCAGCGGTGGGTATGGCTATCGCCTGATCCTCGAACTGTATCCCGCCGGCGCCACGCCGATGCCGTCGATGGTGACCGCCTCGGCCGCTTCCGACAATGGCGTCGCGCCCGCCGCCGGCGCGGCACCCGACGCGGTTGCGTCCGCGGCTCCGGTGCAGCTTGCTGCGGCGGCGCCGTCCGCGGCCCCGGTGATTCCCGTGATTCCGGCCGCGGTGCCGCAGCCGGCGGTGGTGGCGGCCCCGAGCATCCCGACTCCCCCGACGGCGGTAGCGGTGGCGACGCCCGTTGTTGCTCCGGTCAGCCGCGATGCGGTGTCTCTGTCCGTCAAGCCCATCGTGGTGGCGGTCGACGCCGGCCATGGCGGCGACGACCCCGGTGCACAGGGGCGCGGCGGCCTGCAGGAAAAGAACGTGACGCTGGCCATAGCCCGCCAGCTGGCGCGGCGCATCAATGCGCAGCCCGGCATGCGCGCCGTGCTGACTCGTGACGGTGACTATTACGTCGGCCTGCGCGAGCGCACCGTCAAAGCGCGCCAGGCCCAGGCCGACCTGTTCGTGTCGATTCACGCCAACTCGTACCGCGACCGCGACATGCGCGGCACCGCGGTGTACGTGCTGTCCGATCACGGCGCCACCACCGAACAGGCGCGCTGGCTGGCCAACCACGAAAACGCGGCCGATCTGGTCGGCGGCGTCGATCTGCACGACAAGGACGACCGCCTGGCGGCGGTGCTGCTCGACATCTCGCAGTCGGCGACCATGGACGCCAGCTTCGACCTGGGCAACCGCCTGCTCGACTCCCTGCACAAGGTCAACGAGCTGCAGAAGCCGGCGGTGCAGCAGGCCGGGTTCATGGTGCTGAAGTCGCCGGACATCCCCTCGGTACTGGTGGAGACCGCGTTCATCAGCAACCCGCGCGAGGAGCAGATGCTGCGCAGCCCGGAGTATCAGGGTCAGTTTGCCGACAGCATTTTCGACGGCATCAAGGGCTACTTCTCGCGCTACCGCCCGCTGCAGCAGCAACAGCTGGTGGCCGCCACCCAGCCCGATCACCCGGCAGCGCCGCGGCGCCGCACGCGCGGCAAGGCCGTGCCGGTGAGCTACGAGAAAGGCGCTCGCGGCGACAGCGAGAATTAACCCCCATTCTTCGGAGCCTTGGGCCCGGGCGCAGAACGCTCGGGCCTTCCTTTATGCTTGACGGCATCATGCCCTCGAGTGCGCCGTGACCATCCAGGTATTGCCCGACCAGCTCATCAACCAGATCGCAGCCGGCGAAGTCGTTGAAAGACCCGCTGCCGTGGTCAAGGAACTGGTGGAGAACAGCCTCGATGCCGGCGGCCGCCAGATCGAGATCGAGACCGAGCAGGGCGGCCTCGGCCTGATCCGCATCCGCGACGACGGCGGCGGCATTCCGCGCGAGCAGCTGGCGCTGGCCCTGCAGCGCCACGCCACTAGCAAGATCGCTTCGCTGGACGACCTGGAGAGCGTGGCCAGCCTCGGTTTCCGCGGCGAGGCCTTGCCCAGCATCCTGTCGGTGTCGCGCTTCGCCATGACTTCGCGCACCGCGCAGGACGCGCATGGCTGGCGCATCGCCGGTGCCGGCGCGGCCGAGGCCGGTCCGCCGGTGGCGGCAGCGCACGCCGTCGGCACCACGGTGGAAGTGCGCGACCTGTTCTTCAATACGCCGGCGCGGCGCAAGTTCATGCGCGCCGAATCCACCGAATTCCGCCACATCGACCAGCTGGCGCGGCGGCTGGCGCTGGCACGTTTCGATCTGCGCCTGGCGCTGCGCCACAACGGCCGCCGTGCGCTGGAGCTGGCGCCGGCACTGGATGAGCCCGCGCGCGAGGCGCGCATCGCCGAAGTCTGCGGCGCGGAGTTCATGAACAACGCGGTGATGCTGGACGAGTCGCGGCAGGGCCTGCGGCTGTGGGGCTGGGTGGCGCTGCCCAGCTTCGCGCGGGCGCAGCCCGATCAGCAGTTCCTGTATGTCAACGGCCGCATGGTGCGCGACAAGCTGCTGGGCCATGCGCTGCGCCGCGCCTACGCCGACGTGCTGCACTCGACGCGCTATCCGGCGTTCGTGCTGTTCCTGGAGCTGGACCCGGCGGCGGTCGATGTCAACGTGCATCCGGCCAAGAGCGAGGTGCGTTTCCGCCAGTCGGCGCAGGTGCATGACTTCCTGTTCGGCTGCGTGCATCAGCTGTTGCGCCGCATCCGCCCCGATCCCGGACTGCATCACCGGGTTGAGCTGCATGCGCCGGACGCGGCGCCGGAGCAGGCGCAGGCACCGACACAGGAGCCGCTGCGCTACGCCCGGCCGGCGTCCTACGGCGGCAGCACGGGACACCTCGGCGGCGCCGCGTTCTCCGGCATCCGCGAGCCGGCGCCGACACCGTTGGCCTCCACTGCCTGGCCGCTCTACGCAGCGGCGGCGCAGCCTGCGGCCGATTCCGATGTGGTCGTGGCGCAGCAGCCGCTGGGGCGCGCCCTGGCGCAACTCCATGGCGTATTCATCTTGGCCGAGAACCGGCAGGGCCTGGTGCTGGTCGATGCCCACGCCGCCCACGAGCGGGTGCTGTACGAGCGCTACAAGTCGCAGCTCGAGACCGGCGGCATCCCGGCGCAGGCCCTGCTGGTGCCGGAGCCGGTGCGGGTGGGCGAGGCCGAAGCCGAACAGCTCGAAGCGCAGCGCGAGGAGCTGTCGCGCCTGGGTCTGGTCATCGACCGCGCCGGGCCGGAAAGCGTGACCGTGCGTGCGCTGCCGCCGCTGCTGGCCAGGACCGACCTGGGCGCGCTGCTGCGCGGCCTGTGCGGCGAGGGCAACGACAGCGAGGCGCATTTCGGCGAAGTGCTCGACGCGCAGCACCGCATCCTCGCCGATCTGGCCTGCCGCGGCGCCATCAAGGCCAACCGACGCCTGACCGTGCCGGAGATGGATGCCCTGCTGCGCGACATGGAGGCCACCGAGCTGTCCGGCCAGTGCAACCATGGCCGCCCCACCTGGGTGCAGATCGGCGCCGAGGACCTGGATCGCCTGTTCCTGCGCGGGCGCTGAGCGCAGCGGCCCGGGCGGCGGCGCCGGCTAAAATCAGCCGGTGAAACCCTCCCTCGATCCCGCGCAGGCCCCGCTCATCGCCATCGCCGGCCCTACCGCCGCCGGCAAGTCGGCGCTGGCGCTGCAGCTGGTGGAACGTCTCGGTGGGCAGGCCGAGATCGTCAGCGTCGATTCGGCGCAGGTTTACCGCGGCATGGATATCGGCACCGCCAAGCCCGACGCCGCCACGCGCCGGCTGGTGCCGCATCACCTGCTGGACCTGATCGATCCCGCCGAGAGCTATTCGGCGGCGCGGTTCGCCGCCGACGCACGGCGCGTGATCGACGATATCCGCGGTCGGGGCAGGCGCCCGCTGCTGGTCGGCGGCACCATGCTCTATTTCCGCGCCTTGCTGCAGGGGCTAAGCGATCTGCCCTCCGCCGATGCGGCATTCCGCGCCCGCACCGAGGCCGAGGCCGCCACGCTGGGCTGGGCCGCGATGCACGCGCGCCTGGCCGGGATCGACCCGCAAAGCGCGGCGCGCCTGCACCCCAATGACGCGCAGCGCATCCAGCGCGCGCTGGAAATCCATCACCTCAGCGGTGAACCCGCCAGCCAGCAGTTCCAGCGGCCGCGCGGCCAGGGCCTGGGCGCTGCGCTGGTGCGAGTGGCGGTGTGCCCGCCGCAGCGCGAGCAGCTGCACCGGCGCATCGAACAGCGCTTCCGCGCCATGATGGCACAGGGTTTTCTGGAGGAAGTGGCGGCGCTGCGGGCCCGCGGCGACCTGCATCCGGCCCTGCCGTCGATGCGCGCGGTGGGTTATCGCCAGCTCTGGGGCTGCCTGGACGGCGCCTATGGCCCGGATCGTGCAGTCGAACTCGGCGTGATCGCCACGCGTCAATACGCCAAGCGCCAGCTAACCTGGTTGCGAGGCGAATCCGGTTGGAACTGGATCGATCCGGCGGAACCGAATGCCGCCGGCGCGGTCTTGAATCTGACCGAATCAGCCTGAACTTGACATCCGGCCGAATGAATCCCCCGCGTGGTACACTTTCCCTGTATAGGCAGGCAACTGCCGCTGTTCAGAAAATTGAAAAAGGATTAGAAATGTCTAAAGGACAGACTCTGCAGGAGCCGTTTCTCAACGCCCTGCGCAAAGAGCGCATACCGGTTTCGATCTACCTGGTCAATGGCATCAAGCTGCAGGGCCAGATCGAATCCTTTGACCAGTTCGTGGTGCTGCTGAAGAACACGGTCAGCCAGATGGTCTACAAGCACGCCATTTCCACCATTGTGCCGGCGCGCGCCGTGCGCATCGCCGAGACCGATGGCGACGAAGCGCAGCCCGCCGACGCCTGAGTTGCGAGAGTCAAACCGCTGAGCACCAATCCCGATTCCTACACCGCACCGGCCGTCAGCGCGGCCGGCACGCAGAAAGCGGTATTGGTGCACCTGGAATTCCCAGGCACCGACTTCGAGGCTGATCGCGCCGAATTCCTGGAACTGGCCCGTTCGGCCGGCGCCGAAGTAGTGGCCGTGATCGGCGGCAGCCGCGACCGTCCGGATGCCGGACTGTATGCCGGCAGCGGCAAGGTCGACGAGGTCGGGGCGGCGGTGCACGCCGGCGGCGCCGAGCTGGCCATCTTCAATCACGATCTGACGCCCAGCCAGGAGCGCAACCTGGAAAAGCGCCTGCAATGCCGGGTGCTGGACCGGGCCGGGCTGATTCTCGACATCTTCGCCCGCCGCGCCCGCTCGCACGAGGGCAAGCTGCAGGTGGAGCTGGCGCAGATGCAGCACCTGGCCACCCGCCTGGTGCGCGGCTGGACCCACCTGGAGCGTCAGAAGGGCGGCATCGGCCTGCGCGGCCCCGGCGAGTCGCAGCTGGAAACCGACCGCCGCCTGGTGCGCGGCCGCATCGACACGCTGAAGCGGCGGCTGGAGGAAGTGCGCAGCCGCCGTGCGCAGAACCGCCAGGGCCGCGCCCGCAGCGAGATTCCCACGGTGTCCCTGGTCGGCTACACCAACGCCGGCAAGTCGACGCTGTTCAACGCCCTCACCGGCGACGATACGTTCGCCTCCAACCTGCTGTTCGCCACCCTCGACACCACCGTGCGCAAGGTGGCGTTGCCCAGCGGCGAGACCGCGGTGCTGGCGGACACGGTCGGCTTCATCCGCGATCTGCCGCACGACCTGATCGCCGCCTTCCGCGCCACGCTGGAGGAATCGCGCGAAGCCGACCTGCTGCTGCACGTGGTCGACGCCGCGGATGCCGAGCGCGTCGCCCGCATGGAACAGGTCGACGCGGTGCTGCGCGAGATCGGCGCCGACGAAGTGCCGCGCCTGCTGGTCTACAACAAGATCGACCTGCGCAAGGAAGGCACCGCGCCGGAAGTGGCGCGCATCGAGCGCGACGAGGACGGGCGGCCGGTCCGCGTGTTCATCTCCTCGCGCACCGGCGAGGGGCTGGACCTGCTGCGCAGCGCCATCGCGGCGTGCCTCTACCCCGACCTGATCGAAGACGAGATCCTGCTGCCGCCGAGCGCGGCGCGGCTGCGCGCCCAGCTGTTCGCGCTGCACGCGGTGCGCTCCGAGAAAGTGGAGGACGATGGCGGCCTGCGCCTCACCGTGCGCCTGCCCTATTCACGCCTGGAGCGCCTGTGCCGGGAGGCCGGGGTCAAGCTGCCGCCGCGCGCGGTTGCCGCCACCGCTGCCGCTTCCTAAAATCCCGCTTTCTGAATTGCCCGTTTTTACGACAGATTTTCCCGGGAATCCCTTCCCATCAAGCTCGCGTCCGCAAAAGACGCCACTTCCCGCAGCGGAGCATTAATGGCCTGGAACGAGCCGGGTAACAACAACCGCGACCCCTGGAGCCAGGGGCCCGGTGGCAAGCGCGGCGAGATACCTGATCTCAACCAGCTGCTGAAGCGCCTGCGCGACCGCTGGAGCGGCAGCGGCCTGGGCGGCGTGCCGGCGCTGCTGGTGGCCGCGCTGCTGGTGCTGATCTGGCTGCTGGCCGGGTTCTACACCGTTGACGAGCAGGACCGCGGCCTGGTGATCCGTTTCGGCGCTTACGCCCGCACCGATGGTCCGGGCCTGCACTGGCATCTGCCGCCGCCGATCGAGCATGTGAAGAAGGTCAATGTCGGCGGTTCGCGCCAGGCCCCGGTGCAGAGCGAGCTGTTCACCAAGGACCAGAATCTGGTGGATATCGGCTTGTCGGTGCAGTTCCGCGTGTCCGCGGTCGAGGACAATGCGTTCAACGTCGAGCGGCCGGACGAGACGCTGCAGTTCGCCGCCAAGAGCGCGCTGCAGCAGGTGATCGCCGGCTATACCATCGACCAGGTGGTGGGCAAGAGCGACCTCAGCAACAGCCAGGCCGAAATCGCCGCCAGGACCCGCCAGCTGCTGCAGCAGATTCTCGATGGCTATCACTGCGGCCTGCAGATCACCGACGTCAGCCTGAGCAAGGTGGCGCCGCCGGACGCGGTGCAGCCGGCCTTCGCCGACACCATCCGCGCCGCCGATGACCAGAAGCGCGCAAACGCCGACGCCCAGTCCTACGCCGCCAGCCGCGTGCCGGTGGCGCGCGGCGAGGCTTCGCGCAGCGTCAACGAGGCGCAGACCTACCGCGACCAGGTCATTGCCCGCGCCGAAGGCGACGCCGCCCGCTTCAATGCCGTGCTGCAGGAATACCGCAAGTCGCCGCAGGTGACGCGCAAGCGCCTGTACCTGGATACCATGACTGAAATCTACGCCAAGTCCGGGGCGGTGCTGGTCGACGTGGACAAGGGCAATCCCAGCTTCAACGTGCCGCTGCAGCAGCTGCTCAACGGCGCCGCGGAAAGCCCGTCGCCGCCGGCCGCCAGCAACGCCGCACCGCCGCCGGCCACCCCGGGCAGCGACGACAGCGGCGCGCGCTCGCGCGGCCGGGAGGGCCAGTAATGAGCCCCAGACAGTCGCTGCTGCTGGCCGTGGCCGTGCTGCTGGCGCTGCTGGCCAATAGCGTCTACGTGGTGGACCAGCGCTCGATCGCGGTGCTGCTCGAGTTCGACAAGTTCAGCAGCGCGGTGCCTGAGCCCGGCCTGCACTTCAAGCTGCCGCTGGCGCAGACGGTGGAGAAGTACGACCGGCGCCTGCTCACCGAAACCGAGAGCGAGACGGTCCCCACCGGCGACCAGAAACCGCTGAACGTGGACTACTACGTCAAATGGCGCATCGCCGACGCCGCCGCTTATTACCGCGCCACCGGCGGCAAGGATCTGGTGGTGCGCGACCGCCTGATCAAGGCGGTCAAGGCCAGCCTGCGCGACCAGCTCGGCAGCCGCAGCATCGGCCAGATCGTCGGCGGCGACCGCGAGCAGGTCGATGCCAGCCTGCGCCGCGAGGCGCAGGACAAGGCGCGTGACCTGGGCATCGAGGTGGCCGATGTGCGGATCAGGGACCTGAGCCTGCCCAAGGATCTGGCCGACGCCTACTTCGACGGCATCCGCGCCGAGCGCAAGCGCATCGCCGACGAGCTGCGTGCGCGTGGCGCCGAGGAGGCCGAGTCGATCAAGGCTGCCGCCGACAGCGAGGCGCAGATCACGCTGGCCGAAGCCTACCGCAAGGCCGAGGCGCTGCGCGGCGAGGGCGATGCCAAGGCCGCCGAGATCTACGCCAGGGCCTACGGCCAGGACCCGGAATTCTTCGCTTTCTACGGCTCGCTCAACGCCTATCGCGAGGCCTTCAAGGGCAAGCGCGACCTGCTGCTGGTCGAACCCAAAGGCGAGTTCTTCAAATACTTCAAGGACGCGGGGAGCGGCAAGTGAAGCCTGCCAGCCCAATGAACAAGGTCCAGGCGGTGCGCCCATGGTGATCCAGTGGCTGGATATCGTGCGCGCCCTGTCCCTGGTGATGCTGATCGAAGGCGTGCTGCCGTTCCTGTCGCCGGCGCGGGCCCGCACGCTGTACTCGCGCGTTGCCACGGTGGATGACCGCGGCCTGCGCACCATAGGTTTCCTGAGCATGCTCAGCGGCCTGGTGGCGCTGGAGTTGGTGCATTGGCTGGCCTGACATGAGCAAAGCGTGGATGCTTCCCGAAGGGGTGGAGGAGTCGCTGCCGCCGGTGTCCTGGCGCATCGAGGCCCTGCGCCGCGCGCTGCTCGATCACTACCGCGAGCAGGGCTACGAGCTGATCCTGCCGCCGCTGCTGGAGCACCTCGACACGCTGCTCACCGGCACCGGCTCCGACCTCGAAGGGCAGACCTTCAAGCTGACCGACCCCGCCGGCGGCCGCCTGCTCGGCCTGCGTGCCGACATGACGCCGCAGGCGGCGCGCATCGCCACGCGCCATTTCGCCGACCAGCCGGTGGTGCGCCTGTGTTATCTCGGCACGGTGCTGCGCACCCGGCCCGACAGCCTCGGCGGCTCGCGCGCGCCGCGCCAGGTGGGCTGCGAGATCTTCGGCGAGGCCGGCCTCGGCGCCGACCTGGAAGCGCTGCGCCTGATGCTGGATACGCTGCGCCTGGCCGGCATCCAGACCGGCCACCTGGATCTTGGCCATGTCGGCATCTATCGCGCCCTGGCGGCCAAGCTGGGGCTGGACGCCGAGGCCGAAACCGCGGTGTTCGACATCCTGCAGCGCAAGTCGCAGCCCGACCTGCGCGATTTCGCCGCGGCACGGCGCCTGGCCCCGTCCTCGCTGGCCGGGTTGTCGGCGCTGATGGACCTGAACGGCGATGTCACCGTATTACAACGTGCGCGTCACACACTGGATCGGGGTGACAGCATGGTGGCCGAGGCCCTGGCGGCGCTGGAGCATGCCGCGGCGGAGCTGAAGCGGGTGGCGCCGGAGGTACCGGTGCACATCGACCTGGCCGAACTGCGCGGCTACCGCTACCAGACCGGGCTGGTGTTTGCCGCCTTCGTTCCCGGCCACGGCCGCGAGGTGGCCCGGGGCGGGCGCTACGATGGCGTCGGCAGCGAATTCGGCCGGCCGCGTCCGGCCACAGGGTTTTCAGCGGATCTGAATGAATTACTGAGGCTGGGTCAGTGACCGGCCTCGACAACCAAGAGATCGAAAATGGGTAAGTCAGTCGTCATGATCGGCGCGCCACCGCCCGCGTTCTTGCGGGCGGGCAGACCATGCGGGGTCTCACCCCGTTGTGCGCCGGGTTGTTCCACGGCTGCTGTCATCACTTGTAAAGGGGTCAATCATGGGTAAGTCGGTCGTCATCATCGGCGCACAATGGGGTGACGAGGGCAAGGGCAAGGTGGTCGACCTGCTCACCGATCGTTGTCAAGCCGTGGCCCGTTTCCAGGGTGGCCACAACGCCGGCCATACGCTGGTCATCGGCGGCGTCAAGACCGCGCTCAACCTGATCCCCTCCGGCATCATGCGCGACGGCGTGGAATGCCTGATCGGCAACGGTGTGGTGGTGTACGTGCCGCGGCTGGTGGAGGAAATCCAGGGCCTGGAGGCGCGCGGCATCCCGGTGCGCGAGCGGCTCAAGGTGTCCGAGGCCTGCCCGCTGATCCTGGAGCACCACATCAAGCTGGACCAGGCGCGTGAGCGTGCGCGCGGCGAGAACAAGATCGGCACCACCGGTCGCGGCATCGGCCCGGCCTACGAGGACAAGATCGCGCGCCGCGCCATCCGCGTCGGCGACCTGTTCCACCGCGAGCGCCTGGCGTCCAAGCTGGGCGAAGTGCTGGACTACCACAACTTCGTGCTGCAGCACTATTTCAAGGAGACGCCGGTCGACTTCCAGAAAACCCTGGAAGCCTGCCTGGGCTTCGCCGACGTGCTGCGGCCCATGGTGGCGGACGTCACCGAACTGCTGCGCCGGCACATCGTGGCGGGGCATAACGTGCTGTTCGAGGGCGCCCAGGGCGCCATGCTCGACGTCGACCACGGCACCTATCCCTATGTCACTTCCAGCAACACCACCGCCGGCGGCGCCGCCACCGGCACCGGCGTCGGCCCGCGCGAGTTCGGCTATGTGCTGGGCATCGTCAAGGCCTACGCCACCCGCGTCGGCAGCGGCCCGTTCCCGACCGAGCAGGACAACGACGTCGGCCAGTCGATCCGCGACAAGGGTGACGAATACGGCACCGTAACGCGGCGTCCACGCCGCTGCGGCTGGTTCGACGCGGTGGCTGCGCGCCGCTCGATCTTCAACAACAGCGTCACCGGCCTGTGCGTGACCAAGCTCGACGTGCTTGACGGCCTGGAAACGGTGCGTATCTGCACCGGCTACAAGGTCGACGGCGTGGCGGTGGATATCCCGCCGATCGGCGCCGAAGGCCTGGCCGGCGTCGAGCCGGTGTATGAGGATGTGCCGGGCTGGAGCGAGTCCACCTTCGGCATCCGCAAGTTCGAGCAGCTGCCCAAGAACGCCCAGCTGTACCTCAAGCGCATGGAGGAGGTGAGCGGCGCTGAAGTCGCCATTGTCTCCACCGGCCCCGACCGCGAGCACACCATCGTGCTGCGCAACCCCTTCGATTGAGGCAGGTTTTGCACACCCAAGCACAGGCTCAAAGGACTGGACCGGCCCCTCCCGATGTCAGCGGGGCAGTGCTTGCGGTGAATGCGGTCCGTAGGCCCGGTCAGGCGCAGCGGACCCGACGCCTGGGCCGGTATTGTGTGCAGCTTGGGGTGAACCCGGCGAAGGCCGGCTCGCGGGGGTGGTGGGAAATGGCCCTCGCCGAAGGCAGCAGATATCACGAAACAGCCCGGCACAGTCCACGCGCGGAAGGCCTGGAATCCCCTTCAGCCCCCCTTGAGTCCAAGGGGGGCGGCAAGCTCGGCGAAGCCGGGCTCGCGGGGGTTTTAGGAAACGATGCGTGCCGGAAGCACCAAGTAACAACGAAAAAGCCCGGCGCGGGGCCGGGCTTTTTCGTTGTTACTTGGTGCCGAGAAGAGGACTCGAACCTCCACGGTGTTACCCGCCAGTACCTGAAACTGGTGCGTCTACCAATTCCGCCATCTCGGCATGGGGTGCGCAGACTAAAGGCGCAGCCACTGTTTGTCAACGAAAATGAAAAGAAATAAGAAAAATCGGCGTCAAGAGCACAACGACAAGGCGGAGCCGCAGTTTCCGCCCCATAAATCCGGCCACAAGGGCCACCAGCCGCCCCGGCCGGGCGGCGCGGGCGAGGGCGATTGGCGCGCCAGCGACCCGGACCATGCGTCCGAGGCGGCCCGTTACGCCAACCCGCTGCCCAGCCGCAACCTGATTCTCAGCACCCTCAACGACAGCGCCGAGCCGCTGACCCTGGACGAGCTGATCGCCCATTTCGGCCTGAAGAAGCTGAACGAGCAGGAGGCCTTCATCAAGCGGCTGGTGGCGATGACGCGCGAGGGCCAGCTGTTCCCGGTCGACCGCCGCGGCGCCTACCGCGCCACCGGCCAGGAGGCGGTGAAGACGCCGCCGCCGGACCTGGTGGAAGGCAAGGTCAGCATGCACCGCGACGGCTACGGCTTCCTCGCCTCCGATTCCGGCGGCCCGGACGTGTTCCTGCCGCCGCGGCAGATGCGCGGCCTGATGCACGGCGACCGGGCGCGCGTGCGCGTCACCGAAACCGATGCCCGCGGCCGCCGCGAGGGCGCGCTGGTCGAGGTGATCGAGCGCGGCACCACCACCGTGGTCGGCCGCCTGCACGCCAACCAGGGCGTGTTCACGGTGATCCCGAGCAACCCGCGCCACCCCGAGATCGTCGTCGCCTCGGCCGACGGCGGCGGCGCCCGGGACGGCCAGATGGTGGTGGCCGAGCTGGTGGCTCCGCCGGGCGAGCGCACCCTGCCGGTGGGCAAGGTGATCGAGGTGCTGGGCGAGCACATGGCCCCCGGCATGGAGATCCAGGCAGCAATCCGCGCCCACAAGCTGCCGTTCGAATGGCCGCACGAGGTCGAGCGTGAAGCCGCCGCCTACAAGCCCGAGGTGCAGCCGGAGCAGATGGAAGGCCGCGTCGATGTGCGCAAGCTGGGCCTGATGACCATCGACGGCGCCGACGCCCGCGATTTCGACGACGCGGTCTATGCCGAGACCGTGCACGGCCTCAAGGGTGGCGGCTGGAAGCTGTGGGTGGCGATTGCCGACGTGTCCGCCTACGTGCGGCCGGGCACCGCCCTGGACGCCGAGGCGCAGAACCGCGGCACCTCGGTCTATTTCCCCGAAAACGTCATCCCGATGCTGCCGGAGGCCCTGTCCAACGGCCTGTGCTCGATCAACCCGCAGGTCGACCGCCTGTGCATGGTGTGCGAGATGCGGGTGGGCAAGGATGGCGAGATCGGCAAGTCCAAGTTCTACGAAGCGGTGATGCGCTCCAAGGCGCGCCTGATCTACGACGACGTGGCCGAGATCCTGGAGAACCCCAAGGGGCCCCAGGCGCAGGAACGCCCCGAGCTGCTCAAGCCGCTGCAGACGCTGAAGAACGTGTTCGAGGCGCTGTTCGCCGCGCGCGAGAAGCGCGGCGCCATTGACTTCGAGGGCACCGAAACCAAGATTGTGTTCGGCGCCCAGCGCAAGATCGAGAAGATCGTGCCGGTGAAGCGCAACATCGCGCACCGCCTCATCGAGGAGTGCATGATCGCGGCCAACGTCGAGTCGGCCAAGCTGGTGGAGAAGCACGAGATGCCGGCGCTGTATCGCGTCCACGCCGAGCCGGATGGCGACAAGGTGGCCCTGCTGCGCGAGTTCCTCGCCGGTCGCGGCTTGAGCCTGGGCGGCGGCAACACGCCCAAGGCCGCCGACTACGCCAAGACCCTGGGCCAGCTCAAGGGGCGCGAGGACGCCGGCCTGGTGCAGAGCGTGATGCTGCGCTCGCTGATGCAGGCGCGCTACAGCCCGGAGAACACCGGCCATTTCGGCCTGGCCCTGAGCCACTACGCCCATTTCACCTCGCCGATCCGCCGCTATCCGGACCTGCTGCTGCATCGTGCCATCAAGCATGTGCTGGCGCGCGGCAAGCCCAAGACTTTCGACTACAGCCCGCAGCAGATGGAGGCGTTGGGTGCGCATTGCTCGATGGCCGAGCGCCGCGCCGACGACGCCACCCGCGATGTCTCCACCTGGCTCAAGTGCGAGTTCATGCGCCACCACGTCGGCGCGGAATTCGCCGGCGTCGTCACCAGCGTCGCCTCGTTCGGCCTGTTCATCGAGCTGGAGGGGCTTTACATCGAAGGCATGGTGCACATCTCCAACCTCGGCGACGATTACTACGAATTCGACGCGCGCCACCAGCGCCTGGTCGGCAGCCGCAGCAAGAAGGTCTATGCCCTGGGCGAGCGCCTGCGCGTGCGCGTGGTGCGGGTCAGCCTGGACGAGCGCAAGATCGACCTGGAGATTTGCAACACCGGCGGCGCGGCGCAGGGGCGCGGCGCGCCGCAGGGCGGCAGGCAGCGCCAGCCGGAGCGGCGCGGCAAGGAGCAGTCCCGGGATCATTCCAAGGGCCGCTCCGGCGGCGACTCCAGGGGCGGCGGCGCCAAGAAGTCGAAAAAGCACTGAGCCAGCGTCCGAGGGGTTAAAATCCCGCCATGGCTGAGACTTATATCGGTGGGTTCCACGCGGTGATTGCCGCTCTCGAGGACGGCGAGCGCAAACCGCGCGAAATCCTGCTGGCCGACACGCGCCAGGATCAGCGCGCGCGGCGCATGCTGGAGATTGCGGCCAAGGCCAAGGTCACGGTGCGCAATGTCGGCCGCGACACGCTGGACCTGTACGCGCCCGGCCTCAAGCACCAGGGCGTGCTGGCGGCGATCGAGGCGGCGGACGTGATGGGCGAGGAGGTGCTGGACGTGCCGGCCACTTCCGAGCGCATGATCCTGGCCCTCGACGGCGTGCAGGACCCGCATAACCTCGGCGCCTGCCTGCGCACCGCCGAGGCGGTGGGCGTGTCGGCCATCGTCATCCCCAAGGACCGCGCCGTGGGCCTGACCCCGGCGGTGCGCAAGGCCGCCGCCGGCTCGGCCGAGCGCGTGCCGGTGGTGGCCGTGACCAACCTGACCCGCACGCTGGAAAAGCTCAAGACGCTGGGCTACTGGATCACCGGGCTGGCCGGCGAGGCCGAGGAGTCGATCTACGACGTCGATTTCACCGGGCCGGTGGTGCTGGTGATGGGCGGCGAGGCCGAGGGCCTGCGGCGCCTCACGGCCGACACCTGCGACCGGCTGGCGCGCATCCCGATGGTCGGGAACATCGAGAGCCTCAACGTCTCGGTGGCGGCGGCGGTATGCCTGTACGAAGCCTTCCGCCAGCGTCACTGAGCCCACGCCGCCGGCTGCTCGCGCTGGCGGCCGCGGTTGCCGCCCTGCTGCTCGTCGCCTGGTTCTGGTCCGGCCGCGGCGGCCACGGTCAGGACCAGCCCCCGGCGGCGGCGACTGCCGCTGTCCCGGCACCGGCGGCCACCGCGCCGCCCGGCGCGGCGGCGGCGCAGCCGGCGGTGCGCGAAGTGGTCGCGGCGTCCGGCGTCACCATCCGCCTGCAGCGCCGGCCGCGCCTGAGCGTGCCGCCGCCGCCTTATGGCCCGGCTTACGCCCAGCTGGAGCCGCTGGCGCGCGCCGGCGACCAGGCGGCGCAATACCGGCTGGGCCTGCTGCTGTATGAATGCCGCGACGTGCCGGCGGACAGCGCCGGGTTGGAGCAGACCATCGAACACACTTATGAAACCCGCCGCCGCGGCGGCTGGGACGTGGACAACCCGGCCAACGAGGAGCAGTCGCTGCGGCGCCGCTACCAGGAGTGCGACGGCGTGCCGGCCGATGCACGCGGCCAATACCGCGACTGGCTGAAGCAGGCGGCGGATTCCGGCCTGATGGAAGCGCAGCTGGACCTGCCACTGCACCTGCCGCCGGGGGAATACTGCCAGTACATGTCCGAATGCAGCCCACAGCAGCGCGACAAACAGGAGGCGCTGGAGCGCGAGGCGGTGGACTACCTGGGGCGGGCGCGCGACGCCGGCAGCGCCACCGCGCTGTGGACCTTCGGCTCCTGGTATGCCGAGGGCGAGGTGCTGCCGCAGGACAACGTCGAGGCCTATGCCAGCTTCAGTGCGCTCGACCAGGTGCAGCAGGCGGCTGGCGAGTCGCGCCGATTCGACGCCATGCTGGCCGACCTGCGCAGCCGTATGCGCCCGGCCGACCTGGAGCAGGCCGAGGCGCGGGCGCGGCAGTTGCTGTCCAACCCCAACTGCTGCGCGCTGGCGCCCTGAACGCCGGCACGGCACCGGGCGGCGCCGGCCGTCGCGGGCGCACGATCTCCGGCGATATAAAAAATCAGGCAAAGCAGGCACTTGCCTGCGCGGGCCGGTTCGCGTAAAATCCGCCCCCTTTCGGGGTCTTGTGGCCCCGAGAGCCGATTTCCCGGCCGGTGCCGGGAAAACTTGTCCCACCGTTCACGTCACGGGGGACTGAGCGGGGGCGGATTCAAGGTCCGTCCCCATCATCCAAAAGGAGACTACATGCGTCACTACGAAATTGTGGTCATGGTGCACCCGGACCAGAGCGAACAGGTCCCGGCCATGATCGAGCGTTACAAGGCGATGGTCGAGTCCGACGGCGGCAAGGTTCACCGCATGGAAGACTGGGGCCGCCGCCAGCTGGCCTACCCGGTCGCCAAGCTGCACAAGGCGCACTACGTGCTGCTCAACGTCGAGTGCTCCGACGGCGTGCTGAAGGAGCTGGAAAGCGCCTTCCGCTTCAACGACGCCGTGATCCGCAAGCTGGTGATCCGCAAGGAAGCCGGCGAGACCGAGCAGTCGCCGCTGTTCAAGGTGCCGGAAGAGGACAAGAAGCCGGAATACAAGTCCCGCTCGTCCGAGTCCAGCGAAGCCGAAGCCGGCGAAACCGCCGCTGCTGCCGAGGAGGCCTAAGACATGGCCCGTTTTTTCCGCAAGAAGAAGTCCTGCAAGTTCACCGCTGAGGGCGTCACCGAGATCGATTACAAGGATCTGGCCACCCTCAAGCAGTACATCGCCGAGAACGGCAAGATCGTGCCGAGCCGCATCACCGGCACGCGTACCCGCTACCAGCGCCAGCTGGCTGTCGCCATCAAGCGCGCCCGCTACCTGTCGCTGCTGCCGTACACCGACCGTCACGAGTAAGCCAGGAGACGCACGATGGAACTGATTCTGCTCCAGAAGGTGAAGAACCTGGGCGACCTCGGCGACACCGTCAAGGTCAAGTCCGGCTACGGCCGCAACTACCTGCTGCCGCAGGGCAAGGCGTTGTCCGCCACCGAAGCCAACCGCAAGGTGTTCGAGGAGCGCAAGGCCGAGCTGGTGAAGAAGGCCGCCGACTCGCTCAACGCCGCCAAGCTGCGCGCCGAGAAGCTGGCCGGCGCGGTGATCAAGGTGCGCGCCCTGGCTGCCGAGGAAGGCAAGCTGTACGGCTCGGTCGGCCCGAACGACATCGCCCGCGCCGCCGAAGCGCAGAAGCTCGACCTGAAGAAGAGCGAGATCGACATGCCGGACGGCGCCATCCGCCTCATCGGCACCTACCAGGTCGTCGCCCGCCTGCACGGCGAGGTGGAAGTCGCCCTGACCGTGGTGGTTGAGGAAGAGAAGGCCTAAGCTTCTGTTTTAAAAGAAGTCATGAAACGGCCCGCCTCTGGCGGGCCGTTTTGTTTGGGGCGCCGTACCGGCCCCGGTGGCGGCTGTACACTTGTGCCATGACGGGCTTATCCACCGCTCGTGCACAGCTTGCACCGGTATCAATTCAGGCATCCATTCCGTAGCGAACGCAGCCGCACAGGTTCCTAATCTCGTTCATGGCAACCCATTCGTTTCAGGCCGTCGCGCCCGGCGCAGGCCAAAAGCTGGCGCCGAGCCCGAAGCAGCCGCCGCATTCGATCGAAGCCGAGCAGTCCGTGCTGGGCGGCCTGCTGCTCAACAACCGCGCCTGGTATGACCTGGTCGACCAGGTCGCGGAAGAGGATTTCTACACCCAGGACCATCGCGTCATCTTTAGCGCCATCGGCGAGCTGCTGGGGCAGGGCAAGCCCTGCGACTTCGTCACCCTGTCCGAACACCTGCGGCAGCAGAACCGGCTGGAGGAAGCCGGCGGCCTGTCTTACCTCGGCTCCCTGGCCGCCGACACCCCCAGCGCCGCCAACGTCAAGGCTTACGCCGAGATCGTGCGCGAGCGCTCGGTGCTGCGCAGCCTGATCGCCGCCGGCCAGGATATCGCCGAGCTCGGCTACCAGCCGGCCGGACGGCCCACCGGCACGCTGATCGACGTGGCCGAACAGCAGGTGTTCGCCATCCGCGCCCGCGGCAGCAAGGCTGCCAGCCAGGTCAAGGGCATGCCGCTGCTGATGGACGCCATCGAGGACCGCCTCGAGCGCCTGCGCGCCAACCCGGACGCCTTCGCCGGCACGCCGACCGGCTTCACCGAGCTGGACAAGATGACGCAGGGCATGCACCCCGGCGACCTGATCATCGTCGGCGGCCGCCCCGGCATGGGCAAGACCAGCTTCGCCATGAACATCGCCGAACATGTCGCCATCGAGCGCAAGCTGCCCACCGCGGTGTTCAGCATGGAAATGTCGGCCGAGCAGCTGGCCCTGCGCGTGCTGTCCTCGTTCGGCCGCATCGACCAGCAGGCGCTGCGCAGCGGCCACCTGGAGGACCACGACTGGAGCCGCCTGGTCTCGGCCAGCGGCCTGCTGCGCGAATCGCCGCTGTTCATCGACGAGACCGGTTCGTTGTCGCCGCAGGACCTGTCCGGCCGTGCCCGCCGCATCGCCGCCAAGCACGACCTGGCGCTGCTGGTGGTGGACTACATCCAGCTGATGCAGGTGCCGAACAACCGCGAGAACCGCACCAACGAGATCTCCGAGATCTCGCGCTCGCTGAAGGCGCTGGCCAAGGAGCTGAAAGTGCCGATCATCGCGCTGTCGCAGTTGTCGCGTACGCTGGAAAGCCGCACCGACAAGCGCCCGATCATGTCCGACCTGCGCGAATCCGGCTCGATCGAGCAGGACGCCGACGTGGTGCTGTTCGTCTACCGCGACGACTACCACAACAAGGAGTCGCTGGTGCAGGGCACTGCCGAGATCATCGTCGCCAAGCAGCGTAGCGGCCCCACCGGCAAGATCAAGACGGCATTCCTCGGCAAGTACACGCGCTTCGAGAACCTGGCGCCGGAATACGCCTACAACAACAACTGAGCGGCATGGCGGCCGGCAGCGGGCGCGCCGGCCTGGAAAGCCGCGGCCGCAGGCTGGAAAATAACCGGCAATGACTCCCTCTTTCATTCCCCGCGTCACCGCCACGGTGGATCTGGCGGCGGTGCGCCACAACCTGGCCCGCGTGCGCGACTATGCGCCGGGCTCCAAAGTCATGGCCGCGGTCAAGGCCGACGCCTATGGCCACGGCGCGGTGCCGGTGGGCCGCGCGCTGCAGCAGGCCGGCGTCGATGCGCTGGCGGTGGCCTGCCTGGAGGAGGCGCTGATCCTGCGCGATGCCGGGGTCACCGCGCCGCTGGCCTTGCTCGAGGGCGTGCTGTCCGTGGAAGAGGCCGAGCAGGCTTCGCGCCAGCAGCTGCAGGTGGTGGTGCACGACGAGTGGCAGCTGCGCCTGCTGCAGCGGCTGCCGGCGCCGATGCCGCTGACGCTGTGGTTCAAGCTCGACAGCGGCATGCACCGCCTCGGCTTTCCGCTGCCGGCGGCGCCGCGGCTGCTGGCGCAGCTGCAGGCCCGCCCGGCCTGGAGCCTGGCTGGCTGGATCACCCATCTGGCCTGCGCCGACGAGGCCGACAACCCGATGACGCCGCGCCAGGTGCGTGCCTTCGGCCAGGCGCTGGAGGGTCTGCCGGGGCCGCGTTCGATCGCCAATTCCGCCGGGCTGATCGCCTGGCCGCAGGCGCGCGTCGACTGGGTGCGGCCGGGGCTGATGCTGTACGGTGCCAGCCCGCTGCCGGGTCAGACCGGGGCCGACCTGGGGCTGCTCCCGGCGATGTGCGTGGAGAGCCGCCTGATCGCCGTGCACGAGCTGGAGGCGGGCGAGGCGGTGGGCTATGGCGCCACCTTCCGTTGCCCCGAGCGCATGCGCGTCGGCGTGGTCGCGGTGGGCTATGCCGACGGCGTGCACCGCATCCTGCCAAGCGGGGCGCCGGTGCTGATCCATGGCGTGCGCGCGCCGATGGTGGGGCGCGTGTCCATGGACATGATCACGGTGGACCTGCGCGGCCTGCCGCAGGCTCAGGCCGGCGACAGCGTCACGCTATGGGGCCCCGGCCTGCCGGCGGAAGAGGTGGCCAGCTGGGCCGGCACGCTGGCCTACGAACTGTTCTGCGGGCTGACCAACCGGGTGCATTTCTCGCATACGCCCTGAGTGCGCACGCGGCGGGATCGGGGCGGGATCAGGCCTCCGCCGCGGCGGGCGGCTCCAGCCAGCGCTTCAGCAGGTGGTCGAGCGACAGGCTGCCGGCGCCGGCAATGGCCAGCCAGGTGAACAGCGCGAAATACTCGCTTTCGTCGAAACCCAGCAGGGTTTCGAGCGAGTCGACATCGCCCCACTTGGCCGCCTTGATCGCCACGATCATGGTCACCGCCAGCGCGCCGGCGGAAATGCGTGTCATCAGGCCCAGCAGCAGGAAGATGCCGCCGAAGAACTCCACGCCCGAGGTGAAGGGCGTCAGGATATGCGGGAAGGGGATGCCCCAGCTGATGAAGTTGTCGGTGATCTGCGGCAGGTTGTTGAGCTTGCCCCAGCCGCTCCACAGGAACACCCAGCCGACCACGAGGCGGGCCAGCAGGGGCCCGAGTGGCAGCAGGTATTGCGCGATGCGCTCCGGCCAGCCGAACAACAGGTTGTAGAGAAAACGCATGGCACACCCCGTCATGGCAAGTGCCGCCAGCTTAGGCGGGCGGGGGGCAGGGGGCTATGCCGCGACGTTCGCGCTTTATGACGGCTCGTCCGCGGCTCCGCTCAGGCGCCGAGCAGGAAGGTCATCTTGGTGCCGACCAGGTCGATGGTATCGCCGTTGTTCAGGCGCCGCGCCTGGGCGTCGATCTCCTCGCCGTTGACCAGGGGGTGCTGGCCGCCGCTGCTGCCGCCGACATGGACGATGTAGTAGCCGTCGGCACGGCGGGTGATGGCCGCCACCTGCACACCCGGGCGGCCGATGGTGGTCAGCGCCTTGGTCAGCTCCAGTTCCTTGCCGCTGTTGGGGCCGGAGGCGACGCGCAGCTTGCCGAGCAGCGGCTTGCCGGCGGCGGCTTCATGGCCGGGGGCGCTGGCCGCGGCCTTGTTGACCTGCGATTCGAACGCGGCGCCCATCTGGCCAGGCCGCAGGATCATGGTTTTTTCGAAGTCGTCCTCTTCGCCGGCGGCGACTTCGGTCTGATATTTCAAGGTGTTGCGGCCGATGCTGATGGTGTCGCCGTTGGCCAGCGGGTGCTTGGCGATCTGCTTGCCGTTGACCTGGGTGCCGTTGGTGCTGTTGAGGTCCTCGAGGAAGGAATCGCGCAGGATGGTGATGACCACCGCGTGGCGGCCGGACACGGCCTTGTCGTTGAGGCTGATGTCGTTGTCCGGATGGCGCCCGATGGTGATGCGTTCCTTGCTGAGCGGGAAATCCCGCGTGGCGCCCTCGGCGTCGGTGATGATCAGCTTGGCCATGTCAGACAGTCCCCGTTCCCTAGTCAAGAGCCGAAGCTCTTCAATGCGTTGCTCAAAACCACTCGATCAGGCGTTCGTACCACGGCCGCTTGTGCGGAAATGCCGCATCCACCCTGGCCAGCACCACCGAAACATTATCCCGCCCGCCGTGCTCATTTGCTTTGCGGACAAGCATTTCCGCCGCAGTGTTGAGATTATCAGCAAACTGCACCAGGGTTAAGCGTATCGTCTCGTCATCGACCATGTCGGTGAGTCCGTCCGAGCACAGCAGCACGATATCGCCCGGTTCCACCCCCTCCTCGATCAGGTCCACCTCCACCGTCGGCTCCACCCCCAGGGCCCGGGTCACGATGTTGCGCCGCACCAGCTGCATGGCGTCCTCGCGCGAGTAGTGGCCGCGCGCTACCAGTTCCTCCACCAGCGAATGGTCCCGCGTGATCTGTTCGAGCTTGCCGCCGCGCAGCCGGTACAGGCGCGAGTCGCCGGCATAGGCGATGGACAGGCGGTCGTCGTGCAGGGCGCAGACCACCGCCGTGGTGCCCATGCCGGCGCATTGCGGCTGGCTCTGCGCCACCTGGTAGATGGTGGTGTGGGCGTTTTCCAGCGCCTGCCGCAGCAGCAGGGATTCGACGCTGTAGCCGCTGTCGCCGTCGACCTGGCCATGCTTGAGCCTGGGCCACTCGCGGCGCACCACGTCGAGCACGGTGGCGGTGGCGATGCCGCTGGCGATCTCGCCGGCGTTGTAGCCGCCCATGCCGTCGGCCAGGATCAGCAGGCCGATGTCGCCGTCCTCGGCGATGGAGTCCTCGTTATTGTCGCGCACCTGGCCGACATCGGTCAGGAGCGCCGTCGCAACCTTGCCCTTGAGCGCCATCGACATGACGCCGGTGGCTAGCGCAGCAGGCCGCGCAGATCGCGCGCGAAATCGCGCCCCGCCGCATAACGAGCCTCAAGCTGCTTCTGCAGCGCGTGGGCGATGATGTTTTCCAACTCCGGCGGCAGGTCCGGCCGCAGCGTCAGCAGCGGCGCCTGCGGCTCGTTGGCGATCTTGAACATCAACGTGGCCATGGAGTCGGCCTGGAACGGCAGCGCCCCGGTCAACAGCTGGTACAGCGTCACGCCCAGCGAAAACAGATCGGAGCGCCCGTCCACTTTCTTGCCCGAGAGCTGCTCCGGCGACATGTAGCTGGGCGTGCCCAGCACCATGCCGGTCTTGGTCTTGCTGCTGTCGGTGATGCGCGCGATGCCGAAGTCGGTGACCTTGATCACGCGGGTATCGGTGAGCAGCATCAGGTTGGCCGGCTTGATGTCGCGGTGCACCACGCCGTTGCTGTGGGCGTAGTCCAGGGCGTCGGCGGCGTCGGCCACGATCTTGACCACTTCCGGCACTTCCAGCAGGGCATTGGGCTTGGTGTGCCGCACCAGGTCATAGCCCTTGATGAACTCCATGGCGATGTAGGCCAGGTCGTGCTCCTCGCCGGCGTCGTAGATCGAGACGATGTTCGGGTGCTGCAGGCGGCCGGCGGTCTCGGCCTCGCGGAAGAAGCGTTCCTTCACTTCCTTCAGTTCGTCCGGCTCGAACTCCTGCGACAGCGCCATGGTCTTGATCGCCACCATGCGCCCGATCTTCGGGTCTTTGCCCAGGTAGACCACGCCCATGGCGCCCTTGCCCAGCTCGCGCTCCACCTGATAGCGGCCGAGCATCGGCTTTTCCACCGTGTTGTCGCCGCCCATGATCAGGGTGCCGCTGGCGGTGCTGCCGCCGCCGCGGGTGCCGCCGCCGAGAATGATGGTGCTCTCCATCTTCTTGGCGCGCGACAACTTGTCCTGCACGTCCTTGAACTTGGGATTGTGCTTGGCGATGTACTCGTAGACCGCGCCGGACTTGTTGAACTGGCGCTTGCGCTCGAAGTCCAGCGCCAGGTTGTACATCAGGTCGAGCAGGCGGTCGTCGACGGTGTCGACGCGCTTGAATTTCTCGAATGCCATGTCCAGCTGGCCCTGGCCCTGGAAGGCCAGGCCGAGCATCTTGTTGCTCTCGGCGCTCTCCGCGTCGGAACTCTTCTTCAGCTTCTCGGTGATGCGGAACTTCTTCACCGTCATGAACAGGTGGCCGAACACCAGCAGCAGCGCCGGCGTGGTCAGCTTGAGCCACATGGCGCTGCCGGTGAGCAGCACGAACTCGGCCAGCAGCAGCGCGATGACCAGGCCGGCCGTGACCAGCGCGGCGCTCACCGCCGGCAGCTTCGGCACGGCGAAGGCGAGATAAGCGGCCAGCAGCAGGTACAGCGCCAGCTCGGCCCAGCCGGCCCAGGACGGGCGCGAGTAGAAATCCTGCTGCAGCAGGCTGGATACGGTGTGCGCCAGCGTCAGCACCGGCGCCATCGCCGGCGACACCGGGGTGGGGAAGCTGGTGCCGATGCCGCGCGCGGTGGCGCCGATCAGCACGATCTTGTCCTTGTACTTGTCCGCCGGGATCTTGCCGGCGAACACGTCGTAGAAGGAGTCCACCGGGAACGGCGGCTGGCCGTCATGCGTGTTGTAGAAATGCGTGTACATGCGCAGCTGCGCGTCGGTGCCGATGGTCAGGCCGCCCAGCGCCACGCCTTCGCCCAGGCGCACTTCGATGTCGGCGGGTTTCAGGTTCAGCGCCTGCGCCGCCAGCATCAGCGACAGCGAGGGATAGAACTGGTCGTAGTACTGCAGCACCAGCGGCTCCTGGCGGATGCCGCCGTCCAGGTCCAGCGTGGAGTTGAGCGCGCCGATGCCGGCCGCGACGCCGCCCAGTTCCGGCACCGGAACCTGCACGCTGAGGGTCGGGATCGGCAGCGCGCCGTGCGCCTTGGCATCGACGCGGTCGACGATGTGGCTCAGCGCGAAGCGTTGCACGTAATCGGGCAGCGGCTTGTCCGGGCGGCCCTGCGGGCGGCCCAGCTCGAAGCTCATCGGCAGCAGCACGTCGGCGGCGCTGGTGAAGGCCTGCGCCAGTGAATTGTCGGAGGCCAGGCGCATGCTCGCCTCGGCCAGCTTGGCGTTGAGCGCGTCGATGCTCTTGCCGTACTCGTTGACCAGCGAGGACTGGCCATAGGCCTTGGCGATGCCGGTGACGGCACGGTCGTGCTGGGCGGTGTCCTGCAGCATGACGTTGAAGCTGTCGATCTCGGCCGGGATCTGCGTGGTCAGCGGCGAGTCCTTCAGCGACTTGGCCAGGTCCGCGATCACCGCGGCGCCGGCGTCCTGCTCCGACTCGGAATAGAACACGGTGCTGCCGATGACCTTGGCGCCGCCGGCGCGCAGCTTGTCCACCAGCTGCGCGTGCAGTGTGCGCGGCCACGGCCAGCGTCCCAGATTCTGGATGCTCTGGTCGTCGATGGCGATCACCGCCAGGCGCTCGGACGGTGTGCGGCTGCGCTCGCGCACCCCCAGATCGTAGGTGGAACGCTCCAGCCCCTGGAACGCGTTGCCCAGCACGCCATAGGCCACAATGGCGAACAGCAGCGCGAAGGCCAGCGCGGCGAACCAGTCGGAGCGAAAGAATCCTTGCTTCATGCCAATCCCCATCGGACTTTCGTTCTTGCCCCCGCCCACTTGCCTAGTGTTCGCGGTGGCTTGTTCCCCCACGTCTCAACGCTCTGGACGGGAGACGTACCCCCGCCCACGTCCCAACATTGTTGGCGGGGACTTGTCCCCGTCATCTTGCAACATTGTTGACGGGGTATATCGCCCGCATACTACAGTTTTTCCGGGCACCAAACGCCCCCTATCTGCGACAAAAGCGCCCCTATGGAGAAGTCAGTCACGTCCCGCAAGGCGGCGCGCAAGACCGTGTTCTTCTGCCAGAACTGCGGCGCCGAGTACCCCAAATGGGCCGGCCAGTGCGCCGAGTGCGGCGCCTGGAATACCCTGGTCGAGGGGGTGGCGGCGCCGAAGGCGCGCGGCCGCGGCGGCGCCAGCCTGGTGGCCGCGAGCGGCGCCGTGCAAAGGCTGGATCAGGTGGCGGAAGAAGACACCGCGCGCATCCCCACCGGGCTGGCCGAGCTGGACCGCGTGCTGGGCGGCGGCGTCGTGCCCGGCGCAGTGATCCTGATCGGCGGCGATCCGGGCATCGGCAAGTCGACCCTGCTGTTGCAGGCGCTGGCGGCGCTGGAAGGCCGGCTCAGCACGCTCTACGTCACCGGCGAGGAGTCGCTGAGCCAGGTGTCCCTGCGCGCCCGCCGCCTCGGGCTGCCGCGGCTGGACCTGCCGGTGCTGGCCGAGACCATGCTGGAGACCATCCTCGACGTGCTCAACCGCAGCACTCCGGGCTTTGTCGTGCTGGATTCGATCCAGACCCTGTACACCGACACGCTGGAAGCCGCGCCGGGTTCGGTGTCGCAGCTGCGCGAATGCGCCGCGCAGCTGGTGCGCCACGCCAAGGCCAAGGGCTGCGCCATCGTGCTGGTCGGCCACGTCACCAAGGAAGGCGCCATCGCCGGGCCGCGCGTGCTCGAGCACATGGTCGATACCGTGCTGTACTTCGAGCACGACGCCGGCAGCCGCTACCGCATCGTGCGCGCGGTGAAGAACCGCTTCGGCGCGGTCAACGAGCTGGGCGTGTTCGCCATGAGCGACGGCGGCCTGCGCGAAGTCAGCAACCCTTCGGCGCTGTTCCTGTCGCGGCACGAGCAGCCGGTGCCGGGCAGCGTCATCACCGTGACGCGGCAGGGCAGCCGGCCGCTGTTGGTGGAGGTGCAGGCGCTGGTGGATGGCTCTCAGGCCGGCAATCCGCGCCGCGTCGCGCTGGGGCTGGAAGGCAACCGCCTGGCCATGCTGCTGGCGGTGCTGCACCGCCACGCCGGCATCGCCCTGGCCGACCAGGACGTGTTCGCCAACGTCGTCGGCGGCATGCGCATCCAGGAAACGGCGGCGGACCTGCCGCTGCTGCTGGCTGCGCTATCCTCGTTCCGTGGCCGGCCGCTGCCGCATGACATGGTGGTGTTCGGCGAGGTCGGCCTGGCCGGCGAGATCCGCCCGGTGCAGGGCGGCGAGGAGCGGCTGGTGGAAGCGGCCAAGCACGGTTTCCGGCGCGCCATCGTGCCGGAGGCCAACCGGCCGCGGCGCACCGTCAAGCTCGACATGGAGGTGTTCGCGGTGGCCCGCCTGGAGCAGGCGCTGACGCACCTATAAGAAGAACATTTAAGAAGAACATTACCGGGGGCTCCAAGGGAGAGACCACGATGCATCCGAATATCGAATTGCTGCAGCGCTTCTACCTGGCGTTCTCGCGCCGCGATTACGCTGCCATGGCGGCCTGCTATCACAGCCAGGCGCATTTCACCGATGAGGTGTTCGACCTGCATGGCTGGCAGGTCGGCGCGATGTGGCGGATGCTGTGCACGCGCGGTACCGACCTGCGCGTGGAATTCGGCAATCTGACCGCCGACGACAGCCGCGGCCAGGCGCACTGGGAGGCCTGGTACAGCTTCAGCGCCACGCGGCGCAAGGTGCACAACATCATCGACGCCGAGTTCGAATTCCGCGACGGCCTGATCCTGCGCCACATCGACCGCTTCGACTTCCCGCGCTGGTCGCGTCAGGCCCTGGGCCTGCCGGGCCTGCTGCTGGGCTGGTCGGACAAGCTGCGCACCAAGGTCAGGGCCACGGCGGCGCAGGGGCTGCAGGACTTCATCGCCAGGGAGAAACTCGGTCCCGGGTAGGCTGGTTCGAGGGCGCGCAGTGCCCGGAGACGGCCGCTGCGCTTGCTGCTGCGCGGGCCCGGGCCGCGGCTCGCGCCTTACCGGGTGGCCGCGAGCGCCGTGGCGGAAAGCGGGCGGATACGCGCGGTCTTCACCGCATTGGCCCGGGTGTCGGTGATCTCGATCTGGTAGTTGTTGATTTCCAGGCGGCGGCCCGGCTTGGGCAGTTCCTGCAGCTTCTCCAGCACCAGGCCGTTGAGGGTCTTGGGGCCGCCGGTGGGCAGCTTCCAGCCGAGCGAGCGGTTGAGCGAGCGCACCGTCACCGAGCCGTGCACCAGCACGCTGCCGTCGGCGTCGAGGTAGACGTTCTTGACCCGTGTCGCCGGATCGGAGGTGAATTCGCCGACCACTTCCTCGAGGATGTCCTCCAGCGTCACCAGACCCTGGATGTCGCCGTACTCGTCGACGACGAAGCCGATGCGCCGCTTCTGATCCTGGAAGTTGAGCAGTTGCTGGTTCAGCGGCGTGCCCTCGGGGATGAAGTAGGGGTCGCGCACCAGCGTCATCAAAGTGTCCAGCCGCAGTTCGCCGGCGGCCGCCAGGCGCACCAGCTTGCGCAGGTGCACCACGCCCTTGAGCTCGTCGATGGAGCCGTCGAACACCGGCAGGCGCGTGTGGCTGCTGCCGGTGATCACTTCCAGCGCCTTGTCCCAGGGTTCGGACAGGTCGATGCCGATGATCTCGTTGCGCGGGATCATGATGTCCTCGACCGTGGCGCGCTCCAGGTCGAGAATCGACAGCAGCATGCGCTGATGGCGCTGCGGGATCATGGCGCCGGCCTCGGCCACCACCGAGCGCAGCTCCTCGGCCGACAGCGAATGCTGCGCGGCGTCCTCCGGGCTGACGCCGAACAGGCGCAGCAGCCCGTTGCTGAGCAGGTTGACCAGCATCAGCACCGGGTAGAGCAGGCGCTGCAGCGGCCAGTAGACGTAGGTCGAAGGCAGGCCGACGCGCTCCGGGTAGAGAGCGGCGAGGGTCTTCGGCGCGGCTTCGCCGAAAATCAGCAGGACGAACGTCACCGCGAACGGCGCGATGGCGGCGCCGGCCTGGCCGCCCAGGCGATAGCCGATCAGCAGGGCCACCGAAGTGGCCAGGGCGCTGGTCAGGACGTTGCCCAGCAGGATCATGCCGATCAGCCGGTCCGGGCGTTCGAGCAGGCTCTGCGCCAGTTGCGAGCTGCGGCTGCCCTGCTTGGCCGCATGCTTGAGCCGGTAGCGGTTGAGCATCATCAGGCCGGTCTCGGAACCGGCGAAAAAGGCGGCGAGACCGATCAGCAGCAGCAGCAGGGCGAACAGCGCGGAAAGGGGGATATCGTCCAAAAAACGCTCAGCGGGGGAGTGGCGCGGACCCCCATAGTTACGGAAACCGATGGGCTGCTGTCAAGCGCTGCGGTGCAACAAATGCGGCCGACGGCACATTCCGCCGGCCTTCAGCTCCAATGGATGTTGAAGATCTGCTCCAGCAGCAGCTTGCTGCCGAAATAGGCCGCGACCAGCGTGGCATAGCCGGACAGCGCCCAGCGGATGGCCGTGCGTCCGCGCCAGCCGTAGCGCAGGCGGCCCCACAGCAGCACGCTGAAGATGACCCAGGCGCTGGCGGTCAGGATCAGCTGCGCCAGGTGCTCGCCGTGCAGGTCGGGAATGATCAGCAGGCCGCTGCACAGCGTCAGGCTGAGCAGGAAAAAACCCACGAAAATCAACTGGAAAAGCAGCTTCTCCATGGTCTGCAGCGGCGGCAGGCGGCGCGCCAGGGCGATGCTGTCGGGGCGGTGCAGGATGCGGTCGAGGATGGCGATCGCCAGGGCGTGGATCGCCGCCAGCGTCAGCAGCCCGGCGCTGAGCAGGGACAGCACGATATGCACGCCCAGGCGCCAGTCGGCGAGCGGGATCGGGTTGACCGCGCCACTGGCCAGCGCCGGCCACAGGGCGCACAGCGCGGTGAACGGATAGTTCACCACGCCCAGCGCCTGCAGCGGCTCGCGCAGGCAGAACACCCACAGCATCAGCGCCGACAGCCAGGCCAGCAGCGACGCCGCCTCGCCGACGCCGATCTGCAGCTGGCTGCCACTCACCGTCTGCAACAGCAGGGCGACAGCATGCAGGGCCAGCGCCAGGGGCACCAGTCCGCGCAGCGACAGCGTATCGACCTGGGAGCTGCGCGCGGCTCTCCAGGCGGCCCCGCAATAGAGCAGGGCGGCGATCAGGCTCAGGGTCAGTGGCATGGGAAAACGGTCTTGAACACTCTCCACGATAGCATCGGCAGGCCGCTTTTACACGGCCGCGGCGCACGGTTCCGGCTGGAAATGCTGTGTTAGTATCCGGACAAACTCATATATATTTCGCAATGCGCATCAAAGTCTTGGGTTGCAGCGGGGGGGTGGGGCCCGGCCTGCGGACCACCGGCCTGCTGGTCGATGACGAGTTGCTGATCGACGCCGGCACCGGCGTCGGTGACCTCAGCCTTGCGCAAATGGGCCGGGTCAGCGATGTGCTGGTGACCCACTCGCACCTCGATCACGTCTGTGGACTGGCCTTCATGGCCGACAACCTGTTCGGACTGATCGAGCGCCCTTTGCATGTCCATGCCCTGGGCGAAACCGTCGCCGCGCTGCAGGAGCACCTGTTCAACTGGAAGCTGTGGCCGGATTTCACCAAGCTGCCCGACGACGAGCATCCGCTGATGCGCTTCCATACGCTGCAGCCCGCCGTCACCACCCGCCTGGGCGATCTGCAGGTGACGCCATTCGAGGTGCTGCATACGGTGCCTGCGGTGGGCTACCTGATCGACAGTGGCGACGGCGTGTTCGCCTTCAGTGGCGACACCTACGCCGACGACCGGCTGTGGCAGTTCCTCAACCGGCAGCCGCGCCTGGACCGGCTGATGATCGAGATCGCCTTTCCCGACGAGGATGCGGAGCTGGGGCAGATCGCCAAGCATTTCACGCCGTCGCTGCTCGGCCGCGAACTGGGCAAACTGCGCCACCGGCCGAAACTGTTCCTGACCCATCACAAGCCCGGCACCGAGCGCGCCATCGAGCAGCAGTGCCTCACCGCCCTGGCCGGCTGGGACTACAGCCACCTCAAGCGCGGCGACATCATTCTCTCCTGAGGCGGGAATCGGCAATGGAGAATCGGGAATCGTAAAAGCGGGATGGCTTAAACTACTCCCGATTCCCCATTCTCGATTCCCGGTATGTTCGAAAACCTCAGCAGCCGCCTGACCCGCACGCTTGACGCCCTGCGCGGCCAGGGTCGCCTCACCGAGGAGCAGGTCAACACCGCGGCCCGCGAACTGCGCATGGCGCTGCTGGAAGCGGACGTGGCGCTGCCGGTGGTGCGCGACTTCGTCGAGCGCATCAGGACCCGCGCTGTCGGCCAGGAGGTCACGCAGAGCCTGACGCCGGGCCAGGCCTTGCTGCGCATCGTGCAGCAGGAGCTGACCGCAGTGCTCGGCGGCAGCGCCGAGCCGCTCAACCTGCGCACCCAGCCGCCGGCCATCCTGCTGATGTGCGGCCTGCAGGGTTCGGGCAAGACCACCACCACCGGCAAGCTGGCGCTGCGCCTGCGCGAGGTGGAGAAGAAAAAGGTGCTGGTGGTGTCGTGCGACGTCTACCGCCCGGCCGCCATCGAGCAGTTGAAGATCGTCGCCGGCAATGTCGGAGTCGAGTGGTTCCCCAGCCAGGCCGGGCAGGATCCTCTGGCCATCGCCGCCGCCGCGGTGGAATACGCGCGCAAGCAGTATCTCGATGTGCTGATCGTCGATACCGCCGGCCGCACCTCCATCGACGAAGCGATGATGAAGGAGATCGCGGCGCTGCATGGCGCGCTGAACCCGATCGAAACGCTGTTCGTGGTCGACTCGATGACCGGCCAGGACGCGGCCAAGACCGCCAAGGTCTTCTCCGAGACGGTGCCGCTCACCGGCGTGATCCTGACCAAGGCCGACGGCGACTCGCGCGGCGGCGCCGCGCTGTCGGTGCGCCACGTCACCGGCAAGCCGGTCAAGTTCATCGGCGTCGGCGAGAAGTCGGCGGCGCTGGAAGTGTTCCACCCGGACCGCATCGCTGCGCGCATTCTCGGCCAGGGCGACATGCTCGGCCTGATCGAGGAGACGGCGCGCAAGGTCGATGCCGAGGCCGCGGCCAAGCTGGCCGGCAAGCTCAAGTCGAAGAAGGGCTTCGACCTGCAGGATTTCCGCGACCAGATGCAGCAGATGCAGAACATGGGCGGTGTCGAGTCGCTGCTGGAAAAGCTGCCCGGCAGCGCCAAGATCCAGGCGCAGCTGCAGAAGGCGCAGCCCGAGCGCGAGATCAAGCGCGCCGTGGCCATCATCAATTCCATGACGCCGCAGGAGCGCCGCTTCCCGGACCTGATCAAGGCCTCGCGCAAGCGCCGCATCGCCGCCGGTGCCGGCATGGAAGTGCAAGAGGTGAACAAGCTGTTGCGCCAGTTCGACCAGACCCGCGAAATGATGAAAAAGCTGGCTGGCGGCGGCATGGCCAAGCTGATGCGTGGCCTGGCCGGGCGCCTGCCGCCAGGGATGATGCGCTGAAAAAGCCGGGGGTCGGGAATGGGGAATCGGGAGAAAGCTCCGGAATCCGCTTCCCGCTTTGACGATCCCCTATTCCCCATTCCCGATTCCCGGCCGAAAACCCGGCAAACTCTTTGATTTTTCGCGCCGCGGCGGCTAAAATCCCACGCTTTCGCGCACGCAGTCGCGGATCTTTCGAGAGTTTGAAACCATGGTAAAAATTCGTCTGGCTCGCGCTGGCGCCAAGAAACGTCCGTTCTACCACGTCGTGGCGACCGAAAGCCGGTCCTCGCGCGACGGCAAGTTCATCGAGCGCCTGGGTTACTACAACCCCAATGCCAAGGGCGGCGAGCAGAAGCTGGTGGTCGATCAGACCCGCGTCGAGTACTGGAAGGGCAAGGGTGCGCAGGTTTCCGAGCGTGTCGCCTTCCTGGTGAAGGGCGCCACCGCGGCGGAGAAAGCGGCCTAATAGTGACCCGCCGGGTCACGCTTGGCCGTATCGCAGGGGTTTTCGGCGTCCGCGGCTGGGTCAAGCTGCAGTCCTACACCCGTCCCGCCGAAAACCTGCTGAATTATTCGCGCTGGTGGCTGGTCACCGCGCAGCCGTATGAAGCCCGGCTGATCGAGGGCAGGGCACAGACCGCAGGCCTGGTGGCGAAGATCAGCGACGCCAACGGCGCGCCGATCGAGGATCGCGATGTCGCCGCCAGCTTGCTCGGCGCCGAGATCCAGGTGGACCGGGCTTTGCTGCCGAAGCCGCCGCCGGGCAGTTATTACTGGGACGACCTGGTCGGCCTGGACGTGGTATCAAGTGCCGGTGAGCCCCTGGGCCGGGTGGCCAGCGTGATGGAAAACGGCCCGCAGGATGTGCTGGTGTTGCAGGATGGCGAAGTCGAGCGGCTGATCCCGTTCGTGGTCGGTCCGATCATCCAGTCGGTCGATCTGGAGGGCAAGCGGATCGTCGCCGACTGGGCGCCGGACTACTGAGGCGCCGGGAAAGACCGGTGAGGATCGCCCGGTGAAGATCGAGATTCTGACCCTGTTCCCGGAACTGGTGGAGCAGGTGGTGCGGTTCGGCATCCCCCGCAAGGCGGTGGAGGCCGGGGTGTTGCAGCTGCAGGCGCGCGATATCCGCGACTACAGCGCAGATCGCGACCGCCGGGTCGACGACCGGCCGTATGGCGGTGGTCCCGGCATGGTGATGGAGGCCGAGCCGCTGGCCGCGGCGATCGCCGCCGCCAAGGCCGCGATCGGCGAGGTGAAGGTGATTGCCCTAAGCCCGCAGGGCGAGCCGCTGACCCAGGACTGGGTGCGGCGGCTGGCGCAGGAGCCGGGGTTGATTTTGCTGTGCGGCCGCTACGAAGGGCCGGATGAGCGCGCGATGGGCGCGGTGGATGTGGAGCTGTCGCTGGGCGATTTCGTGCTTTCGGGCGGGGAGTTGCCGGCCATGGCGCTGGTGGATGCGGTGTCGCGCTGGTTGCCCGGCGCACTCGGCCACGAGCAGTCGGCGCAGAACGATTCGTTCGCCGCCGGTCTGCTCGACCACCCGCACTACACGCGGCCGGAGCATTGGCGCGGTGCGGCGGTGCCGGAGGTGCTGCTGTCGGGCGACCATGCCAAGGTGGCGCGCTGGCGGTTGAAGCAGGCGCTCGGCGCGACCTGGTTGAAGCGGCCCGATCTGTTGGCGGGCCTGGAGTTGAACAAGGAACAGACGGCGCTGCTGCGCGAGTTCATCGCAGAGCAGGGCTCGAACAGTCCGGCCCTGGATGGCCGGCCGCTCGAACAGGACGTTCGGTAATTGAACAGTCCGGCCAGGACGGCCGGTATTGCGAACAGGAATGTTCGAATTGAGAAACGGTGAGGTGGAAACATGAGCAACATCATTCAGCAGCTCGAAGCGGAACAGATGCAGTCCAAGAAGGTCCCGGACTTCCGCGCCGGCGACACGGTGGAAGTCAAGGTCAAGGTCAAGGAAGGCGACCGTGAGCGTCTGCAGGCCTTCGAGGGTGTGGTCATCGGCATCCGTTCGCGCGGCGTCAATTCCGCGTTCACCGTGCGCAAGATCAGCCATGGCGAGGGTGTGGAGCGCGTGTTCCAGACCTACAGCCAGCAGGTCGCCGAGATCGTGGTCAAGCGCCGTGGCGACGTCGCCCGCGCCAAGCTTTACTACCTGCGCGGTCTGGCCGGCAAGGCCGCCCGCATCAAGGAAAAGCTGAGCTGAGCGCGGCGCCGGTCATGCACTGACCGGATCGCTGAACAGGCAGAAGCTGCAAGGCCGGTGTCACTTCGTGACGCCGGCTTTTTTGCGCCCGTCGTAAAACCGCTATTGCAGCACGCGCACCGCGCCGAGGAAGCGACCGGGCCACGGCGTGTCGTCGGTGTGGATCACCGACACCTGCTTGCCATGGGCCGGGGCGTGCACCATCTTGCCGTGCCCCAGGTAGATCGCGACGTGCAGCGCGGACGGGCTGCGCTCGAAGCGATAGAACAGCAGATCGCCGGGGCGGGCGTCGTCCAGCCCGATTTTCGAGCCGCTGTGAAGCAGGGCGGCGGTATTGTGCGGCACCTTGATGCCGGCCTCGCCATAGCTGTATTCGACCAGGCCGCTGCAGTCGAAGCCGTCCGGCGAATCGCCGCCATAGCGGTACGGGCGGCCCACCTGGCCCAGTGCGGTTTCGACGATGGACTGGCGCTTGGCGCGCTCGGGCCCGCTGCCCATGTTGCTGCAGCCGCCCAGCAGCAGCGCTGCCAGCAGCAGGGCCAACAAGCGCAGGCGCATGCGCCCTCAGGCTCCCGCCGGCGGCTGCGTCGCCAGCATCGAGGGACGCTGCGCGAAGCTGAAATACCAGCTGGCCAGGCGCTCGCGTCCGGAGCGCCATGCCAGCTGCGGATGGCGGAAGTCGAGGTAGCCGAGCGCCGCGCCCACGGCGATCTCGACGGTACGGATTGCGCCCTCGTGCAGCAGTTCGGCCGCTTCGTTGTCGAGCGCGTCCAGCGCCCGGTTGATGGCGGCGGTCTGGCGGTCGATCCAGCCCTGGTAGACGAATTCGGGCGGCCGCACCGCTTTCTCCATGCGCATCGCGACAGCGGCGTCGAGCACGCCTTCGGCCAGCTGCAGGCGGCGCAGCAGTGTCCAGCGCTGCGCGCCGCGGGGCAGGGTGACGATGCTGCCACGGGCCCGGGTCTGCAGGTATTCGGCGATCAGCTTGCTGTCCGGCAGGGCCTCGCCCTTTTCCGTGACCAGGGTCGGCACCTTGGACAGGGGATTGGCGCCGAGGAAGTCGGCCGGCGCGTTGTAGGGGTCCACCACCACCTCGCTGACCAGGTCGCCGAGGCCCAGTTCCTGTACCAGAATGCGGACCTTGCGCGCATAGGGCGAGGTCAGGCTCAGGTACAGTTTCATCTTCATTCACCGCGCTCCCTGGATCGTGGCGGCCCTGTCCTCCCGGAATCCGCAAGCCGAAGCTTGCCCGGCCGCGGCGGGAATGGCAACGCCGCAGCGGATCCTGGCGCGCAAACGAAAATCCCGGCCGTGGCCGGGATGGTCTTCGTTGCGCAGGCGCGAATGCCGGCTCAGTCCGCCGCCGGCACCGTTTCCGGAATCTTGTCGAGGAACTTCTCCGCATCCAGCGCCGCCTGGCAGCCGGTGCCGGCGGAGGTGATGGCCTGGCGATAGACGTGATCCATCACGTCGCCGGCGGCGAACACTCCCGGCACGCTGGTTTCGGTGGCGCCGCCGTTGCTGCCGCTGCGCACCTTGAGGTAACCGTTGTGCATCTCCAGCTGGCCCTCGAACATGGCGGTGTTGGGCGAATGGCCGATGGCGATGAACACGCCCTTCAGCGCGATGTCGCGGGTCTTGCCGTCGCCGCCCTTGATGCGCGCGCCGGTGACGCCGGAGGCGTCGCCGAGCACCTCGTCCAGCGTGGTGTTGAAGGCGATCTCGACCTTGCCTTCCGCCGCCTTCCTGAACAGCTTGTCATGCAGGATCTTCTCGCCGCGGAACTTGTCGCGGCGGTGCACGATGGTGACCTTGTTGGCGATGTTGGCCAGGTACAGCGCCTCTTCCACCGCGGTGTTGCCGCCGCCCACCACCATCACGTCCTGTCCCTTGTAGAAGAAGCCGTCGCAGGTGGCGCAGGCGGACACGCCCTTGCCGCGGAAGCTCTGCTCCGAGTCCAGGCCCAGGTACATGGCGCTGGCGCCGGTGGCGACGATCAGCGCGTCGCAGGTGTACTGGCCCTGGTCGCCGCGCAGCCAGAACGGGCGCTGCTTCAGGTTCACTTCGTGGATATGGTCGTACACGAACTGCGTGTCGAAGCGCTCGGCGTGCTGGCGCATGCGCTCCATCAGGTCCGGCCCCATCAGGCCGTGGACGTCGCCCGGCCAGTTGTCCACCTCGGTCGTGGTCATCAGCTGGCCGCCCTGCTCCAGGCCGGTGATCAGCACCGGCTTGAGGTTGGCGCGCGCGGCGTAGACCGCGGCGGTGTAGCCGGCGGGTCCGGAGCCGAGGATGATGAGGCGGTGGTGCTTGCTCATGACGGTCTCGATACTGGAATGATTGCTGGATTGCCCCGGAAAGACCCTCTCCCGTTCAGCGGGAGAGGGCAGTTGCCGAGGGTTTACAGCGCTTCGGCGTGCTTGGCCAGGTAGGCGGCCACGCCGTCGGCGGTCGGCTTCATGCCTTCCTCGCCCTTGTGCCAGCCGGCCGGGCACACCTCGCCGTGCTGCTCGGTGAACTGTAGCGCATCGACCAGGCGCAGCAGTTCGTCCACTTCACGGCCGAGCGGCAGATTGTTGACCACCTGGTGCTGCACGATGCCGTCCTTGTCGATCAGGAACGAGGCGCGCAGCGCCACGCCGGCTTGCGGATGCTCGATGCCGTAGGCCTGGGCGATCTCGTGCTTGACGTCGGCCACCAGCGGGAAGCCGACCGCGCCGATGCCGCCCTTGGCCGCCGGCGTGCTGCGCCAGGCGAAATGCGTGAACTGCGAGTCGATCGACACGCCCACCAGCTGCACGCCGCGCTCCTCGAACTGCTTCAGGCGGTTGTTGTGCGCGATGATCTCGGACGGGCAGACGAAGGTGAAATCCAGCGGCCAGAAGAACAGGGCCACGTATTTCTTGCCCTTGAAATCGGACAGTTTGAAATTCTCGGTGATGGAGCCGTCGCCGAGCACGGCGGCGGCGGTGAAATCGGGGGCGGCGCGGCCAACAAGAACACTCATCTCGAACTCCTTTGAACGGTGGGGGCGTGTGCGGCGTCAAATGCGCAAACGGGCGGTGCGGGAGGCGCGGCGCCGGCCGTGCGAAGCGCATTCTAGGGATGCCCGATCCATAAAACCAGCTAAATATCCTGATCCGCTGAATAGACAGCCGCTATGAAGAAAAAATCCTTGCACAACCGCCTATTAGCCCACGGGGCGGGGCCGCCGCCGGCTTGCGGCGCAAGGGCTGCGGCGGCGCACGCTGGGGGCGGGCCGTGCCATACTCCACCGCACTTTTTCCGATATCCCCCTGCTGATCTTCAATGAGCGAGACCAAATCCCCCGTATTGCGCTTTTTCAGCTGGATCTGGCGCGTGTTTCTCGGTCTTTACCGCGCCATGCTGGTGCTGTGGACGCTGCTGGTGCTGGTGCTGGTGTGGTTCGCGTTCCAGGGCGGCGCGCCGGTGCACGTGGAGAACAATATCGCGTTGACCCTGATCCCCACCGGCACCCTGGTGGAGCAGGTCAATTCCACCGGCCAGAACGTGCTGCGTCAGCTGGGCCAGACGCGGCCGTCGCAGACACTGCTGCGCGATCTGACCGATGCCCTCAAGGCGGGCGCCAGCGACCCGCGCATTCCGTTCGCCGTGTTGCGGCTCGATGACCTGCAGGCCGCCGGGCTGCCGCAGCTGCAGGAACTGGGCGCGGCGATGAAGAAGTTCCGTGCCGCCGGCAAGCCGATCTACGTCTACGGCGAATCCTTCGACCAGGACCAGTACTACATCGCGGCCCAGGCCGACGAAGTATCGCTCGATCCGATGGGTGTGCTGATGCTGCAGGGCTACGGCATGTACACCAACTACTTCAAGGACGCGCTGGACAAGCTCGGTGTGCAGGTCAACGTGTTCCGCGTCGGCGAATACAAGTCGGCGGTGGAGCCGTTCCTGCGCAACGATATGTCACCGGAAGCCAAGGCGGCCAACCAGGCCTGGCTTGGCGACCTGTGGGATGTCTACAACCAGCAGATTTCCGCCGCGCGCAAACTGCCGGAAAAGGCCGCCGACAGCTACGCCCGCAACTTCGCGCCGGAGCTGCTCAAGCGCGCTGGCGACGCCGCGCCGTACGCGCTCGACGCCCACCTGGTGAACCACGTCGAGACCCTGGCCCAGTTCCGCAAGCGCATGTCCGACAAGGTCGGCTACGACAAGGACAAGGGCACCTTCCGCCAGATCGACTTCTCCAGCTACCTGCGCGCGGTCAAGCGCGAGCGCAAGCCGCAGCCGTCCACCAAGATCGCGCTGGTGGTGGTGCAGGGTGAGATCGTCGACGGCGAGAGCGACAACGACACCGCCGGCGGCGACACCATTTCCAATCTGCTGCAGGACGCGCGCCGCGACGAGGACGTGAAGGCGGTGCTGCTGCGCGTCAATTCGCCCGGCGGCAGCGTGTTCGCTTCGGAGAAGATCCGGCGCGCGGTCGAGGCGCTGCAGGACGACGGCAAGCCGGTGGTGGTGTCGATGTCGACGCTGGCCGCCTCCGGCGGCTACTGGATCTCGATGGCCGCCGACCAGATCTGGGCCGAGCCTTCGACCATTACCGGCTCGATCGGCATCTTCGGCCTGATCCCCACCATCGACCAGCCGCTGGGCAAGCTGGGCATCCACACCGATGGCGTCGGCACCACGCCGCTGGCCGGCGCCTTCCGCAGCGACCGGCCGCTGACGCCGGAAGTGAAGGCCATCGTGCAATCGACCATCGAGCGCGGCTACCACGAGTTCATCGCCGGCGTGTCCAAGGGCCGCAACATCCCGGTGGACAAGGTCGACAGCATTGCCCGCGGCCGCGTCTGGAGCGGCGTGGCCGCCAAGGGCCTGGGCCTGGTGGACAACCTCGGCGGCATCGAAGAGGCCGAGGCGGCGGCGGCCAAGCTGGCCGACCTCAAGCCGGGCGGCTACCGCATCGACGAGCTGCAGCCCGACCGCGACCTGCTGGCGCAGTGGCTGGGGCGCTTCCTCGGCGGTTCGCATGCCGACCTGTCGTTCCTGGCCTCCCTGCTGCCGCGGCACGGCGGCCTGACGCAGCCGGTGCAGGACGCGGCCCTGCTGCTGAGCCGGTTCAACGACCCGCGCGGCGCCTACGTCTATTGCTTCTGCACGCCCACCCCGGACGGCGTCAGCCGCTAGCGGAACCGCGCGGATGCCTTACGCCGAGCTGCCCGGTGCGCGCCTCTATTACGAAGAGGCGGGCGCCGGGCCGCCCCTGGTGCTGCTGCACGGCATCGGCGCCAGCCGCACCGACTGGGAGTACAACGTCCCGGCCTTCGCCCGGCATTACCGCGTCATCACGCCGGACCTGCGCGGCTTCGGCCAGAGCGAGCGCTCCGGCAACTACGGCGTCGGCACCTTCGCCGGCGACATCTGGGCGCTGCTCGACCAGCTTCAGGTCGGCCGCTTCAACCTGATCGGCCATTCCATGGGCGGTGCGGTGGCCCTGCAGATGGCGGTGGACCGGCCCGAGCGCATCGAGCGCCTGGTCGCAGCGGACACCCTGCCCAGCTTCCAGACCAACACTTTCGGCAAGCGCATCCTGTTCGCCTACCGCTACCTGATGATGGGCGTGCTCGGTCCGCAGCGCCTGTCCAGCGCGGTGGCGGCCAAGTTGTTTCCCGGGCCGCACCAGCAGGCGCTGCGCGACCGCGCCACCGCCGGCGGCATGGCCAACGACCGCACCGTCTATCTGGAGACCCTGCGCCAGCTGCTGGGCTGGAGCGTGCTGGAGCAGCTCGGGCGCTTGAGCATGCCGGTGCTGGTGCTGGCAGCCGAGCATGACTATTTCCCGGTGCAGGACGCCGAGGCGTTCACCAAGGCCCTGCGCAATGCGCGCCTGGAGATCTTTGCCGGCATGCACCACGCCGTGCCGCTGGAGACGCCGGAAGCGTTCAACGCGGCGGTGCTGCGTTTCCTCTCCGGAGAAGCGCCCCAATAAGCATCAACAGGCCGCCCAGGCTGCGGCCGGTCTCAGGCGCTGAAGCGCATCGACAGGTCGATGGCGCGCAGGTGCTTGGTGATGGCGCCGATGGAAATGCGGTCCACCCCGGTTTCGGCAATGCTGCGCAGGTTGTCCAGCGTGGCATTGCCCGAATACTCGATCACGGTCTTGCCGCCGCCGGCACGGTGGGCACGGGTCAGCCGCACCGCTTCGAGCAGCTGTTCCAGCGGGAAATCGTCGACCAGCAGCAGGTCCACGTCGGCCTCCAGCGCAGCGCGCGCCTCGTCCAGGGTTTCCGCCTCGGTCATCAGCGGCACGCCGGCCTGCAGCGCACGCGCGTTGGCGATGGCCTGACGGATGCCGCCGGCGGCGGCGATATGGTTTTCCTTGATCAGGATGCCGTCGTACAGCCCGATGCGGTGATTGACGCCGCCGCCGAACACCACGGCGTATTTCTGCGCGTTACGCAGGCCGGGCAGGGTCTTGCGGGTATCGACGATCTTGGTGCCGGTACCGGACACGGCGTCGACATAGCGGCGCACCGTGGTGGCGGTGCCCGACAGGGCCTGCAGGAAATTCAGCGCCGTGCGCTCACCGGTGAGCATGGCCCGGGCCGGGCCGCGCAGGGTGCAGAGCTGCTGGTCGGCGACCACGTGGGCGCCCTCGGCCACATCCCAGCGCACCTCGATGCCGCGGTCGAGCCGGGCGAACACCTCGTCGAACCAGGGCTGGCCGCAGATCACCGCCGCTTCCCGCGCGATCACCCGCGCCGTGGCTTTCTGCTCCGCCGGCACCAGCCGTGCCGTGACATCGCCACTGCCTACATCCTCGGCCAGCGCGTGCTGCACGGTGGCGTGGAGGTCGTCGGGAACAAAAGGCGCGCGTGCTCTCATGTCGGCGGACTCCGGTCAGCAATCAGGTGAGAAGGAACTCCAGTAATGCCATTTGCGCCCACAGGCGGTTTTCCGCTTCGTCGAACACCACGCTCTGCGGGCCATCGATGATTTCGGCCGTCACTTCCTCTTCGCGATGGGCGGGCAGGCAGTGCATGAAGATCGCATCCTTCGCCGCCAGCGACATCAGTTTGCGGTTGACCTGGAACGGCGCCAGGATCTGCATGCGCTCGGCGCGCTCGGCTTCGCGGCCCATGCTGGTCCAGGTATCGGTCACCACCAGGTCGGCTCCGGCCACGGCCTTGGCCGGGTCGTCGACCAGCTCCACCGCCTTGCCGGCGAACTTCAGCACCCCGGCTTCGGGGCGGTATTGGTGCGGCGTCGCGGCGCGCAGCGTGAAGCCGAACAGCCGGGCCGCCTCGATCCAGGAATTGCACACGTTGTTGCCGTCGCCCACCCACACCGCGACCTTGCCCTTGGGGTCGCCGCGGTGCTCGAACCAGGTCTGCACGTCGGCCAGCAGCTGGCAGGGGTGGTGCAGCTCGGACAGGCCGTTGATCACCGGCACGCGCGAATGGTGCGCCAGCTCCTCCTGATCGGCCTGGGAGTCGTTGCGGATCATGATGGCGTCGCACATCCGCGACAGCACCTTGGCGGTGTCCGACAGCGGTTCCTCACGGCCCAGCTGGGTCTGCGCGGTGGCCAGCATCAGGGCGTGGCCGCCGAGCTTGGCCATGCCGACCTCGAAGGAGACGCGGGTGCGGGTGGAGCTCTTGGCGAAGATCATCGCCAGGGTGCGGCCGAGCAGGGGGCGCTGCTCCGGGCGCAGGCTGGTCTTCAGTTCGATGGCACGGGCGATGATGCGCCGGGCCTCGTCGGCCTGCAGGTCGCTGAGCTTGAGAAAGTGCCGTACAGCCATTTTTGGACCACTCCCGCAACGGGACATCGTGCCCGGAAAATAAAAAGGGCCGCCCCATCATGGGGCGGCCCGGTTGAGCTTAACCGAAGTTCAGCCCAGATTCTTCTCCGCGAAGCCCCAGTTCACCAGGCTCCAGTAGTGGTCCAGGTAGGTGGCGCGGGCGTTGCGGTAGTCGACGTAGTAGGCGTGCTCCCACACGTCGCAGGTCAGCAGCGGCTTGTCGGCGGTGGTCAGCGGCGTGGCGGCGTTGGAGGTGCTGACCACGGCCAGCGAGCCGTCCGGCTTCTGCACCAGCCAGGCCCAGCCGGAGCCGAAGGTGCCGATGGCGGTCTCGGTGAACAGCTTCTTGAAGTCGTCGATGCCGCCGAACTGCTTGACCAGCGCGTCCGCCAGCTTCTTGCCGGGGGCGGCCTGCTTCGGCGTCAGGCTGTTCCAGAAAAAGGTGTGGTTCCAGATCTGCGCCACGTTGTTGAACAGTTTGCCGGAGGACTTCTTCACCGCGTCTTCCAGGGAGGCGTTCTCGAATTCGGTGCCGACGATCAGCTTGTTGGCCGTGTCGACATAGGTCTTGTGGTGCTTGCCGTAGTGGTATTCAAGCGTCTCACGCGACATGTGCGGTTCGAGTGCTTCGCGCGCGTAGGGCAATTCTGGGAGGGTAAAGGCCATGACGTCCTCGTCCTTTTTTAACGTGGGGGTTCGAAATTTTTGTCCGCCGCACACCTTAGGGCAGGGGGCGGGCAAATTCAATACCGAATCTAGGACCGGTCCGCGTCCACTCCGGTTCCCCCGGTGAAAAGCAAAAAAATTCCTGGGCTTATACGCGGGAGTTATGAGCTGGATCATGTGCGGCGGCGTGCGGGGTGCTAAAATGACGACCGAGTTTCAACGCGAGCGCACGATGGACGTCCTTGAACGGATCAAGCAGCAGGTTACCGACAACCCGATCATCCTGTACATGAAGGGCACGCCGGATTTCCCTCAGTGCGGCTTCTCGGCCCGCACTGTGCAGGCGCTGAACGCCTGCGGCGTGGAATACGCCTACGTCAACATCTATGAAGACGAAGAGGTGTACCGCGCCCTGCCCAAGTTCGCCAACTGGCCGACCTTTCCGCAGCTCTACGTCAAGGGCGAGCTGGTCGGCGGCTGTGACATCACGCTGGACCTGTTCCAGGCGGGCGAATTGAAGAAGATGCTGGAAGAAGCGGTGTCCAAGAAGCAGGCGGCCTGAAGCGGCGGCCGGCTGCGAAAACGCCCGCTTGCAGCGGGCGTTTTCGTTTCCGCCATCCGGGTTATCGGATCGGGCGCTACAGCAGCAACGCCGCCGCCACTTCGCGGCCCCGGGCCGGCCCGAGCAGCAACTCCACCATGATCAGGGCAAACGCCAGCGCCGTGCCCGGGCCCTGGCTGGTGATGACGTGGCCGTCCACCACCACCGGCTTGTCGACGTAGCGCGGCAGGCGCTGCTTGAACGCCGGGTAGCAGGTGGCCTGGCGATAGTCGAGCAGGTGGTGCGGCGCCAGGGTCAATGCCGGCGCGGCGCAGATCGCGGCCAGCCAGTGCTGCGCGTCGTTCTGCTGCTGCAGCATCTCGACCAGTGGCGCGTGCCGGTTGAGCGCGTCGGCGCCCTTCTCGCCGCCAGGCAGCGCGATCAGGTCGTATTTGTGGCCCAGTATATCGAGCAAGCGCTTGTCGGCGTGCAGGCGCACGCCGCGCGTGCCGCTCACGGCCAGCTCGGACTCGATGCTGGCCATCGTCACCTCCACCTCGGCGCGGCGCAGCACGTTGACCATGGTGACGGTCTCCAGGCTTTCCGAGCCGTGAGCCACGGGTATCAGGGCGGTTGGTGTTTTCATCTGACGCCTTCCCCGGTCATCCCAGTTTCGCTCTAGCCTACGCCGTTTGGCGCTACCGGGCGATGGTTGGGGCGATGTTAGAATGCGGGGATCAAAGTGGATACCGCACGGCCACAACAGCCCAGCCATCATCGGCGCCAAGCTGAGGAGAAGGATTCCCCATGAGCACCGCGTACCGCCATATCAAAATCCCCACCACCGGCGAGAAAGTCACCGTCCAGAACGGCAAGCTGCATGTGCCGGAGCAGCCCATCATCGGTTACGTCGAGGGCGATGGCATCGGCCCGGACATCACCAAGGCCTGTCTGCGCATCTGGGACGCGGCGATCGAAAAGGCTTACGGCGGGCGCCGCAAGATCCACTGGTGTGAAACCTTCCTCGGCGAGAAGGCCGCCGGCCTGTACGACGGCAACTACTGCCCGGACGAAACGTTGAAGGTGTTGCAGGAACTGGTCGTGTCGATCAAGGGGCCGCTCACCACGCCGGTCGGCGGCGGCTTCCGCAGCCTCAACGTGGCGCTGCGCCAGGACCTGGACCTGTATGCCTGCGTGCGCCCGGTGCGCCACTACGCCGGCGTGCCCAGCCCGCTGAAGCGCCCTGACCTGGTCGATATCGTGCTGTTCCGCGAGAACACCGAGGATGTCTACGCCGGCATCGAATACAAGACCGGCACGCCGGAAAACACCAAGGTGGCCGAGTTCCTGCGCAAGGAGATGAAGGCCAAGTTCTTCGACGGCGCCGGCATCGGCATCAAGCCGATCTCCGAGTTCGGCAGCAAGCGCCTGGTGCGCAAGGCCATCCAGTACGCCATCGACAACGGCCGCGAGTCGGTGACGCTGGTGCACAAGGGCAACATCCAGAAGTTCACCGAGGGCGCATTCCGCAACTGGGGCTACGCCGTCGCGCGCGAGGAATTCGGCAAAGTCACCATCACCGAGGAACAGCTCTACGGCGAGTTCAAGGGCAAGGTGCCGGAGGGCAAGATCGTCATCAAGGACCGCATCGCCGACATCATGTTCCAGATGATGCTGCTGCGCCCGGACGAGTTCGACGTCATCGCCACCACCAACCTCAACGGCGATTATCTGTCCGACGCCATCGCCGCCGAAGTCGGCGGCATGGGCATCGCGCCGGGTGCCAACATCGCCGACCACGTCGCGGTGTTCGAGGCGACTCACGGCACCGCGCCGAAGTATGCCAACCAGAACAAGGTCAACCCCGGCTCGCTGCTGTTCTCCGGCGTGATGATGCTGGAATACATGGGCTGGAAGGAAGCGGCCGACCTGATCACCCTGGTCTACCCGGAAGTGGTCAGCGACGGCATTGTCACCTACGATTTCGCCCGCCAGATCGACGGCGCCACCGAAGTCGGCACCTCGCAGTTCGCCGACGCGCTGATCGAGCGCATCCAGGGCGGCGTCGACCTCGAGGCCAAGCGCAAGGCGCAGCAGGAGCAGCTGGTCAAGGAGCGCAAGCAGCGCGAGATCCGCCGCCTGCTGCAGCCCACCGAGGAGATGCTCGACACCGGCCGCGTGCCGCACACCGTGGCCGACCTGATGACGCGCTCGCTCATCACCGTCAGCGACAACGAGACGGTGGAGCAGGCCATGCACCTGATGACCGACAACAACGTCAGCTCCCTGGTGGTCGAGCCGGACAAGGACGGCGTGTGGGGCATCCTGACCCGCCGCGACATCGTCGCCAAGATCGTGCGCGGCGCCGGCAGGAATCCGGCCACCACCAAGGTCAAGGAGATCGCCAGCCGCCCGCTGGTGTCGGTGCCGGCGGAAACCAGCATCCGCGACGCCGCCAGCAAGATCTCCGACAGCAATCTCAGCCGCTTTACCGTGGTGCAGGGCAAGGAAGTGATCGGCATCGTCACCGAGACCGACATCTTCAACGCGGTCGAGAAGTACGGCTGGGCGGTGGAGTGAAGCCGGGAGGCGAGAGGGGAGAGGCGAGAAGCGCAACAGCGAAAAAAAGCTGTGCACGGCAAGCTTCCGTTCTGTCCATTTCACCTGCTTGTGGCTGACCCATGCCCTTAACGCCTCCCACCGATCACCAGCAGGCCATCGGCCTGCTGGTGATCGGCGACGAACTGCTCTCCGGCAAGCGCGCCGACAAGCATCTGCCGCAGGTGATCGGCTTGCTCGGCGCGCGCGGCATGGCGCTGTCGTGGGCGCAATTCCTCGGCGATGACGAGGCGCAGATCGCCGAGGCGATCGCCACGGCGCACCGGCGCGGCGACACGGTGCTGTCCTGCGGCGGCATCGGCGCCACTCCGGACGACTGCACCCGCCAGGCGGCGGCGCGCGCTTTCGGCGTGCCGCTGCTGCCGCATGCCGAGGGGGTGGCGCTGATCCAGGCGGAGTACGGTGAGCGCGCCTACCCGAACCGCGTGCTGATGGCGCATTTCCCGCAGGGCGCGGCGCTGATCCCCAATCCGGTCAATCGCGTAGCCGGCTTTTCCATCGGCGGCTGCTATTTCGTGCCGGGCTTTCCGGAAATGGCCTGGCCGATGCTGCAATGGGTGCTGGACCAGCCGCTGCGCGGTCTGCACCGCGCCGATCCGCCGCAGGAGTTCTCGCTGCGCGCGCTGGGCACCAGCGGCGAGGGCGACCTGCTGGAGCTGATGGAAGCCACGCTGCGCGAGTTTCCGGCGGTCAAGCTGTCGAGCCTGCCTTCCCGTGGCGGCGGCAGCCTGCCGCGACACATCGAGTTCGGCATCAAGGGCCCCGGCGCCATGGCCGCCGCCGCCTTCCTCTGGTTCCGGCAGCGCCTGGCGCTGCGCCCGGAAGTCCGCATCGAGGATCTGCGGGTCCCCTGAGGCACGGCACGCGCCGGCAAGCGCGGTGGCTGCGGCGACGCGCGGCGGCTGCGGCCAGTTCCGGTCCGCCTTCCGCGGCGCTACACTGCCGGCAAAGGATCGTTGTCGCCAGGGAACGGAGGGATGGAGTTGCGCATGCGCTTGCCCCGCTTTGCCTTCACTTGCGCCCTGCTCGCCGCCGGCGCCGGCGTGGTGCTGCTGTTGGCCTGGACCTGGGGCTGGACCTGGCTGATCCAGGTGGTGCCGCGCCAGCCGGCCGAAGTGCCGCTCACCGCCCTGTGCCTGTGCCTGGCCGCTTTGAGCCTCCTCAGCTGTGCCGCCGCTGCGGTGCACAAGCAAGCCCTGCTGCTGCAGGGTGGGCGCCTGCTCGCCGTGCTGCTGGCCGCCATCGGCGCGGTGGCGCTGGGCGAATACCTGATGGGAATGGAGGGCGGCATCGGCCAGCTGCTTTATGCCCGCCGCCTGCGTGAGCTGGATGTGGACTTCGACGGCCGCCCCTCGCCGCAGTCGGCGTTGAGCTTCGTGCTGTTCGGCCTGGCCGCCTGGCTGTATTTCGGCCGCCGCCGCGACCGTTTCGACCTGGCGGATGTGGCCGCGGCCGCCAGCCTGTTCCTGCCCGCCGCGGCCCTGCTCAGCTACCTGTTCGACTTCGACCGACTGGGGCAACCGCTTGAGGGTTTGCGCTTCGGTATGCCGCCGCTGGCCGCCCTGAGCATGACGTTGCTGGCCATCGGCCTGCAGAGCCTGCACCCGGGGCGCGGCCTGGCCAGCCTGTTGTCGGCCCAGCCCGACGGCGGCATTGCCAGCCGACGCATGCTGCTGGCCGCGGTCCTGGTGCCGGTGTTCTTCGGCTACCTGCAGGTGGCGGCCATCCGCCATGGCGTCATCGACCTGTCGCTGGGCGTGGCCATCACCGTCGCCGCCAGCGTGATGGTGTTCGTGGTGCTGCTGATCTGGAATGCCGAGCTGATCATGCGCCTGTACGTGCAGCAGCGGCAGCAGCTGGCGCTGCGCGAGGAGCAGGCGCGCCGCGAAGCCGCCACCGACGCGCTGACGCTGCTCTACAACCGCCGCGGCTGGGAGCAATGTCTGCAGATCGAGGAGCAGCGCTGCCAGCGCGAACTGAGCAACGCCGGCGTGTTCGTCATCGATCTCGACGGCCTCAAGGACGTCAACGACCGTGAAGGCCACGCCGGCGGCGATGCGCTGCTGCAGCGTGCTGCGCTGGCGCTGCGCGGCTGCGTGCGCCGGCGCGACGTGGTGGCCCGGGTCGGCGGCGACGAATATGCCTTCCTCGCCACCGAGCTGGTGCCGGAAGTGGCACCGGTGGTGCAGGAGAGGCTGCGCAAGGCGCTGCAGGCGGTGGGCGTGTCGGCTTCGATCGGCTACGCCCTGCGCAGCGCCCATGGCAGCCTGCTCGGCGCCGCCGAAGCGGCCGATGGCGCCATGTATCAGGACAAGCGCGCACGCAAGGTCGGCCGCGAAGCCACAGCCCTGCTGCAGCCACGGACCACGGGGCCCGCGCACTGATCACACCGGCGGGGCAGGCCCCCGCCGCGCGCGGCTCAGCGCACCGGCCGCAGCACCGCGCTGCCGCCGCAGCGGTCGTCGACGTCGGCGCCGCAGGCACGCGGGCTCAGATCGCGGCGCAGGCAGACGCGCACTTCCTGCAGGTAGTGCCCGGAGCACTGCACGGCGAGGCCGTCTTCGCGCATGCCCGGATTGGCGCCGACGAAGTTGCGCTTCAGCTGCTGCGGGTCGACCGTCAGGTAATGGTCAAGCGCGCGATACGGTTCGGGGATGCGCACGCTGCGGTAGGCGCTGCTGACGGTGCCGAAGTAGTCGTCCGCGTCCTGGCCGCTGCAGGCGCCGTGGGTGCGCCATTCGTGAATGATCAGGCCGCGGCTGGGCATCAGCGGCAGCATGCGCGCGATGGTGTCCTCGCTGACCCGTTCACGGCCACCGCAGTCACGCGGATAGCCGCGCTCGTTCTGCGGCCACAAGCCATGCGCGACGAAGGCATAGGGGCGGGCGCACTGTGGTTCGTCGCCGCCGCGGTGCGAGCCGGCGCAATATTGCGGCGACCAGGACAGGCTCAGCACATAGTAGTCGAAGCGTCCGGGCGGATCGGCCAGGCCGCTGTGCCACAGCAGGCCGCCCAGCGCGGCAAGGACGGCGAGCAGCAGGCGCTTTGCGGAGGTGGAACCGGGCATGGCGCGGAGGTTCAGGGAGTCGCCGCTTCGGGCACGTCGAACACCAGGCGCTGGTGGCCGCCGCGGGTGATTTCCACGGTCTGTGTGCGGCTGCGCTGCGCCGAGCCGGCGCTGATGCGGTACTTGCCGGGCGGCAGGTCCACCAGCAGGAACGGTCCATCCGGCTTGAGGTCCAGCACCGGTGCGCCATCGGCCTTGAGGATCGTCACCTGTTCCGGCGCGCTGTAGCTGTCGCGCCCGTCGATACGGCTGACGAAGGTCAGCGACAGCGGATGGCGGCCGGCCTCGGCCTTCATCGCCCGCGATTCCTCCACGCCGATGCCGCCGCTGATGTAGCCGATATCGCCGGAATGCTGCAGTGGCGGCAGCGCCGGGTCTTCGGCCGCGGCGGCGGCGGCGAACAATCCGGCGGCGACCAGCGCCGCACAGCGTCCGGGGTGTCGCCGCCGCATGGCTTGCGCCTCAGGCCTTGGCGCCGGCCAGGAACAGCCAGGTCTCGACCACGGTGTCCGGATTCAGGCTCATGCTTTCGATGCCCTCGTCCAGCAGCCAGCGCGCCAGGTCGGGGTGGTCGGAGGGGCCCTGGCCGCAGATGCCGATGTACTTGCCCTGCTTGCGGCAGGCGGAGATGGCCAGGTGCAGCATCTTCTTCACCGCCGGATCGCGCTCGTCGAAACCCGCGGCGACCAGTCCGGAATCGCGGTCCAGGCCCAGCGTCAGCTGGGTCATGTCGTTGGAGCCGATGGAGAAACCGTCGAAGTATTCGAGGAACTCCTCGGCCATCACCGCGTTGCTCGGCAATTCGCACATCATGATCTGCTTCAGGCCGTTCTTGCCGCGCTCCAGGCCGTTTTCCTTGAGGATCTCGGAAACGCGCCGGGCTTCGCCGAGGGTGCGCACGAACGGCACCATCACCTGCACGTTGGTCAGGCCCATCTCGTCGCGCACGTATTTCAGCGCCTTGCATTCCAGATCGAAGCAGGGGCGGAAGGTCTCCGAGATGTAGCGCGAGGCGCCGCGGAAGCCCAGCATCGGGTTTTCCTCATGCGGCTCGTAGCGGTTGCCGCCCACCAGGTTGGCGTACTCGTTGGACTTGAAATCGGACAGGCGCACGATCACCGGCTCCGGCGCGAAGGCGGCGGCGATGGTGGCGATGCCCTCGGCCAGGCGCATCCAGAAATAGTCCAGCGCGCCGGGGTAGGCGGCGATCATCGGGTCGATGATGCGGCGCACCTCGGCCGGCTGCTTGTCCAGCTCCAGCAGCGCCTGCGGATGGATGCCGATCTGGCGGTTGACGATGAACTCCAGGCGCGCCAGGCCCACGCCCTTGTGCGGCAGGCTGCCGAAATCGAAGGCCTGCTCCGGCGTGCCGACGTTCATCATGATCTTCACCGGGATTTCCGGCATCTTGTCCAGCGCCACCTCGTCCACGGCGAAGTCGATATGGCCGTCGTAGACGAAGCCGGTATCGCCCTCGGCGCAGGACACGGTCACTTCAGCGCCGTCGCGCAGCTTGGTGGTGGCGTCGCCGGTGCCGACCACGGCCGGAATGCCCAGTTCGCGCGCGATGATCGCGGCGTGGCAGGTGCGGCCGCCGCGGTTGGTGACGATGGCCGAGGCGCGCTTCATCACCGGCTCCCAGTCGGGATCGGTCATGTCGGTGACCAGCACGTCGCCGGGCTGCACCCGCATCATCTCGTCCAGCGAGCGCAGGTTGCGCACCTTGCCGGCGCCGATCTTCTGGCCGATGGCGCGGCCCTCGGCCAGCACCGTGCTGCGGCCCTTGAGCTTGTAGCGGCGCAGGGTGTTGCCGGAAGCGCGCGATTTCACCGTTTCCGGGCGCGCCTGCAGGATGTAGATCTTGCCGTCGAGGCCGTCCTTGCCCCACTCGATGTCCATCGGCCGGCCGTAGTGGGCCTCGATGGTCATGGCCTGGGTGGCGAGGGCGGCGATGTCGGCGTCGTTGAGCGAGAACTGGCGCCGGTCGGCCTCGGGCACCGGCACGAATTCGACCGCCTTGCCGCCGCTGCTGGCGTAGACCATCTTCTTGGCTTTCTCGCCCAGGCCGCGCTTGAGGATGGCAGGACGCTGCGCCTTGAGGCCCGGCTTGTAGACGTAGAACTCGTCCGGGTTGACCGCGCCCTGCACCACGGCCTCGCCCAGGCCGTAGCTGGAGGTGATGAACACCGCGTCGCGGAAGCCGGATTCGGTGTCCATGGTGAACATCACGCCGCTGCTGCCGATGTCGGAGCGCACCATGCGCTGCACGCCGGCGGACAGGGCCACCTTGGAATGATCGAAGCCCTGGTGCACGCGGTAGGCGATGGCGCGGTCGTTGAACAGCGAGGCGAACACCTCCTTCATCTTTTCC
>CAYVKA010000014.1:0-12470 GCA_964451925.1 uncultured Nevskia sp. | reverse complement strand
AGCACATCCTCGATGCCGCGCACGTTGAGGAAGGTTTCCTGCTGCCCGGCGAAGGAGGCGTCGGGCAGGTCCTCGGCGGTGGCTGAGGAGCGCACCGCCACCGAGATTTCCACCCCGGCCTGGTCCAGCAGCTGCTGGTAGGCGGCGCGGATTTCCTTCTCCAGGGCGGCGGGGAAGGGTGCCTTGATCACCGCCTCGCGGATCGCCTTGCCGGTCTTGGCCAGGGTCTGCACGTCGTCGACGTCCAGCGCCGACAGCTGCGCGTTGATGCGCTCCGCCAGCCCCTCGTGGGCCAGGAATTCGCGGTAGGCCTCGGCGGTGGTGGCGAAGCCGTCCGGCACGCTGACGCCGGCCTTGCTCAGATGCTGGATCATCTCGCCCAGGGAGGAGTTCTTGCCGCCGACGAGTTCGACGTCGTGCATGCCCAGCTGCTTGAACCAGAGAACGGTCGGGGTACCCATGCTTTTCATCCTTTGTGCCACCGCCAGGCCGCCGCGGGCGGCGCCGGGCAGGCGGCGAGTTGAGACGGAATTGCGATCGAGCTTGTTACTCGACTAGTTTAAGGCCGATGATGGAGATCAGCAGCATGGCCAGGAATGCCAGTCGGGCGGGGGTGGTGGGGTCGCCGAACCAGACTATGCCGATGATCACGGTGCCGAACACGCCGATCCCGGTCCAGATGGCATAGGCGGTGCCCAGGGGGATGCCCTTGATCGCCAGATTGATCATGCCGAAGCTGGCCAGGGCGCAGAGGCAGAACGCCACCACGTATCCGGGCCGCTGCAGGGAGAAGCCGTTGGACAGTTTCATGATGGTGGTGAAGCCGAGCTCGAACAGGCCGGCGAGCAGCAGGTACAACCAAGGCAACTGAGCCATATCACATATCGATTTTATGAGTGCTGTGCAAAGAACCGTATTTTTTGTGTCCGACGGCACCGGCATTACCGCCGAGACGCTGGGCGGTACGCTGCTGACGCAGTTCGAGGGGGTGGACTTCGCCAAGACCACCTTGCCGTTCATCAACACGCCGGAGAAGGCGCGGGTGACGGTGGACTATATCAATCACCTTGCCGCCACGGCCAGTCAGCGGCCGATCGTGTTCAGCACCACGGTCAACGAGGGGGTGCGCGCCATCCTGCGCGGCGGCCACGCCCTGTTCCTGGACCTGTTCGATACCTACGTGGCGCCGATCGAGGCCGAACTGGGGCAGAAATCGACCCATGCCCAGGGCCGCGCCCATGGCATGGCCGATTCCGGCCGCTACCACGCGCGCATCGACGCGATGAACTATGCCATGGAGCACGACGATGGCCAGAGCACGCGCAACCTGGCCAAGGCCGACGTCATCCTGATCGCCCCTTCCCGCTGCGGCAAAACACCGACCACGCTGTACCTGGCGCTGCAGCACGCCATTTTCGCCACCAATTTCCCGTTGACCGAGGACGATCTGGAGCAACTGCGGCTGCCCAAATGCCTGGAAGGCTTCGAGTCCAAGCTGTTCGGCATGACCTCCGACCCCGAGCGCCTGGCGCAGGTGCGCGGCGAGCGCCGGCCCGGCTCCAAATACGCCTCGCTGGCGCAATGCGCCTACGAACTGCGCCAGGTGGAGCAGCTGTACCGGCGCCGCAACCTGCCGTTTGTCAATTCGGCCAATATGTCGATCGAGGAGATCGCCGCCACCGTGATCCAGGAGAAAGGCCTGCGCCGGTAACCGCGCCGCCAGGCGGGTGTAACACGCGCGTAAGGGAGCCTGTCTAATCTGGGTCGCAAGGGACCAGACGCCCAGGGAAGGGCACTCGCCACTTCCGAAGTCCCGCATCCCGCAATTCCGGGTGCTTACGCGCCGCGGACCTACGCCCAATGGATGATTCCGGCCACGCGGCCGGCGCTAAACTGTTGATCGCAGACATGGTGGACGTCCCTGTCGTCCGTGTCCAAGAGCCGGTCACCCATGACCGGACTGTTCAAACAAGCGATCAACCGGGCAAACAAGCAATGATTCAGACTGATGTCGTCATCGTCGGCGCCGGCCCCTGCGGCCTGTTCCAGGTCTTCGAACTGGGCCTGCTGGACCTGCGTGCCCATGTCATCGATGCCTTGCCGATCATCGGCGGCCAGTGCGCCGAACTCTATCCCGACAAGCCGATCTACGACATCCCGGGCTTTCCCACCGTCGGCGCGCTGGAACTGGTCGAGCGCCTGTTGCAGCAGATCAAGCCGTTTTCGCCGACGTTCCACCTCGGGCAGCAGGTGCAGGAGGTGAAAAAGCTGGAGGACGGCAGCTTCCGCCTGGTGACTTCCACCGGCACCGAATTCAGCACCAAGGCGGTGATCATCGCCGGCGGCGTCGGCGCCTTCCAGCCGGTGCTGCTGCGCCTGGACGGCATCGAAAAGTACGACGACCGGCAGCTGTTCTACCGTGTCAAGGACCCCAGCCTGCACCACGGCAAGAAGGTGGTGGTCTGCGGCGGCGGCGATTCGGCGCTGGATTGGGCGCTGCAACTGGTGGGCAAGGCCAGCGAGGTCACGCTGGTGCACCGCTCCGCCGCGTTCAAGGCGGCGCCGGCTTCGGTGTCTAAATTCAAGGAACTGGCCGAGGCCGGCAAAGCCAGGCTGCTGCTCGGCACCGTGCTGGGCTATGGCGAGACCGACGGGCGCCTCAGCTCGCTCAACGTCACCGGCATCGACCAGGCCAAGCATGTGCTGGAAGTCGACCATGTGCTGGCGTTCTACGGCCTGAGCCCCAAACTGGGGCCGATCGCCGAGTGGGGACTGACGCTCAACAAGCACCAGATCGAGGTCGATACCGAGAAATTCCAGACTTCCACCGCTGGCATCTACGCGGTTGGCGACATCAACTACTACCCCGGCAAGAAGAAACTGATCCTGTCCGGCTTCCACGAAGGGGCGCTGGCGGCCTTCGCCATCAAGCACCAGCTGTTCCCCAACGAAAAAGTGCACCTGCAGTACACCACCACCAGCCCCTCGGTGCACAAGAAACTTGGCGTGCCGGATTGAGGTCAAAACGGGGTGATACCCGCGCCGTTCACGGAATCTGCGGCATAATTCATGCGTCGGGCATGACCAGAGCCCGGCGTCACTGACCCACGGAGGGATGTCCGATGAAGCTGAACAACCGCATTGCCCTGTCCATTGCACTGAGCGCCGCCTTGTTCTCCCTGTCGGCCGTCGCCGAGGATACCGCCGCGGCGCCTGCCGCACCGGCAGCGGCAATGGCGACGCCCGATGCCGCCCCGGCCAAGGCGGGCAAGAAGATGCACCACCACATGGCTGGCGCCAAGAAGACCGCCGGTCATGGCTACGACGACTGCATGAAGCAGAAGCTGGCCGTGGCGGAGTATTTCTGCAGCATCCACACCGACGCCTGCAAGGCGGAAAAGGATGGCGCCGCCAAGCAGTGCCGCAGCGAAGCCCGCGGCGAGCGGCAGAAGGGCTGAGGAATCGTGTTCAGGCAATGACTGCCTGATGGTCATTGCCTGCGACTCTGAATCTGCCGATTTTGAACCCTGGCCAAGGATGGCCCGGCCCGCTTTTCCCGATGCGCCAAGCCTGCTCGGGGACGCCCGCGGCACTTTCCCCCTTATCGCCTTATCCGCTCAGTCGGTCGGCCACAAGGATTTGTCGGCAAGCGGGTACCTTCTGCAACCGTAATGCCGACGGGCTGATGATAGGCCGACCGGCATTGCGGCCCTGGCGCCGCTGCGGCGCCGCCAGGGCCGGTCCCGTCTCAGGTGATGACGTTGGGCGCTTTCCGCCCGGTCAGCTCGCCCATGCGCGTGATCTGCTCGGCCGCGTTGGCCAGCGGCACCAGGGCGCTGTCGGTTTCCCAGTCCAGCGCGGTTTCCAGTTTCTCGTAGCGTTCCAGGTAGAGGCGCAGGGTGGCGCCCTCGGTGCCGGTGCCGGACAGGCGCAGTACGATGCGCGCCGCATCGCCGAAGATCACCCGCAGGCCCTGGCCGGTGGCGATGCTGCCGTCCACCGGGTCGCGGTAGCTGAATTCATCCGCCTGGGTCACGCTCCAGTCGCCATAGGTTTTGCCCGGCAGGTGGGCGGTGGCGTCCGCCAGGGCCTGGGTCACGCTGGCCGCAGTGGAGGAGGACAGGCCCTCATAATCGTGGCGGGCGAAATAGTGGCGGCCGAAGCGGCGCCAGTGCTGGGTGGCGATCTCGCGCACCGACAGGCCGGTGGCCGCCAGCACGTTGAGCCAGGCCAGCACCGCCCACAGGCCGTCCTTTTCGCGGGTGTGCGAGGATGAGGTGCCGAAGCTTTCCTCGCCGCACAGGGTCAGGCGGCCGGCATCGAGCAGGTTGGCGAAGAACTTCCAGCCGGTCGGCGTCTCGTGGAACTCCACTTTAAGCGCCTTGGCCACCTGATCCACCGCGCGGCAGGTGGGCATGGACCGCGCCAGGCCCTTCAGCCCGTCGCGGTAGCCGGGCAGCTTGTCCAGGTGGGCGGCCAGCATGGCCAGCGAGTCGCCCGGCGAGATGAAGATGCCCCGGCCGAGGATCATGTTGCGGTCGCCGTCACCGTCGCTGGCGGCGGCCAGATCGGGCGAAGCGGCGCTGTGCACCAGGTCGACCAGGTGCTTGGCGTAGATCAGGTTGGGGTCGGGATGGCCGCCGCCGAAATCCTCCAGCGGGCAGGCGTTCATCACCGCCGCCGGCGCCGCGCCGAGCTGCTCCACCAGGATGCGCTGGGCGTAGGGGCCGGTGACGGCGTGCATGGCGTCGAAGCGCAGCGTGCCGCCCTTCTTGAACCAGTCGCGGACGCGGTCGAAGTCGAACAGGGTCTGCATCAGGGCGGAATAGTCGTCGACGCAGTCCACCACCTCGATGTCCATCTCCTCGAGCTTCTGCGCGCCGCGGCGGTCGAGGTCGATGTTGGCGCCCTCGGCCACGCGGTAGCGCTGGATGGTCTTGCTGTGCTCGTAGATGCGGGTGGTCAGCCCCTCCGGCGCCTGGCCGCCGCCGGCAACGTTGAATTTGATGCCGAAATCGCCGTCCGGGCCGGCCGGGTTGTGGCTGGCGGTGAACAGGAAGCCGCCGCCGGCCTTGTGCAGCCGGATCAGGTGCGAGGCGGCGGGCGTCGACAGCAGGCCGCCCTGGCCGACGATGACCTTGGCCACGCCGTTGGCCGCGGCCATGGCGATGGCGGTGTAGATCGCCTCGCGGTTGTAAAAGCGGCCATCGCCCCCAATGATCAAGGCCTTGCCGCGCAGACTTGTCTCGATATCGAAAATCGACTGTAAAAAATTCTCCAGATAATGCGGCTGCTGGAAGACGGCAACCTTTTTGCGTAGTCCAGCGGTACCGGATTTCTGGTCGTTGTAGGGCTTGGTCTGTAGTTCGCGGATTGGCATGGTTTTTCTCTCGGGCGCGCGCGTTGTCGCGCTTTCAGTGCGTATCTTATAGTCCGTTCATGCAACTCGACACGACATTCGCAGACCGTTGCCCCTGCTGCGGCAAGCCGCGCCGCATCGCGCATCTGGTCGACCTTTACGAGCGCAACTACCAGCTGCTGGAGCGGCTGGTGCCGGAGTTGGAGTTGCCGTTCGAGCGGGCGGTGTCGCGCAGCCCCACCGACCTGCCGCTGATCCTGACCATGGTCGAGCGGGCGCCGTATACCTCGGAGTTGCGGCTGACCTACGAGTTCAACACGCCGGAGGGCAGGCGGCTGGAGCCCGACATGTGGATCAAGGTCTACCGCGATGCGCGGGTGGCGGAGGCGCTGCATTGCGGCAGGCGGCTGCCCTGGCTGGCGGTGGAAGAGGGCGATCCCGAGGCGGGGAGGTTCCTGCATGACCAGTGGGCGCGCAATCACATGCTGTCGCGCTGGCTGGAATACCTGCTGGAGCATGGGCATGGGTTTTCGGTGGCGGCGCGGCCGCGCAAGAAGGCGGCGGGCTTGCGCTGAGCGCAGCGGACTCCGACGGATTTGCCGCACAGCAAGCCGGATGGAGTGAAACGGCATCCGGGTTGCCCTGTTCACATCAGCAGTACCCCCGGCACAACCCTGCCGGCGGCCCTACTTTCTTGACGCAAGAAAGTAGGCGAAGAACATTTCCCGATGTCTGCGCCGTCCAATCGCTGGCGCGATTGGACGGTTCCCTGCGCTTGTCGCCCGTTTCGGCATCCATGCCTCGCCCGGCGCGAACACACGCGCCGGCCCTGACGCCGCGGTCTCCGATGCTCGGCGCAGCCAGACGGGAGGCCACGTCGAAAGCCCATCAAAAGCCAGCTGAACCTGTCGGCTCCGCCTTCGGCTTGAGCCGACCTACGCATCCGCCACCGTGCGTCGACCGCGCCATGCACGCCATCGCCAGTCCTGGCGCACAGGGTGAGCCGATCTCAGAACAAGCCGCCCTTGTCCTTCGGCAGCATCTGCTCGCGCACCAGCGGGATCGGCGGGCCGCCGTAGGACAGGAACTGGTCGTGGAACTCATGCCAGCCTTCGCGGCCGCCGTGGCTGGCGGTCCAGTCAGAGCGCAGCTTGCGGATCATCAGCTTGCCCAGGGTGTAGTTCAGGTAGGCCGGATCGTAGGTGCCGCGGGCGGCCTGCTGGCGGGCGTTGCCGGCGTCCTGGTAAGCCTGTTCGCGGAACATGGTTTCGCAGGTCTGCACCGTCATGCCCCGGGTGTGCATGCCGATGGCGCAGAGGAAGCGCACGTCGCGCAGCAGGGCTTCGGACAACTGGCCGACGTGGATGTCGGCGGCGCCGTCGCCGAGGCCGGCTTCCCACATCATTTCCTCGGTGTAGTGCGCCCAGCCTTCGGCATAGGCGTAGCCGACGAAGATCTGGCCGAAGCGGAACGGCGAGCGGTTGGCATGCAGGAACTGCAGGAAGTGGCCGGGCCAGACTTCGTGCGCCGAGGTGAACAGCAGCATCGCCTTGCCCGGCACATAGGCGTCCTGCTCGGCCTTGCTCCAGCTCGGGTCGGGCGGGGCGATGTAGTAGGTGGAGGGCATGCCCTTGTCGTAGGGGCCGGCGATGTTGATATAGGCGAAGTTCCAGCGCTGGTAGGGTGGCGCCTCGTTGACCAGGGCCTTTTCGTCGCTGGGGATGGTGACTAGGTTCCTGTCGACGATGAACTGGCGCAGCTGGTCGAGTTGCGCCCGCGCGCCTTCCACGGCGCCACCCTGCGGCTTGTCGGCCTCGACCTTGGCGATGCAGGCTTCGATGCCGCCGCCGGGCAGCACCGCGGCGCAGGCTTCCTTCAGCGCCGCCAGATTGCGCGCCAGGTCGGCCTTGCCGACTTTCTCCAGTTCGGCCAGCGGTGTGCGCACGCGCTCGGTGCGCCATAGCATGTCGGCGAAGCGCTTGGGGCCGAGGGCGAATTTGTCGGTGGCCTTGGGCTGCTCAGACTTGAGCCAGTCGGCCAGGCCCTGCATGGCCTCGGCGGCGGGTTCGGTGGCGGCTTTCAGCTCGGCCTGCAGCGCCGGGTCGGTGACGCCGGCGAAGGCCTGCGGCGCGTCATGGCGGAAGAAGTCGGCGTAGCCGGAAAAGGCGGCGATGCCGCGCGCCACGTAGGTCTTCGGCAGCGGAGTCTTCAGGTTGGCGCGGATCTGCGCCGCGGCCGCGGGCATTGCCCTGAGATAGCCGGTGAACGCTTTCAGGCGTGTTTCCAGGGGCGCGTAAGGCCGCTCGAAGTAAACGCTCGGGTCGAAGCTGCCGTCGAGGTAGAAGGCCGGATTGCGGAACGGCGCCTGCGCCTCGTCGCGCCAGAACACCTCGCCGTCGATGCGCGCCAGCAGGTATTCGCGCTCGAAGCGTTGCTGCGGCGACAGCGCCGAGGGCCTGAACGCCTGCGCCTGCTTGCGCTGCGCCTTGAACCAGGCGACTTCACGGGCGATGCCGGCGGCACTCCAGTCAGGCAGCTTGCCGTCGAATTCGTGGCGGCCCTGCTGCACCGCAAACGCCGGTTCGGCGGCGAAGTAGCCTTCCTGGTAGCTGTCGAGGAACGCGGCCCACTGGCCGTTCTGCGCCGCGTCGGCAGCGAGCGCCGGCGGCATGGCGGCCAGCAGGGCCGTCAGCGGACAGGCGGCCAGCAGCAGCCGGCAGATCTTGCGAGGAATCATGGTCACCCCTTTGTCTGGCTGGTGGCGCCCCGGCCCGCGGACCGGGCCATGGCGGGCGCCAGCGTAGGCCCACAGCATAGCGCGCGTGCGGCTTGCTAGATCAGGATGGCCGTGGCCAGGCCCAGGAACAGGCTGATGCCGACGATGTCGGTGGTGGTGGTGAGGAAGATGCTGGAAGCCGTGGCGGGGTCGGCGCCAAAGCGGCGCAGCAGCGACGGCACCGTCACGCCGGCGACGCCGCCGCTGAGGCAGGCCCCGGTCATGGCCAGCAGCACCACCAGGGCGGTGCGCCAGGGATGGGCGCTGTGCTCGCTGCTGGCGTAGAAGTACATCACCAGCCCGGCCACCAGGCCGATGATGGCGCCGTTGAGCGCCCCGAGCAGCAGCTCCTTGCGCAGCAGGGGGCCGGCGACTCCGCTCTTGTACTCGTCCAGGGCGATGCCGCGCAGCGTCACCGCCAGGGTCTGGCAGCCGGTGTTGCCGGCGACGCTGGACAGGATCGGCAGGAAGGCGGTGAGGATCACCAGCTGGCTCAGCGTGCCGCTGAACAGGCTGACGATGAAGCCCACCACCAGGCCGGTGAGAAGGTTGACCTGCAGCCAGGGATGGCGCAGCTTGAGGCTGCGCAGCCACGGCGACAGCAGCCGCTCCTCGCTGTCCACGCCCACCATCAGGCCGCTCTGCGCGCTGATCTCGTAGGCCCGCGCCTCGAACAGCGCGGCGCCGGACACGGTGCCGAGCAGCTCGCCGCTGTCGTTGCATACCGGGTAGAGCGGATAGTGGCGGCGCGCCGTTTCGTGCATGGCGTCCTCCACCGTCATCTGCGGGTGCAGCGCGAACGGATGGGCCAGCATCACCTCCTCGACCCGCGCCTGCGGCGCGGCCAGCAGCAGGTCGCGCATCGTCACCAGCCCCTGCAGGCGGTCCTCCGCGTCGACCACGTAGGCGTAGATCACCAGCACCTGGCGCTGCGCCAGCTCGCGCACCCGCGCCACGATCTGCTCGACGCTGACGCCCAGCGCAAACACCGCATCCGGTGGCGTCATCAATACGCCGACACTGTCCTCATGGTGATAGTGGTGCTGTTGCGCCGCTTCCGCCTGGGCGTGCAGCCGCGTGTCGATGGCGCGGAGCGCGATGCGCTGGGTCTCGCTGTAGCGCTCCAGCAGGGCCTTGCGCGTCGCCGGGTCGAGCCCGCCCAGCGCGGCCGCCACCAGCGCGTCCGGCTTGTCCTGCAGCAGCTTGAAACCGTCCGAGGGCGCGCGCTGGCGCAGCGCCAGGCTGAGCCGGCGCACTTCATCCTCCCGCGGCAATACGGGTTCTTCGGTTGGCGGCATCGCGGCAGGTCTCCGGCGGGGTCGGACGGCGCCACCGATCTTACGGGTGGCCGGCAGCCGGCGGCAAAGCCGCGCTGCCAAGCAGCGCACATGGTGGCGCGGGATCGCGGCGCTGTGCCGGATCGGAACAGCGCCGCGACGGTGCTGCTGGCCTCTACGTCGCGCGGCGCCGCGGCGGCATCAGCCGGTGTGCCGGCCGGCCCAGCTGCGCGCGAACTGGTGCGCGACGCGTCCGGAACGCGAGGCGCGTGCCAGGGCCCAGCGCAGCGAGGCTTTTTCGGTCTCCTCGTCCCAGGCGGGATGGCCGAGCCGCTGCAGGTGCAGACGCACCAGTTGCAGGTACATGTCCTGGTTGAACGGCGGGAACGACAGCCACAGGCCGAAGCGCTCGGACAGCGCGATCTTGTCCTCGGACGACTCGCCCGGGTGCAGTTCGCCATCGACGAACTTGAATTCCTCGTTCTCGCTGCGGTACTCCGGCATCAGGTGCCGGCGGTTGCTGGTGGCATAGATCAGCACATTGTCCGGCGGCTCCTCGATGCCGCCGTCGAGCGCCGCCTTCAGCGCCGCCAGCGCCGGGTCGTTCTGCGCCACGCTGAAATCATCCACGTACAGCAGGAAGCGCTCGGCGCGCTCGCGCAGCGGCGCCACCACGTCGGGCAGGTCGGTGAGGTCGTGCGGGTGCACTTCCACCAGGCGCAGGCCCTGGCCGCTGAACTCGCCCAGCAGGGCCTTCACCAGCGAGGACTTGCCGGTACCGCGGCTGCCGGTGAGCAGGGCATGGTTGGCCGGGCGCCCGGCGACGAAGCGGCGGGTGTTGTCGAGCAGTTCGGCCTTCTGCCGCTCGATGCCGAGCAAGTCATCCAGGCGCACATGCGAGGGGAAGGCGATCGGCTGCAGCGCAGCGTCGCGCCAGCGGTAGGCGAGGGCTTGATCGTCGGCCATTTGTACCACTTCTCCGTGAACCAGCGCACAGTTTGCGCCCGCAAAGCGTGACCCACCCCTCAGTCTGGGGATACGCCAGGAGCGATCATCACCCTAGTGTGACCCAGGGGCGGAAAGCGTCCGCCGAACCATTCGGGGACGCTGTGATTGGCGCGGTGCCGCGAGGTGCCGCGCTTTTTTGTGTGAGCATGCAGGTCCTGCACAAGTCGAGGGCATCCATGCCCTGGACTGTTGAAACAAAGCCGGCCTATGCCAGCTTCTTGTGGCGCGAGCGGCGGTTGACGCCGGGCTCGGAGCCGGTGCGGCGGCGGAAATCGTCCTCGTACTCGCGGTAGTTGCCTTCCAGGAACACCACCTCGCCGCTGTCCTCGAACGCAAGGATGTGTGTGGCGACGCGGTCCAGGAACCAGCGGTCATGCGAGATGATCATGGCGCAGCCGGCGAAGGCCAGCACGGCTTCCTCCAGCGCGCGCAGGGTTTCCACGTCCAGGTCGTTGGTCGGCTCGTCGAGCAGCAGCACGTTGCCTCCGGCCAGCAGCAGCTTGGCCAGGTGCAGGCGGTTGCGTTCGCCACCGGACAGGTCCTTGATGCGCTTCTGCTGTGACTCGCCCTTGAAGTTGAAGCGGCCGATGTAGGCGCGCGAAGGCATTTCGAAGCTGCCGGCGCGGATCATGTCGTTGCCGCCGCTGATTTCCTGGAACACCGTCTTGTCGCCTTCCAGCGCGTCGCGCGACTGGTCGACGTAAGCGAACTTCACCGTCTCGCCGATGCGGATGGTGCCGGCGTCGGGCTTTTCCTGCCCCAGCAGCATGCGGAACAGGGTGGTCTTGCCGCGGCCGTTGGCGCCGATGATGCCGACCACGGCGCCGCGCGGCACCTTGAAGGTGAGGCCCTCGTACAGGGTGCGGCCGCCGTAGGACTTCTTGACCTCGTTGACCTCGACCACCAGGTCGCCGAGGCGCGGGCCGGGCGGGATGTACAGTTCGCGCGTCTCGGCGCGCTTCTGGAATTCCTGCGAAGCCAGTTCCTCGTAAGCCTGCACGCGCGCCTTGGACTTGGACTGGCGGCCTTTGGGGTTCTTGCGCACCCACTCCAGCTCTTCCTTCATCGCCTTGGTATGGGCGTCCTCGGCCTTCTGCTCCTGCTCCAGGCGCTTTTCCTTCTGCTCCAGCCAGCTGGAGTAGTTGCCCTGCCAGGGAATGCCGTAGCCGCGGTCCAGTTCCAGGATCCAGCCGGCGACGTTGTCGAGGAAGTAGCGGTCGTGGGTGACGGCGATGATGGTGCCGGGGAAGTCGTTGAGGAACTTCTCCAGCCAGGCCACCGACTCGGCGTCCAGATGGTTGGTCGGCTCGTCGAGCAGGATCATGTCCGGCTTGGACAGCAGCAGGCGGCACAGCGCCACGCGGCGCCGCTCGCCGCCGGACAGCTTGGTGACGTCGGCGTCCCAGGGCGGCAGGTTCAGCGCTTCGGCGGCCTTGTCCAGGATCACGTCCAGGTTGTGGCCGTCGCTGGCGGCGAGGATGCCTTCGAGTTCCTGCTGGCGGGCGGAGAGCTTGTCGAAATCGGCGTCCGGCTCGGCGTAGGCGGCGTAGACCTTGTCCAGCTCGGCCTGGGCGTTGGTGATGTCCGACACCGCCTCCTCGACGTTGCCGCGCACGGTCTTGTTCGGATCGAGTTGCGGCTCCTGCGGCAGGTAGCCGATCTTCAGGCCGGGCATCGGCCGCGCCTCGCCGCTGAACTCCTTGTCGACGCCGGCCATGATGCGCAGCAGGGTCGATTTGCCGGCGCCGTTGTAGCCCAGCACGCCGATCTTGGCGCCGGGGTAGAAGGACAGGGAGATGTCCCGCAGGATCTCTTTCTTGGGCGGGACGGTCTTCCCGACCTTGTTCATGGTGTAGACGTACTGGCTCATGGCTTCTGGCGCGCTGAATGGGGTGTAGACAGGGGGTGCCGCCGCAACAGCGGGGGCCGGGCGCGAATTGTAACGGAGGCCGGCCGCCGGGGCTCGCGCGCACCGTGGGAACACGGCCTGAATGGTATCGGCGATACTAGGGTCTGTTGTCAATCATTGGGGCGCTGCGACGGAGGTCAT
>CAYVKA010000013.1:0-93128 GCA_964451925.1 uncultured Nevskia sp. | reverse complement strand
CGACTAAGCGCTGCGCAAAAATAGCCGCCGTCGCAGCGACCCAATCCGTGTTAACAGGCCCTAGGCCGCGCCGCTGCCGGCGTCGGCCGCGACCAGTGGCAGCGACAGTGTGACGCACAGCCCGCCGCCGGCGGCATTGGCGGCGCTGAGCTGTCCGCCGTGGGCGTGGGCGATGCGCTCGACGATGGCCAGGCCCAGGCCCTGGCCGTCGGCGCGCGTCGCATTGGCGCCGCGGAAAAACGGCCGGAACAGCTTGCCCAGATCGGCCTCCGGCACGCCCGGGCCGTGGTCGCGCACGCTCAGTTCGGCCAGTCCGTCGCGCCGCGCCAGGCGCAGCAGCACTTCGCCGCCGCCGCCGAACTTGATGGCGTTGGACAGCAGGTTGTCCAGCGCCCGCGCCAGCAGCTGCGCGTTGCCGGGCACTTCCAGCGGCTCGGCGGCCTCCAGGCGCAGCTGCACGGCCTGCGCCTGCGCGTCGAGCGCGGCGGCGGCGATGCAGTCGCCGGCCAGCGCCCCGAGGTCCACCGTCTCCCGCGTCATGCCCGGCAGGTCGGCTTCCATGCGTGACAGCGCCAGCAGCTCGCCGATCAGCTGGTCGAGCCGTGCGATCTCCTGCTCGGCGCGCTGGAAGTGCGTGGCCGCGGCGCTGCCGGATTCCTGCCGCGCCAGTTCCAGGATCAGCTGCAGGCGCGCCAGCGGCGAGCGCAGCTCGTGCGACACGTCCTGCAGCACGCCGCGCGCGTGTTCCACCAGGGCCTCGATGCGGCCGGCCATGTGGTCGAACTCGCGCGCCAGCAGCCCCAGCTCATCGCGCGCCTGCGGATAGCGCCCGCCGACGCGCGCCGACAGGTCGCCGGTGGCCATGCGCTGCGCCGCCTGTTGCAGCGCCGCAACCGGGCGCGCGATGCTGCGCGCCACCCACCAGCCGACCGCGCCGATGACCAGCAGCGACAGCACGATCTGCACGCCCAGCAGCAGTTCCAGCTTGGCATGCTGCGGCCGCGGGCCGCGGATCAGCACCAGCTGCCGCGGCGTCTTGTCGCCGCCCACCACGCGCTGGCCGACCAGCAGCACTTCCGGCACCGGCCGCAGCACGATGCTGTCGCTGGCCAGCAGTTGCGGCAGGTGCCGGGCCAGCGGCGGCGGCAGCGGCCAGTCGAGCAGGTTGACGTCGTCCTCGAACAGCGTCGCCTGGATGTGCTCGTCGTGCCGCTGCGCCAGCGCCCAGTCCTGCAGCGCAGCGCGCCCGCCCTTGGCATAGGCCGCGTCGGCGCTCTGCGCCAGCGCTGCCCAGTCCAGCTCGCCGCCGTAGGCATGGTGGGCGATGCGCCCGGTCACCGCGACGCTGACCAGCAGGGTGATGACGTTGGCCGCGCAGAACCACAGCAGCAGGCGGCGGTAAAGGGCACTCAATGGAGATTCAGGGCCGCTGCGCGATCAGCAGGTAGCCGGCGCCACGCACCGCCTCGATCGCCGGCGCGCTGGCCGAAGCCTCGGCCAGCTTGCGCCGCAGGCGGCTGACATGGACGTCGACGCTGCGGTCGAAGCGTTCGATCTCGCGGCCCAGCGCCAGGCGCGTCAGGGTGGCCTTGCCCACCACCTCGCCGGCGTGCTGCGCCAGCGTCAGCAGCAGCGCGAATTCGGCGCCGGTGAGGCGCAGTTCCTGGCCCTCCACCGAGGCGCGCCGCTCGGCCGGGTGCAGGTGCAGCGGGCCGAGATTGAGTTCGTCGGCGGCCGGCAGCGTCTGGCGCCGCAGCTGGGCGCGCACCCGCGCCAGCAGCTCGCGCGGCAGGCAGGGCTTGGACAGGTAGTCATCGGCGCCCAGTTCCAGGCCGACCACGCGGTCCACCGGCTCGCCGCGCGCCGACAGCATGATCACCGGCAGGCGGTGCTGCTGGCGCAGTTCGCGCAGCGTCTCCAGGCCGTCGCTGCCGGGCATCATCACGTCGAGGATCAGCAGTTCCGGGCGCTGCGCGGCGTCGCGCAGGCGCGTCAGCGCCGCTTCACCGTCATGCACGGTGTCGACCTCGAAGCCTTCGCGTCGCAGGTAATCGGCCAGCAGCGCGCACAGCTCACGGTCGTCGTCGGCGATCAAAATGCGTGACATCCCGCTACTGTCGGGCCGCGCCGCGTTCTCCGCAACTTCAGACCGGTTTGTTTTACGCATCTTTACGCACCGCTCCGGCAGAAAAGGGCGCGCCGCGCCCTTCGGCACGCCGGGTCTGAAGGCGCCCGGCACAGACCAGGCCCGTGCCGTCGGCGGCAGTTCCCCCGGCCCTGCGCCGGCGGCTACGCCGTTTCCCTGCTCAGCACGCCGCGCCGGATCTGGTCTTCCTCGATCGATTCGAACAGCGCCTTGAAGTTGCCCTCGCCGAAGCCTTCGTTGCCTTTGCGCTGGATGATCTCGAAGAAGATCGGGCCGATCACGGTGGAGGTGAAGATCTGCAGCAGGATGCCGTCCTGCACGCTGCCGTCGATCAGCAGGCGCAGGTCCTTCAGGCGCGCCACGTTTTCGTGGTGGCCCGGCACCCGGCTTTCGATCTTCTCGTAGTAGGTTTCCGGCGTGTCCATGAACACCACGCCGCGCTGGCGCAGCGCGGTGACCGTGGCGTAGATGTCGTCGGTGGCCAGCGCCAGGTGCTGGATGCCCTCGCCGCGGTAGTCGCGGATGAACTCGGCGATCTGGCTCTTGTCGTCGGCGCTCTCGTTGATCGGGATGCGCAGCTTGCCGCAGGGGCTGGTCAGCGCGCGCGACACCAGGCCGGTCTGCTTGCCCTCGATGTCGAAGTAGCGGATCTCGCGGAAGTTGGCGATGCGCTCGTAAAAGCCGGCCCACACGTCCATGTTGCCCTTCTCGACGTTGTGGGTCAGGTGGTCGAGCAGCTTCAGGCCGACTCCCTTGGGGTGCTGTTCCGTGCCGGGGATCGGCGCGAAGTCCACGTCATAGATCGTCAGGCCACTGTGGCGGTCGGCGCCTGCGCCGCCCCTGTCGTAGCGGTCGATGAAGTAGAGCACGCTGTTGCCGATGCCATACACCGCCGGCAGGTTCAGCTCCATGAAACCGGGCTTGGTGTCGAACGGCACCGCGCCCTGCGACACGGCGTAGGCGTAGGCCTTGGGCGCGTCCTTGACGCGCCAGCCCATAGCGCAGGCGGAAGGGCCGTGGGCCTGCGCGAACTGGGCGAAGTGGGTGTACGGCGTGCCGTTCACCAGGAAGTTGATGTCGCCCTGGCGGAACAGGGTCACGTCCTTGCTGCGGTGGCGCGCCACCGCAGTGAAGCCGAGCAGCTCGAACAGCTGGTGCAGCTGCTCGATGCCGGCGCGGTTGGGCGCGGTGAATTCGACGAATTCGAAGCCGTCGGTGTGCAGCGGGTTGCTGTGGTGCTGGCCCATCATTGATCTCCGGGGGGCGCGGCCTGATCCGCGCGGGTGAAGCTGGTGAATGCTTGATACGCCCAAATGACGGGGCGCTCAAGCGGCTGCCGCTGGCTTATGCCGCCGCCGCCTTGTCCTTGGGCTGAAACAGCGGCGCGTGCAGGCCCAGGCGCTTGGCCTGCTGCACCAGTCCCATGATGTCGCGCTGCGTCAGTTCGAACAGCTGGCGCAGGTCTTCGATGACGTAGTACAGCGGCTGCATGATATCGATGCGATAGGGTGTGCGCAGCGCATCGAGGATATCGAACGGGCGGCGCTGCGCCTGGCCGCCGTTGAAGGCGTACTCGGTTTCACCGATCGAGGACAGGATGCCGCCGCCGTAGATGCGCAGGCCCTCGCCGGGCTTCTGCAGCAGGCCGAACTCCACCGTGAACCAGTACATGCGCGCCAGGTAGACGCGGTCCTCGCGGCTGGCGGCGAGTCCCAGCTTGCCGTAGGCGTGGGTGAAATCGGCGAAGTAGCGGTTGGTCAGCAGCGGCGTATGGCCGAAGATCTCGTGGAAGATGTCCGGCTCCTGCAGGTAGTCCAGCTCCTCGCGGGTGCGCACGAAGGTGGCCGCCGGGAACTTGCGGTCGGCGAGCAGGGCGAAGAATTCGGAGAACGGAATCAGCGCCGGCACCAGCGCCACTTCCCAGCCGGTCTCGCGGCGCAGCTTCCCGGACACCTCGCCCAGCTGCGGCACGCGGTCCTCTGGCAGCCCGAGCAGATCCAGGCCGTGCATGAATTCATCGCAGGCCTTGCCGCGGATCGCCTGCTTCTGCCGCGCGAACAGCTCCGCCCAGATGGCGTTTTCCTGGTCGGAATAACGGATCTGGCCGGACGCGTCGGGCAGCGGCGAAACGTATCGGGTCTGCTTGGCCACGAGCTCCTCCGGCGGCAAGCCGCCTAAAGAGACACTGTAGCGGGAAAATGCCGCGCTTTCTTGGCCAATTCACACCGGAAAGGTAGTATCTGTGCAGCTTTTCACTACTAAATTGCCAAATCATAGGTAAAACGTGCAAACCGACCTGGACCGCACCGACCTGCGCATACTGCGCGAGCTGCAGCGCAACGGCCGCATGCCGGTGGTGGAGCTGGCGGAGAAGGTGTCGCTGTCGCCCACCGCCTGCCAGCGGCGCTTGCGCCGGCTGGAAGACGAGGGCGTGATCGAGCGCTACGCCGCCGTGCTCAGCCCGGCGGCGCTGGGACAGCGTATCCAGGCCTTCGTCCGGGTCAGCATCGAGCGCCAGTCCAAGGACGTCACCGAGGCCTTCGAGCACGCCATCAAGCGGCAGCCCGAGGTGCGCGCCTGTTATGTCATGACCGGCGACCTGGACTTCCTGCTGCACGTGATGGTGCCGGACCTGCAGGCCTTCGCCGAATTCTCGATGAAGGTGCTGATCGGCCTGCCCGGCGTGAAGGACGTGCGTTCCAGCCTGGTGCTGGACGCGGTGAAGCAGGACGAGGGCATTCCACTGAAGTGAAGCCGCCGGCTTTCAGATGCGCGCACCCGCGCGTGGCGAAGAATCCGGTGGCTGTGGATGGACTTCTCAGACGATCGAGCGCGCTTTGATCACGGCACCAGCCTCAAAAGCGCAGCCCGCGGGCCATCATCACGCCGAACAGGGGCAGCAGCACCAGCAGGTGCAATTCGATCAGCACGTAGCGCCGCGCCTGTTTCAGCTCGGCCGGCGGCACCGTGTACGCAGGGTCGAGACGCAACGCCTTGGCCCAGCGGAAGAACCGCACGGTGGGCACGATCGACAGCAGCGCGATCAGCAGGAACACGCCGATCTTGGCGTGGAACACCGGGTTGTGGGCGTAGTAGGTCCAGCCCTTGGCGCCCCACACCGCCCGCGACAGCCCGCTGGCCAGCACCGCCGCCGCCGATCCGCCCACGCCGGCGTCCAGCCGCGCCAGCCAGCGCGCGCTGTGCCCGATCAGGGCCGGGCGCAGCAGCGCCGCCTCGGCCGCCATCAATGCCGCCAGGGTGATGATGCACAGGAAATGGACGTAGGCCAGCGCGGCGTCGAGGTACACGGACAAGACCTCTTCAGAGCCGCGCGAAATGGTCCGCCGCTTCGATCAGTCGGCTCAGCGTGCCGTGCTCGGACGCGGCGTGGCCGGCGTCGGGCACCACGCTGAAGGTCGCTTCCGGCCAGGCGCGGTGCAGGTCCCAGGCCGACTTCAGCGGGCAGACCACGTCGTAGCGGCCCTGCACGATCACGGCCGGGATATGGCGGATGCGGTCGACGTTCTCCAGCAGCTGGTTGGGCGAGTCGAAGAAGCCGCCATTGACGAAGTAGTGGCACTCGATGCGGGCGAAGGCCTCGGAGAAATTGTCACCGGCATAGCGCGCGATCATGTCCTCGCTCTGCAGCAGCTTGCTGGTGGCGCCCTCCCAGGTGCTCCAGGCGCGGGCCGCTTCGCGCCGCACCGCGGTGTTCTCGCTGGTCAGGCGGCGGTGGTAGGCCGCCACCAGGTCGCCGCGCTCGGATTGCGGAATCGGCGCCAGGTAGTGCTCCCAGGCGTCCGGATAGATCCAGTTGGCGCCCTCCTGGTAGAACCAGCGGATTTCCTCCGGCCGCAGCAGGAAGATGCCGCGCAGCACCAGCGCGCGGGTGCGCTGCGGGTGGGCCTGGGCGTAGGCCAGGCCCAGCGTGCTGCCCCAGGAGCCGCCGAACACCACCCACTGGTCGATGCCGAGCAGATTGCGGATGCGTTCCATGTCCGCCACCAGGTCGCCGGTGGTGTTCTCGCGCAGCTCGGCGTGCGGCGTGCTGCGGCCGCAGCCGCGCTGATCGAACAGCACGATGCGGTAGCGCTTCGGGTCGAAGAACTGGCGGTGCCAGGGTTCGCAGCCGCCGCCGGGCCCGCCGTGCACGAACACCACCGCGCGGCCATTGGGATTGCCGCACTCCTCGGCATAGATCTCGTGGATGGCGGAGACCTGGATGCGGTGGGTGCGGTAGGGTTCGATCGGCGGGTACGGCTGGGCCATGGGGACTTCCATCGGTGGATGGCGCAGCTTACCGGATTCGCCGGCCGGCCAAGGCCCCGTGCCGGCATCATCGTCGCCTGTCCACGGTGGCTGCGCCGCGGGGCCGCAACCTTCCGTCAGAAGGTTCGCAAGTCTTCGCGCTAATCCGTTGATGCGGCAGGATGCTTGCGGCTAATATCAATGCGAGATCGGCGCAAGCGTTCCGGGGCCTGCTAACACTCCTTTGACCGCGGCGACCAAAGGAGCGTTAGCAGGCTCAATTCGCCGGGGGGCGACGACGGGAACGATGATGACGAAACTGCTGTGCCTATTCGCATTGATCGGAGCGGGCGCGGCTGCCGCCGATCCCGCCGCCGCGCCGCAGCCCCCCGCCCCGGCACAGGCTGCCGCCGCGGCCGCGCCGCCGGCCTCCACCCCGGCCCTGCATCTCGCCGATGGCCTCGCCGGCACCGCCGTCGCGCCGCAACAGCAGGCGGCGCCGGCAGCGAACGCCGCCGTGGCGAATCCGGCCGGCGCCCCCGTCACGGCCCCGGCCGCCGGCCCGGCGTCCTCCCCGCCGAGCCCGGGCCAGGTGGTCCTGCCCGGCGTTGCGCCGCAGCAGCCGCTGGTGCTGCAGGACGATCCCCACTTCCCGCACCTGCCGATCCTCCGGCCGCAGGTGGAGTTCTGGACCAGGGTGTTCTCCGAGTACTCGGAGAACCAGAGCATCGTTCATTCCATCGACGACGTGCGCAAGGTCTATCAGGTGCTGGATTTCAGCACTCAGGCCGAAACGCTCGACGCAGTGCAGCTGAGCCTGCTCAAGGGCCGCGCCGAAGGCCACGCCAAGCAGCAGATCGACGAGCTGCTCAAGCGCGTCGACGAACTGCAGGCCACGCCGGAGAAGATGGACGCGGAAGAGCACCGCGTCTACATGATGTACGCCGACAGCCAGGATCCGCACCGTTTCCGCGACGCCATCGGCAGCTTCCGCGTGCAGCGTGGCCTGCGCGAGCGCACCGCCCATGCGCTGCAGGTCGCCGGCCGCTACCTGCCGCAGATGGAGCAGATTTTCGCCTCCTACGGCCTGCCGACCCGGCTGACGCGCTTGCCGCTGGTGGAATCCTCGTTCAACCTGCAGGCCTATTCCAAGGTCGGCGCCGCCGGCCTGTGGCAGTTCATGCCGTCCTCGGCGCGCATCTACATGCGCCTGGACGAGATCGCCGACGACCGCCGCGACCCCTGGTTCTCCACCGACGCGGCGGCGCGCCACCTGCGCGACGACTACAACGCGCTGCAAAGCTGGCCGCTGGCGGTCACCGCCTACAACCACGGCCGCGGCGGCGTGGCGCGCGGCCTGGCCAAGGTCAACGGCAGCACGCTGGACGACCTGTTGCAGCGCTACAGCAGCGACAGCTTCGGCTTCGCCTCGCGCAACTTCTACGCCGAGTTCCTCGCCGCCAGCGACGTCGAGCGCGACTGGCGCAAGCACTTCGCCGACCTGCAGCGAGACGCGCCGACGCAGTTCGAGACGGTGGAGACGCGCGACTACGTGCCCTACAGCACGCTGGTGCGCCTGAGCAACGCCGACGCCACCACCTTCCGCACGCTCAACCCGGCCTACAACGACGAGGTGGTCGATGGCCGCCTGTACGTGCCGCCCGGCCACCTGATCCGCGTGCCGGCCGGCGCCGCCGACCGCTTCAAGCTGGCCTACGCCTCGCTCGGTGCCGACCAGCGCTTCGAGCACCAGCGCCAGTACTACGTGCTGCACCGCCTGGAGCGCGGCGAGTCGGTGGCCCGGCTGGCGCACCGCTTCGGCGTCAGCCAGCAGGCCATCCTGGCCGCCAACGGCTTGCGCAGCGGCGCCCGCCTGCGCGCCGGCAGCATGGTGAAGATCCCGCCGCACGATGCCCCGACCACCGTGGTGGCCTCGGCCGACGTGCCCGAGGCGCACGTGGTCAAGGCCGCAGTGCATCCCGCCACCGAGCGCAAGTCCGCCCGGCTGCGCCTGCACAAGGTCCGCTCCGGCCAGACGCTGGGGAGCATCGCCAAGCGCTACCAGACCTCGGTGTCGGCGCTGCGCCAGGTCAACGGCCTGGGCGACGCCGACCTGCTGCGCGTCGGCAGCACGCTGAAGATTCCGGGGAACTGACCGCGGAAACGGATGGGACGGCGGGGCCGGGACATACCCGGTACAGCTTTCTCCCGCGGCGTCGGTAACGCAGGCCGGCACTCCGGATGCCGCCGTCCGGTTCTGCTCGCTTGTCCCGCCGCCTCAATGGAAGTGAATCAGCCCCAGCGCGCCCACCGCGATCAGGTAGATCGCCACGATGTAATTGAGCAGGCGCGGCATCACCAGGATCAGGATGCCGGCGATCAGCGACAGCAGCGGCGTGAGCAGCACATGGAACGTGAGCATGGTGAATCCTTCCTCGTTGGATGTTTCGGTTTGATCGCCGGCGGCGGCGGAAGTTTGCGGGCCTGAGGCCGGGGCGGCGTCCGCGGCCATCGTCGGCAGCTTGGCCACGCCGAGGATTTCACGCGCCAGCCGCTGGTAGTCGCCGCCGAAATGGTGGCCGCCGGGCAGCTTCACCACGTGCACCTTCTGCGGATTGAGCTTGGGGCACAGCGTGTCGGTCTCGCCCTCGCCGTAGATGCACAGCATCGGGATGTCTTCGGGCCGCTCCATTTCCGGCGCCGTCGGCAGGCCCTGGTCCTGGGTGGCGTTGACCCAGTTGCCGACGTGGAACTCGAACAGCGCGTGTTCGGACAGGCCCATCACCGCGCCCAGGGCCACGCGTTTGCGCGTTTCCGCCGGCAGGCGGTTGATGATGAAGGGCATCACGTCGGCGCCCTGCGAGTAGCCGAGCAGCAGCACCTGCTGCTTATTCAGGTGGGTGAGGTAGTAGCGGATGATGCGGTCGGTGTCGGCGGCGGCGGACTCGGGCGTGCGCGGCGTCCAGAAATAGCGCAGCGAATCCACCCCCACCACCGGGATGCCCTGGGCCGACAGCGCGCCGGCCACTTCCTGGTCCAGGCCGGCCCAGCCGCCGTCGCCACTGATCAGGATGGCGAAGGCGTCGGTCTGCGGCACGCCGGCCTTGGCCGGCACTTCGATCACCGGCAGGCCATCGAGGCTGGCCGGCGCCGCCGGGGCGCTGGGCTTGAGCGAGGCGGCGAGCCTGGCATAAGCATCGAGGAAGGGCTGCGGCGCGCCGGTGGTGCCGTCGCCCAGGGTGACGGCGCTGGCCTGGCCGAGTTGGCCGGCGAAGCTCTTCGTTGCGGTCTCGCCGCCGGCGTCGGTGAACAGGGTCAGCGGAGTCGCCACGGCCTTGGCTGCGAGCACGTCGTAGCCCCTGTTGTCCGCGTGTCGGTCGGTCGCCAGGGCATTGCCGGTGCACAGCCGCTTGCGCAGGTCCAGACCGGGCTTGAAGCCGAGCAGCAGCGCGCCGCCGGTGGCGTCGGCGGGACCCTCGGCCATTTCGGCGTAGCCGAGCGCGCCGCCGGTGCCGAAGCCGACCACGATCGGCGGCAGGTAGTCGGGCAGCTTGTAGTAAGCCTGGACGAAGTGGCTGAGGTTTTCGAAGTCGCCGGCGACGTACTCGCAATTCGTGCCGGGCTGCCGCTCCAGCATGCGCAGGAAGGCGGGCGTGTCGATGCCGGTGACCATCGCGCCCTTGGCCACCAGCGTCTGGGCGGCGTCGCTCATCGCCGCATCCCAGCCGGCGTCGTCGGAGAGGAACAGGGCGAAGCTGTTCGGCGTGCCGGACGGCTTGTACACCGCCACGGTATCGAAGCGGCCATGGCCGAGGCGCTCGGCGTTGGGCGGCAGCGGCGTGTGGTCGATCACGCCCGGCGCAGCGGTGGCGGGCGCGGCTGCGGCCTTCGCGGCGTGCGGTTGATTGGCGGCGGGTTCGGCGGCGAACGCGGGGGTGGCCAGCGCGGCCATCAGGGACAAGGCCAGCCAGCGTGTCCGGTTCATCGTTCTCACTTCCACACCACTTCGCGCACGCCGCCGGCGATCAGCGCCGCGGTATCCAGCAGCACGCGCGGCAGCACCAGCCCGCCGGGCGAGGCCATGTAGCGCGGCCGCCACTGCGGGCCGAACTTGTCCTTGTAACGACGCAGGCCTTCGAAGTTGTAGAAGGTTTCGCCGTAACGGTGCACGATGCGGCCCAGCTTGTGCCAGAACGGCGCCAGCGGATGGTTTTCCAGGCCGGCCAGCGGCGCCATGCCCAGGTTGAACCAGCGGTAGCCTTCCTTCTTGCCCCACAGCATCAGCTCGATGAACAGGTAGTCCATCACGCCGCGCGGCGCCTCGCTGCCATAGCGCATCAGGTCGATGGAGAATTCATCGCGGGCGCGCGACAGCCACAGGTTGGTGAAAGCCACGATCTGGCCGTTGCGATAGACGCAGGCGCAGGGAAAGCGGCGCAGGTAGTCGGCGTCGAAGCGGCCCACCGAGAAGCCCTTTTCCGCCGCCGATTTGCTGTGCAGCCACTGGTCGGAGATGTGCTGCAGGCGCGCCATCTGCGCCTGCACCTCCTCCGGGCCGAGCACGCCGAAGCTGGCGCCTTCCTTGGCGCCGCGCCGGTATTCGTTGCGCAGGCTGCTGCGGCGCGAGCCCTCCAGCGAGAACTCCGGCAGCAGCACGCGCGCTTCCTCGCCCAGTTTGGCCAGCTCCAGTCCCAGGTCCAGATACAGCGGCAGGCGCTCCGAGCTGACCTGATAGAACACCGGCCAGCTCGAATGGCGATCGCACAGCTCGCGGAATTTCCAGCACAGTTCCTCGAACCGCTCGGGGTTGCCGGAAGGATCGCCCAGCGCCACCATCGAGCGGCCCGAGCGTTGGTACATGATGAAAGCGTCGCCGGCCTCGCTGAACAGCAGCTGCTTGTCGCCGAGCAGGGCCAGATAGGACAGCGTGTCCTGGCTGCTCATGGCGATGGCTTCGGCCTTGGCCATGGCCGCGGCGTCGGGCAGCTCCGCTTCGTCGCGCTGCGGGCTGAGCAGCTGCCACAGCACGTAGCCGGCCGCGAGCAGGATGGTCAGCAGCCCCGCGCGCATCACGCGCGGCGCGTCGTCGTCGAAGGCGAACTGCCACCACAGCTCGTGGGCGTATTGCACGTCGCGGTAGGACACCATCGACACCCACACCGCCGCGCCCACCACCAGCACGATGCCCACCACCCAGGCGCCGGAGGAGCGCAGGTCGAGCATCGAGGCGCGGCGGTAGTAGCGGTCGCGCGTGGCCCACAGCCCCAGGCCGACGGCCGAGAGGATGATCGCTTCCTCGTAGTCCAGGCCCTTGAGCAGCGAGGCGGCGATGCCTCCCGCCAGCAGCACCATGGTGGTCCACCAGGCGCCATCGAGACGCTGGTACAGGCCGCGCGCCAGGATCAGCAGGCCGACGCCTACGGCGCTGCCGACCAGGTGCGACAGCTCCAGCACCGGGTCCGGTACCAGGCCGCGCAGCCATTCCATGCGGCTGTCGATTTCCGGCGTGGCGCCGGACAGCAGCAGGATCACCCCGGCCAGGAACACCGCGCCGGCGGCCACTGCAGGCGCGAAGCGCTCCACCCAGGGCCGCAGCGCTTCGGCCGCCTGCTGGGCGTACCGCCATTGCTTCATCGCATGGCCTCGCGGCCGGCGAACAGGCCGATGCCGAGCACCAGCGGCAGGAAGTAGTAGATGAAGCGGTACAGCAGCACCGCGCTGACCAGCTCGGCGGTGGCGCCGCCCGGCAGCAGCTGGATCAGCACCGTCTCGAACACGCCGACGCCGCCCGGCACGTTGCTGATCACGCCGGACTGCAGCGCCAGCACGTACAGCCCGACGAAGCTGAAGAAATGCAGCGGCACATTGTCCGGCAGCAGCACGTAGAGCGAGGCCGCGGCGAAGCACAGGTCGATGCTGGCGACGATGATCTGGCGCGCGCTGATATCGAACGCCGGCAGGTGGAATTCGCGCTCGAGGATGCGCAGCGGCTTCTTGATGCGCTGGGTCAGCCACAGATAGCCGAGGATCAGCATCAGCATCGCCGTGCCCAGCAAGCGCGCCTGCCAGCCGTGGTCCAGATGCAGGATGCGCGCGGCCTGGTGTGATTCCAGCAGCAGCGACAGCGCCAGCAGCGTGCCGATCCCCAGCGCGAAAGTGGCCGACACCAGGCCGACCACGCCGGCGATCTCCAGCGCGCTGAGCCCTTCCCGGCTGTAGCAGCGGTAGCGCACCGAGCCGCCGGACAGCCACGACAGGCCGGCGCTGTGGCCGATGGCGAAGGCGATGAACGAGGGCAGCGCCACGCGCCGCCACGGCAGCGGCCGGCGCACGCCGCGCACCGCCAGATAGTCGTAGAAGGTCAGCATGCCGTAGCTGCAGCAGCTGAAAAACAGGCACGCCGCGACCCGCGTCCAGGGCTCCTCCTGCAGGCTGGCGACCACGTCGGACAGCCGCAGTTTGGCCAGGCTGTGGTGCAGCACCCAGATGGCGATGACGAACACCGCCAGGGTGATTGCAGCGAGCAGCAGAGATTTGTAGTCGCGGGCGGCTTTCATGTCAGGTCGTAATGCGAACGCCCATTCTAACTGGCGCCCGTGCCATTGTTTTGACAGGGAAAAATTTTCCGGGTCGAGGCCCCTGCGTTGCCGACGGTCATGGCCCCAGCGCCCCCGGACCGTCGGCGGACCCTGGTTATTATTGCCTGCCCTGCCGCAAACCGCGCGCAAGCCCGCTACACTTCCGCCGCCGCCATGTCCAAAAAGCTGATCGCCAGCCGCCTCCGGGACCTCGACAACGCCCAGGATTACGCCTCCTGGCGCGAGATCGCGCTCGACCTCGACCGCCTCGAAGGCGGCGACGCCTGGAAACAGGACGAAATGAGCGAGGACTACGACTACCTGCTGATCCGCGAGCGGCTGGCGCAGATGCGCGAGCTGCGCCGCGCCGGCGACGTGCGGCGCCTGGTGCACGACCTGGCGGAGGGGCTGCACGGTAATCTTGGCAACACCGCCAATCCGCACCTCTACACCTATTGCCGCATCGGCACCAAGCGCCTGATCGAGGAGTACCTGGAAGAAGCGGCGCGCTGCCTGGACTATATCTGCGTCGGCGATTTCCCCGATTTCAGCGCCGCCGAAAAGGTGCTGTTCTTCAAGCGCACCGGCACCAGCTTCGGCCGTTCCGCGCTGCTGCTGTCCGGCGGCGCCACGCTTGGCATGTTCCACCTGGGCGTGATCAAGGCGCTGTTCGAGGCCGGCATCCTGCCGCGCGTCATTTCCGGTTCCTCCGCCGGTTCGATCATCGCCTCGATGGCCTGCACCCGCACCGACGAGGAGCTGCCGGAGATCTTCGATCCGCAGAATCTCAACGTGCAGGCCTTCCAGGGCGTCAGTCTGCGCCAGGTGCTGAGGCAGAAATCGCTGATGGACCCGGGCCAGCTGCAGGATTGCCTGACCCGCAACGTCCACGCCGGCAGCTTCCTCGAGGCGTTCGAGCGCACCCGCCGCATCCTCGGCGTCACCGTGTCGCCGGCGGAGCCGAACCAGCAGCCGCGCCTGCTCAACTACCTGACCGCGCCCAACGTCATCGTGCGCAGTGCCGTGCTGGCCTCCTGCGCCGTGCCCGGCGTGTTCCCGCCGGTGATGCTGGAGGCGCTGGACTACAGCGGCGAGGCGATGCCGTACATGCGCAGCAAGCGCTGGGTCGACGGCTCCATCGCCAACGACCTGCCGATGCTGCGCCTGGCGCGCCTGCACAACGTCAATCACTACATCGTCAGCCAGACCAATCCGCACGTGGTGCCCTTCATGCGCGAGCGCGAGCCGCGCAAGCGCGGCCTGATCGGCTTCGCCCGCGAGATCGCCGCCGTCACCGGCCGCGACGCGCTCAAGGTGGCCAGCCAGTACAGCCAGAGCGTGGCGGGCGGGCGTATCGTCGATGCCCTCAATGACATCCTGCAGCAGCGTTACAGCGGCGACGTCAGCATCTTCCCGCGGCAGACCCCGGCGCAGCTGATGCGCATGTTCGCCAACCTCACCGCCGAGGATCTGCAGCGCTACATCCGCGACGGCGAGCGCGCCACCTGGCCCAAGCTGGAACGCATCCGCATGCAGACGCGCATCTCCCGCGCGTTCGAGGACTGCCTGGCCTGGCTCAAGGACAGCGGCCTGCGCCGCAGCGGCCCGCCACCTGCCGCCGAGACGCGCGCGCGGCTGCGCGCCGCCTCCTGACGCGGCGCCGTGATCCGCCTGCAGGAGAGCGTCGACTCGCCACGCGGCCTGCATGAGTGCTTCCGTTTCAGCGCCGACTTGCGCAACCTGCCGGCCTGGGATCCGACCACTGCGCGGGCGCGCAAACTGACCCCGGGGGCGCTCGGCCCGGGCACCGAATTCGAGGTGCTGGTGCAATTCGGGCCGCAGCGGCTGCCGATGCGCTACCGCGTGGTGGAGTTCGCGCCGCCGCGGCGCGTGCTGCTGCGCGGCGAGGGCGAGCGGCTCAGCGCGCTGGACGAGATCCGCTTCGAGCCGCTGGCCGGCGGCACCCGCATCATCTACACCTCCGACCTGACCCTGCGGGATCTCGGCCGCCTGACCGAGCAGGCGCTGAAGCCGGCCATCAGCCTGGCCAGCCGCCGCGCCATGGCCGGCCTGCGGCGGGCGCTGGCCGCTGCCGACGCGGCCCCCGCGCCGAGCGCCTGGCGCAACCTGCTGGACCGGGCGGTGCTGCCCGGCGCGGCGCAGTTCACCGCCTTCGGCCATCGCGCCGCGCGGCTGCGCCCGATCGTCGACCGGCTCGACGGCCAGACCGTGGTGCTGACCGGCGCCACCTCCGGCATCGGCCACGCCGCCGCCCTGTGGCTGGCGCGGCTGGGGGCGCGGCTGGTGCTGGTCGGGCGCGACGCCGGCAAGCTGGCTGACACCAAGGCGGACATCGTCAGCGACAGCGGCAACGTCGAGGTCGCGGTGCAGCGCGCCGACCTGTCGCTGATGGCGGAAACCCGCGCGCTGGGCCGGCGCCTGCTGCAGTCCGAGCCGCGCATCGACGTGCTGGTCAACAACGCCGGCGCCTTGTTCCCGCGGCGCGAACTGACCGGCGAGGGGCTGGAGCGCAGCTTCGCGCTGAACCTGCTGTCGCCCTACCTGCTGACCGAAACGCTGTTGCCGCGCCTGAACGCGGGCGGGCGCATCATCAATGTCGCCTCCGGCGGCATGGCCGTGCAGCCGCTGCGGCTGGACGACCCCAACTCCGCCCGGGGTCGCTACAGCGGAAACCGCGCCTACGCCCACGCCAAGCATGGCCTGGTGGCGCTGAGCCTGGACTGGGCCGAGCGCCTGGCGCCGCGCGGCATCGCGGTGCAGGTAATGCACCCCGGCTGGGTCGATACGCCGGGCATGATTGCTGCACCGCCGAAATTGCGCCGCGCGATGCGGCCATTCCTGCGTACGCCGGAGTACGGAGCGGATACCATGGTCTGGCTCGCCAGCGCTGCGGCGGCCACGCAATGCGGCGGCAATTTCTGGCTGGACCGCCAACCGCACTTGACCGAAATTCCGCCTGGAACCACCGTGCATCGGAAAACACGGCTGCGTCTGCGCCACGCGCTCGAAACGGCCGCCAATTCCGCCAATCCATGATTTAAGCTCCGGCTTTCCTAGAGAAACGGAGTTGGTGCGGCCATGATGCCGAAGGCCCAGGTGCTCAAAGAGCTGGTGCCGGTGACCGCTCGTGGTGAAGCGACCCGGCGCAAGCTGCTCAGCGCCGCCGAAGAAGAGTTCGGCGGCAAAGGTTTCCACGCGGCTTCAGTGAGTTCCATCACCACCCGGGCCGGGGTCGGCCAGGGCACGTTCTACCTGTACTTCCACAGCAAGGAAGAGATTTTCGTCACGCTGGTGCGCGACATCGGGCGCAAGCTGCGCAAGCAGATGACCAGCGCCAGCGGCGAAGCCGCCGACCGCCTGGAAGCCGAGCGCTACAGCCTGCAGGGTTTCCTCGAATTCACGCAGAAGCATCCGGGCCTGTATCGCATCGTGCAGGAAGCGCAGTTCGTCGACGAGGCGGTGTTCCGCGAATACTACGAGCGGCTGGCCAAGGGCTACAGCGAGGGCTTGAGCGAGGCGGTGCGGCGCGGCGAGATCGCGCCGGGCGACGCCGAGGCGCGCGCCTGGGCGCTGATGGGCATCGGTCATTTCCTCGGCATGCACTGGTGTCTGTGGCAGGGCCGCCTGCCGGAGCGCCAGGTCATCGACGATGTCATGAAGATGGTTTCACACGGACTGGCCACGCCGGCCTGAGCCGGCGGGAACAGCGGATATTTGGGCGGGCGCGGGCCTTCGCCGGTAGAATCCGGCGGAGGCTTTCGCGTTTCCAATCCCCCGCCAGCACCCGGAATCCGTCCATGATCGTATTCGTCACCGGCGCTTCCGCCGGCTTCGGCGCCGCCATCGCGCGCCGCTTTGCCGCGGACGGCGCCAAGGTTGTCGCCACCGCCCGCCGTTTCGAGCGGCTGCAGGCCTTGCGCCAGGAACTGGGCCCCAATCTGCTGCCGATCGAGCTGGACGTGCGTGACCGCGCCGCCGTGGAGCAGGCGGTGGCCGCGCTGCCGGCGGATTTTGCCGAGATCGACGTGCTGGTCAACAACGCCGGCCTGGCCCTGGGCCTGCAGCCTGCGCACCGCACCGATCTGGACGACTGGGAGCGCATGGTCGACACCAATATCAAGGGCCTGATGTACTGCACACGCGCCCTGCTGCCCGGCATGGTGGCGCGCAACCGCGGCCACGTCGTCAATCTCGGCTCGGTGGCCGGCGAATGGCCCTATCCCGGCGGCAACACCTACGGCGGCACCAAGGCCTTCGTGCGCCAGTTCAGCCTCAACCTCAAGGCCGACCTGATCGGCACCGGGGTGCGGGTCAGCGAGATCGAGCCGGGCATGGCCGAAACCGAGTTCTCGCTGGTGCGCTTCGCCGGCGACGCCGACAAGGCCAAGGCGGTCTACGCCGGCCTGCAGCCTCTGTCGGCCGAGGACATCGCCGACACCGTGCACTGGATCGTCAGCCGGCCGCCGCACGTCAACATCAACACCGTGTCGCTGATGCCGACCAGCCAGGCCTTCGCTGCGTTCGCGGTGAAGCGCGGCTGAGGCGCCTTGCATTCGCCGGCGGCCTTGCCATGATGTGGCCAGGCCCAGCGACGCTGGAGGCAGCGCCATGATCACCACCCGTCTCGCCGACCAGCGCGGCCATGCCGAACGCGGCTGGCTCGACAGCTGGCACACCTTCTCCTTCGGTGATTTCCACGATCCGCGCTGGGCCGGCTTCGGCCCGCTGCGCGTCGTCAACGAGGACCGGGTGGTGCCGGGCGCCGGCTTCCCGCCGCATTCCCACAGCGACGTGGAGATCATCTCCTACGTGCTGGAGGGCGGCCTGCGCCATCGCGACTCCACCGGCGGCGGCTCGGTGATCCGCCCGGGCGAGGTGCAGCTGATGAGCGCCGGCCGCGGCATCTCGCACAGCGAGATGAACGACTCCAACAGCCAGCCGGTGCATTTCCTGCAGATCTGGATCGAGCCGGGCCAGCGCGGCATGGCGCCCGGCTACCAGCACAAGCCGCTGGACCCGGTGGCGTTGCGCGCCGGCTTCTGCCAGGTCATCGGTCCCCAGGGCGACGCGGCGCCCCTGCACATCCACCAGGATGCGCGCCTGTACATCGCCTGGCCGCAGCCGGGCCAGGCCCTGCGCCAGTCGCTGGCGGCCGGCCGCAACCACTACCTGCACATTGCCCGCGGCCAGGTCCGGCTGGACCGGCTGGCACTCGGCGCGGGCGATGCCGCAATGCTGGAAAACGAGCCGATTCTTGAGCTTACGACCGAAAAGCCGGCTGAGCTGCTGCTTTTCGAGCTGCCCGGCGGCTAATGTCAGCCGTCGCGGCGGGATGCAGCCCCCAGGGGGGTCTGGTAGCATCCGCGCGCTGTCGTTGACCCTATTGAGCCATGACCACCGTTACCGAAAACCTGCGGATTGCCTCGATCCGCGCCGTTTCCACCCCCGCGCAGGTGCAGGCCGAGCTGCCGCTGTCGGAAATCGCCGCACAGACCACCGAAAACGCCCGCCGCGAGATCCAGCACCTGCTGCACGGCCGCGACGACCGCCTGCTGGTGGTCGTGGGTCCGTGTTCGATCCACGATCCGCAGGCCGCGCTGGACTACGCCGCCAGGCTCAAGCCGCTGCGCGAGCAGCTGGGCAAGGAGCTGCTGATCGTGATGCGCGTGTACTTCGAGAAGCCGCGCACCACCGTCGGCTGGAAAGGCCTGATCAACGATCCCCATCTGGACGACAGCTACGACATCGACCGCGGCCTGCGCGTGGCGCGCAAACTGCTGCTCGACCTCAACGACCGCGGCATGCCCGCCGGCGTCGAATTCCTCGACATCCTTACGCCGCAGTACATCGCCGACCTGGTCAGCTGGGGCGCCATCGGAGCGCGCACCACCGAATCGCAGCTGCACCGCGAAATGGCCAGCGGCCTGTCCTGCCCGGTGGGCTTCAAGAACGGCACCGACGGCAGCGTCAAGGTGGCGGTGGACGCGGTGCAGTCGGCGCGCAACCCGCACCGCTTCCTGTCGCTGACCCGCACCGGCGAGACCGCCATCTTCGAAACCCGCGGCAACGCCGACACCCACGTCATCCTGCGCGGCGGCAGCACCGGCACCAACTACGACGCCAAGGCGGTCGAAGCCGCCTGCGCCGCCCTGAGCAAGGCCGGGGTGCAGCCCCAGGTAATGATCGACTTCAGCCACGCCAACAGCCAGAAGCAGCACAAGCGGCAGCTGGCGGTGGCGCAGGACGTCGGCCACCAGATCGCCGGCGGCGACCGCCGCATCATCGGCGTCATGGTGGAGAGCCACCTGGTCGAAGGGCGGCAGGAAATCGGCCCGCGCGAGCAGATGGTCTACGGCCAGAGCATCACCGACGCCTGCATCCACTGGGACGACACCATCGACCTGCTGCGCGGCCTCGCCGGCAGCGTGGCGCAGCGGCAGGCGCGGCTGGCCAAGTCGGCCTGAAGTCGAGCCGGGCCGCCGGGCCCGCGCAAGTGCCGCCGCAAGCCGGTTCCGGGCGCTGCGCGCCCTTGAACCGACCTGCAGGCCTTTACACTGGCAGCGGCCGGCGCTCGGAGAAGGCAATCGCGCCGCGCACCACCCGGTAGATGTACCAGACGCCGGTGGCGGTATAGCCGAGCCAGGCCACCGGGATCAGCACGATGGTGAACATCAGCACGCTCGATAGCGCCGTCCACAGCAGGCTGAACCAGAAGGTGCGCAGCAGCCAGCGGTGATGGCTGCGCAGCAATTCATTGCCGGTGTCGTTGACCTTAAGGTGGTTGATGATGACCGCGGCCACCGCGGCGAGGCCGCCGGTGAAGGGGGTGACGCCGTACAGCACATAGGCGATCAGCAGCGTGTTGCGCTCGCCTTCGCTGGGCTCGGCCGATTGGGTGAGGGTGCTGTCGCTCATGCGGACTCCGCGGGGTGCCGGGTCAGATCCTAGTCTAGGGGTTGTTGACCCCCAAGTGGGCCGCTGCGGCGGCCGCGGCTGACATTTTTGGGTGGAATGCAGGCGCTTTGTGACAGGCATCGCGCGGCAATTCGCGTCAAACCGCGCTTTGTGTGCTGGTGCGCATCTTGCGTCATAACTTCAAGTAATATGCGGCAAATCAAGCGGACCATGATCCGCACTCAGGGTAATTTTTATGACGATTCAATCGGTTGAACGCAAATCTTGGGGTATCGCGCGGCGTGCCGGAGTGGCTTTGGCAGTGGCTGCGATGATCGCGGTGCCGGTGGCGCAGGCCGGAAGCGGCGGCGGTCTGGCCCAGGCTCTGGCCCAGGCGCTGGCGGCGCTGCGGCAGTCCTCCCAGCAGACCCAGGCGGCGATACAGAAGATCGAGGCGCAGACCCAGGCGGCCCTGGGCGGCATTTTCGCCCAGTCCGGTGGGGTCCTGGGCGGCGCCCTGCAGCAGACGCTCGACAGCTTTGGCCTGGTCCTGACCCAGGCCAGCCCGAACTATCTGGCCGCGACCGCGGGCACCACCAGTTTCAGCGCCAGCCTCACTTACCAGGGCGTGAAACGGACCTATACCGTGGTGCGGCCGGAGCCGGCAACGCAGAACGCCCCCGCCCTGATCCTGATGCACGCCCACGGCATCAACGCGCAGACCATGGCCAACCTGAGCCGCGCCGGCCGGCTGGCGCAGGACTATGGCGTCTGGGTGTTCCTGCCGCAGGGGGAAAACAACACCTGGAACGAAAACCCGTCCTCGGGCAGCAAGGTTGACGATGTCGGCTTCATCTCGGCCCTGATCGATGTGGCGGTCGGCAGCTACGGCATCGACGGCAGCCGCGTCTACGCCGCCGGCTATTCCGCCGGCGGCTTCATGGCCGAGCGCCTGGCCTGCCAGTTGTCGTCGAAGATTGCCGGGTTCGTCGCCGTGGCGGCAACCCTGCGCGACTCCCTGGCCACCGCCGCCGAGTGCGCGCCGACGCACGCCATGCCGGTGGCCTTCATCGATGGCACTTCCGACGTGGTGGTGCCGTACAAGGGCGAGCCGACGGTGCAGTCCGCCGCGGCCGCCACCGCCTTCTGGGCGGTGAAGAACGGCTGCCCGGCGACGCAGGTGCAGACCACCGTTTTGCCGCAGCAGGTCAAGGACGGCACCACCGTGGCCTTGACCCGCTTTACCCAGTGCCCGGCGGACGCCGCGGTGTCGCTCTACACCGTCAACGGCGGTGGCCACACCTGGCCGGGCTCGCCCGATGGCGCCTACACCGCGTTCCTCGGCCGGACCAGCCAGAACCTCGACGCCACCATCGCGCTGTGGCAGTTCCTGACGCCGTACTCGCTGCCATAGCCTGCAGCGGCTTGCGGCGGCTGCAAACAAAAGGGCCGATCTTGCGATCGGCCCTTTTTGCTGCCTGCTTGTTTCAACAGTCCGGACAGGGGGGTCCGGTCTGTTGGACAAGGATGTCCATTGTCCCTACCAGTGCTCTCCCTTGAACACGTTGGCGAACACCACCTGTTCCAGCGTCGGCTTGGGCGTCGGCGCGTCCTTGTCCCTGGCACCCTTGGCGGCGGAGGAGGACGGGAACAGCTGGAAGCCCTTGGACAGGATGTAGTCGTTGACCTTGGGCCATAGCGCATAGCTGACCGAAGCCGCGGTGCCGAGCGTGGTGGCGACGCTCTTCGGCCGCTCCAGGATGGCCTTGATCACCGTGTCGGCGGCGTCGTCCGGCGACCAGGTGGGGATGTAGCTGTAGATCTTGGTCGGCGCGATCATCGGCGTGCGCACCAGCGGCATGTAGATCGCCGTGGTGTGGATGTTCTTGGCCTTGATCTCGGCCGACAGGCAGCGGGTGAACGCGTCCAGCGCCGCCTTGCTGGCGACGTAGGCGGAGAAGCGCGCCGCGTTGGCCAGCACGCCGATCGAGCTGATGTTGATGATGTGGCCGCTCTTGCGGTGCAGCATGCTCGGCAGCAAGGCCATGATCAGCCGCACCGAGCCGAAGTAGTTGAGCTGCATGGTGCGCTCGAAATCATGGAAGCGATCGTAAGACTCCGCCACCGCGCGGCGGATCGAGCGGCCGGCATTGTTGATCAGCACGTCGACATGGCCGAAGTCCTTCAGCACCGCCGCGGCCATCTCGTCGATCGCCTTGAGATCGTTGAGGTCGCAGGGATAGACGAAGGCTTCGCCGCCGATGGTCTCGATGATCTTCTGCGTCTCTTCCAGCTTTTCCCGGGTGCGCGCCACCAGCACCACCTTGGCGCCGGCCGCGGCCAGCTTCTTGGCGGTGGTGAAGCCGATGCCGGAGGAGGCGCCGGTGATCAGCACCACCTTGCCGGCCAGGCGCCGCACCAGCTTGGGCGAGGCCTTGTAGTCCAGGTTGAGGTACTGGTCCCAGTAGTTCCACAGCACCGGGGCGTAGTCGGTGATGTCCGGGCACTTGATGTGCGTGCCGCGCAGCGCGGCGCGCGCGTTCTTGTCGTCGAACACGGTGCGGCTGGTGGCGTAGCCCAGCACCGAGATCGGCACGCCGATGGTCTTGGACAGCTGCTTCTTGAACGACTCCGGCACCGCATCGCCGATGCGCCCGGTGATGTTGCGCAACGCGCCCGGCAGCGCCGGCACTTCCAGCTTCTTGGCGAACTCCGGGCCGTGCGCCGCGGCGAGGAAGGCGCCGAGCATCTCGCCCACGGTGGGCGAATGCGACTGGATCAGGCAGAAGCATTCACCATCGAGCCCGTCCTTGTGGGCGATGGCCTCCATCGCGGCGGAGACGTAGTCCACCGGCACGATCGGCACGCGGCCGCCCTCGATGCCGAGCAGCGGCACCCACTTGGGCAGGCGGTAGCTGATCTTCTGGATCGCCTTGAAGAAGTAGTAGGGGCCGTCGATCTTGTCGATCTCGCCGGTCTGCGAGGAGCCGACCACCGCGCCCGGGCGGTAGATGCGGAACGGCACTTTGGACTCCTCGCGCACGATCTTCTCGGCCTGGAACTTGGTGCGGAAATAGGGGTGCTTGACCGGCTGCCCTTCGTCGAACATGTCTTCGGTGAACTTGCCGACATAGTCGCCGCCGGCCACCGCCACCGAGCTCATGTGGTGCAGCCGGACCTTGCCGCCCAGCTCGTTGACGAACTCGACGACGTTGCGCGTGCCCTCGGTGTTGACGCGGTCGGCGGTGGCGTCGTCCATGTTCATGTCATAGACGGCGGCCAGGTGGAACACGTGGTCGATCTTGCCCTTGAGCTTCTTCGCCTCGGCCGGGTCGACCAGCCCGGGGGCGGTGATGTCGCCGAACACCGGGATCAGCCTGTCGCCGTGTTCGCCGACGCGCTCGACCAGCGCGTCGAATTTCTCCTGCGAAGACTCGCGCACCAGGATGTAGACCTTGGCGTCCTCCCGCGCCGCCAGCCGATCGACCAGGAAGCGCCCGATGAAGCCGGTAGCGCCGGTGACGAAGTAATTCATTTGCTGTGCTCCTAGGCCTGTACTTTCTTGGAATGTGTCAAGCTCTGCCGGGCTTGACCGGCAACCCTATCTCGCCCCGACAAACTAGCATATCCGCGTAAAAACGCAGCCGCTGGCCGGCGGGTAATTTGCGCAGCCGGGAGCCCGCGGCGTTGCTTGCCGCGGCAACAGTACCGGCTTCAGGCACCACGGCCTACAGCGCCATGCCCGACGCCGTGGCTAGTGGCCCTTGAAGTTGTCCATGGTGCCGTAGACGCCGAACACATGGCGCGCCACCCAGTCGAACAGGCGCAGCGGCAGCAGGCCCTTCAGCGCGCTGGAGATGTGCACCGTCCAGGGCAGAATCAGGCGCGGCCGGCCCGACTTCATCGCCTTCCACACCCGGCTGGTGACGTACTGTGGGGTCATGATCGGGGTCAGCAGCATCGGCTTGGCGCCCTCGAACATGCCGGTCGAGATGTAGGTGGGGTTGACCGTGGTGACCCGCACGTGGCGGTGCCCGGCCTGCTCCAGTTCCAGGCGCACCGAATCGCTCCAGCCGGTGCAGCTCCACTTGCTGGCGCAGTACACGCTCATGCGCGGGTTGGAGATCAGCCCGGCGGCCGAGGCGATGTTGACCAGCCGCTGCTCGCTGCCGCTGCGCGCGATCATCGCCGGCAGGAACTCGCGCGCGATGTACATCGGCGCCATGGCGTTGATCGACATGGTGAAGGCGATGTCCTTGACCGGGTCGTGCTCCCAGAAATTCTTGCCGCGGATCACGCCGGCATTGTTGAACAGGATGTCCGGATCGCCCACCTCCGCGCGCACCCGCGCCGCCGCCGCGCCGATCGCTTCCAGGCTCGACACGTCCACCACGTAGGCGTGCACCTGCCCGCCCGCCTCGCGCAGCTCGGCGGCGGTCTTTTCCAGCTCGGCCTGGTTGATGTCCCACAGCATCACCGCCGCGGCGCCCTCCTGCACCGCCAGCTGGGCGTAGATCCTGCCCATGCCCATGGCCGCGCCAGTGATCAGTACTTTCTTGCCGGCTACGCTCTGCATGGTGGCCCCGCGGAAGGATCGGATACGCGCCGCAGTATAGGAGCTGCCGCGCGCCGGCTGACTGGCCGTGGCGACACAGGCTCAGGCGGGCGCGGCGTATGCCTGGTGGAAGCCTTTGGGCAGATGCGGGCGCAGTGCGGCGAGCCGTTGTTGCAGCCCCTCCGGCGTATACGGCTGCGGCGGATGCCGTCCCCACACCGGCGCCGGCCAGGCCGCATCGCCGGCATGGCGCACGATATGGTGCAGGTGCAGCTGCGGCACCATGTTGCCCAGCGCCGCCAGGTTGAGCTTGTCGCCCCTGAACGCCGCCATCAGCGCGCGCGACAGCGCCACCGACTCGCGCAGCAGCAGCGCCTGGTCCGTTTCCTCCAGCTCATAGAGCTCGCGCAGGCCGGCGCGCTTCGGCACCAGGATGAACCAGGGATACTGCGCATCGTTCATCAGCAGCAGCAGACCCAGCTCGAAATGTCCCAGCCGATGGCAATCCCGGGCCAGCTGCGGGTGCAGCGCGAAGCTCATATGCGCGGCGCGGGCTGCATGGCGGGGCCCGGCGCGCGGCCTCGGCATCCCGGCGTCGCCAGCCGGCTCATGCCTTCCTGCCTTCGCCCAGCTTGACCACCGCCATGGTCAGGCGCGAGATGCACACCAGCCGCTGCTGCTCGTCCTCGATGCGGATTTCCCACACCTGCGTGGCGTGACCGATGTGCAGCGGCCGCGCAGTGCCGGTGACGATGCCCTGCGTCGCGGCGCGGATGTGGTTGGCGTTGATGTCCAGCCCCACGGTGAATACCTGCGTGGGATCGGTGCACAGGCTGGCGGCGATGCTGCCCAGCTCCTCGGCGAGCACGCAGGAGGCACCGCCGTGCAGGCGCCCGTACGGCTGCTTGGTGCGCTGGTCCACCGGCATGGTGCCGCGCAGGAAGTCCTCGCCGATCTCGGTCACGCGCAGCCCCAGGTGCTCGCCGATGGTGGCGGGGACGGGGAAGCGCTGGTCGGTCAGCGGACCGATCGGCACGGCTTGTTTCCAGATGGCCATAGGAACGGAATGTGCGTGGGGATTTGGCGCAAAGTCTAGCGCAAGCCCGCAGCGCACCGTCCGGATCACTCCGTTACACTCTGACCCATCCCCCCAAAATCCCGCCTCGCATGGCCCGCACCGCCCTCATCGCCGGCAGCACCGGCCTCATCGGCAGCCTGCTGCTGCAACAGCTGCTGGATAGCCCCGATTACCAGCGCGTGGTGGCGCTGACGCGCCGGCCGCTGCCGCTGACCCATGCCAAGCTGGTCAACCCAACCAGCGACTTCGAGCACTTCGGCGCCGTCAGCGCCCAACTGGCGGTCGATGACGTTTTCTGCTGCCTCGGCACCACCACCGCCAAGGCCGGCGGCCAGGCCGGCCTGGAGCGCGTCGACTATCACATGGTGGTCGATCTGGCCCGCGCCGCTCGCGCTGCCGGCGCCAGGCAGTTCCTGGTGGTTTCCGCCGTCGGCGCCTCGCTGCGCTCGCCGGCATTCTATTCGCGCGTCAAGGCACGCATGGAGCGCAGCGTGGCCGAGTCGGGCTATGCCACCGTACATATCCTGCGGCCCTCGCTGCTGCTCGGCGCGCGCCAGGAGCATCGCCCGGCCGAGGATCTGGCGCAAAAGCTGTCGCCGCTGCTGGCTCCGCTGTTCGTCGGGCCGCTCAGCCCATACCGGCCGGTGGCGGCGGAAACGGTGGCGGCGGCCATGCTGGCGCTGGCGCTGCATCCGGCCAGTGGTGTGCGGATTCACCACTACCCATTCGTGTAGAGGCGGCTGGCAGCCGCACGCGCCGGCCATAACACCATCTCGAGGAGCGCAGGACATGGCAGCCCCAGGCGGCGAGGCCCACGGCACCGAACTGCTGCTCGAACTGTTCGTCATGCTCGGCGGCGCCAAACTGCTGGCGGAAGTCTTCGCGCGCCTGCGTCAGCCGACGGTGGTCGGGGAGATCCTTGCCGGTGTGCTGATCGGGCCACAGGTGCTGCACCTGGTGGCGCCGTCCGAGACTTCGCACGTGCTGGCCGAGCTGGGCGTGATCTTCCTGCTGTTCAATGTCGGTCTGGAGACCAAGCCTTCGTCGATCTTCCAGGTCGGGCGCACGGCGCTGATCGTGGCGGTGCTCGGCGTGGCGGTGCCGCTGCTGTGCGGCTACCTGCTGATGATGGCCTGGGACGGCAAGCAGATCGAGGCGTTGTTCATCGGCACCGCCATGGTCGCCACCAGCGTCGGCATCACCGCGCGGGTGCTGGCGGACATGGGGCTGCTCGATTCCATCGCGGCGCGCATCATCCTCGGCGCGGCCGTGATCGACGACATCCTCGGCCTGCTGGTGCTGGCCGCGGTGGCCAGCGCCGCCAAGGGTGGCGGCATCGACATGGCCGGCATCGCCACCACCGCGTTGCTGGCGCTGGGCTTCGTCGCCGCCATCACCTTCCTCGGCGCGCCGGTGCTGACGCGGGCGGCGCCGCACTTCCATCGCCTGCGCGCCGGCAACGAGTTTTTCGTCGTCGCCATCCTGCTGTGCTTCGGGCTGGCACTGGCCGCGACTTATATCGGCGTCGCCGCCATCATCGGCGCCTTTCTCGCCGGCATGGCGCTGGCCGAGGCGGTGGAGGGCAACCATGACGTGCACCAGCAGGTGCGCGGCGCCACCGAGTTCCTGGTGCCGTTCTTCCTGGTCAACATCGGCATGCAGCTCGACCTGTCGGTGTTCACCAGCGCGCAAACACTGCTGCTGGCGGTGATCATGACGCTGCTGGCGGTGGCCACCAAGCTGGTCGGCTGCGGCATCGGCGCCTGGGGCCTGGGGTTGCGCGGCGCGGCGCAGGTCGGCGTCGGCATGGTGCCGCGCGGCGAAGTCGGGATCGTGGTGGCGCAGATCGGGCTGGGAGTGGGCGTGATCACCGAGTCGCTGTTCGGCGTGGTGCTGTTCATGGCTTGCGCCACCACGCTGATCGCGCCGCCGCTGATCCGGCCGCTGTTTGCCCATGCGGGAATCGGGAATGGAGAATCGGGAAGCGCCTGAAGACACCGCCATTGCGAGTGCCGATTCTCCATCCCGCTTCCCGGGTATTCCCCCCGTCATTTATCCGCGCTAGCCTGCCCGCACCAGGCCACGTCATGCGGCCGCCAACAGCGGAGCGACACATGAAATCGCAGATCAAGGGCAGCACCATGCCGGTCCTCGAAATCGGCCTGGAGCGCAGTGACCGCATCGTCGCCGAACCCGGCGAATTCTCCTGGATGACCGACAGCGTGGAGATGCGCACCACCGCCTACACCGCCGGCGCCAAGAGCATCTGGGGCGCGATCGGCCGCGCCTTTTCCGGCGGCGGGCTGTTCATGACCGAATACAGCGCGCCATCCAGCCCCGGCGTGATCGCCTTCGCCGCCAAGGTGCCCGGTTCCATCCTGCAGGTGGATGTTCCCGCCGGGCATTCGTATCTGATCCACCGCCACGGCTTCCTCTGCGGCACCGAAGGGCTGCAGCTCGGCACCGGCTTCCAGCGTTCACTCGGCGCCGGCATCTTCGGCGGCGATGGCTTCCTGCTGCAGCGCCTCTCCGGCCCGTGCACCGCCTGGGTCGAACTCGGCGGCGAAGTGGTCAGCTACGACCTTGCCGCGGGCGAAACGTTGAAGGTCCATCCCGGGCACATCGGCATGTTCCAGGACAGCGTCAATTTCGACATCACGCTGATGCGCGGCTTCAGCAACGCCCTGTTCGGCGGCGACGGCCTGTTCATCGCCCGCCTCACCGGCCCGGGCAAGGTGTGGCTGCAGACTCTGACCGTGCCCAATCTGGCGCACGCCATCGCGCCGTACCTCGGCGGCGAGTCGGTGGCTCGCAATACCGAGAGCAGCGCGGTCGGCGGTATCGCCGGCGCGGTGTTGCGTGACATGTTCGGCGGCAACCGCTGAGGCGGCGGCGCTGCGAAGCCGCGCTCAGCCGCCTTCCATCATCCGTTCGAGGATGCGTCTCAGGCTGGCCAGATCGCGCGGCGGCAGGTTCGCCAGCAACGCCGGCGGCGGATCCTTAATCTTGCGCATCGCCGCGATCACCTCCCGCCCCGCCGGCGTCAGCGACACCAGCTTGGCGCGCCGGTTTTCCGGGTGCGGATGCCGCTCCACCAGGCCGCGCGCTTCGAGGTCGTTGACCAGCACCGTCGCCGCCGGCGCGTCGGTGCCGATTTCCTGCGCCAGCTCCACCAGCGTGCGCGGCTCGTTCTTCAAGCGGCGCAGCACGCGCACCCGGTTGAACGGCAGCCCGGTCGCCTCGCTCACCTTGCGCCGCCAATCGCCCAGCCTTTCCATCACCAGCGACTGCAGGATCTGCCAGGCGCGCTCGGCGTCGTCGCTTGCCGCGCTCTTCATGCGGCGGGCTCCGGCTCCTGCAGCAGGTGCGCGATGCGCTCGGCGCTGAGACGCGCCCAGGCCCCGGTCGAAAGCAGCCCCAGTCCCAGCACCAGAACGCCGCAGCCGAACAGGATCCACCACACCGGGTGGGTGGCCGCCGGATAAGCGGACCAGTTGGCGCCACGCCAGGATTGTCCGCCGCCGGCCAGCGCCCCGGCCAGCGCCACACCGATGGAGACGCCGACCTGGCGGCTGGTGGAGGCGATCGCCGAGGCCAGCCCCGCCTGGGCCCGCGGCATGCCGGATACGGCGGCATAGGTCACCGGCGCGTTGACCATGCCGAATCCCACGCCGAAGATGCAGAAGGTCAACAGCAGCAGTGGCAACGGCGTGTCCGCCTGCAACCATGTCATCAGCAGCGCGCTCAGGGCCAGCATGCCGCCGCTGATCAGCAGCGAGGGCCGTGCGCCGCGCGCGCCCACCAGCCGGCCGGACAGCGGCGACACGATCACCACCGCCAGCGCCATCGGCAGGAGGCACAGCCCGGTGTGGAGCGCTGAAAGCCCGCGTACCTCCTGCAGATAGATCGAACCGAGGAACAGGAAGGCGCCCATCGATGCGAACATGCACACCGCGATCAGCGTGGCGCTGCTGAACGGCACGCTGCGGAAGAAGCGGGGATCGAGCAGCGGTTCGCGCCGCCGCGACTCGTATAGCGGCAGAAGCGCGAATGCCGAGGCTGCCAGCAGCGCGGTGGCCGCCGCCAGCCCTGCGCCCGACTTCGGCCCCTCGATCAGGCTGAAGGTCAGCGCCGCGAGGCCGATCAGCAGCAGCGCCTGTCCGACGGGATCCGGCCGGCGCGGCCGCGGCGCGCGCGACTCCGGCACATAGAGCGCCGTCAGCAGCAGCGCCAGCGCGCCGACCGGCAGATTGATCCAGAACACCGCGTGCCAGCCCAGACTCTGCGTCAGCGCGCCGCCGGCCAGCGGCCCCAGGGCCATCGAGATGCCCGCCACCGCCCCCCAGATGCCGATGGCGCGTGCCCGCTCCTGCGGTGCGGGGAACGTATTGACCACGATCGACATGGCCACCGGGTTGAGCATCGAACCGCCCAGCGCCTGCACCACGCGCGCCGCGATCAGCCAGCCCACGCCGGGCGACAGGCTGCACAGCAGCGAGCCGACGCAGAACAGCGCCATGCCAAGCTGGAAAATCCGCCGCCGCCCGAAGCGGTCGGCGGTGGAGCCGCCCAGCATGAGGAAGCTGGCCAGCACGATGGTGTAGGCGTCCAGCACCCACTGCAGCCCCGACAGCGAGGCGCCAAGATCCTGGCGGATCGCCGGCAGTGCCACGTTGACGATGGTCATGTCCATTGCCACCACCAGCAGGCTGAGGCAGCAGGTGGCGAGAATCACCGCGCGCCGGCGTGGCGGGATGGCTGACGAAACAGTTGTGTTCATACAATTATTGTATAAACACAACTATTCGCGGTCAATCGTCGCGGCACGCTACAACAACGTCAAAGCTCCGCGTACGCGCTCGAACAAGATGCCCCGCCAACGACGCCGCCGAAAATCAAATATCCCCCAGCAGCGCCTTGACGCGGTCATGGTAGCTGCGCGACAGCGTCAACTCTGTGCCGTCCTTGAGCAGCACGCACTGGTCGGCGTTGAACAGCGGCGTCAGTTCGCGCACCCGGTCGAGGTTGACGATGGTCGAGCGGTGGATGCGCACGAAGCATTGCGGATCGAGCTGCTGCTCGAAGGCGTTCATCGTCTCGCGGATCAGGTGCTGCTCGTTGCCGACATGCAGGCTCAGGTAGTTGCCCTCGGCGCCGATCCAGTCGATCTCGTCGACGCTGACCACGCGGGTGCGGCCGCGGGTCTTCACCGCCACGCGGCGCAGCCAGCGTGTTTCCGGCCGCAGCTGGGCCAGCAGCGCGTCGAAGCGGTGATCCAGGCTCTGCTCGCTGCGCTGGCGCAGCTGCTGCCGCGCCCGCTGCAGCGCGCTCTCGAAGCGCTCGCTGTCGAACGGCTTGAGCAGGTAGTCCAGCGCGTGCACCTCGAACGCGCGCAGCGCATGCTCGTCGTGGGCGGTGACGAACATGATGGCCGGGCGCTGCGCCGGCTCCAGCGCGGCGATGACGCCGAAGCCGTCGATCTCCGGCATCTGCACGTCCAGGAACACCAGGTCCGGGCGCAGGCTGCGGATGCTACCGATGGCCGAGGCGCCGTCGCCGCATTCGCCGACGATCTCGAAATCTTCGGCCTGTTCCAGATGCCGCCGCAGCCGCCGGCGGGCCGGCGGCATGTCGTCGACGATGAGGGTGCGGATCGCGCCCATCACATCGCCCGCTGCCGTTCCAGCGGCAGCCGCAGCCGCGCGACGAAGCCGCCGCCGGCGGGGGAGTCGATTTCCAGCCGCTGCTCGGTGCCGTACAGCTGGCTCAGGCGCGCCCGCGTGTGCGACAGGCCGATGCCGTGGCGCCGCGGCGAGGCGCCGGCCAGGCCGGGGCCGTCGTCGCGCACCCACAGCGTCAGCGCCCCCTCGGCGATGCGCCCGCCCAGCTCGATGTGGCCGGTGGCGGCGCGGCGCGACACGCCGTGCACCACCGCGTTTTCCACCAGCGGCTGCAGGATGAAGTTCGGCACCTGCGCGTCCAGCACCTCGGTGTCGAAGGCGTAGTGCACCTGCAGGCGGTCCTCCAGCAGCAGCTGCTGGATGTCGAGGTAGCGGCGCGCGAACGCCAGTTCGTCGGCCAGCGGCGTCTTCGGCGCGTCGCCGCCGGCGAAGGACAGGCGCAGCAGGTCGCTGAGCATGGTGATCAGGCGCTCGGCGATGGCGGCGTCCTTGTAGGCGAATTCGGACACCGCGTTGAGCGTGTTGTAGAGGAAATGCGGATTGAGCTGCGCCTTGAGAGCTTGCACCTGCGCCTGGGCCAGCAGCTTCTCGCGCTCCTCGTAGCGGCGGATCAGCCGGATCGAATGCACCAGCGCGGCGAAGGCCAGGTAGATGATGAACAGGTAGGGCGTGGACACCAGCACGCTTTGCCCCAGCGACCAGTGCACGTGGCTGCCGATGCGGGGGCCGAACACGGAGTAGATGACGGTGTGGCAGATGGCGACGATGATGGCGGACACCGCCAGGCCGCTGGCCACATGCACGCCGATGTTGCGCCAGCGGCCGGGGCCCTCGATGGGACAGCGCTGCGCCACCCACAGGATCAGCGGCGAGGCGATGCACCACAGCCCGGCTTGCAGCACGGTGTCGACCACATCGCGCGCGAAATTGGCGCTGTGCGACATCTGCATGTCTTCGATGATGTCCGACGGCAGCATCAGGCCGTAGAAGCCGTACCAGAACAGCAGGATCCAGCCGGCCACGCTCCAGCGGGCGAAGGCGGGTCGCGCGGCCTGTGCCGCGGCGGAAGCCTGTTGCGGATGGGGTATGGCGGTCAAGCTGAAAATGGCCATGGTCGAGGATCGGCCCAGTTTAGACCGGTCTGCCCGCGGCGGGGCGGCGGCCGTGGCCGCGCCAGGCCCGATGCAGGGCTTTTTCAGCTGGCTCCATCCGCAATACGCCCGAAGGGCGTTATCGCCCGGCACAGTCTCGGCCGCATCCCACCGCGCCGGCCATGCCGGTGTGACGGGCCGTGCCCGCGGCGGGACGGGACGGTGGGTTTTATCCGCCCTCGGCTTCGAGCCGCTTGCGCAGCTTGGCGAACACGGCACGCTCGGCGCGGCTCGGCACCGGGTATTTCAGCTCCAGGCTGTGCAGCGTGCGCACCACGATGTCGGCCACGGTGGCGCGCATGTAGGGCTTGTCGTCGGCCGGGATGGCGTACCACGGCGCCCAAGGGCGCGAGGTCTCGTTCAGCGTGTCGGCGTACGCGCGCATGTAGTCCTTCCAGTAGGCCCGTTCCTGCACATCCGAAACCTCGAACTTCCAGTTCTTCTCCGGTTCCTCCAGCCGCGCCAGGAAGCGCCGGCGCTGCTCTTCCTTGGACACATTGAGCCAGAATTTGAGGATCACCGTGCCGTTGCGCGCCAGGTGCTTTTCCAGGTCGCGGATCGAGGCGTAGCGCTGGGTCCAGATTTCCCCGGCTTCGGCGCCGCGCGGCAGGCGCTGCTGCTGCAGCAGTTCGGGGTGTACCTGGGTGATCAGCACTTCCTCGTAATAGCTGCGGTTGAACACGCCAATGCGGCCGCGCTCCGGCAGGCGCACCGTGGTGCGCCACAGGAAGTCGTGCTCCAGTTCCTCCTTGCTCGGCTGCTTGAAGGAATAGACCTGGCAGCCCGCCGGATTGACCCCGGACAGCACGGCGCGGATGGTCGAATCCTTGCCGGCCGCGTCCATCGCCTGGAAGATCAGCAGCAGAGCGCGGTGGTCATAGGCGTAGAACAGGTGCTGCAGTTCCTCCAGCTGGCCCACCAGCCGCGCCAGCTCCTGCTTCTGCGCTTCCTTGTCCGGCGTGCCGGCCGGCGGGCGCGTCGCTGCCTTGCCGGCTTTGAAGCTGCCGTCGGCGGAAACCAGGTAGGGGCTGGGCACCGCTTTGAACAGATTCTTTTCCTGCAGCTGCGGCTTGCCCGGGTCCTTGGCCATGCGCTCCCCTTGGTCGATCAGTGCGGTCCGGGCAGGACGTAGAACAGCACCGAGAAGTAGTGGAAAACGCTGCCGGCGAGCACGAAGCCGTGCCAGATGGCATGGTGGTAGGGCAGCTTTTCCCAAGCGTAGAAGATCACGCCGAAGCTGTAGGCCAGCCCGCCGGCCAGCAACAGCCACAGGCCGCCGGCGTCCAGGTTGTGGATCAGCGGCTTGGCCGCCACCACGCCGCACCAGCCCATCAGCAGGTAGATCACCAGCGACAGCGACTCGAACCGGCCGGTGGTGAAGATCTTGAAGACGATGCCGACCGCGGCCAGGCCCCAGGTGAAGCCGAACAGGCTCCAGCCCCAGAAGCCGTGCAGCGCCACCAGCGTGAACGGTGTATAGGTGCCGGCAATCAGCACATAGATCAGGCTGTGGTCGATGACGCGCAGCACGCGCTTGGTGGCCGGCAGCGGAATGCTGTGGAACAGCGTGCTGGCGGTGTACATCAGTACCAGCGCGCTGCCGAAGATGGCGGCGGCGGTGATGTCACGGGCGTGGCCCCACACTGCCGCCTTGGCCACCAGGATGGTCAGGCCGGCGATCGACAGCAGCGCGCCGATGCCGTGGGTCAGGCCGTGCGCCAGCTCCTCGCCGAAGGTGTAGATGGTCTCGCGGGCGCGCTCGACCGGCGAGTCGGGCGCAGGCTCCCCGGCGGGGTCCTCGATTTTGCTGCTGGCGTTAATCGGACTTCTCCACTTTCAGGGTTGCGCCGTCCACGGCGATGACGCGCACGCGGCCGCCAGCGGGCAGGTCGGGGCCGGTGACGCGCCACTGCCCGTCATCGACGCGCAGGCAGCCGACGCCGTTGACGATCGGGCTGTCCAGGGTAAAGCTGCGGCCGGTGTAGAGGCGGCCGCGGTCGTTCAGCCCGTGCTGCTCGACACGGTTGTCGCGGCCGGGCCTGAAGCGGCGCCACAGCAGCACCGAGCCGATGGCGATGACGGCGAACAGCAGCACCTGGGTGAAGATGCCGAGCCCCGGCATCAGCCACAGCAGCGCGCCGACCAGCAGTGCGGCGATACCGATCCACAGGAAGAAGGCGCCGGGGAAAAACGCCTCGACCGTCACCAGCAGCAGGCCGGCGACCCACCAGTGCCAGAACAGCGGGTGCAGGCTCACGAAGCCTTGCCCTGCGCCGCCTGCCTGGCCAGTTCGGCGATGCCGCCGATGGCGCCGATGACGCTGCCGGCTTCCAGCGGCATCAGCACCAGCTTCTGGTTCGGCGCCTTGCCGATCTGTTCCAGCGCGGCCACGTATTTCTGCGCGATGAAGTAGTTGAGCGCCTGCGGGCTGCCCTTGGCGATGGCCTCGGATACTACCTGTGTCGCCCGCGCTTCGGCTTCGGCCGAGCGCTCGCGCGCCTCGGCTTCGCGGAAGGCGGCTTCCTTGAGGCCTTCGGCCTCGAGGATGCGCTTCTGCTTCTCCGCTTCGGCGGCGAGGATCTCGGCCTGGCGCGCGCCTTCGGCCTTGAGGATGGCGGACTGCCGCGCGCCTTCCGCTTCCAGGATCGAGGCGCGCTTGTCGCGCTCGGCCTTCATCTGCCGGCCCATCGAGTCGATCAGGTCGGCCGGCGGGCGGATGTCCTTGATCTCGATCCGCGTCAGCTTCACGCCCCAGGGCGAGGTGGCCTGGTCGACCACGGTGAGCAGGCGCGAATTGATGTGATCGCGCTGCGACAGCAGCTCGTCCAGGTCCATCGAGCCCATCACCGTGCGCAGGTTGGTCATGGTCAGGTTGAGGATGGCGTATTGCAGGTTCTGCACCTCGTAGGCGGCGCGTGCCGCGTCGAGGATCTGGAAGAACACCACGCCGTCGACGCCGACCATGGCGTTGTCCTTGGTGATGACCTCCTGGCTGGGCACGTCCAGCACCTGCTCCATCAACGACAGGCGCCGGCCGACGCGGTCGAACAGCGGCACCAGCTGGTGGAAGCCGGGCTTGATCGTCTCCTTGTACTTGCCGAAGCGCTCCACCGTGTACTCCATGCCCTGCGGCACGATGACGATGCTGCGGAACAGGATGGCAACGACAAACAGCACCACGACGCCGAGAAAAATGCTTGCGATGGACACATTGCCCCCTGTTGCCGGATTGCGGCCGAAGCCCCGATTCTAGGCTAGGGAACCTCTGAACAAGTCCCTGCCCTGCCGTTGCCCCCCCATATTGCGCCAGGCAAGGCGCGAGCGACGAGGTGTACTGGAAGTACATGAGGAGCGAGCAACGCGGCATGGCGCAAAATGGGGGGCAACCCTTTGGGCGGCTTGCCTTTTCGCGCAGGGCGGCGTTGCTCGTCGCTGGTGTACGGAAAGTACACCACGCTCCTCGCGCCTTGCCCTGCGCGAAAAGGCAAGCCGCGGCAGGGCAGGGACTTGTTCAGAGATTCCCTAGCTCAGGCGGACGAGGTTTCGCCGACCGCCTGCGCCGCCATCAGCTTGATGCGTTCCACCATGGAATAGAAGCCGTTGCGCCGGTTCATGCTCAGATGGCTTTCCAGGCCCAGCCGGGCAAAGGCATCGCCGATGTCGGTGTCGAGGATTTCGCGCGGGCTGCGGTCGGAGTAGAGCGTGAACAGCACCGCGATCAGGCCCTTGACGATGTGCGCGTCGGAATCGCCGCTGAAATGCAGCTTCAGCGGCGGGCCGGGCTCAGTGTGCGCGGTCATCCACACCTGGCTCATGCAGCCGCGCACCTTGTTGGCCTCGCTGTGCTCGGCCTCGGACAGCGGCGGCAGCTTGCGGCCGAGCTCGATCAGGTAGCGGTAGCGCTCCTCCCAATTGCCCAGCATTTCAAATGTTTCCGCCAGTTCCTCGAGCTGCATGTGATGTCCGTGCGTCCGTAGTTTGTGTCCAAGCGTACCGGGGGTATGTTAGCTGCGAACCGGCGCGCTATGGTGCGGTCGTAGTGCACGCCCCGCGCCGGAACCGGCAGGCCGTGAACCTCCCAGCACACCCAGGTGTCGTCATGTTGATCCGCCTCAGCCCGCAGCACCCGCTCCGCCCTTCCGAGATTACCCCGGAGCCGGTTTACCGCGACCGCCGCCGTTTTCTGGCGCAACTGGGCCTCGGCGCCATCGGCCTGGCTGCCGCCGGCTGCGGCCGCGCCGGCGATGCGCCCAAGGCTTCCACTGTTCAAGGTGCGGGCGCCGGCGCCGACTTCAAGCTGGACCGGAAGACCGACATGGCCGGCAAGGAGCCGCCGACGCCGTTCGAGGATGTCACGCACTACAACAACTACTACGAATTCGGCACTGACAAGACCGAGCCGGCGCGCTATGCCGCGACCCTGAAAGTGCGGCCCTGGACCCTGGCCGTGGGGGGCGAATGCGCCGCGCCGGGCCAGCTCGGCATCGATGACCTGCTCAAGCTGTACCCGCTGGAGGAGCGCATCTACCGCCACCGCTGCGTCGAGGGCTGGAGCATCGTGGTGCCCTGGGACGGCTTCGCGCTGGGGCCCCTGCTGGCGCGCTTCAAGCCCACTTCGAAAGCACGGTATGTCGCCTTCACCACGCTGTACGAGCCGAAGCAGATGCCCGAAGCGGGCGGCGTGCTGCCCTGGCCCTATCGCGAGGGGCTGCGCATCGACGAGGCCATGCACCCGCTGGCGTTCCTGTCCCTGGGGTTGTACGGCAAGGCCCTGCCCAACCAGAACGGCGCGCCGCTGCGCCTGACGCTGCCGTGGAAGTACGGCTTCAAGAGCATCAAGTCGATCGTCCGCATCGACTTCACCGAGCAGGCGCCGCAGACCACCTGGAGCGCCGTGGCGCCGGAGGAATACGGCTTCTATGCCAACGTCAATCCGCAGGTCGACCATCCGCGCTGGAGCCAGAAGAGCGAGCGCCGGCTGGGCGAGCTGTTCAAGCGGCCGACGCTGATGTTCAACGGCTACCCGGAAGTGGCCTCGCTGTATTCCGGGCTGGACCTGCGCACCTATTTCTGAGGCGGATCGTGGCCGTGAACTCCATTGCGCTGCGCTGGCTCAAGCTCGTCGTTTGGCTGCTGTGTCTGGCGCCGGCCGCGCGCCTGGGCTGGCTGACCTATGTCGGCCATCTCGGCCCCAATCCGGTGGAAACCCTCGAACACGGCACCGGCAGCCGCGCGCTGCAGATCCTGCTGCTGACGCTGGCGATGACGCCGCTGCGCCAGCTCAGCGGCCGGCCCGAGCCGATCCAGCTGCGCCGCACGCTGGGCCTGTTCGCCTACTTCTACATGTGCGCGCATTTCGCCCTGTACCTGGTGTTTGACCTGCAGCTGTCACTGCCCAAGCTGGGCGAGGACCTGGTCAAGCGCACCTGGATCACCTTGGGCTTCTCCTGCTGGCTGTTTCTGTTGCCGCTGGCGATCACCTCCACCGACGGCTGGCAGCGGCGTCTGCGGCGGCGCTGGAAGAGCCTGCACCGCCTGGTCTATCCGGCCGCACTGCTGGCCTGCTGCCATTTCGTCTGGCTGGTGAAGAAGGACGAGACCGAACCGATGATTTACCTGGGCCTGTTCCTGCTGCTGATGGCCTGGCGCATGCCGTGGCGCAGCTGGCTGAGGGGTATAATCAAGCCTCAGACCACCACCCAGGCTTCAAGACACGGCGGTTGAGGCGGGCGGAGGTGCCCGCCGTCGCGGCCGCAGCGTGGCCGCCGTCGTGTCCCACCCGTCGACTCCCATGACCCGTCCCTCCGGCCGCAATGCCGACCAGCTTCGTCCCATCACCATCCAGCGCCAGTTTACCAAGCACGCGGAAGGTTCCGTGCTGGTCGGTTTCGGCGACACCCGCGTGCTGTGCACCGCCAGCGTGGAAGAGCGCGCGCCGGCCTGGCGCAAGGAGCAGGGCGGCGGCTGGCTGACCGCCGAGTACGGCATGCTGCCGCGCGCCACGCACTCGCGCAGCAAGCGCGAGGCGGCGCAGGGCAAGCAGAGCGGCCGCAGTCAGGAGATCCAGCGCCTGATCGGCCGCTCGCTGCGTTCAGTGCTGGACCTGGGCGCCCTCGGCAATTTCACCATCACCGTCGACTGCGATGTGCTGCAGGCCGACGGCGGCACCCGCACCGCGAGCATCACCGGCGGCTATGTGGCCCTGGTCGAGGCGGTGACGGCGATGCGCAAGCGCGGCCAGATCAAGACCAATCCGCTGCACGGCCAGGTGGCCGCGGTCTCGGTCGGCATCTACCGCGGCCAGCCGGTGCTGGACCTGGACTATGTCGAGGATTCGGACTGCGAGACCGATATGAACGTGGTGATGAACGAGGCCGGCCAGTTCGTCGAGGTGCAGGGCACCGCCGAGGGGCATGCCTTCCGCCGCGAGGAGCTCGACGCCATGCTCGATCTGGCCGCCAAGGGCATTGCCGAGCTGACGCGGGCGCAGAACGAGGCTCTGGCGCCCTGACCGGCGAGGGACTGCGCCCATGAACACGGAAGTGGTTCTCGCCAGCCGCAACGACGGCAAGCTCGCCGAGATGCAGGCGCTGTTCGGGCCCCTGGGCTGGAAGCTGCGCTCGGTCGCCGAGTTCTGCGACGATGCGGCCGAGGAGACGGCGCCCAGCTTTGTCGAAAACGCGCTGCTCAAGGCGCGGCACGCGGCGCTGGTATCCGGCCTGCCGGCCATCGCCGACGACTCCGGGCTGGAGGTGGCGGCGCTGGACGGCGCGCCGGGCGTGCGCTCGGCGCGCTATGCCGGCGAGGACGCCAGCGACTCGGACAACAACCAGAAGCTGCTCGCCGCGCTGAAGAACATCCCCGACGAGCGCCGCGGCGCCCGCTTCGTCTGCCTGATGGTCTACCTGCGCCACGCCGAGGACGCCACGCCGCTGATCACCCAGGGCAACTGGCGCGGCACCATCCTGCACAATCCGCGCGGCACGCACGGGTTCGGCTACGACCCGCTGTTCCTGGTGCCGGACCTGAAACGCAGCGCCGCCGAGCTCGACGCCGAAGTGAAGAACCGCGTCAGCCACCGCGGCAAGGCGGCGCGACACCTGTATTCGATGATTCATGATGCCGCGGCTTGACGCCGCCGGGAGTCGGGAATCGGGAATCGGGAGTCGTATGGCCGCTTCAGCGACCGTGCTTGCCGATATCCCGCTGTCTCTGTACCTGCACTTCCCCTGGTGCGTGCGCAAATGCCCCTATTGCGACTTCAACTCGCATGCCGCGCGCGGTGACATCGAGGAGGACCGCTACGTCGACGCCCTGATCCGCGATCTCGACTACGAACTGCGATTCCCGATTCCCGATTCCCGATTCCCGGCCTTATCCAGCATCTTCGCCGGCGGCGGCACCCCGAGCCTGTTCTCCGGCCGCGCCATCGGCCGTGTGCTGGAGGCGGTGGCGGCGCGCCTGCCGTTCGCCGCGGACATTGAAATCACGCTGGAGGCCAACCCTGGCACCGCCGACGCGCGCAATTTCCGCGAATACCGCGCCGCCGGGGTCAACCGCCTGTCGATCGGCGTGCAGAGCCTGGATGACACCCAGCTCAAGCGGCTGGGCCGCATCCACGGCCGCGACGAAGCGGTGGCCGCTTACCGTACCGCCCGCGCCGCCGGCTTCGACAACATCAACCTGGACCTGATGTTCGCGCTGCCGCAGCAGACACCGGCCGAGGCGCTGGAAGACCTGCGCGCCGCCTGTGCCCTGGCGCCGGAGCACCTGTCTTATTACCAGCTGACCCTGGAGCCCAACACCGAGTTCGCGGCTCATCCGCCGCCGCTGCCGGACGACGAGGCGGCGTGGACCATGCAGCTGGGCGGGCAGGCCCTGCTGGCCGATCACGGCTACGCGCAATACGAGGTTTCGGCCTATGCCCGGCCCGGACGCCAGTGCCGGCACAACCGCAACTACTGGGGCTTCGGCGACTACATCGGCATCGGCGCCGGCGCCCACGGCAAGCGCAGCGGCGCCGGCGGCATCGTGCGTCGCGCCCGCCACAAGCATCCACGCAGCTACCTGTCGGCTGCCGGCACGGCGGCGGCGCTGCAGGAGGAGCGGATCGTGGCGGCGGCGGAGCTGCCGTTCGAGTTCGCTATGAATGCGCTACGCCTGAACGAGGGGTTCGCCCTGCGCACCTTCGAGCAACGCACCGGCCTGAGCGCCGCCGCGCTCGACGCTCCACTGGGCCAGGCCCGCCGCAAGGGCCTGATCGAGGAGGACGCGGGGCAAATCCGCGCCAGCGAATTCGGCCGCGCCCATCTCAATGCCTTGCTGCGGGAGTTCCTGGCATGATCGAAGAAACCACTGTGACCTGCCCGGCGTGCTGGGAAACCATCGAGCTGAGCCTGGATCTCAGCGCCGGCCCGCAAACCTACACCGAGGACTGCCCGGTGTGCTGCCGGCCGATGACGGTGCGCCTGTGGGTGGCCGATGATGGCCGCGAATACACCGTCGAGGTCGAGGCGGAAAGTGACTGAACCGGCGCGGATGGGCACGGAGCTTGCCGCTGTGGGCCCCATCCTGTAGACTTCGCGCCCCTTCTTCTGCACCGATCGGTTTCCGCTCCTGGATTCCGGGGTGCGGACTTGATCGAGACGAGAGCAGACATGAAAGCAGAGATCCATCCGAACTACGTGGAAATCAACGTTGCCTGCAGCTGCGGCAACAAGTTCAAGACCCGTTCGACCGTGGGTCACGACCTGCAGATCGAAGTCTGCTCGCTGTGCCATCCGTTCTACACCGGCAAGCAGAAGGTGATGGACACCGGCGGCCGCGTCGACAAGTTCAAGAAGCGTTACACCAAAGCTGCCTGAACTTCGCGTATTTCCGCTCAAAAGGCCGCCTCCGGGCGGCCTTTTCGTTCAAGAAGCCGGTGGATGTCTGATTTCCCCGGGGTTTTGCTGACTATTTCAGGGGCTTGCATCTGGCGGCGCACGGGTGAAACTCGTTATGCTTGCGCCGCTCAAACGCCCACTGCCCCTGTCCCGGCGCCGGCTGCGGACGGTGTTTGCGGCACTGCGGCAACCGATTCCAGCGGACCTTGACGGAGATTGCGGTCATGACGAAGAGCTATAGCCTGGTTGATAACGAAACCGGAGAAAAAGTCGATTTGCCGCTGGTCACGGGCACGCTGGGTCCGGCCGGTGCCGATGTCGGCAAGGTCTACGACAAGATGGACCTGTTCACCTACGACCCGGGCTTCACCTCCACCTGCTCCACCAAGAGCGCCATCACCTACATCGACGGCGACAAGGGCGTGCTGCTGTACCGCGGCTATCCGATCGAGCAGCTGGCGGCCAAGTCCACCTTCATCGAGGTGGCCTACCTGATTCTCAACGGCGAGCTGCCCAACAAGACGCAGCTGGAGGATTTCGAAGCCTCGATCCGCCGCCACACCATGATCAACGAGTCGCTGCGGCGTTTCTTCGACGGCTTCCGCTACGACGCGCACCCGATGGCCATGCTCACCGGCATCGTCGGCTCGCTGTCGGCGTTCTACCACGACACCACCAACAACAAGGATCCGCGCCAGCGCGAGATCTTCGCCCACCGCATGATCGCGAAGATCCCGACCATCGCCGCCGCTGCCTACAAGAAGTATTTCGGGCAGCCCTTCATGTACCCGCAGAACCACCTCGACTACTGCTCGAACCTGCTCTACATGATGTTCGCGGTGCCGGCCGAGCCGTACCACGTGCACCCGGTGGCGGCCAAGGCGCTGGACATCCTGTTCATCCTGCACGCCGACCACGAGCAGAACGCTTCGACCTCCACGGTGCGCCTGGCCGGTTCCACCGGCACCAACCCCTATGCCGCGATCTCCAGCGGCATCGCCGCGCTGTGGGGCCCGGCGCACGGCGGCGCCAACGAGGCGGTGCTGAAAATGCTGGAGGAGATCGGCAACGTCAAGAACGTGCCGGCCTTCCTGGCCAAGGTCAAGGACAAGCAGAGCGGCGTGCGCCTGATGGGCTTCGGCCATCGCGTCTACAAGAACTTCGACCCGCGCGCCACCATCATCCGCGAGCAGTGCCACAAGGTGCTGCAGCACCTGGGCATGGGCAACGATCCGCAGCTCGAACTGGCGCTGGAGCTGGAGCGCATCGCGCTCACCGACGACTACTTCAAGGAGCGCAAGCTCTACCCGAACGTCGACTTCTACTCCGGCATCATCTACAAGGCGCTGGGCATTCCGGTGAACATGTTCACGCCGATGTTCGCCATCGCCCGCACCGTGGGCTGGGTGGCGCACTGGTCGGAGATGGTGGCCGAGCCGGGCGGCCTGAAGATCGGGCGTCCGCGCCAGGTCTATGTCGGCTCGCCGGTGCGGGACTACAAGGACCTGACGGCGCGCTGAAGTTGCTTCACCCTCTCCCCCGATTCGTGGGGAGAGGGTGCGGGTCAGGTGTTTTTGACCTTGCGCGGAGCGGCGCGCGAGCGCCCGCAAGCGTCAGGGCGTGAAGCCGGCCGCGTTACCCAGAATCGCATCGACCTCCACCTTCGCCAGGGTTTCGGCTTCAGTCAGCGTCAGCCGCTTCGCCGGCAGCCCGTCGCTGGGTGACAGCGGCGTGCGGCGCAGGTCGTCGGTGCCGAACATGGCGACATCGATTCCGACCGCGCCGGCCTCGAAGCGCAGCAGCGGTACATTGTCCTCGCTGCCGTTGGCATAGCGATAGGCCCGGTCATCCTGGCGGTAGGGAATGTGGCGGTGCTCGAAGAACAGGTCCAGGGCTTCGGCCTTGTCGACGAACACATGCAGCTGCACGCGGTGCGCCGCGGTGATGGCGCCGTTGACGGCGGCGCCGCTGAGGCGCGGCTGGAATTCGGCCAGCAGGCGCATGGCCTGCACCGCGGTGCTGCGCAACTGACGCAGGCGTTCAGCGTACTCGCGGCCGCCGAACAGGCGCTGGTAGTCGATCACCGCGGCCTGGATGCGCGCGTTGTCCGGCAGCGGCGTGTTGCCGCCCAGCCCGAGGCGCTGCGCGGCCTTGAGTTTGGCGCTGCGGTAGTCGAGCACGGCTTCCTCGCACAGGATGCGCGCGGCTTCCTGCACCAGCGCGCTGGGCGGTGAACCTGCCTCGCCGCCGCGGTCCAGGCCGTGCCGGCGCTGCGCCATCAGTAGATGTCCGTGCCCGCGGGCTGCTCGCCGAGGGCGCTCTTGCCATCGTCGGCCGGCGGGATATGGTCGGCCTGCACCACTTCCAGGATCGCGCCGGGCGCGTCGGCCGGCAGCAGCTTGCCGTTGGACGGGTTGATCGGCACCTGCACCACGTCCGGCGGACGCGGCAGGGTCTGCTGCGGCGCGCCCTTGAGCGCGGTCTTCATGAAATCCATCCACACCGGCAGCGCGGCGCGCGCGCCGACTTCGCCGTGGCCCAGCGTGGTGGGCTGGTCATAGCCGATCCAGGTGACCGCGACCAGCGAGGGGTTGAAGCCGTTGAACCAGGCGTCGGTGAAATCGTTGGTGGTGCCGGTCTTGCCGGCCAGGTCATCGCGGCCCAGCGAGCGCACCGCGGCGCCGGTGCCGCGTGTCACCACCTCGTGCATCATGCTGGTGATGAGATAGTCGACGTCGGCATCGATCACGCGCGGCGCGCGGTCGGCCGCCGCTACCGGCGCCACGGCGGGCGGCGCTGCGGCTGCCGCGGGGGGCTGGCCATCGGTCGGGGCGGCATCGGCGGCGGGTGGCGCAGCGTCGCAGACCGGGCAGGCCTGCTTGGGCTGGGCGTGGAAGATCTCCTTGCCGTCGCTGCCGCGGATCGACTGGATGTAATACGGTTCGACCAGGAAGCCGCCGTTGGCGAACACCGCATAGCCGCGCGCCACCTCCCACGGGGTCAGCGCGCCGCTGCCCAGCGCCAGAGTCAGGTCTTTCGGCAGGCGCTCCCGGGGCAGGCCGAACTTGCTGGCGTAATCCACGGCATAGTCGAGGCCGACGGCCTGCAACACGCGGATCGAGACCAGGTTGCGTGATTCGGCCAGTGCTTCGCGCAGGCGCATCGGGCCGTTGAACTTGCCTTCGTAGTTGCCGGGGCGCCAGTCGTCGTCCGGATTGGCGCTGACGTAAACCACCGGCGCGTCGAGGAACACCGAGGCGGGGGTATAGCCTTTGGACAGGGCGGCGCTGTAGAGGAACGGCTTGAAGCCGCTGCCCGGCTGGCGCTTGGCCTGGGTGACGCGGTTGTAGGCGCCGAGAAAGAAATCGTAGCCGCCGACCAGCGCCTGGATCGCACCATCGGTCGGGTCGAGCGCGATCAACGCCCCCTCCACCTTGGGCAGTTGGGTCAGGCGCCAGGCGCCGTCGACGCGGGCCAGGCGCACGATGTCGCCACGGTTCAACGGCTTCTTGTCGGACAGGTGCGCCCACTCGAAACCGGACTTGGGCAGGTCCACCACGCCGGCCTCGGTCTGCACCTGCAGGTGGTCGGGTGCGAATTGCAGCACCACGCCGGCGATCAGCGACACCGCTTGCGGTCGCGCTTCCAGCTGCGCCTGGATCGCCTCGCCGTCGGGATTGCTGTCGAGCTGCGGCAGCAGTTCGGACGGCAGCTTGGCTTCGGCTCCGCGGTACCCATGGCGCTCCTCATAGGCGAAGATGCCGCCACGTAGCGCGGCGTTGGCCGCTTTTTGCCGGGTCGAGTCGATGGTGGTGATGACCGAATAGCCGTCGCTATAGGCCGCCTCGCCATACTTGGCGACCATTTCGGCGCGCGCCATCTCAGCCACGTAGCTGGCTTCCAGCTGCACGCTGGCGACGTGCTGGTGGGCGGTGATGGGCTCGGCCTGGGCCAGCTTGTAGCTGTCGGCGTTGATGAAATTCAGCTCGCGCATGCGCCGCAGCACGTAGTCGCGCCGCTCCTGCGCGCGGCGCGGATCGGCGATGGGGTTGTCACGCGAAGGCGCCTTGGGCAGGCCGGCCAGGGTCGCCATCTCGCCCAGGCTCAGCTGGGTGACGTCCTTGCCGAAGTACACCTGCGCCGCGGCGCCGACGCCGTAGGCGCGGTTGCCGAGGAAGATGCGGTTCAGGTACAGCTCCAGGATCTGCTGCTTGCTGAGCTCGCGCTCGATCTTCAGGGCAAGAAGTATTTCTTTGATTTTTCTTGTGAAACTGCGTTCCGGCGAGAGGAACACATTGCGTGCCAGCTGCATCGTGATGGTGCTGCCGCCCTGGCGCTTTTCGCCGGTGGTGGCCAGCACCAGGCTGGCGCGGAGCAGGCCCTGCAGGTCGACGCCGGGGTGCTCGAAGAAGCGGTCGTCCTCGGCCGCCAGGAAGGCCTGCACCAGCCGCGGGGGAATCTGCTCAAAGCGCAGCGGATCGCGGCGCTCGGCGCCGAATTCGCCGATCAGCGCGCCGTCCTGGCTGTAGACGCGCAGGGGGATGCCCAGCTTCAGTTCATGCAGGCTCTCGACCGAGGGCAGGCGCGGCTCATAGTAGGCGCGCACCCCGAAAAAGCCGACGACCGCGCACAAAACTCCGGCCGCAACAACGGCCGCGGCGATCAGTGCAACACGCAGGTATAGATTCAAACTGGACCCTCGGGAGGCCTGCTGGCCTAAGCTCGTTGCCCGGATTGGGACATCTTTCAGGCACTTGGAGAAGTAACTTATAGTTGCGTAGCAGAATACATCCGCTATATTAAGGTGGAATCGGGGCAGAGTCATTAAAGGATTCGGTGACCTGCGGGGGGCCTTTTGGGGGCTCGGTATCTGGGGTGCGAGGGCGATATGTCCTTCATGGAGTCGCTATTCGGGGGCGGAAGCCGCGAACTGATCGGGCTGGATATCAGTTCCAGCGCGGTCAAGTTGCTCGAGTTGAGTAAGCGTGGCGATCGTTACAACGTTGAGGCCTATGCGGTCGAGCCGCTGCCGTCCAACGTGGTCAACGACAAGCAGGTGGTGGACCCCAAAGTGGTGGGGGAGGCGGTCGCGCGCGCGGTCAATCGCGCCGGCACCCGCACCAAGAACGCCGCGGTCGCGGTGGCCGGCTCCTCGGTCATCACCAAGCTGATCTTCATGCCGGCCTCGCTCAGCGAGCACGACATGGAAGAGCAGATCAAGGCCGAGGCGGATCAGTACATCCCGTACCCGATCGAGGAAGTCAACATGGACTTCCAGGTCATCGGCCCTTCGGCAAAGGACAAGACTTCCGTCGATGTGCTGCTCGCCGCCTGCCGCAAGGAACAGGTGGAGCAGCGCATGGCGGCGCTGGAGATCGCCGGGCTCAAGCCGGTGGTGGTGGACATCGAGGCCTACGCGCTGGAGAACGCCTGCCAGTTCCTGCGCCACCAGATGCCCGATGGCGGCAAGGGGCGCAGCATCGCGGTGGTCGACATGGGCGCCACCATGACCTCGCTGATGGTGCTGCACGACCTGCAGACCGTATACACCCGCGACCAGGCGTTCGGCGGCCGCCAGCTGACCGAGGACATCATGCGCTTCTACGGCATGTCGCAGGAGGAAGCCTCCAAGGGCAAGCGCCTCGGCACGCTGCCGGAGAACTACCAGAGCGACGTGCTGGCGCACTTCCTGGCGGACATGGCGCAGCAGATTGACCGCTCGCTGCAGTTCTTCTTTTCGGCTTCTTCGCAGCACAGCGCCATCGACCAGCTGATCCTGGCCGGCGGATGCGCGCAGATCGCCGGAGTCGACGCCGCCATCCAGGAGCGCCTGCAGATCCCGACGGTGGTGGCCAAGCCGTTCGCGCAGATGTCGGTGGCGTCCCGCGCCAAGCCGGCGCAGCTGGCCCAGGATGAGGCCTCGCTGCTGATCGCGGCCGGGCTGGCCTACCGCGCTTTCGACGCGCCGGGTTGAGGACGGCGAGCCCATGACAAAAATCAACCTACTCGACTGGCGCGCGGCACGGCGCCAGCGGCGCAAGCAGCAATTCATGGCGCTGCTCGGCATCAGCCTGGTGGCGAGCGCGCTGATCGTCGGCATCGCGTACCTGGTGATGGACGAGGCGATCTCGCACCAGCAGGAGCGCAACAAGATCCTGCAAAACGAGATTGCGCAGCTGGACAAGCAGATCAAGGAAATCCAGGAACTGCAGAAGGTCAAGGCCAACCTGCTGGCCCGCATGCGCGTGATCGAGCAGCTGCAGCAGAGCCGCTCCGCATCGGTGCACTTCTTCGACGAGATCATCAACACGCTGCCCGACGGCGTGTATCTCACCGGTATCAAGCAGAGCGGCGGCGAGGTGACGCTGGATGGCGTGGCCGAATCCAACGGACGCATCTCGGCCTACATGAAGAACCTCGACGCCTCACCCTGGTTCAAGGATCCCAAGCTGGTGGTGATCCACACCGTGGACCAGAACCACCTGCGCAGCAGCCAGTTCCAGCTGAAGGTGACCAATCTGACCAAGGCGACGGACAACTCCCAGCCCGCCGCGGGAGCGCCCAAGAAATGAGCCCGCGCGAGATCATCGAACAGCTGCAGACTCTGGACATGCAGAATCCCGGCGCTTGGCCGCGCTGGGTGCATATCGCCGCCTGCGTGCTGCTGGCGCTGCTGATCATCGGCTTCGGCGGCTACTTCCTGGTGCAGCCGCAGTACGAGCAGCTGGGCCAGGAGAAGCAGAAGGAAGTCAGCCTGCGCCAGGAGTTCGAGAGCAAGCAGCAGAAGGTGGCCGCGCTCGACGCCTACAAGGCGCAGCTTGAGGAAATGCAGCACTCCTTCGGCGACATGCTGCGCCAGCTGCCGAGCAAGGCCGAAGTGGCCAACCTGCTCAACGACATTTCGCAGACGCGCATCGCCAGCAACCTGCAGGAAGAGCTGTTCCAGCCGCAGTCCGACGTGCCGCGCGATTTCTACGTCGAAATGCCCAACCGCATCACCGTCACCGGCGGCTACCACGAGATGGGCAACTTCGTCAGCGGCGTCGCCGCGTTGCCGCGCATCGTGGTGATCGACGAAATCCAGATCTCGCCGACGGAGAAGAAGGGCACCCTGCGGCTCAACGCGCTGGCCAAGACCTACCGCTACCAGGATGACGGCAGCGTGGCGCCGCGCCCGGCCGGAGGTGCCAAATGAGCGCGCCCATCCTACGTTGCGGCCTGTTGCTGGCCTGCGTGGCGCTGCTCAGCGCCTGCTCCAGCGACATGGACGAGTTGCAGCAGTACATCGCCCAGGTCAAGGCGCGCAAGAGCACCAAGATCGACCCGATTCCGCAGATCAAGCAGTACGAGGCCTTCGCCTACGTCGCCGGCGACCGCCGCGAGCCGTTCACACCGAGCCTGCCGGAGAGCGCGCGCAACGGCCAGGGTGTGCATCCGGACACCAGCCGCAACCGCGAGCCCCTGGAAGAATTCCCGCTCGACGCGCTGAAGATGGTCGGCCTGATCGACTACAACAAGACGGCCTACGCCATGATCAAGGCGCCCGACGGCGTGATCCACCGCGTCACCGTCGGCAATTACATGGGCCAGAATTTCGGCAAGATCACCAGTATCACCGAGCGCGAAGTGCTGCTGGATGAGATCGTTCCGGATGGCTTCGGTGGATTCAAAGAGCAGCCAGCCAGCCTTGCTGCTGAGCAGAAATAAGGGAGCAAGCGTTATGTTCAGCCAGATCCTCGAACCCTCCGCCCCGGCCCGCGCCGGGAGGGTGTTGTGCGCCCGCATCGCCGCACGCGGCTTGGCCCTGCTGGCGCTGCTGGCCTGCGCCGCCCTGCCGGCACAGGCGCAGCAGGCTTCGCGCGAGCTCAAGGCGGTGGATTTCGCCACGCTCGACGGCGACCGCGTGCAGATCACCCTGACGCTCTCCTCCGCGGCGCCGCAGCCTTCGGTGTTCGCCATCGACAAGCCGGCGCGCCTGTCGGTGGACCTGCCGGATACCCATCTGGCGCTGCTTGAGCGTTATCGCAAGGTCAGCGTCGGCCAGGTGCGTTCGATCGCCGCGGTGGAGGCGCAGGGGCGCACCCGCCTGGTGGTCGAGCTGGCGCAGCCCACCGCCTACAACGTCAGCGTCGACGGCAACCGCATCCTGGTCGATCTGGCCGGCACGCCGGCCAGCGCGGCCAGCGCCGTGCAGCCGCAGCTGCAGGGCCCGTCCTCGGTGATCGGCAAGATCGATTTCCGCCGCGGCGAAAAGGGCGAAGGCCGCGTGCTGGTGTCGCTGTCCGATCCGCGCGCCGTGGTCGACGTGCACGAGGAGGGCGGCAAGATCATCGCCCGCTTCAAGAACACCGGCCTGCCCGACCGCCTGAGCAAGCGCCTCGACGTGCTGGACTTCGCCACGCCGGTGAAATACATCGACGCGCAGCGCGACGGTGTCGACACCCGCGTGGTGGTCACGCCCGGCGCCGGCGGCGACTACGAGCAGGTGGCCTACCAGGCCGGCGACCAGTTCGTGCTGGAACTGCAGCCGCTGTCGCAGGAAAAGCTGGCGGAACGGCAGCGCGAGCAGCCGAGCTTCACCGGCGAGCGCATCAGCCTGTCGTTCCAGAGCGTGGATATCCGCTCGCTGCTGCAGATCATCGCCGACGTCGCCGGCACCAACATGATCGTCAGCGATAGCGTCAACGGCCAGATCGCCATGCGCCTGCAGAACGTGCCCTGGGACCAGGCACTGGACATCATCCTGCGCACCAAGGGCCTGGGCATGCGCCGCCAGGGCAACGTCATGCTGGTGGCGCCGGTGGAGGAGATCGCGGCGCGCGAGCGCGCCGAAGCCGAGGCCGAGAAGCAGAAGATCCAGCTGTCGCCGCTGCATTCGGAAATCATCCAGATCAACTACGCCAAGGCCTCGGATCTGGGCAACATCATCAAGAACAAGACCAATTCGATCCTGTCCGAGCGCGGCAGCGTCACCATCGACGACCGCACCAACAGCCTGCTGGTGCTGGAGACCCGCGACAAGATCACCGAGATCCGCGCCCTGGTGCAGCGCCTGGACATCCCGGTGCGTCAGGTGCTGATCGAGTCGCGCATCGTCGTCGCCAACGACAATTTCGAGCGCGACCTGGGCACCCAGTTCGGCGTCAGTTTCGTCGGCAACGTCGGTCAGAACTTCCTCACCACCGGCGGCACCAACGTCGGCGGCACCGACTCCACCGTGACCAGCTACACCACCACCACCAACGGCAAGATCACGGTGCCCTCGCCCAGCGGCAGCAACTACAACGTCAACCTGCCGGCGCCGGCGTCGCAGGGCACGCCGGGCAGCATCGCCCTGTCGCTGCTGGCCAAGAACACCCTGGTGGACCTGGAGCTGTCGGCGCTGCAGTCCGAGGGCAAGGGCGAGGTGGTGTCCAGCCCGCGCGTCATCACCGCCAACGCCAAGCCGGCGGTGATCAAGCAGGGCGTGGAAATCCCCTACCAGTCCTCCACCAGCAGCGGCGCCACCTCGGTGTCGTTCAAGGACGCCGTGCTGTCGCTGAACGTCACGCCGCAGATCACCCCGGACGGCCGCGTCATCATGGACCTGGCGGTGCATGACGACAGCGTCGGCACCAATGTCAGCACCGGCACCGGCGGCAGCACGCCGTCGATCGACACACGCGAGGTCGACACCCAGGTGCTGGTCGACAACGGCCAGACGGTGGTGCTCGGCGGCATCTACCAGCAGACCGTCAGCCACACCGTGAGCAAGATCCCGATGCTGGGCGACATCCCGGTGCTGGGCTACCTGTTCCGCAACAATCAGGTCATCAACAACAAGACCGAGTTGCTGGTGTTCATCACGCCGAAGATCCTCACCGAGGGGCTCAAGGTCGATTGACGCGCGGGGCTTGGCGGACTGCCGTTGCTATAATGGCGGCGGGAGTCCGATCCAAGCCGGTATGAGAGCCAGTTTCGTTTCAGCCACCAGCCGCTGCGCCCGGCCGGCGCGATGTCGCGTGGCCACGGGCCTGCCGTAAGCCGGACATGGCCAAATCCGCCAACATCTTCCTGGTCGGTCCGATGGGCGCCGGCAAAACCACCGTCGGCCGCCGTCTGGCCGAGGCGCGCGGCATGGACTTCATCGACAGCGATCAGGAGGTCGAGGCGCGCACCGGGGTCAATATCGCCTTCATCTTCGAGAAGGAGGGCGAGGCCGGCTTCCGCCGCCGCGAACGGCAGGCCATCTGCGAACTGAGCCAGCGACACAATCTGGTGCTGGCCACCGGCGGCGGCGCCATCCTCGACCCGGACAACCGCCAATGGCTGGCGGCGCGCGGCTTTGTGGTCTATCTGCACGCCAGCATCGAGCAGCAGCTGGCCCGCACCGAGCGCACCGACAGCCGCCCGCTATTGCAGGGCGGCAACCGGCGTGAGACGCTGGAACGGCTATTCCTGACCCGCGACCCGCTCTATCGTGAAATCGCCGACCTCGTCCTCCCCACCGACGGACGCAACGCCCGCGCGCTCGCGCGCGAAATCGAAGACCGCTTCAGCCGCACGGCGGCCTCGTCCTGAGGCCGCCGCACGCCAGCTGCGCGTGGAACTGGGCGAGCGCGGCTACGATATCCGCATCGGCCCGCACCTGCTGACCGATCCGGCCAGCTACAAGCTGCTGCGCAGCCGCCCGGTGCGCATCGTCACCGATAGCCACGTCGCCGCCCTGTACCTGGAGCCGGTGCTGAAGGTCCTGGGACTGAGCGCCGCCGAAGCCCTGGTGCTGCCGGCGGGCGAGGCGCAGAAGAGCTGGGCCAGCGCCGAGCGGGTGCTGGACTGGCTGCTGGCGGCGCGGCTGCCGCGTGACGGCGCGCTGGTGGCCCTCGGCGGCGGCGTCATCGGCGATCTCGCCGGTTTTTGCGCCGCGCTCTACCAGCGCGGCATCGACTTCGTGCAGATCCCCACCACGCTGCTGGCCCAGGTCGACTCCAGCGTCGGCGGCAAGACCGCGGTCAATCACGCCCGCGGCAAGAACATGATCGGCGCCTTCCACCAGCCGCGCGCGGTGATCGCCGATACCGACACGTTGCGCAGCCTGCCACGGCGCGAGCTGTCCGCCGGCCTGGCTGAAGTGATCAAGAGCGGCCTGCTCGGCGACGCTTCGCTGTTCGCGCGCCTGGAGCGCGACCTGGACCGCCTGCTGGCGCTGGACGCCGAAGCCCTGGCTGATGCCATCGAGCGATGCTGTGCGCTGAAGGCGCGCATCGTCGTCGCCGACGAGCGCGAGGCGCTGCACGGCGGCGCCGGACCGCGCGCCCTGCTCAACCTGGGCCATACCTTCGGCCACGCAGTGGAGACCCACACCCGCTACGAAAGCTGGCTGCACGGCGAGGCGGTCGGCCTGGGCCTGTGCATGGCGGCCGCAATGTCGGCCCGGCTCGGCTGGATCTCCAGCGAGGATGCCGAGCGCGTCAGCGCCCTGGTGCGGCGCGCCGGGCTGCCGGTGCGCCCGCCGCAGGGCATGACTGCGGACGATTTCCACCAGCTGATGGCGCTCGACAAGAAGGTGGCGGGCGGCCGCGTGCGCCTGGTGCTGCTGCGCGCCATCGGCGAGGCGGTGGTGACGGCGGATTTCGACCCCGAGGCGCTGCAGCAGACGCTGGCGCAGTTCTGTGCCTGAGTCGGGCAATGCTCCGGCCATGAGCGCGCTGGCCCCTTACGCCGCGAGCGACGGCAATTCGCGCGGCCGGCGTTTCCCGGAAAGTGCGCCGAACTATCGCAGCGAGTACCAGCGCGACCGCGACCGCATCGTCCACTCCGCCGCGTTCCGCCGCCTGGAATACAAGACCCAGGTGTTCGTCAATCACGAGGGCGACCTGTTCCGCACGCGCCTGACGCATTCGCTGGAAGTGGCGCAGATCGCCCGCACCATGGCCCGCTCGCTGGCGCTCAACGAGGATCTGGCCGAAGCCATCGCGCTGGCGCATGATCTCGGCCACACACCGTTCGGCCACGCCGGCCAGGACGCGCTGAACGAATGCATGCGCCCCTACGGTGGCTTCGAGCACAATGCGCAATCATTGCGCGTGGTTGACGAACTGGAGGACAAGTACGCCGACTTCCGCGGGCTCAACCTCAGCTACGAGACGCGCGAGGGCATCCTCAAGCACTGCTCGCTGAAGCGCGCCCGCACGCTCGGCGACGTCGGCCAGCGTTTCATCCGCAAGCGGCAGCCCGGGCTGGAGGCGCAACTGGCCAACCTGGCCGACGAAATCGCCTACAACAACCACGACGTCGACGATGGCCTGCGCGCGCGCCTGCTCACCCTGGAGCAGCTGCGCGAAGTGCCGCTGTTCGCGCGCCATTACGATCAGGTGCTCAAGGCCTACAAGGGCCTGACGCCCAAGCAGCTGCGCCACGAGACCATCCGGCGCATGATCAACAGCCTGGTGTCCGACCTGGTGGAGCAGACCGCCGCGCGCCTGCGCAAGCTCAAGCCCGGACACCCGGACGAGGTGCGCGCCCAGCCCAAGCCCCTGGTCGGCTTCGGCGACAAGGTGCGGGCCGAGAACCTGGAGCTGAAGCGCTTCCTGCGCGAGCACCTGTATCGCCACCACCAGGTGCACCGCATGACGGTGAAGTCGCAGCGCGTGGTCAAGGACCTGTTCGCCGCCTTCAGCGCCGACCCGCGCCTGCTGCTGCCGGAGTTCTACCTGCAGGCCGAAGCCGCGGCCCGCGAAAACGGCGACAACGGCCGCGCCCGTGTCATCGCCGATTACATCGCCGGCATGACCGACCGCTACGCCATCGACGAATACGAGCGCCTGTTCGATCCCAGGCGTTTGCGCTAGCGCGCAAACGCCTGGGATCGGGAATGGAGAATGGGGAATCGGGAGTGGTAAAAGCCGTTCGGCTTGTTGTTTCTGCGATTCCCTATTCCCCATTGCCGATTCCCGTCTAAACTCCCGCCCCATGATCAAAGCCCTGCGTTTCGACCGAACCGGCAGCCTCGACGCGCTGTCCCTGCAGACCATCGCGCCGCCGCGCCCGCAGCCGGGCGAGGTGGTGGTGGAAGTGTGCGCCGCCGGGGTCAATCCCAGCGATGTCAAGAACGTGCTGGGCCGTTTCCCCTACACCACGCTGCCGCGCACCCCTGGCCGCGATTTCGCCGGCGTGGTGATCGACGGCCCGGCCGAGATGGTCGGCGAGGAAGTGTGGGGCACCGGCAAGGAATTCGGCTTCGTCCGCGACGGCAGCCATGCCGAGCGCATCGCCGTGCCGCTCGACGGCATCGCCCCCAAGCCGGCGCGGCTCACTTTCGCCCAGGCGGCCAGCTGCGGCGTGCCCTACACCACCGCCTGGGACGCGCTGGAGCGCGGCGGCCTGTCCCCCGGCGATGGTTTGGTGGTGATCGGCGCCGCCGGCGCGGTCGGCCGTGCCGCGCTGGCGCTGGGACGCTGGTGTGGCGCCCAGGTGATCGGCGCGGTGCGCCGCCCGCAGCAGGTGGAACAGCTGGCCGCCGAAGGCTTCGAGGCGATCCTGCTGGGTGAAAGCGAGGATCTGTCCGCTGCGGTGCGCCGCTACTACCCGGCCGGCGCCGACCTGGTGTTCGACACCACCGGCGCCTGGCTCGGCCCGGCGGTGTCGGCGCTGGCCGAATTCGGCCGCATCGCGGTGATCGCCGCCCCGCCCGGCGGCATCAGCCCGCTGCCGCTGCTCGACCTGTACCGCCGCGGCGGCAGCGTCATCGGCGTCAACTCGCTGCTCTACGACAGCCGCGCCTGCGCCGCCATGCTCGACCGCTTCAGCATCGCCTTCGCCACCGGCCTGCTGCCGCCGCCGCCGGCGCCGCAGGAGCGCCCGCTGAGCCAGGCGCTGGCGGTGTACCGGGAGCTGGCGGGCGACGCCGGCAGCGACAAGGTGGTTTTCGTCAAGGACTGAGCCGCGGCCGCGCGCATCAGCGCGCCGCCAGGGCTTCGTCCAGCAGTCCGGTCCGGCGCCGTGCCGGCCCGGCGCCGCCGCCGGCCTGGCTGCCGGCCGTCGCCGCGGGCCGCTGCCTGTTCTTCAGCGTCTGAAAAAAGCGATTGGCGACCGACGCTTAGCCCCTGACGGCAATAGCGCGCCGCGCGCCGGCCAGCCGCAAACCCGCACTGTCCAACGGACAGCCGCGGTTGAGCGGCGACCACTCGCCGCCCTCTCATTGACGGCACGACTTTCGCTTCTATAATGCGATGTTGCGCTGCGGCGAAACCAGTCGCCGCGCGTCCATCCACCCTGCATCCCGTCCCAAGGTTTGTGCAGTCCGCAAACAAGGCCGTCGTCGAGGCAGGGTGGCGCGCCGCCGCAAATAGGCCCCAACGGGGGGCCAGAGGCACACGGTCATGAGTCACCCAGCACAGCCGGGGCTGTACCGGCCCGAGTTCGAACACGACGCCTGCGGTTTCGGCATGATCGCCCAGATGGACGATCAGGCCAGCCACAAGCTGGTGAAGACCGCCATTCGTGCGCTGGAGCGCATGACCCATCGTGGCGCCATCGCCGCCGATGGCAAGACCGGCGACGGCTGCGGCCTGCTGATGAAGAAGCCGGATCGCTTCCTGCGCGCCAAGGCCGCCGAGCTGAAGTTCAAGCTTGGCGATCATTACTGCGCCGGCAATATCTTCCTGTCGCAGGACCCGGCCAAGGCGGCCCGCGCCCGCGACGTGCTGAAGGACGCCTGTGCCCACCACGGCCTCAAGCTGCTCGGCTGGCGCGAACTGCCGGTGAACCCGGACGCCTGCGGCGCCGAGGCGCTGAAGACCCTGCCGCGCATCGAGCAGGCCTTCATCGTGCCGGCCAGCGGCACCCACAAGTTCACCTTCGAGCTGAAGCTGTACAAGGCGCGCCGCCGCGCCGAGAAGATCCTCGAGGCCGAGGGCGACCGCGAGTTCTACGTCACCCATCTGTCCTGCCGCGTCATCGTCTACAAGGGCCTGGTGATGCCGGCCTACCTGCCGGTGCTGTACACCGACCTGTCCGATGAGCGGCTGGAAAGCTCGATCTGCGTGTTCCACCAGCGCTTCTCGACCAACACCCTGCCGCAATGGCGGCTGGCGCACCCGTTCCGCTTCCTGGCGCACAACGGCGAGATCAACACCATCGCCGGCAACCGCATGTGGGCGCAGGCGCGGCGCTACAAGTACCAGTGCGAGGACCTGCAGGACATCGACGAGATCGCGCCGCTGGTGTCGCTCAGCGGCTCCGACTCGCAGAGCCTGGACAACATGCTGGAAGTGCTGCTCGCCGGCGGCATGGACCTGTTCGCCGCGATGCGCGCGCTGATCCCGCCGGCCTGGCAGAACGTCGAGAACCTCGACCCCGACGTGCGCGCCTTCTACGAGTACAACTCGCTGCAGATGGAGCCGTGGGACGGCCCGGCCGGCATCGTGCTGACCGACGGCCGCTACGCCGTCTGCACCACCGACCGCAACGGCCTGCGCCCGACGCGCTACGTCATCACCCGCGACCGCACCATCACCCTGGCCTCGGAAATCGGCGTCAACGAAGTCGCCGTCGAGGACGTGGTGGAGAAGGGCCGCCTGCGCCCGGGCCAGATGCTGGCCATCGACACTGAGTCCGGCAGCCTGCTGCGGCCGATGGACATCGACCGCATGCTCGCCGCGCGCCAGCCCTACAAGCAGTGGCTGAAGCGCAACATCCGGCGCCTGGAGTCCTCGCTGCACGACGATCCGGCGGCGCTGGACAAGCTGCACCCGGAAAGCGTCGCGGTGTACCAGAAGCTGTTCCAGCTGAGCCAGGAAGAGCGCGGCGAAGTGCTGCGCACGCTGGCCGAAACCGGCCAGGAAACGGTCGGCTCGATGGGCGACGACACGCCGTTCGCGGTGCTGTCCGGCAAGGTGCGCTCGCCGTTCGACTACTTCCGCCAGCAATTCGCCCAGGTCACCAATCCGCCGATCGACCCGCTGCGCGAGCAGATCGTGATGTCGCTGGAGTGCTCGCTCGGCGCCGAGCGCGGCATGTTCGACGAGACGCCGGCGCGCGCGGCGCGCCTGCTGGTGGATTCGCCGGTGCTGTCCGAGGCCAAGTTCCGCAAGCTGCTGTCGCTGGGCGAAGAGGGGTATGCCCATAGCGTCATCGACCTCAACTACGAGCCGAAGCTCGGCCTCAAGGCCGCGCTGGAAGCGCTGTGCGAGCGCGCGGTGGAAGCGGTCAAGGGCGGCACCGTGGTGCTGGTGCTGTCGGACCGCAACATCGCCCGCGACAAGCTGCCGATCCACGCCCTGCTCGCCGTCGGCGCGCTGCAGCACCGCCTGATCCGCGACGGCCTTCGCTGCGACTGCAACATCATCGTCGAGACGGCGGTGGCGCGCGATCCGCACCAGTTCGCCTGCCTGATCGGCTATGGCGCGTCCTGCGTCTATCCGTACCTGGCTTACGCCAGCCTGTACGAGATGGCGCGCAGCGGCGAGATCAAGGGCAAGGCGCCGGAAGAGTTGGCGGCGTCCTACCGCAAGGGCATCAACAAGGGCCTGTACAAGATCATGTCGAAGATGGGCATCAGCACCATCTCGAGCTATCGCGGCGCCCAGCTGTTCGAGATCGTCGGCCTGCACGACGAAGTCGTGAATCTGTGCTTCGAGGGCACCTGCAGCCGCATCCAGGGCGCGCGCTTCGCCGAGTTGCAGGCCGAGCAGACCCAGCTGGCGCTGCTGGCCTGGACGGCGCGCAAGCCGGTGGAGCAAGGCGGCCTCTACAAGTACGTCAACAACGGCGAATATCACGCCTACAACCCGGACGTGATCAACACGCTGCACAAGGCGGTGCGCTCCGGCGACTACGGCGATTACATGGCCTACGCCGACCTGGTCAACCAGCGCCCGGTGGCGACGTTCCGCGACCTGTTCAGGCTCAGCGCCCAGGCGCAGCCGATCGCGCGCGACGAGGTCGAGCCGGTCGAGGCCATCCTCAAGCGCTTCGACTCCGCCGGCATGTCGCTTGGCGCGCTGTCGCCGGAGGCGCACGAGGCCCTGGCCATCGCCATGAACCGCCTCGGCGGCCGCTCCAACAGCGGCGAGGGCGGCGAGGACCCGGCGCGCTACGGCACCGAGAAGACCTCCAAGATCAAGCAGGTCGCCTCCGGCCGCTTCGGCGTCACGCCGGAATATCTGATCAATGCCGAAGTGCTGCAGATCAAGGTCGCGCAGGGCGCCAAGCCCGGCGAGGGCGGCCAGCTGCCCGGCGACAAGGTCAACGAGATGATCGCACGGCTGCGCTATGCGCGACCCGGCGTGGCGCTGATCTCGCCGCCGCCGCACCACGACATCTACTCGATCGAGGACCTGGCGCAGCTGATCTTCGACCTGAAGCAGGTCAACCCGCAGGCCCTGGTCTCGGTCAAGCTGGTGTCCGGCCCCGGTGTCGGCACCATCGCCGCCGGCGTGGCCAAGGCCTATGCCGATCTCATCACCATCTCCGGCTATGACGGCGGCACCGGCGCTTCGCCGCTGACCTCGGTCAAGTACGCCGGCACGCCGTGGGAGCTGGGCCTGTCCGAGACGCACCAGACGCTGCGCCTCAACGGCCTGCGCGACAAGGTCCGCGTGCAGACCGACGGCGGCCTCAAGACCGGCCTGGACGTGATCAAGGCGGCGATCCTCGGCGCCGAGAGCTTCGGCTTCGGCACCGGGCCGATGGTGGCGCTGGGCTGCAAGTACCTGCGCATCTGCCATCTGAACAACTGCGCCACCGGCGTGGCCACGCAGAACAAGGTGCTGCGCACCCAGCACTTCGTCGGCCTGCCGGAAATGGCCATGAACTACTTCCGCTTCGTCGCGGAGGAAACGCGCCACTGGCTGGCCAGCCTGGGCGTGCGCTCGCTGGCCGAGCTGATCGGCCGGACCGACCTGCTGGAGATCGCGCAGGGCGGCACCGACAAGCAGCGCGGCCTCGACCTGTCGCCGATCCTGTCGGCGGCCGGCATGGCCAGCACTTCGCCGCAGTTCTGCACCAGCGCCAACCCGCCGCATGACCGCGGCGAGCTGGCCGAGCGCATGGTCGCCGACGCCCTGCCGGCGATCGAGAAGAAGGCCGGCGGCGTGTTCGAGTACGAGGTCAACAACACCCACCGTTCGGTCGGCGCGCGCCTGTCCGGCGAGATCGCGCGGCGCCACGGCAGCCTGGGCATGAGCGACGCGCCGATCACCCTGCGCCTGCGCGGCGCCGCCGGGCAGTCGTTCGGCGTGTGGAACGCCGGCGGCCTCAACCTGGAGTTGGAAGGCGAGGCCAACGACTACGTCGGCAAGGGCATGGCTGGCGGCCGCATCGTGGTGCGCCCGCCGCGCGCGGCGCGCTTCGAGACCAACAAGACCGTGATCATCGGCAACACCTGCCTCTACGGCGCCACCGGCGGCACGCTCTATGCGGCGGGCACGGCGGGCGAGCGCTTCGGCGTGCGCAATTCCGGCGCGCTGGCGGTGGTCGAAGGCGTGGGCGACCACGGCTGCGAGTACATGACCGGCGGCGTGGTGGTGGTGCTGGGCCGCGTCGGCGTCAACTTCGGCGCCGGCATGACCGGCGGCTTCGCCTACGTGCTGGACGAGCAGCGCAATTTCGTCGACCGCTACAACCACGAGCTCATCGATATCCATCGGATCGTTGCCGAACACATGGAAGGCCATCGCCACTACCTGCTGGAACTGCTGCGCAACTACGTCGCCGCCACCGGCAGCGAATGGGGTCAGGAGATCATCGACGACTTCCGTGACCATGTCGGCAAGTTCTGGCTGGCCAAGCCCAAGGCGGCGGACATCGGTTCGCTGCTGGTGACGATCAGGGCCGCCGCATGAGCGCGCTCACGGCTGCGGGAATCGGGAATCAGGAATCGGGAATCGAAAAAGCGATTCGCGGCTTCTTTCCCATTCCCGATTCCCCATTCCCGATTCCCGGCTTCTAAAGATGGCAACGAAGAACGTCATGCAGTTCCTGGACCTGCCCCGCCAGGATCCGAAGAAGGCGCCGGTGGAAATCCGCCTGCACGATTTCCGCGAGATCTACGGCCAGTTCAAGTCCGACCAGGCCGCGGCCCAGGCCGGGCGCTGCCTCGATTGCGGCAACCCGTATTGCGAGTGGAAGTGCCCGGTGCACAACTTCATTCCCAACTGGCTCAAGCTGATCCAGGAGGGCAACCTGTTCGCCGCCGCCGAGCTGTCGCACCAGACCAACTCCCTGCCGGAGATCTGCGGCCGCATCTGCCCGCAGGACCGCCTGTGCGAAGGGGCCTGCACGCTGGAGGACGGTTTCGGCGCGGTCAGCATCGGCAACATCGAGAAGTACATCACCGACGAAGCGGTGAAGCAGGGCTGGCGCCCGGACATGTCCAGCGTGGTGCCCACCGGCAAGCGCGTCGCCATCGTCGGTGCCGGCCCGGCAGGCCTGGGCTGCGCCGACGTGCTGACCCGCAACGGCGTGCAGGCGGTGGTCTACGACCGTTACAGCGAGATCGGCGGCCTGCTCACCTTCGGCATCCCGCCGTTCAAGCTGGAAAAGGACGTGGTGAAGACGCGCCGCGGCCTGCTCGAGGGCATGGGCGTGGAGTTCCGCCTCAACACCGAGATCGGCCGCGACATCCCGTTCGAGCAGCTGCTGTCCGAATACGACGCGGTATTCCTCGGCATGGGCGCCTACACCGAGATGAAGGGCGGCTTCCCGGGCGAGGATCTGCCGGGCGTGACACAGGCGCTGCCGTTCCTGATCTCCAACGTCAACCGCGTGATGGGTCTGGAAACCGACCCCGCGCAGTTCATCGACGTGCGCGGCCAGCGCGTGGTGGTGCTCGGCGGCGGTGACACCGCCATGGACTGCAACCGCACCAGCGTGCGCCAGCAGGCCACCCGGGTCACCTGCGTCTATCGCCGCGACGAGGCCAACATGCCCGGCTCCAGGCGCGAAGTGGCCAACGCCAAGGAAGAGGGTGTGCGTTTCCTGTTCAACCGCCAGCCGGTGGAAATTGTCGGCAATGGCAAGGTCGAGGGTGTCAAGCTGGTGGAGACGCGCCTGGGCAAGCCCGACGCCAAGGGGCGCCGCCAGCCGGAAGTGGTGGAAGGGTCCGAGGAAGTCATCCCGGCCGACCGCGTGCTGATCGCCTTCGGCTTCCGTCCCAGCCCCGCGGCCTGGATCACCCAGCACGGCGTCGAACTGCAGGCGGACGGCCGCATCAAGACCTCGGAGCAGCGCAAGTTCCAGACCACGAACGCCAAGGTGTTCGCCGGCGGCGACATGGTGCGCGGCTCCGATCTGGTGGTCACCGCGGTGTATGAAGGGCGCCAGGCGGCTGAGGGCATTCTCGACTATCTGGGTGTCTGACACGCAAGCGCATTGTGAAAGAAGGAAAAGCCCGCGATAGCGGGCTTTTCCTTTTCAGCGGACTCCCCGATGCTCCGCTCAATAGCGGCTATCCGTATACAAATGCACCCGCACGCTCGGGTCTTCGTCACCGACGCTTATGGCGGCGTGTTCAAAGGAGGTCCGCAGCAGATCGCCGCCGCCACTGTCGCCGTGCCGTGCCAGGGTCAGCAGCAGGGTCTGCGGCAGCGACTCCTCGGTGGCTTCCTGTTGCGCGCTGATGGCGTAACGTCCGGGCGGCAGATTGTCGAAGCGCAGGGTTTCGCCGGGGGCGGGGTTGCGCAGGGTACGCTCGGCGTAGGCGCCCTGTTGCCGCCGCCAGCTCGCCGCATCGCGGTACAGCGCGACGTGCAGGCTGCCGTTGGGGCGCAGATGGTCGACATGCACCTCCAGCGTCGCGGCGAAGGCGGGCGTGACGGCGAGCAGGCCGCATAGGACGGCCGCCGGTGTCGGCGTTTTCACGCGACGCTCTCGTCGAGCGCCGCCGGCCGGGTGATCGGTCCCCTTTCGGCGGGACGGGAAAAACGGCGCCGGTGGCGCAGGTTGAGCCAGGTGCCGGCGATTCCGGAGACCGCCAGCGGCCCGAACCAGGCCAGGTGCAGGTCTTGCAATTGCGTCGCCAGGTCCTGCGGCAGCAGCCGCACCAGGCCGATGTCGAGGAAGGCGATGTGGGTCGCCACGCCGTTGCCGAGCATGGCGGTGAAATGCTCGCGCAGCCACCAGCCGGCCGGGGCGGCATCCAGGCGCCGCAGCCACAACATGCGCAGCGACACCGCCACGCCGACGCCGCCGAATACAACCGGCAGAGGTTTTGAAAACCACAATCCGATCAGGACCACGGCCAAGCCGCTGCCCAGCTGCAACCAGGCGAGCGGCCCGTACAAGCCGCCGCGGAACGCGGCGAAGTCCAGCTTCAGGCGGACCGCGCGCGGTGCCAGCGTCACGCCGGTGCCGACCAGGATCAGCAGGTAGACGAAGAACACTCCGGACAGTGGCTGGCCGCTGCCGAAGAATGTCAGCGACAGCGGCAGCGCGCTGAGCAGGATCGCCCACATCGCCCACAGGTAGACGCGGCCGGCGGCGCGGTGGAGGGGACCGCCCTTGCGCGCCAGCGCGGCCGTCCAGAAAGACAACAGTGCCGCGGCTCCCACCGCGATGTGTACTGCCAGCACCGTGCCATGCATATCCGTTTCCTCGTCTGGGACCGTGGCGGCAGTGTCGCGCCGCGCCGGCGGATGAGGCAGATGACAAAGCGCATCGGGCGAGGGTGAGAGAACTCACCTTAGAGCGCCACGCGGGCTTACTTATACTGGGCCATGAGCGAATTGCCGCCATCCTTCCGCAGCCAGCAGTGGAACGGGCTGTTTGCGCCGCTCAACCTGACGGCCTACGTCACCTGGACGGCGGTGGCTTCCGGTCCGGCGCTGGACTGGCTGCACCACCAGGTGGAGTGGAGTCTGAGGACGCGTGCCGGCTTCGCCGCACTGTTGGCCTTCCCAGTGCTGTACGTGGCGCGCTGCCTGGACCCGGGCGAGCCGCACGACATCGCCGAGCACAAGTTGCGCCGCCTGCTGTGGCTAGAGGCGGTGGTGGCGCTGCTCGCCTGCTGGGGCTTGATCGACCGCGGCGGCGTGTCCAGCAATGGCGGCTCCCTGCCGGTGCTGCTGATCATCGTCGCAGGGCAGCTGGCGGTGGTGTATTCGGCGCGTGCCACGCTGCTGTCGCTTCTGGCCATCAACCTGCCGCTGGGCGCCATGCTGGCACAGCGTTGGGGCTGGACCGAAATGTTGTCCGGCATGCTGGCCTACGCCGGCTTCCAGGCCTTCGCCGCCCTGACCCTGTCCTATGCCAAGCGTGCCGAACTGGCGCGTGACCAGGCGCAGCGCATCAATGCCGAGCTGCTGGCGACGCGCCGCCTGCTGCTGGAAAGCGCCCGCGGCGAGGAGCGGCTGCGCCTGTCGCGCGAATTGCACGACGTGGTCGGGCACAAGCTCACCGCGCTGAAGTTGCAGCTGCGGCTGCAAGCGCGCCAGGCCGGCGCGGAAGCGGCGTCGATCGCCGAGTGCCAGCGCCTTGCCGACGAAGTGCTGAACGATGTGCGCGGCGTGGTCAGCACCCTGCGCCAGCATGACGGCATCGACCTGCAGCAGGCGCTGGCCGCGCTGGTGCCGGCGCTGCCCCATCCGCAGGTGCGGCTGGCGCTGGCGCCTGCGGCGCGCGCCGCCGGACTGGCGCAGGCGCAGGCCCTGCTGCGCTGCGCCCAGGAGGGGCTGACCAATGCGCTGCGCCACAGTGGCGCCACGCATATCGCCATCCGCCTCGACAGCGCCGGCGATGGCATCGCCCTGGTGGTCGAGGACGATGGCCATGCCCGGCAGGCGCCGCTGCCCGGCAACGGCCTGCGCGGTATGCGCGAGCGCCTCGAAGCGCTCGGCGGCCGCCTGGAAATCGGCGTGTGCCACGGCGGAGGCCTGCGCCTCAGCGCCTGGCTGCCGCAGGCGCCCGCGGCGGGCCTGCCGGCATGAGCGGCGCGCTGCGCATCGCCCTCGCCGACGACCAGGCCCTGGTGCGGCACGGCCTGCGCGCCCTGCTGGAGCAGCTCGGCGGCCTGGAGGTGGCGGTGGAGGCGGAGGACGGCGCGGCGCTGCTGGCGGCGCTGCAGCGGACCCGCGTCGACGTGCTGCTCAGCGATGTACGCATGCCGCTTCATTCCGGCATCGAGGTGGTGCGCGCGCTGCGCGTGCGCGGCGACTACACGCCCGCCATCCTGCTTACCACGTTCGACGACGCCGCGCTGCTGCAGGGCGCGGTGCAGGCCGGCGCGCAGGGCTTCCTGCTCAAGGACGCGGCGCCGGAGGAACTGAAGGCGGCGATCCTGCGCGTGGCGGCCGGCGAAACTCTGCTGGCGCCGCAGAGCCTGCACCGGGCCGGCCAGGCGCTGCCCGACACGGCGGCGCCGGCGCACCTGACCGGGCGCGAGCTGGCGGTGCTGCGCCTGGTCGCCGGCGGCTATTCCAACAAGGAGATCGGCCGTGCCCTCGGCATCTCCGACGGCACGGTGAAGAATCATCTGACCGAAATCCTGTATAAGCTGGAGGCGCGCGACCGCACCCATGCCGTGCTCAAGGCCATCGGCGCGCGGCTGCTGTAGCACCAGGAGCGAGCATTCATGGTCATCACCACGCTGCACGGCTTGGGCTTCGCTGCGCTGGCGCTTTTCGTCGTCTGGCGCCTGTATCGCCGTTACCGCAGCCACCTCGGGCCGCAAAAAGTGCGGCCGCTGCGCATGAGCCTGCGCGTGGCGCTGTTCAGCGCCTTCGCCGTGCTGCTCCTGCTTTCGCCGGTCGGCCCGCTGGGACGCGAGGTCGCCGCCGCCGCCATCGCACTCGGCGGCGGCCTGGGCTGGCTCAGCCTCAACCGCACCCGTTTCGAGGCGCGCGACGGCCGCCACTGGTACACGCCCAACGTCTACATCGGCCTGGCCGTCACCGCCCTGCTGGTGGTGCGGCTGGTCTACCGCCTGGTGACGGTCTACCCGCTGCTGCAGGCCGGCGTCATCGACCTCTCCCTGCTGGGGCCGTTCAGCGGCCGGCGCAGCGTGTCGATGCTGGCGCTGTTTGGCCTGGCGGTCGGCTACTACGCGATCTACTACGGCGGCGTGCTGCTGCGCAGCCGGCAGCTGGGCGTGGCGGTCCCGGCCGAGCCGGCGGCCTGAGAGCGGCGCAAGCGGCGTCGCGGACCAAGGAGGAATGGCGATGAACCTGCTGATCCTGGCCAGCGTGCTGTGGCTGGCCCTGCACATCGGCCTGGCCGGCACCCCGCTGCGCGGCGTCCTCGCGCGGCCCCTCGGTGACCAGGGTTTCCGTGCGCTGTTCTCTGTGGCGTCTATTGCCATCCTGTCCCTGCTGGTTGACGCCTTCATCCATGCGCCGAGGACACTGCTGTGGGTGGCGCCGCCATCGCTGCGCTGGGTGCTGGTGGCGCTGATGCTGCCGGCGGTGTACCTGCTGCTCGCTTCGCTGCTGACCATCAGCCTCAGGCCTGAGGATGCCGGCACGCGCCGCGATGGCGCGCGCGGCATCCTGCGCCTGACCCGCCACCCGATGATGTGGTCCTTCGCGCTGTGGGCGGCGATCCACATCGCCGGCAGCGGCGAGCTGGCGGCGGCGATGTTCTTCGGCACCTTCCTGCTCACCGCGCTGGCCGGCATGCCGTCGATCGACCTCAAGTTCGCCCGCCGCAACCCGGCCGCGTGGCCGCGCATCGCCGCCGAAACCTCGATCCTGCCCGGCGGCGCCATCCTCTCCGGCCGCAACCGCCTGGTCTGGTCGGAGCTCGGCTGGGTGGTGCCGCTGGCCGCGCTGGCGCTGTGGCTGTTGCTGTTGCTGCTGCACCAGCGGGTCATCGGCGTGGCGCCGGTGCCGCTGCCTTGGTAGGGCAGGGACTCAACGTGAATGCGCATTCCGATGCGCATTCCGGAGCGAGCGCCGCTGCCGCCCGGTCCCTGGTGCGGGAGCGAACATGCGCAGATATAATGCGCATGACTGCTGTCCATCCGGAGTTGCCGCCATGCCCGCCCGGGCCAATCCCAAGAAGCTGCGCAAGCCGGTCAATCTGTCCGCGCCGAAGGAGCTGCTGGACGAGGCGCGCAAGCTCGGACTGAATCTTTCGCGCCTGTTCGAAGAAGCGCTCAGCGCCCGCCTGCGCGAATCGCGCGTGCGGCGCTGGCGCGAGGAGAACCGCGAGGCGATCGACGCCTTCAGCCGCTACATCGAGCGCCACGGCATTTTCGGCGACAGCGAGGAGCGCGGCTTCTGATGGCGCAGTTCCGCGTCTACCAGAACCCGCGCGCCTCGGGCCGTGAACGCATCCCCTTCGTGCTCGACGTGCAGGCGGATGCGGTCGATCCGCTGCCCACGCGCCTGGTGATTCCGCTGGTGCGCGACCGGCTGTTTCCGGCGCGCCGCATCCCGCGCCTGAACCCGGCCTTCAACATCAACGGCCAGGCGGTGGTGCTGTCCCCGGCGGAGATGGGCGCGGTCGCCGCCTCGACCCTGCTGGCCTCCCTGGCCGACCTGTCGCCCCAGCGCAGCGATATCGTCGCGGCGCTCGACCTGCTGTTCACCGGAACCTGACGTGCCTGACCCCAACATTCCCCTGCAAGACCGCCTGATCGTGGCCCTCGACCTGCCGCAGGCGGATGCCGCCCGCGCCCTGGTGGAGCGCGTCGGCGACGCCGCCGGCTTCTACAAGATCGGCATGGAACTGTGCATGGCGCCGGGATTCTTCGAGCTGCTGGAATGGCTGCGCGGCCGCGGCAAGCAGGTGTTCGTCGACCTCAAGTTCTTCGACATCCCGGAAACCGTGGCGCGCGCGGTCAGCGCCCTGTCCGAGCGCGGCGCCCAGTTCTGCACCATCCACGGCAACCAGGCCATCATGCAGGCCGCGGCCAAGGCCAAGAGCAACGGCCTCAAGGTGCTGGCGGTGACCGCCCTCACCAGCCTCGACCGCGGCGACCTCGACGATCTCGGCTTCCAGTGCGACGTGGAGACGCTGGTGCTGTCGCGCGCGCGCCGCGCCCTGGCCGCCGGCTGCGACGGCGTGGTCTCCTCCGGTCTGGAGGTGAGCCGGCTGCGCGCCGAGGCGCCGCGCGAGCTGATCGTGGTCACTCCCGGCATCCGCCCGGTCGACAACCGCGTAGAGTCCGACCAGAAGCGGGTGATGACGCCGGCGCGCGCGCTGCAGGCCGGCGCCGACTACCTGGTGGTGGGGCGGCCGATCCGCGATGCCGCCGATCCGCGCGCCGCCGCCCGGGCGATCCAGGCGGAAATCGCCGCCGCCCTCGCCTGAAAGAACGGAATCCCATGAGCCCCACCATGCCGCTGCAAAACGACCTGTTCCTGCGCGCCCTGCGGCGCGAGCCGGTGGAGCGCACGCCGGTCTGGCTGATGCGCCAGGCCGGGCGCTACCTGGCCGAGTACCGCGCCACCCGCGCCAAGGCCGGCGACTTCCTGTCGCTGTGCAAGAACCCGGAGCTGGCCTGCGAAGTGACCCTGCAGCCGATCGACCGCTTCGGCTTCGACGCGGCGATCCTGTTCTCCGACATCCTCACCGTGCCTGACGCCATGGGCCTGGGTCTGCACTTCGTCGACAACGAGGGTCCGGCGTTCCATCACCCGCTGCGCACCGAGGAGGCGATCGTCCAGCTGCCCATCCCCGATCCGGAAGCGGAGCTGGGCTACGTCATGGACGCGGTGCGCACCATCAAGGGCGCGCTGGCCGGCCGCGTGCCGCTGATCGGCTTCGCCGGCAGCCCCTGGACCCTGGCCACTTACATGATCGAGGGCGCCGGATCGCGCGACTTCGTCCACGCCAAGCGCCTGCGCTACGAGCGGCCGGATTTGCTCAAGATCCTGCTCGACAAGCTGGCCGAAGCGGTGTCGCTGTACCTGGCGGCGCAGGTGCGCGCCGGCGCCGACGCCCTGATGGTGTTCGACACCTGGGGCGGCGCGCTCGACCCGCAAGGCTATCGCCTGTTCTCGCTGGCGGCGATGCAGGACGTGGTGGCGCGGCTGCGCACGCTGGCGCCCAACGTTCCGGTGATCCTGTTCAGCAAGGGCGCCGCGGCCCACCTGGATGCCATGTCGCAGAGCGGCTGCGCCGCGCTCGGCGTGGACTGGACCACGCCGCTGGCCGATGCGCGCAAGGCCGTCGCCAACCGCGTCGCGCTGCAGGGCAATCTCGATCCCACTGCCTTGTTCGCCAGCCCGCGCAAGGTGCGCGAGCTGGTGGCCGGGGTGTTGGCCGACTACGGCGCCGGCCCCGGCCACATCTTCAACCTGGGCCACGGCATCCTGCAGCACACCCCGGTGGAAAGCGTCAGCGCCCTGGTCGAAGCAGTGCGCGAGCTGAGCCCGGCCTACACCGCGCCCTAGGCCGAGCCATGTTGCGCTGGCTGCCGGCCGGGCTGATCGCGGTGCTGTGCTTCACGCTGATGTCGGCGGCGCTGGTGCTGAGCTTCGTGCTGCTGCTGCTCGGCGGCGTGCTGAAAATGCTGGCCCCTTCGGCGCACGCCCGTGCCTGGCTGGCGCGCAACTGGCTCGACAAGCTGGTGGCCAACGGCAGCTGGTGGGGGCTCAACCGCCTGATCTATCTGCTGCTGCACGGTCCGCGGCGCGACATCGTCATCGACGGCCAGCTCGATCCGGACAAGACCTGGCTGCTGGTGTGCAACCACCAGTCCTGGGCCGACATCCCGCTGCTGGTGGACATTTTCGGCCGGCGCCTGCCGTTTCCGCGCTTCTTCCTGAAGAAGGAGCTGATCTGGGTGCCGGTGATCGGCGCCGCCTGCGTCATCCTCGACATGCCGTTCATGAAGCGCCACTCCCGGGCGGCCATCGCCGCCAACCCGGCGCTGAAGCAGCAGGACCTGCTGGCCACGCGCAAGGCCTGCGACAAGTACCGCCTGATTCCGGTGACGGTGGTGAATTTCCTCGAAGGCACGCGCTTCACCGCGGCCAAGCGCGACGCCCGGGGCTCGCCCTACCGCAACCTGCTGCGGCCCAAGGCCGCCGGCCTGTCGTTCGCGCTCAACGCCATGGGCGACCAGTTCGCCGGCATCCTCGACGTGACGCTGTGCTACGCCCCGAGCCGCCACGGCAATCTCGGCAGTTTCCTGCGCGGCGAGCAGCGCGACATCAAGGTGCGGGTGCGCGTGCTGCCGGTGCCGCAGGAGCTGATCGGCGGCGACTATCAGGACGACGCGGCGTTCCGCGAGCGATTCCAGGATTGGGTCAACGCCCTGTGGCAACGCAAGGACGAGCAGCTGCAGCAACTCAAGCAGCAGGAGCCGTTGCGGCACGCCGCCTGAGCGGCGCCGCGCCCAAGTGCGCGCTGTAGGCTGGATTTACCAGCGCTTCGTCAAGGAATCGTCACGAAGCGCCACCATCATGCCCGGATAACACAGGCTTGCTCGGGGTTCGTCATGGCGGGGGTCACAGGCTCGGGTTCCGGACGCCGGAGCCGGATGGTGCTGGCGTGCGGCGCGGCGCTGCTGCTCGCCGCCTGCGGTGGTTCCAAGGCCCCCGTTTCCAGCGGCGGTGTCACTTCACCCGCGGCCAGCGGACTATGCGGCCAGCCCTTGCCGGCCACCGCCACGGTGCGCATCGCCAACAGCGGCCGCAAGCTGTCGCCGCTGGGTCGCCTGACCACCGTCGGCAACTTCCCCACCGGCGGCAAACTCAGCCCCGACGGGCGCTTCTACTGGTCGGTCAGCGCCGGCCATGGCCTCAACGACGTGCAGATCGTCGATGTCGCCAGCGGCCAGGTGGTACAGGTGCTGCCGATGCCCGGCACCTACGGCCAGATGGTGTTTTCCGGCGACGGCTCGCGCGCCTATGTTTCCGGCGAGCCGGTGGGCAGTTCGGTCAAGCCGGCCGGGCCGACCAAAGGCGACGCCGGCGATGTGATCCACGTGTTCCAGGTCGACAGCCGCAGCGGCCAGGCCACCGAGCTGGACCCGATCGCGCTGCCGGCGACCAAGGGCGGCAGCGCGCGTTCGCACACGCTGGGCAGCGGCAACCTGCCGAGCTTCCCGGTCGGGCTGGCGCTGACGCCGGACAACAAGACCCTGGTGGTGGTGCTGTATAACGCCGACCAGGCGGCCATCGTCGATGTCGCCACCGGCACGGCGCAGCTGGTCAAGGTCGGCGCCTACCCCTATGCGGTGGCGTTCGAGCGCAGCGGCCGTTACGCCTACGTCAGCAATGCTTATGACGGCACGCTGTCGAAGATCGACGTCGCCGCCGCCAAGGTCGCGGCCACCATCAGCGGCATCGGTGGCCCGGACAAGGTCTACGGCCTTGGCGGCGACCACAACGCGCAGCCGCAGTACGTGCTGGCCGACCCGAAGAAGGACCTGCTGTATGTCGCCGCCACCAACCGCGACGGCATCGCCGTGATCGACACCACCCGCGATGCGGTGACCCAGTTCATCTCGCTGCGGCGCGCCGCCGGCTACGGCGTGGCGCCGGTGGCGTTGGCGCTGGCGCCGGACGGCTCCACGCTGTACGCGGCCAATGCCGGCGAGAACGCGGTGGTGGCGGTGGCGCTGAGCGACCGGGCCGGCGGCGGCGCGCGCCAGTACGACATCATCGGCAAGATGCCCACCGCGGATTACGCCAGCGACGTGGCGGTGACGCCCGACGGCTGCACCCTGGTGTGGGCCGCCGCGCGCGGCGTCGGCGCCGGGCCCAACCCCGGCTACGGCGGCGGCCCGCGCGTCAACAACGACTCCGGCCAGGGCCCCTACCCGAGCTACGTGCCCGACATGCTGATCGGCCGCGTCGGCGTGCTGCCGACGCCGAGCGACGCCGCCTTCAGCGCCCTGTCGCCGCTGGTCGACGCGTCGATGACGCCGGAGAACGCGCAGCCGGCCCCGGCCGGCACGCCGGTCGTGGGTGCCGACGGCGGCGCCAGCAGCCAGATCAAGTACGTGTTCTACGTGGTCAAGGAGAACCGCACCTACGACCAGGTGTTCGGCTCCGACCCGCGCGGCAACGGCGATCCGGCGCTGGAGGTGATCGACGACAACGGCGTGGCCCTGGCCAGCAAGACCCTGGGCGGCCCGGCCGGCGGCGTGACGCCCAACGCGCATGCCCTGTCGCGCATGTTCGTGCTGCTCGACAATTTCTACGAGGACAGCGAGGTTTCGGTGGATGGCCATGCCATCACCACCGGCGCCTACGCCACCAACTACAGCACCAAGACGCTGCATGGCGACTACTCCGGCCGCGGCCGGCCGTCCAGCGACGAGGGCGTGTTCCCGGTCAGCTTCCCGCCCAAGTATTTCCTGTTCGACCAGGCGGTGTCGCAGGGCATCAGCTTCCACAACTACGGCGAAGGCAGCGGCGGCACTTTCCCGGCGCTGGGCGACGACGGCCGCTCCACCTACGGCGGCGTCGAGGCGGGCACCGATCTGCTCGGCTACCCCAGCAACCTGTTCAACGGCTGCGTACCGTCCAACGCGCCGGGCACGCCCAACACGCCGCTGTGCGCCTTCGACTCCGGCATGGGCGCTTCGCCGCCGCTGGCGCAGTCGCGCATCAACAGCTTCAATACCGCGTTCCAGGCGCAGCTGCTGAGCGGCACCGTGCCGCACCTGAACTACATGCTGATGATGAGCGACCACACCAACGGCACCACCCCCGGCGGGCGTGACCCGCTGGCGATGTGCGCCGACAACGACCTCGGCGTCGGCCAGCTGGTGCAGATCATCTCGCATTCCAAGATATGGCCGCAGTCGGTGATCTTCGTGGTCGAGGACGACTCGCAGGACGGCGCCGACCATGTCGACGCGCACCGCGCACCGGCGCTGGTCATCAGCCCCTGGGTGCGGCACGGCGGCGCGGTGGTGCACACGCGCTACGATCAGCTGTCGGTGATCCGCACCATCGAACTGATCCTGGGCCTGCAGCCGCTGTCGGTGTTCGACGCGGTGGCCACGCCGATGTACGACGCCTTCGCCAGCCAGGCCGACGATGCCGCGTACAATGCGATCAAGCCGGAGCAGGACCTGCTGGCGGTGAACCCCAAGACCGCCGCCAACGCCGCGCTGTCGGCGGCCATGCCGTTCGACCACACCGACGCGGTGCCGCAGGAAATCAGCGACCGCATCCTGTGGCAGCGCGTGCACGGCGCCGGCTCGGTGCCGCCGCCGCCGGGGCCGAACGCCTCGCGCCGCGAGCAGGCGCGCGCCCTGGCGGCGCTGGAAGCCTACCGCCAGGGCAAGGACGTGTGGGCCGCCTTGCAGGCGGCCGGCGACGACGATTGAATCCCCGGAGCCGGCGACGGCTCCCTTTGCAAGCTGGAATCCGCCGATGAGAACGATGTTCCTGCGTAGCGCCGCGCCGCTGGCCGCGGCCCTGATCCTGTCCGCCTGCGGCTCCTCCTCGACACCCGGTACCGGCGGTGCCTCGCCGCTCAGCGGGCGCTGCGGCGCCAGCGTACCGGTCTCGGCCGCCGCCCTGGTGCCCAATATCGGCCGCACGCTGACGCCGTTCGGGCGCATGACCAGTGTCGGCAATCTGCCCACCGGCGGCGCGCTGACGCCGGACGGACGCTTCTACTGGTCGCTGTCGGCCGGCGACGGCCGCAACGACGTGCGCATCGTCGACGTCGCCAGCGGCGCCGTGGTGCAGATCCTGCCGATGCCCGGCACCTATGGCCAGATGGCGTTCTCGCCGGACGGCGCCACCGCCTACGTCTCCGGCGAACCCAACAGCAGCGCCTGGAAGCCGGCTGGCCCGACCATGGCCGACAGCGGCGGCGCCATTCACGTGTTCAAGGTCGATCCGCTCAGCGGCATGGCCGCCGAGCAGGCGCCGATCACGCTGGCCGCCGGCGCTTCCGGCTTCCCCACCGGCATCGGCGTCAGCCCCGACGGCAAGACCCTGGTGGTGGCGTTGTACCACGCCAACAAGGCCGCCATCATCGACACCGCCAGCGGCAAGGAAAGCACCGAGCTCGCGGTCGGCAACTATCCGTTCGCGGCGCGCTTCGAGCGCAGCGGCAAGTTCGCCTACGTCGGCAACGCCGAGGACGGCACGCTGTCGAAGATCGACGTCGCCGCCGCCAAGGTGGTGTCGACCATCAGTGGGCTCGGCGGGCCGGCGGGCGACTACAACGCGCAGCCGCAGTCCATCCTGGCCGATCCCAAGGCCGACCTGCTGTACATCGCCGTGACCAACCATGACGGCGTGGCGGTGCTCAGCACGCAGAGCGACAGCGTCACCCGGTTCATCTCGCTGCAGCGCAAGGAAGGCTTCGGCGCCGCCCCGGTGGCGCTGGCGCTGGCGCCGGACGAGGCCACGCTGTACGTCGCCGACGCCGGCGAGGACGCCGTCGCCGCCATCGCGCTGAGCGACCGCGGCAACGGCGGCGCCAAGGCCTATACGGTGATCGGCCGCATCCCCACCGCCGACTACACCCAGGACGTGGCGGTGACGCCGGACGGCTGCTCCATGGTATGGACCGCGGCGCGCGGCCTCGGCGTCGGCCCCAATCCCGGCTACGGCGTGCACTGGGAGAACAGTTACGCCGCGCCCTACGGTACCTATGTGCCGGACATGCTGGTCGGCCGCGTCGGCGTGCTGCCGCTGCCGGGCGACGCCGGCTTCGCCGCCGGCGACACGGTGGTACAGAACAGCATCGTGCCCGGCGACGGCAGCGGCAAGGCGTTGGCGGTGCCCGCCGACACGCCGCTGGTTGGCGCCAGCGGCGGCGCCAGCGACAAGATCAAGTACGTATTCCTGGTGGTCAAGGAAAACCGCACCTACGACCAGATCTTCGGTTCGGTGCCGCGCGGCGACGGCGATGCCGCGCTGCAGGTGGCGGAGGACAATTGCGGCGCGGCCAACACCGCCTTCGAGGGCGCCGACCGCAACCACCCGGGCTGCGGCACCACGCCCAACGCCCACGCCCTGTCGCGCATGTTCGTGCTGCTCGACCGCTTTTTCGAGGACAGCGAGGTCTCGGTCGATGGCCACTTCATCACCAGCAGCAGCTACGCCACCAACTCGCTGACCAAGGCGGTGCCGGCCAATTACACCGGCCGCAACACCTCCAGCGACACCAGCTCGGGCGTCAGCCTGCCGCCCAAGGCCCTGCTGTTCGACCAGGCGGCGCGCCAGGGCATCAGTTTCCGCAACTACGGCGAACCGACGGCGCTGATCTCCAACAAGGACCGCGACGCCACCTATGCCCAGGTGCTGGCCAACACCGACCTGCCTTACGTCATCGGCTATGCCACCGCCGCCTCCTTCGCCTGCAGCTCGTTCGTCAAAGTACCGGGCTATCCCAACCTGCCGACCTGCACTTTCGACTCCGGCATGGGGGCGCCGCCGGCGCTGGCCGGATCGCACATCGACGAGTTCAACGCCCAGTTCCAGGCGCAGCTGGCGGCGGGGACGGTGCCGCACTTCAACTACCTGACCATGCCCGATGACCACACCAACGGCACCGGCGTCGGCCTGATCCAGCCGCTGTCGGAAGTGGCCGACAACGATCTCGGCGTGGGCCAGCTGGTGCAGATCATCTCGCACTCCAAGATCTGGCCCGAATCGGCCATCTTCGTCATCGAGGACGACAGCCAGGACGGCGCCGACCACTACGAGGCGCACCGCGCGCCGGCCCTGGCGATCTCGCCCTGGGTGCGCCACGGCGGCGCCGCCATCCATACCCATTACGACCAGTACTCGGTGCTGCACACCATCGAGCTGATCCTGGGCATGCAGACGCTGTCGATCTACGACGCCAACGCCGCGCCGATGTACGACGTTTTCACCAGCACCGCCGATACCACGGCGTACACCGCGATCAAGCCGGAGCGCTCGCTGACCGCGCTGAACACCGCCAGCGCGGCCAACGCCGAGCTGTCCGCGGCGCTGCCGTTCGACCGTCCCGACGCCGTTCCACAGGAGCTGGCCGACCGCATCCTGTGGCAGTCGGTGTTCGGCAAGGATTCGCCGCCGCCGCGCCCCGGTCCCAATGCCTCGCTGCGCGAGCGCCAGCGCGCGGCGCAGGCGCTGACCCTCTACGCCCACGGCGGCGATGTCGGCGCCTTCCTCACGCAGACGCAGCCGGACAACGACGACTGAGCGCCGGGCGGCTGCGCCAGCCGCCCGCTGTTCTTAATAGTTTCTTAAGCTTTGGCCGGGCCGTGACGCGCAAAGCCGCGTCACGGCTGCCTCTGCGCCGGTGTCATCGTCTTTACACGGCGCCGTAACAAACATCCGGCACGGTCGCGCCCACAAATCAAAGCCGCCGTGCCTGTGTTCACTGCGAACGGAAAAAACGACCGTTGGCCGGTGTCCGCCGCAGGCGCAATCAATCGCCTCAAGGATGACGGAGATTCCCATGCGCGCGTCCAAGCCGTTTGCCGTGCTGTTCGGCCTTGCTGTCCTGCTGTCCGGCTGTAACGACAACAACAATTCGCCCGCCGCCGGTTCCTCCGGCAGCTCTTCGAGCGGTTCCTCCAGCGGCGCCGCCAGCAGCAGCTCCGGCGCTTCGTCCGGCGGCTCCTCCTCCGGGGCTTCGTCCGGCGCTTCCTCGGGCGGCTCCTCCGGCGCGTCGAGCAGCGGTGCTGCCGCCGTGCTGCTGCCGACCGGCCACAGCATCACGCCCACCGCGGCGCCGGGTTCGACCATCCAGGGCCTCAACCCGGGCCTCAGCGACAACCCGGGCTATACCGTGGGCCAGGCCATGAGCGAGGCGCTCAGCCCGGACGGCAAGACCCTGCTGATCCTGACCAGCGGCTACAACCTGGTGAAAGACACTTCCGCCAAGGTGATCCCGGCCGATTCCACAGAATGGGTGTTCGTCTACGACGTCAGCGGCAGCGCGCCGGTGCAGAAGCAGGCGCTGTCGGTTCCCAACTCCTTCGCCGGCATCGCCTTCTCGCCGGACGGCTCGCACTTCTACGTCGCCGGCGGCAAGAACGACAACCTCCACAGCTACGCGCTGAGCAGCGGCCAGTGGGCCGAAAGCGGCACGCCGGTGGCCCTCGGCCACAGCAGCGGCAACGGCCTGGGCACCTCGCAGGCCCCGGTTGCGGCGGGCGTGGCGGTGACGGCCGACGGCACGCGCCTGCTGGTGGCGAACATGGAGAACGACTCGGTTTCGGTGATCAATCTGGCCACCGGCGCGGTCGGCGCCGAGCTGGACCTGCGCCCGGGCAAGAACGGCGCCGTGGCCGGCACGCCGGGCGGCACCTATCCGTTCTGGGTGTCGATCGTCGGCAATGCCACCGCCTATATCTCGAGCCAGCGCGACCGTGAAATCGACGTGGTCGACATCAGCGGCGCCACGCCGGCGGTCAAGGCGCGCATCCCGGTGCAGGGCAATCCGAACAAGATGGTGCTGAACAAGGCGCAGAGCCTGCTCTATGTCGCCATGGACAACGCCGACGCCGTGGCCGTGATCGACACCGGCCACAACGCGGTGGTGCAGAACATTCCGACGGTGGCCCCGCCCGGCGCGGTCAATGCCACGGTGCATTTCCGCGGCGCCGCGCCCAACAGCGTGGCCCTGTCGCCGGACGAGAGCACGCTGTACGTCACCAACGGCGGCACCAATTCGGTGGCGGTGATCGCGCTCGGCGGCAATCCCGCCGCGGTGACCGGCCTGATCCCCACCGGCTGGTACCCGCAGGCGGTGGCGGTCAGCTCCGCGGGCAGCAGCCTGTATGTGGTCAACAGCAAGAGCCTGCCTGGTCCCAACAAGCACTATTGCAAGGACGGCGGCCCCACCTGCATCAGCGGCTCGCAGGTGGCGTGGCAGCCCGGCAACTACATCCTGCAGCTGGAAAAGGCCGGCTTCCAGACCGTACCGGTGCCCAGCGCGACGCAGCTGGCCACGCTGACCGCGCAGGTGATCAGCAATGACGGCTTCCTGTACGCGCCGGCGGTGCAGGACGCGGCGGTGATGCAGGCGCTGCACGACAAGATCAAGCACGTCATTTACATCGTCAAGGAAAACCGCACCTACGACCAGGTGCTGGGCGATCTGGGCAAGGGCAACGGCGATCCCACGCTGGTCGAGTTCGGCAGCGCCCTGACGCCCAACCAGCATGCCGTGGCCAACGGCTTCGTCGATTTCGACAACTTCTACGACTCCGGCGAGGTCAGCGGCAACGGCTGGGACTGGAGCACGCAGGCGCGCGAAAGCGACTACGGCGTCAAGACCATTCCGCTGAACTACTCCGGCCGCGGCGCCGGCTACGACGTCGAGGGCGAGAACCGCAACATCAACGTCGCGCTGCCCACGGTGGCGGCGCGCCAGGCGGCCAACCCGAACGTGCCCTCGGACCCCGACCTGCTGGCCGGAACCGGCAATCTGGCCGCCACCGACGGGCCGGAGGGCGAGGCGCAGCAGGGTTATCTGTGGAATGCCGCGCTGCGCGCCGGCATCTCGGTGCGCAACTACGGCTTCTTCTGCGACCTGAACCGCTACAGCGCCGCCGCCGGTGCCGGGCAGATCCCGGAAGACCGCACCCCCTACGCCGACAAGCTGACCGTCACCTACGCCTCCAATCCGGAGCTGGTGCCGCTGACCGACCCGTACTTCCGCGCTTACGACAACTCCTTCCCGGATTTCTACCGTGAGCAGGAATGGGAGCGCGAGTTCGCCGGCTTCGTGCAGAACGGCAACCTGCCGGCGCTGAACCTGGTGCGCTTCATGCACGACCACACCGGCAACTATTCCACCTCACTGGATGGCGTCAACACGCCGCAGGCCGACGTTGCCGACAACGACTATGCCGTCGGCAAGCTGCTCCAGGCCGTGGCCGCCAGCCCCTATGCAGGCAACACGCTGATCTTCGTCATCGAGGACGACGCACAGGACGGCCCCGACCATGTCGACGCGCATCGCAGCATCGGCTTCGTCGCCGGCGCCTACGTCAAGCACGGCGCGGTGGTCAGCACCCACTACAGCACGGTGAACATGCTGCGCACCATCGAAGACGTGCTCGGCATCGACCACCTCAGCGTCTACGACGCCTACCAGCCGCCAATGACCGACGCTTTCGATCTGACACAGGCCAGCTGGACTTTCAGCGCCACGGTCCCGGCGATCCTCAAGCCCTGCGCCAACGGCGTCACCACCGGCTGCTCGCAGCTGCCGATCAGCAGCAGCACGGCGCTGTACGGTCCGCCCGGTCCGGCGTTGCTGCACGACGCCAACTGGTGGATCGCCCGGACCCGCGGCCTGGATTTCTCGGCCGAGGACCGCGTCGACCCGGAACGCTACAACCGCCTGCTGTGGGAAGGCATCAAGGGCCGGCAGCCCTATCCGGTGGCGCGCAGCGGCAAAGACCTGCGCCACAACCGCGCCGCGCTGCTGGCCGCCGCCGGGCACGTCCACGGCTCCAGTCGCTGAAGCGGGCCGCGGTCCCATCAACGGCGCCCCGCGGGGCGCCGTTTTTTTCTGCGTGCGGAAAGCCCGTTCCGATCTTAAGAATGCGTTAAGAATTCCTGCGCCGATTGCCCAAAACCCCTGCTGCCACAGCGCATTGGGGCCTGTCACGCGGGGGACACGCCGGCGTCACAAAGCTCTGGCAGCGTCCGCCCGGATTCGAACAACGCCGTCCCCGGCGCGTTCGCCGGAACCGCCGGCGCCAAGCGTGCCGGGCCTTCGCCCCCGCCTTTCACTGGAGGCTGTCATGCGCAAACTGTCTGTGAAGCCGCTGGCGCTGCTGCTCGGCTTCTCCGCCCTGCTGTCGGCCTGCGACAACAATAACAACAGCACGCCCTCATCGGGCAGTTCGTCCGGAGCGTCTTCCGGCGCCTCCTCCGGTGCTTCCTCGGGCGCCTCGTCCTCCGGCGCTTCTTCCGGCGGTTCCTCCGGCGTCGCCGGCGCCAGCGTGCTGCCCAACGGCAACACCATCACGCCGACCGCCGCCGCCGGCGCCGTGTTCAAGCCGCTCAATCCAAACCTGACGGCCTACCCCACCTTCACCGTCAGCCAGGCCATGAGCGAGGCGGTCAGCCCGGACGGCAAGACCCTGCTGATCCTGACCAGCGGCTACAACGACATCAGCGATTCCACCGGCCAGAACACGGTCGAATCCAACGAGTTCGTGTTCGTCTACGACATCAGCGTCAGCCCCGCCAACCAGCTGCAGGCGCTGCCGGTGCCGAACACCTTCGCCGGCGTCGCCTTCGCGCCGGACGGCAAGCATTTCTACGTCGGCGGCGGCGTTGATGACAACGTCCACACCTTCGCCCCCGGCAGCAGCGGCTGGGCCGAAAGCGGCACGCCGATCAAGCTCAGCCATGCCGCGGGCGCCACCGACAGCGTCGGCGGCAGCGGCAACGGCATCGAGCAGCCGGCGGTCGCCACCGGCGTCGCAGTCACCGCCGACGGCGCACACCTGGTCATCGACAATTACTACAACGACTCGGTTTCGGTGGTCGACCTGGTCGCCGGCAGCAAGGTCGGCGAACTCGACCTGCGCCCCGGCAAGAGCGGCGGCACCTCCGGCACGCCGGGCGGCGAAGCGCCGTTCTGGGTCAGCATCGTCGGCAGCAAGACCGCCTACGTGTCCAGCATCCGCGACCGCGAGATCGACGTGGTCGACCTGACCGCGCCGGCCTCGCCCAAGATCGTCACGCGCATCGCGGTGCCCGGCAACCCGAACAAGATGGTGCTGAACAAGGCGCAGAGCCTGCTCTACGTCGCCATGGACAACGCCGACGCCGTCGGCGTGATCGACACCAGCAAAAATGCCCTGACCACGCTGATTCCCACCATCGCGCCCCCCGGCCCGCTGTCGCTGGGCGCGCACCGCTACCGCGGCGCCGCGCCCAACGACCTGACGCTGTCGCCGGACGAGAACACGCTGTACGTCAGCAACGGCGGCACCAATTCCGTGGCGGTGATCGCGCTGAACCAGCCGGGCACCCCGGTGACCGGCCTGATCCCCACCGGCTGGTACCCGCAGGCGGTGGTGCAGGGGCAGAGCGGCGGCATGCTGTACATCGTCAACAGCCGCAGCATCCCCGGCCCCAATACCGGCAACTGCTTCGGCTACAACTCGCCGTGCCTGCCGGACTCGCCGGTGAAGTACGCCGCCAACCAGTACATCTACCAGCTGGAAAAGGCCGGCTTCCTGCAGGTGCCGGTGCCCGGCGCCACCGCGCTGGCCACGCTGACCGCCCAGGTCTACAGCAACAACGGCTTCTCCAGCGTGCCCAGCGCCGCCGACTTCGCCACCATGGCGGCGCTGCACGAGAAGATCCAGCACGTCATCTACATCGTGCGCGAGAACCGCACCTACGACCAGATTCTCGGCGACCTGCCGCGCGGCAACGGCAATCCGGCGCTGACCGAGTTCGGCGCCGCCACCACGCCGAACATCCATGCGCTGGCCAACAACTTCGTCACCTTCGACAACTTCTACGATCCGGCCGAAGTGAGCGGCGACGGCTGGCCGTGGAGCATGTCGGCCCGCGAGACCGACGTGAACGTCAAGGACATTCCGCTGGACTACGCCTACCCCAGCCGCGGCGTGGCCTACGATTCGGAAGGCACCAACCGCAACGTCAACGTCGGTATCGCCAGCCAGGCGGCGCGCCTGGCCGCCGACCCGGCCACGCCGAGCGATCCGGACCTGCTGCCCGGCACCGGCAACGACGCCGCGCCGGATGGTCCGGACGGCGAGGCCCAGCAGGGTTACCTGTGGAACGCCGCCATCCGCGCCGGCCTGAGCGTGCGCAACTACGGCTACTTCTGTGACCTGACCCGTTACAGCACCTCGCTGCTGAAGAACCCGGCGACGGCGCCGCTGTACGTGCCGCTCGACACCTCGCCGTACGCCGACAAGTCGGTGCAGGCCTATCCGGCCGACCCGGCGCTGCAGAGCATCACCGACCCGTATTTCCGCGGCTTCGACAACAACTATCCCGACTACTACCGCGAGCAGGAGTGGCTGCGCGAATTCAACCAGTACGTCACCAACGGCAACCTGCCGGCGCTGTCGCTGGTGCGCTTCATGCACGACCACACCTCCGGCAATGTCAGCGGAGCGCCGTTCAGCAGCGCCATCAGCGGCGTCAACACGCCGGAGACGCAGGTGGCCGACAACGACTACGCCGTCGGCCTGCTGCTGCAGACGCTGGCCGCCAGCCCGTACGCCGGCAACACGCTGGTGTTCATCGTCGAGGACGACGCGCAGGACGGGCCGGACCACGTCGATGCCCACCGTAGCATCGCCTTCATCGCCGGCCCCTACGTCAAGAAGGCCGCCCTGGTCAGCGACCACTACTCCACGGTCAATATCCTGCGCACCATCGAGGATGTGCTGGGCATCGACCACATGAGCGTGTACGACGCCTACCAGCCGCCGATGACCGACGCCTTCGACCTGACGCAGACCAGCTGGAGCTTCACCGCCCAGGAGCCGGCGATCCTGGCCAGCACCAAGTTGCCGATGCCCAGCAAGGCCGCGCTGGCGCGCCTCGGCGTGAAGCCGCTGCACGATGCCAAGTGGTGGGCGCGGCAGACGCGCGGCATGGACTTCTCGGCGCCGGACAAGCTCAATGCCATGGCCTACAACCAGATCCTGTGGAAGGGCGTGATGGGCAGCCGGCCCTATCCGACCGCGCGCGACGGCCAGGATCTGCGTCAGGGCCGCAGGGAGCTGCTGGGCAAGTACGGCATCAAGCTCGACCCCTCGCTGGACGGGGCGCCGTAGCGCCGCGTCAAGCGCGCTGGTTCCGGGGCGGCGTCGCCAGGCGACGCCGCCCTTATTTTTTTTCCACGCCGGGATTCGCGCCGGCCGCCGCGCCGGCCCCGTCCAGCGGCAGGGTGACCTCGACGCACAGGCCGCCGCCATCCGCCTCGCGCAGCGCCAGCTGCCCGCCGTGGCGCCGCACCACCGCCGCGGCGATGGCCAGCCCCAGGCCACTGCCGTGGCCGCTGCTGCCCGGCGCGCGGTAAAAGCGGTTCAGCACCAGCGGGCGCAGTTGCGGCGCGATGCCGGGGCCGTTGTCGCGCACCGCCAGCAGCGCCAGCGCGGACCGCCGGGTCAGGCTGACCTCGACCCGGCCGCCGTCCTGGGTGTAGCTGACGGCGTTGTCGACCAGATTACCGACCAGTGCACGCAGCCCGGCGCTGTCGCCGTGCAGCTCGATACCCGGCTGCGCCTGCAAGGTCAGCTCGATGCCCTTGTCGTGCGCCAGCGGCACCAGCTCGGCCACGGCGTCGCGCACCAGCTGGTCCAGGCGCAGGCGTTCGGGCGCCGCGGCGCTGGCCGAGGGTTCCTGCCGCGCCAGCGTCAGCAGCTGCTGCACCAGGCGGGTGGCGCGGTCCACGCCGCTGCGCAGCGCCTCCAGCGCCAGCGCCTGTTCCTGCGGCTCGGCGCTGCGCTGCAGGGTCTGCGCCTGCAGCCGCACCACCGCCAGCGGCGTGCGCAGTTCGTGGGCCGCGTCGGCCACCAGCGCGCGCTGCGCGGCGAAGGCGCCGGCCAGGCGCTGCAGCAGGCGGTTGAAGCCGGCCACCAGCGGCAGCAGCTCGTCGGGCAGGGCGGAGGTGGCGATCGGCTCCAGCGCGTCATCGGTGCGCGCCGACAGCGCCGCGCCGAGCTGACGTACCGGGCGCAGCGCGTGCCGCACCAGCCACCAGATCGCCAGTCCCAGCGCCGGCAGCACCAGCAGCAGCGGCGCCAGCAGGCGCAGGCTCAATTCCAGCGCCAGCTCGCGCCGCGCCGCCAGCGTCTGCGCCACCTGGATCATGCCGTCGCCGCTGGCGCGGGCGTAGCTGCGGTAGGCGCTGCGGCCGTCGTCGCCGCGCAAGGTGGCATAGCCGGCCAGTGCCGGCCGCGGCGCCGCCTGCTCCGCGCTGGAGCGATACAGTAGTTCGCCGCGGCCCGACCACACCTGCACCAGCACCTCATCGTCCGGCACGCGGCCGACGGCGCGGCCGATGCCGGCCGGGGTGCCGGCCGAATCGACCGATTGCGCCACCGCGCGCAGTTCATAGTCGAACATCTCGTCCACTTCCTGCCGCGCGTTGCCGTAGGCCGCGGCCATGGCCAGCAGGTACACCACCGCCATCGCGGCAAGCAGGGTCGAAGTCAGCTGAAGGCGCAGCGAGCGCACGGCTCAGCGCGCGCTCTTGGGGACGAAATAACCCACGCCGCGCGCGCTGCGGATCAGCTCGGTGCTGAGCTTGCGGCGCAGCGCGTGGACATGCACCTCGATGGCGTTGCTGTGCGCCTCCTCGCCGGCCGGATACAGCCGCTGCGTCAGCGCCTCGCGTGACCAGACGCGGCCCGGCTGCTCCAGCAGCGCCAGCAACAGCGCGTATTCGCGGCGGGTCAGGCTGACTTCCTCGCCGCGGAAGCGCAGCTCGCGGCTGCCCGGGTCGAGCACCAGCTCCAGGTGGCGGATGCTGGGCTGGGCTCGGCCGGCGCGGCGCCGGCCGAGCACGCGCAGCCGCGCCAGCAGCTCGTCCAGGTCGAACGGCTTGACCAGGTAGTCGTCGGCGCCGCTGTCCAGGCCGCCGACGCGGTCGGCGATCTGGTCGCGCGCGGTGAGGATCATCACCGGCGTGTCATCCTGGCGCGCGCGCAGCCGCCGCAGGATCTCCAGGCCGTCGCGCCGCGGCAGGCCCAGGTCGAGCAGCACCGCGTCGAAGCGGGCCAGTTCCAGAGCGCGCTGCGCGGTCAGCCCGTCGCGCACCCAGTCCACGGCATAGGCCTCGCGCCGCAGGTTGCGGCACAGGCTCTCGCCGAGCATGGCGTCGTCTTCGACCAGCAGCAGGTGCATGGCGGCATTGTCGCCGATCGCGCGCGGCGCGGTCCCGCGCGCCAATTGTCATATGCGCGTCATCGTCGCTTAACGGCCGGCGGCCACCATGATCTTAATAAAACCTTAAGTATCCGGAAGGGAGTCTCCGATGCGCGGCATGTTGATGACACGGCGGCCCTGCCGCCGGCGATGGCTGGCGCTGGGCGCGGTGGGCACGCTGTGCGCGGTGCTGGCCGTCCCGCCGGCGCTGGCGGCCCAGGACGAGGCGGCTTCGGTCAGCCTCGACGCGGTGCTGGTCACCGGTTCGGCCATTCCCTCGTCCGACCGCAGCAGCGAGCACCCGATCACGGTGATCACCGCCGAAGAACTGCGCCGCTCCGGCACGGTCACGCTGCAGCAATATCTGCAGAAGGTGCCCTCGGTCGGTTTCCAGGGCCTGACCAGCAACCAGGTGTTCGGCCTGCTCAACGGCAGCGGTAACAACTACGTCGACCTGCGCAACCTGGGCGCGGCGCGCACCCTGGTGCTGATCGACGGCAAGCGCTTCCCGCCGAGCAGCAACCAGACGGCGGAGGCGGTCGACATCGGCAACATCCCGGTGTCGCTGATCGACCATGTCGAGATCCTGCGCGACGGCGCCTCGCCGCTGTATGGCGCGGACGCTATCGGCGGCGTCATCAACGTCATCCTGCGCAAGCATTTCGAAGGCTTCGAGGTCGGCGGCCAGGTCGGCACCACCTCCTATGGCGACGGCACCAGCTGGGACGCCAACGCCACCTTCGGCCGCAGCTTCGGCCGCAGCCACCTGGTGCTCAACTTCGACGTCAACCACACCGACCCGATCCTGCAGCGCAACCGCGCCTGGGCACGCAACCGTTTCATCCCGGGCGACCCCGAGGGCACCCTGCAGGTGGGCGTGACGCCCGACGGCACTGCCTTCTTCCCCGGTTCGGGCCCGCTGGGCAACGAGCTGACCGGCCCCGGCACCACGGTGCAGACGCCGTACTCGGACCTGTTCGACCTGTCCACGCTCAACTACCTAACCATCGGCCAGCGCCGCTTCAGCCTCAACGGCCTGTTCGACAGCGCCATCGGCGCGGACACGCATTTCTACGCCGAGGCCCTGTTCACCGAGCGCCGCTCCACCAGCCAGTTCGGCCCGGCCAGCGTGGCGTTCGGCTTCACCACCGACGCCAAGTATCCCGATCCGATCCCGGTTCCGGCCGACGCGCCAGGCAATCCCTTCGGCACCAGCGTGTCGCTGTTGAAGACGCTGCTGCCGCAGGGGCCGCAGCAGGGCTCGGTGGACGCGCCGGCCTATCGCCTGCTCGCCGGTTTCCGCGGCAAGCTGTCGCGCGACTTCAACTGGGACGTGTCCTACCTCTACGGCGATTCCAGCTCCACCCTGACCGCCAACAACAACGTCAACTACACCCACGCGCTGCAGGAAATCGGCGTGCTGCCCTGCGGCGGCTCCCCCGGCTGCGTGCCGGGCAACTTCTTCGGCCCCAACAGCCTGAGCCAGGCCGCGGCGCAATACCTGCTGTACACCAGCCGGGCCACCTCCGACTATGCCGAGCAGTCGCTCGACGCCACCATCAACGGCTTCCTGCCCGGGCTGCCGGCCGGCCGCATCGGCCTCGCCGTGGGCTTCGACTACCGCCGCCTCAGCGGCAGCTTCACCCCGGACGCAGTGACCCTGGCCGGCGACCAGGACGGCGCCGATACCCAGGCCACCAGCGGCGCCTACGACGCCAAAGAGGGATTCCTCGAAGTGAAGGTGCCGCTGCTCGCCGGCCTGCCGGCGATGGACGAGCTCGACCTCAACGGCGCGGCGCGCTATTCCAAGTTCGGCTCCTTTGGCGACGCCGTGACCTGGAAGGCGGGCATCGACTGGGTGGTGACCGAGGACCTGCGCATCCGCGGCGCCCACTCCACCGGCTTCCGCGCGCCGCAGATCACCGAGCTGTACCTGGGCAAGACCGGCATCTCCAGCGCCGAGAACGATCCCTGCGATTCGCAGGTGGGCCTCACCTCCAACCCGGTGGTCGCCGCCAACTGCGCCGCGCTGGGCGTGCCGGCGAACTATGTGCAGCCGGGCAACAACTACCTGACCTTCCTCGCCGGCAACCGCGCGCTCAATCCGGAGACCTCGCAGAACTGGACCGCGGGCACCGTGCTGACACCGCGCTGGGCGCCGAACCTGTCGCTGACGCTGGACTACTTCAACATCCTGGTGCGCAACGAGATCGGCCAGCTCAATCCCAACCTGATTCTCAACGACTGCTACCTGAGCCCCAACCTGTCCAGCCCGGACTGCGCCAACGTCGGCAAGCGCCTGCCCGGCAGCGAGCCGGCGCTGACCACCATCACCGATACCGAGGGCAACCTGGGCGACATCAAGACCGACGGCCTGGATCTGGCGCTGCACTACGAACTGCCGCTGCGCGGCCTGGGCCTGCCCGGCCACAACAGCCTGGTGTTCGACAACATCGGCACCTGGACCTTCGCCTACAACGAGCAGACCGCCGCCGGCAGCCCCTACATCCAGCTCGCCGGCACCGAGGACCTGCCCACCAGCCCGACCAATCCGGGCCTGATCCCGCACTTCCGCGACAACAGCGTGATCGACCTGCGCCACGACGCCGCCGACCTGGCCTGGACGGTGCGCTACATCGGCGCCGGCAATGCGGCGGTGCCGCAGGGGCCGTCGCCGACCGCGCCGGGCAACCACACCGGCGCCACGGTCTATCACGACCTGGCCGGCAGCTACCGCTTCGGTAGCCTGACCATGACGCTGGGTATCAACAACGTGTTCGACAAAGACCCGCCGTTCTACAACGACGGCACCGTCAACACCAACGAATTCACCTACGACGTGACGGGCCGCTTCATCTACGCCAATTTCAAGGCGAGCCTCGGCAAGGCGGACTGAGCGCCGGCCCTTTTGGGGCTAGTACCGTGACCCACCCGTTTGGAAACAAGTCTCGGGCCGGGTTTGACCGCTGGCGGCACCGGCGCTCCTCACCATGGCCCACACCATGCCTCGTCGCGCCGGCTTGCCAGCGGCCAAACCCGACTCCGATCTTTTGTTCCCAAACGGGTGGGTCACGGTACTAGTCGCGGAAATTCTCGAACTGCAGCGGCAGTTCCAGCTCGGCCTTGCGCAGCAGCGCAATGGCCAGCTGCAGGTCGTCGCGCTTCTTGCCGTTGACGCGCAGCTTGTCGCCGTTGATCTGCGTGTCCACCTTGATCTTGGCCTCCCGGATGGTGGCGGCGATCTTCTTGGCCTGGGCCTGCTCAATGCCCTGCTTGATGGTGATCTTGCGCCGCGAACCAGCCAGGTTGGTCTCCACCTCGCCCAGTTCCAGGCAGCGCAGGTCGATGCCGCGCCCGGCCAGGCGCGGCTTGAGGATGTCGAGCAGCTGGTCGAGCTGGTACTCGCTCGGCGCGAACTGCGTCACCACGTATTCCTCGAGCTCGAAGCGCGCATTGGTGCCGCGCAGGTCATAGCGGTTGCCCAGCTCGCGCACGGCCTGGTCGACCGCGTTGGTCAGCTCGTGCTTGTCCACTTTGGAAACGATATCGAAGGAAGGCATGGCGGCGTCGGAAAATCGGATGTGTCCGCGACCATATTGGCATTTCGCGGCGCATTTGCCATAGCCGGGCCGGCCGTGGCGGCCTTTTGCTACCATGCGCGGGCGCCGCATGCGGCAACAGGCGATCCCGCCCGCCGCGCCGGCCCGGCGCATGTTTCCAGCGATGACCCCAGCCCAGTCCCCGCGTGTCCTGTCCGTCATCCCGCCGATGACGCAGCTCAACACGCCATATCCCTCCACCGCCTACCTGACCGGCTTCCTGCGCTCGCGCGGAGTCGACGCGGTGCAGGAGGACCTGGCGCTGGCCCTGGTGCTGCGGCTGCTCAGCCCCCAGGGCCTGGCGGAAATCCGCGCCCGCGCCGAGGCCCTGCCGGCGCGGCGGCGCACGCCCCGGGTACAGGCCTTCCTGGCCCGCTTCGAGCGCTATCGGGCGAGCGTCGGCCCGGCCATCGCCTTCCTGCAGGGGCGCGACTCCACCATCGCGCACCGCATCTGCGGGCGTGACTTCCTGCCCGAGGGCGAGCGCTTCGCCAGCCTCGAGGTGTACACCGCCGAGGACGGCGCGGACCCGCTGGCCTGGGCTTTCGGCGCGCTCGGCCAGCAGGACCGCGCGCGCCACCTGGCCACGCTGTATCTCAACGACCTGGCCGACGTGCTGCGCGACGCGGTCGACCCGCGCTTCGAGTTCGTGCGCTACGCCGAGGCGCTGGCGCAGAGCCAGGCCAGCTTCGAGCCGCTGGCGCAGGCGCTGGCGGCGCCGCTCAACCTGGTCGACCGCACGCTGTGCGAGCTCACCGCCGAGGCGCTGGCGCGGCATGCGCCGCGGCTGGTGCTGCTGTCGGTGCCGTTCCCCGGCGCGGTCTACGCCGCGTTCCGCATCGCCCAGGCGGTCAAGGCGCGGGACCCGTCGATCGTCACCGTGCTCGGCGGCGGCTACGTCAACACCGAGCTGCGCGAGCTGGCCGAGCCGCGCGTGTTCGACTACTTCGACGCCGTCAGCCTGGACGCCGGCGAACGGCCGCTGCTGGCCCTGCTCGAACACCTGCGCGGCGAGCGGCCGCGGCAGCGCCTGGTGCGCAGCTTCGTGCGCGAGGCCGGCGCGGTGCGCTACATCGACTGCGGCGAGCCCGACGTGCCGTTCGCCGAGGTCGGCACGCCGACCTGGGACGGCCTGCCGCTGGACCGCTATCTGTCGGTGCTGGACATGCTCAATCCGATGCACCGGCTGTGGTCGGACGGCCGCTGGAACAAGCTCACAGTGGCCCACGGCTGCTACTGGAAGAAGTGCAGCTTCTGCGACGTCAGCCTGGACTACATCTCGCGCTACGACACCGCCGGCGCCGCGGTCCTGGTCGACCGCATCGAGCGCGTCGTCGCCGAGACCGGGCAGAGCGGCTTCCACTTCGTCGACGAGGCTGCGCCGCCCAAGGCGCTGAAGACGCTGTCGGCTGAATTGCTGCGGCGCAACCTGTCCATCTCCTGGTGGGGCAACATCCGCTTCGAGAAATCCTTCACCGCGCCGCTGTGCCGGCAGCTCGCCGACAGCGGCTGCATCGCCATCTCCGGCGGCCTGGAGGTCGCTTCCGACCGCCTGCTGCAGCTGATGAAAAAAGGCGTGTCGGTGGAGCAGGTGGCGCGCGTCACGCGCGCCTTCACCGACGCCGGCATCCTGGTGCACGCCTACCTGATGTACGGCTTCCCGACGCAGACCGTGCAGGACACGGTCGACGCGCTGGAATACGTGCGCCAGCTGTTCGAGGCCGGCTGCATCCAGTCGGGCTTCTTCCACCGTTTCGCCTGCACCGTGCATTCGCCGGTGGGCCGCCACCCCGAGCAGTACGGCATCACGCTGCTGCCGCCGCCACCGGGGACATTCGCGCGCAACGACATCGGCTTCGTCGATCCCACCGGCGTCGACCACGATGCGCTCGGCGCGGCGCTGAACAAGGCCCTGTACAACTACATGCACGGCCTCGGCCTGGAGCAGGACGTGCGCAGCTGGTTCGACGGCCGGGTACCGAAGACCAGGGTGCCGCGGCACCTGATCGCGCGGGCCTGCGAAGCGGCGTAGCGCGGGCCGTGCCTGTCGCGGCGTCTATACGCTGCGCAACAGCATCAGCGAAAAAGCCGCCGCGGTCGCAAACGACCCGCAGCTCTCCAGCGCCGCCCGCTTCTCCGGCTTCGCCTTCCAGGCGTAAGGCGTCATCTGCAGCAGCTGCTGCAAGGCCTCCTGCGACAGGCTCAGCGGCACGCGCACTTCCTGCCTGGTTTGCAGTTCGAACGCGCCTTCGAACCCGCCCAAGAACTTGTCCGGCTGGTGCGGCTGCACGCTGTCGAACAAGCGCTGGCGCAGGCTCCACAGATGGTCCGGCGCCGGCGTCACCAGCAGCACCCGGCCGCCGGGCGCCAGCACCCGCCGCAGCTCGGCCTGCTGCAGCTGGCTGAACAGGCTGCAGACGAGATCCACCGAGGCATCGGCCAGCGGCAGCAGGGCGGCGTTGCCGACCAGCCAGGTGATGCCGGGGAAGCGCCTGGCGGCGAGGCGCACGGCCGGCTTGGCGATGTCCAGGCCGGCGCTGTCCGCCGCCGCCGTGGCCAGGGCGGCGGTGTAGTAGCCCTCGCCGCAGCCGATGTCGAGCAGCGCGGCGGCGCGCAGCGGCGCGATCAGCGCCACCGCGGCGTCGCGCAGCGGCTGGTAGTGCCCGGCCTGCAGGAACTCGCGCCGCGCCGTCACCATCTCCGGGTTGTCGCCCGGCTCTAGGCTGCTCTTGTGCTGCACCGGCAGCAGGTTGACGTAGCCTTCGCGCGCCACGTCGAAGCTGTGGCCCTGCGCGCAGCGCCAGGTTCGGGGCTGGCGGTCCAGCGGCAGGCGGCACAGCGGGCAGGTCAGCTGGAGCATGGCGGCGGCGTCGGGTGATGCGCCAGCCTAACGCCTCGGCCGCGCCCTTGGCACGCGGCACGGCCGGACGTGCCGCACAACACAGCGGCCCGCGCCGGGTTAAAGTGTGCCGCAAAGCCCAACAACATCTCGGGGGGAGAGAAATGAGAAGGCTCAAGCCGCTCGACGCGGCCTGGCTTTATGTGGAATCGCGCGACACGCCGATGCACGTCGCCGGGCTGCAGATCTTCAGCCCGCCGAAGAATGCCAAGGCCAGCTTCCTGCGCGACATGGTGGAGCGCTTCAAGGCCGATTCCAGCTTCGTGCCGCCGTGGAACCTGCGCCTGGCCGACTATCCGCTGGGCGCCCTGGCGCCGGCCTGGGAGGTCGACCGGCAGGTGGACCTGGACTACCACGTGCGCCATTCCGCGCTGCCGGCCCCGGGCGGCGAGCGCGAACTGGGCGTGCTGGTGTCGCGCCTGCACAGCCATCCGCTGGACCTGAAGCGGCCCTTGTGGGAGTGCCACCTGATCGAAGGTCTCGAGGGCGGGCGCTTCGCCCTTTACACCAAGATGCACCATGCGCTGATGGACGGCATGGCCGGCATACGCATGATCCAGCGCGCCATGTCCGAGTCGCCGCGCAACCGCGAAATCGTGCCACCCTGGTCCCTCGGCAGCCTCAGGCAGCGCGGAGAAGCCGCGGGCGGCTCGCTGACCGAGCGCCTCAACGCCTTGTACCAGAACGCGCGCGCACAGGCTGCCACCCTGCCGGAAGTGGGCCGCGCCATGGCCCAGGTGTGGGGCCGTGGCAAGGACGCCGATCCGGATCTGGTGCGGCCGTTCGCCGCGCCCCGCTCGGTGCTCAACGGCCGCGTCACCGCGCCGCGCCGCTTCGCCACCCAGCACTACGAGTTGAAGCGTTTGCGCGAGCTGGCGAAGAAGGCCGGGGTGACGCTCAACGACGTCGTGCTGGCGGTCTGCGCCGGCGCCCTGCGCCGCTTCCTGGCCGAGTCCGGCGAGCTGCCGCAGCAGGCGCTCACCGCCGGCCTGCCGGTGTCGATCCGTCCGCAGGGCGACGACAGCGTCGGCACCGCCATCAGCTTCATCCTCGCCAACCTGGCCACCGACGTGGACGACCCGCGCGAGCGCCTGGAGAAGATCCGCGTCTCCACCGTGCTGGCCAAGGAGCACCTTCAGGGCTTGCGCAAGACCAGCCTCAACAACTACACCTCGGTCTTCATGGGACCGTTCATCCTCGGCCTGATGACCGGCTTCGCCGGGCGCGGACGGCCGATGTTCAACGTCACCATCTCCAACGTGCCGGGGCCGGAGAAGCCGCTGTACTTTGCCGGCGCGCGGCTGGAGGCGATGTATCCGATCTCCCTGCTCAGCCACGGCCAGGCGCTCAACATCACCTGCGTCAGCTATGCCGGCACGCTCAACTTCGGCTACACCGGCTGCCGCGACACGCTGCCGCACATGCAGCGCCTGGCGGTCTACACCGGCGAGGCGCTGACCGAGCTCGAGCAAGCGTACACCTGAAGGCCGCCGGAGCGGCGCTGCAAATCCGGCGGTGCGCGGCGGGTCAGGGGTTGCTTTCCTGGCCGCGGCGGGTGCGGGCCGCCAGCAGCCGCAGCGGCGGGCGCAGCGCGAAGTAGATCACGGCGGCCACCAGCGGCGCGCTCAGGCACCAGGCGCCGACGCCGCCCAGGGCGACGCCGGCGAAGTCGGCGATGAACTGCAGCGGCCCGGCCCGGAAGCGGTCGATCAGCTGCGGAATGGACAGCGCCAGGTGCGGCGCGCCGAGCCATTCGCCGGCGCGGTACAGCGGGATCAGCAGCAGGATCTGCAGCGGGTAGCAGAGGTAGTTCACCAGCTGGATAATCGGCTGGTTCAGGCGCAGCCACAGCGCGGCCAGCGCGCACAGCAGGGTGGTGGAGCCGAGGATCGGGAACATCGCCAGCACGCTGCCCAGGGCCACGGTGAGGGCGATCTTCTCCGGCGTGATGCCCTGCCGCAGCTGGGCCACGATCACGTCCAGCACGCGCCGCCTCCAGAAGCCGCGCGGCGCGGCGGCGGCCATGGCGGGCGGGTTCACCGGCGGCGCAACAGCAGCGCTTCGGCGCCGGCGCCCGGCGGCAGGCGCAGCAGCTGCAGCAGCATGTAGCCGGCAATGGCGATATTGCCGAGGGCGAAGATCAGCACCAGCCACACCGCGCGCGCCAGATGGGAGCTTTCCTTGTAAGCCACCCAGACCCAGAAGGTGAAGAAGGCCAGGTAGGTGTCGACCAGGGTGGCGAGGAACCAGGGATGCCCGACCACCGCCTGCGGCGTCTTCCAGAACGGCATCTGCAGCGACGCCCAGGTGGTGGCGCCGAGGATGGTGAGCAGCGCCAGCGCGAACACGATCTTGAGCCGATTCATGAGAGGCGGGAGGCAGGAGGCGGGAGGTGCCACTGCAACAGCTCAATCATTGCTTGCGGTCGGGTGGTACCCATGTTTTTGTGCCTCTCTGCACCCGCCTCTCGCCTCACGGCTTCACCAGCGTGATCTGCATCAGATCGACGCTGCCGGCGCGGAAACCGCATTCGCAATAGGCCAGGTAGTAGCGCCACATGCGCAGGAAGCGCTCGTCGAACTGCCGCACCACGGCCTCGCGCGCGCCCAGCACGTTGCGGTGCCACTGCGCCAGCGTATCGGCATAGTCCTCGGCGTAGAAGCGGGCA
>CAYVKA010000012.1:0-93492 GCA_964451925.1 uncultured Nevskia sp. | reverse complement strand
TGATCAGCAGCACCAGCATGACGTCAACCAGGGGCGTGACGTTGATTTCCGCCACCGGCCCCATCTCACCGTCGTCGCCGCCCCCGGACGCCTTGACGCTCATGCCCATGGCTGGCCCTCCCGCCGGCGCGGGGGCGCGCTGGCGCTGCGTTTGTCACGGCAGTTCACGCGCAATCTCCCTGCGGCGCTCAGGCGGCCAGCGCCGGCGCGAAGCGCTTCGACAGGCGGCCGGCGTAGATGCCGATGGCGGTGTTGAGGCGGCCGACGTAGCGGCCCAGGTTGGTGGCGAAGCTGTTGTAGGCCATGATCGAGGGGATGGCCGCCGCCAAGCCGATGCCGGTGGCGATCAGCGCTTCGGCGATGCCCGGCGCCACGGTGGCCAGGCTGGTGTCGTGCGCCGCGGCGATGCCGGTGAAGGTGTTCATGATGCCCCACACCGTGCCGAACAGGCCGATGAACGGCGCCGAGGAACCCACCGTCGCCAGGAACGGCAGGCGCTTGTTGATGCGGCGGGTCTCGTTGGACAGTTCCAGGCGCATGGCGCGCTCGACGCGGTCACGCACTTCGTGCAGCGCCTCGTGCTCGTGCTCGCCCGAGCCTTCGCGCCATTCCTGGTTGCCGGCGGCGATGATCTTCGACACCGGGTGCTTGTCGCTGTAGTTGATCATGTCTTCCAGCGTGCCGTCTTCCAGCGTGCTCTCCAGGCGGTTGACGGCGCTGAACGCGGCCATGAAGGCGAACAGCTTCTCGAACATCACCGTCCAGCACCACACCGAGAACAGCACCAGGATGACCAGCACGACTTTGACCACCGGGTCGGCCTGCGACACCAGGTGTTGGATGGAGAGGTCGGCCGGGTTGATGGCCTGGGCGGCATCCGCCGCCACGCTGAGAATGGAAACCGCCATGTCTGTCGCTCCGGATTGGGAATGAATGAAGTTGCCCGCAACAATCGGGCGGGACCGCCGCCCGCACAAATCGAATACCGCCCCCCAGCGACGCCGCGTGCCGCAACCGAACGCCCACGCGCGCCTGCATATAAAAAGAACGCACGAAGCAGCGGAAATGGAAATGCCTTTCTCAAGCGCCGCGCATGCCGCGGCTGCGCCCTTCAGCCGTCGAAGCGGTAGCTCAGGCGCACGTAGTAGAAGCCGCCGAAGTAGCCGTAGGGCGAAAAGCCGCTGTACTTCTGGAAGCCGACATAGTTGCTGCCCGGACCGTAGTCGCCGCGGAATGCCAGCGAGGTCTGCGGGGGATACCTGTCGAACAGATTGTTGGCGCCCAGCCCCAGCCGCAGTCCCCGCCCGGCCTGCCAGCCCAGATCGAGGTTGGTGATCCACGCCGGCGGTATTTCTTCGTAGATGCCGCTGTCGGCCTTGCTGCTGTCCACCACATGGCCATAGCGCACCAGGTGCAGGCCGGCACTGAACGGCCCTTTCAGCCAGGTGCCGCCGGCGATCAGCTTGCTGCGCGGCGTGCCCACGGCGAGATAGCCCTGCTGTGCGGCGTCGAACAGCTCGAACCCCGGGCTGCTCTGGCTCAGCCCGGCCAGCTGCGGTGGATTGGCCTGGATGCGCGTGATGCTGGTCTGGTTCCAGTTGCCTTCGGCGATCCAGCGCACCAGGCCCCAACGGCCGAAATGCGTGCGCAGGTTGAAGATCGCGTCCAGCCCCTGGGTGCGCGTGTCGGCTGCGTTGGTGAAATACTGCACATTGGTCGAAGGATCGACGCCGGCCTGCTGCAGCGCCGTGCCGATGCCCGGATCGAGCTGCTCGCTGAGAATGCCGGTTTCGAGGATGCGGTGGCGCACGTAGATGCGGTAGGCATCCACCGTGATGTCCAGGTTGCGCGCCGGCGTGGCGACGAAGCCGAGACTGTAGTTAGTGGAGGTCTCCGGACGCAGCGGCGTGGCGCCGAGCGCGCGCGCCTCGGTGGACGCCACCGGCGCGGTGATCACGTCGATCGCGGTGGAGACGTTGTTGATGGCCTGGAAGAAGGTGCTGGAGGTGGCGTATAGCGACTGCCCCAGCGCCGGCGCGCGGAAGCCGTTGTTGACGGTGCCGCGCAGCGCCAGCGCCGGCGTCAACTCGTAGCGCATCGAGAACTTTCCGGTACGGGTATTGCCGAAGTCGCTATAGTGCTCGAAACGCCCGGCAATGCCCACGTCCCAGCCGGGCAACGGCCGCGTCTCGAAATCGAGATAGCCGGCGAAATTGTCACGGTAGGCGTGGCCGACACTGTCCGGGCTGAAGCCGTTGTAGGACTGCGCGCCGGAGCTGGGGTGCTTGGTGGTGTCCGGGTAACAGGGATCGGAGGTATCGCTGGTCGCGACCGGCGCACAGAATGCGGTGTAACTGCCGGTTTCGTACGAGCCGGGCTCGCCCGGCTTGATGGCGTAGGCGTTGTTGCGGTATTCGGCGCCGGCGGCGACGTGCAGCGGCCCGGCCAGGCCGATGTCGAAGGCGCGGCTGAAATCGAGGTCGCCGGTCAGTTCGCTGTTGATCCAGCTGCCGTCGTAGAAGCGTGTCGGCGAAGCGGGTCCGAGTGTGGCGTTGATGGTGTGCTCGGTGAATACCGCCGCATCGTCGCGGCCGTAGGTGACGCCGGCGTCCCAGTTCCAGCCATACAGATCAGGACCCTTGAGGCCGAGCGTGCCGGAGAAGTCGATTTCATGGATCGCCTCGCGCGGCTCGAAGCCGTCCGGATAGATGTTCCAGTCGTACGGCGGATCATTGTTGCCGTTGGCGTAGCGGAAATTCTCGTAGCCCTTGCCGTGGCGCACGGTGAAGGTGGAGAAGGAGTACAACTGCGCGCCGTCCAGCGGCAGACTGGCGTTGTAGCCGAGGTTCAGCGCGCGTGTCAGCGGCAGGCCGTCGATCACCCGGTCGCGGCTGGCGCCGGCCTCGCGCGGGTCTGCGGCGCCGCCGGGCAAGGGGTAGTAGAACGGCCCCTCGGCCTGGCCGGCGCGGTTGGTGAAATCCTGCCCGAACAGCTCCGCGCTGAGGTGCAGAAAGCCGCCGTGGCCGAGACGAAAGCCCGCGTCGGCGCCGTCCTGGCTGGTGAAGCCGTCCTTGAAATCGTACAGGCCGTTGCGGCTGGCCAGTTCACCGCCATGATCGTCGTGCTTGAGCACGATATTGATCACGCCGGCGATGGCATCCGAGCCGTATTGCGCCGAAGCGCCGTCGCGCAGCACTTCGATGTGGTCGATCGCCGGGAACGGGATCATGCCCAGATCGACCGGTTCGGAACCCTTGTTGATCGAGGAGTTGGCATTGACCACGGCGCTGGCGTGGCGGCGTTTGCCGTCCACCAGCACCAGCATCTGGTCGGCATTGAGCCCTCGCAGGTTGGCCGGGCGCACGATGGCGCTCTGGTCCTGGCCGGGCACCGCCGGCAAATTGAATGAAGGCAGCAGCAGATTGAGCGCATCGCTCAGCGTGCCGGCACCGGTGGCCTGGAGTTCGTCACCGCTCACCACGTCGATCGGCGCGCTGCTCTGCACTACCGAGCGCTTGACGCGCGAGCCGATCACCACCACGGCATTGAGCGTATCGGTCTCGCTGCGCCCGCCTTCGCCACGCCCCTCCGCCAGCGCCGCGGCGGCGGCCGGGTCGCGCCCCTGCGCCGCATCCGCCTGGGCCGCTGCATCCGCCTCCGGGCTTCCGGGTGCCGCATCACGCGCCGTCACCGCCATCGTGCGCACGCCAATCAGCTGCATGCTGTAGGCGGTATCGCGCAGCAGCTGCTGCAATGCCAGCTGCGGCGGCATGTGCCCCTTGACGCCACCCGAGCGCGCGCTGGACAGCCCCGCCGCGGCTGCCACCACCTGCACCCCGCTCTGCGCCGAAAACTGCGTCAGCGCCGTGGCCAGGCCCTGCGGCGGAATGTCGAAATCGACCGCCGCGTCGCCCTCGTCGGCCCGCACCGACAGGCTCACCGCCGCTATGGCCAGCAGCATCCACTGCGCCCAGGCGACGGGCGCCCGGACCCAGGCATGGTGCGCAATCCTCATCAAACCAGCGCTTATCCGTCTAGCGGGCCGCCCCCGGCCCTGGTAACGGTCGCTGCAAAAAGCGTGCTCGCGGCCGCACTCCCTCAAGCCGGAGCAAACGCCCGGCCGCGCCGCTTACCGCCCGGCCGGGCAACCGCGCTCCCCATCCGCCGATGGGCCGGTTGCCGCAGCCGGCGCCGCCTCAGGGACGGACCGCGGCTACCTCGATTTCGACCAGGAAACCGGGATTGGCCAGCCCCGCCACCTGCATGGCGGAACGGGACGGGAGGTTGGGCTGTTCGGCGGTGCCGAAATACTGCGTATAGCCCTCCATCATGCCGGCGAAGTCCATCCTGCCGCCCTTGGCCGGATCGCCCGCCATGAAGACCTGCATCTTGACCACGTCCTTCATGCCCAGGCCCATGCTCTTCAGGGCATTGTCGATGTTCTTCAGCGCGCCGAGGGTCTGCGTCTTGGTGTCGCCGTAGGCGGCAATGGAGTCCTTGGGCTGGCTCTCGTCCACCATCGGCGGCGTCATGCCGCTGAGGAACACCAGGGTGCGGCCGGCGGGGATCTCCACCCCCAGCGAGATCGGGAACTTGGCGCCGTTAGGCAGCTTGTAGCGCACCACTTCGGCCTTCTTGCCGCCGCCGCAGCCGCTGGTGCCCGCCAGCACGGCGGCCAGCGCCAGGCCCAGGCCGAAATTGCGCAGCATGTTTCGCTTGTTCATCGTCACTCCTCTGGTTTCCACGGATGTCATTCGGATTCAGCGGGATGCTTCGGACGCAAGGCCTTCACCTCGGCCGGCGTCACCGTATCGGTATAGCTGTTGCCAAAGTGGCTGCGCACGTAGTTGGCCACCGCGGCCACCTGTTCGTCGTCGAGCATGGCGGCGAAGCTCGGCATGGCCTTGTTGCCGTTAACCACCATGTAGGCCGGATACACCTTGGAGGCCAGCCGCGGGTTGCCGGCCAGGGCCGGATAGGCGCCGGCGCCGACAGCGCCCTGTGCCTGCGGCATGTGGCAACCCTGGCAGATGCCCTGGAAGATGGCTTCGCCGCCGCTCTCCTGGAACTTGAAACCGCTGCTGAAGGCATGATCGACGGTGTTCTGCGCCTGCGCCGCCGGGCCGCTCAGGCCTAGCAGCAGTCCGGCGCAGAGCACCAGCCGCGCACTGAGGGAAGTCGGGGTCATATGCTGGTCCTTGTTTCCGATGGAGGCGCGCATCAGCCGTTCACCACGCGCTGGTGCAGGCGCGAAATGGCATTGAGCGAGGAGGTGATGGCACCTTCCTGCCAGGCCGGGATGTAGGACACGTGCTCGCCCGCCAGCAGCAAGCGGCCGTCGATCTTGCAGATGTCGGCGTAGTGCAGCTTGCGCTTCTCCTCGGTCCAGGCGCCGGCGCAGCCGAGGATCCACGGCACCCGGTGCCAGCCGACGGCGATGCCGTTCTCGATCTCGTCCTTGTACTGCGGATGGATCTGCGCACCGAACTCGATCGCCTTGCGCACCCGCTCCTGTGGCGGCAGCGCGGTGAACTCGTAGGCGTTGGGACCGAAGGTGTAGGCGCCGAGCAGCACGCCCTTGCCGGAGCCGAAATAGCCGGTGTTGGGATAGCCGATCATGCCGTTGGGCAGGTCGGTGAAGGTGACGCCGCCGTAGATGCTTTCGTCCTGTTCCCAGAAGCGCCTCTTGGCCTGCAGGCCAACCTTGACCGAAGCCTCGTACGGCAGCGCGTTGATGGCATCGTGCATCGGCGCGCTGGCATCGAGGTCGATCTGGCTCAGCACCGAAGCCGGAATGGTGCACAGGCACCAGTCGGCGCTGACCTGCGTCGGCGCGCCGCCGGCCTTGCTGTCGACATAGCTCACGGTGACTTTCTGCGCGTCCTGCTTGATGGCGGTGACCTTGCAGTTGAAGCGCACCAGGTCGCCCACCTCGCGGGCAAAGGCCTTGGAGATCATGTCCATGCCGCCCACGGGCTGGAACAGCGTGGTCTGGAATTCGTAGATGTGGCCGTGCACCAGGTAACGCCACAGCCCGGACTTGAGGATCTGGTCGAGCGCGATCGGCTTGGACGGCTCGGGCATGCCGATGGTGCCGCCGTTGGGGTCGTGCGCCCAGCCGCGGCGGCCGCTCGAAGCCAGCCCCATGCGGTAGCTGTAGTCCTTCTCCAGCGCGCCCCAGTTCTTCAGCGACTCCAGCAGGATCTCGCGGTCCTCCTTCGATACCATCTGGTCCAGCTTCTTCTGCTTGGTGGATTTGGCCAGCAGCTCGGCCACGCCACCGTTGAAGTCCGCCTGCAGGTGGCGATAGCGCTGCGGCTTGCCGCCGAAGGCCTTGGACGAATGCAGGTAGGCGTTGTAGTTGACCTGGGTGAACGGCTCCAGCGTCACCCCCAGCCGCTTGCAGTAGTCGAGGATGGCGTTGTGGTGGTACGGCAGCCGCCATGGCCCGGGGTTCAGATACAGGCCCGGATCGAACTCGCACTTCTGCTCGAAGCCGCCCAGCTCGGTGTAGCTGTCGCCGCCACGCAGCGTCCAGTTGCGGCCGCCAACGCGCTGGTTGTACTCCAGCAGCTGCACCTTATAGCCGGCCTTGCGCAGCTCCAGCGCCGCCACCAGCCCGGCCAGGCCGGCGCCGAGGATCAGCACCGAGGCGCCCTTGGGATCGCCCTCCAGTTTGATCGGACCCTTGTAATCCGACTCCGGCACCAGGTCCATGCTGGCCATGGCGCGGTAAGCCACCGAACTGCCCGCCGCCGCGCCGATCATCATCAGCAGTTCCCGCCGGCTCATCGAGCCATTTCCCGCACCGCTCATAAGTTCTCCCTGTTGTACTTGAAGTTTCGCGGCGCGCCGCGCCGTCCCGCCGATCAAATACCGCTAAGTATCTTGGATGAGGCTCAAGCCATCTGCCGCAGTTGCCGCGCGCGCGCCGGCGCATCCTCCAGTCCGGCGCGCACATGCGAGCGCACGGCCGCAACAGTGATGCCCATCTGACCGGAAATTTCGCGGTAGGTAAAGCCGCGCCGGTACAGGCGCGTCGCCGCGTCGGCGAGCAGGCCGCGCTTTCTTTCGCTGCGTTCGCTCATGGGGTCCGCCATAAAAGAGGGTCCATTGAAGAACGGCCGAAAACCACAAAGCGGAAATCAAGTACGCATGGTGCGCAAAGCCGTCCAGGCCCAACGTGAAGGACAAAACGGCGCCCGCCCGCTCCGCAGGGCGGACCGGGCCAGTATGCAATGGATTGAGAGGGGACGCCCGGCCGCGGCCAGGCGCAGCGGCGCCTAACCGTGGCCGTCCACGACACCCGCGCCGCGCGCCTCGGCGCGGCGGTACAGCAGCACGCGTCCGTCGGCCGACTCGCGCACCGTCACCGGGAACACTTTCTGGATCGCCGCCAGCCATTCCGCCTCGTGCCCCTGCAGCACCGAGCCGGTGAAGCGCAGGTGGTCGAGCGAGGCATCGGCGATGCTCACCTCATGCCCGGAATAACGATTCAGGTTGGCCACCACCAGGGCCAGGTCCTCGTCGAGGAAGCTCATGCTGCCGCGACGCCAGGATACCGCCGCGTCCTTGTCGGCCGGCCGCACCGTCAGGCTCGGACTGCCGCGATCCGCCACCACCAGCTGCCCGGCGGCGACGCGGATCACACCATCCTTGGGCAGCGTCGGACTGCGCCCGCCTGCGGGCAGCAGGCTGGCGTCCTCGACGTCGACCGCGCCGTGGGTGACGATCACTTCCACCTTGTCGCCGGTCTTGCGGATATTGAAGGCGGTGCCGACGGCGACCACCTTGAGGCGCCCGGCCTGCACCACGAAGGGCCGGTCCGGGTTGTGCTGCACCTCGAAATAGGCTTCGCCGTTGCCCAGCTGCAGGTTGCGCAGCGCCGCGGTGTAATTCACCGCCAGCGTGGAATCGGCGCCGATGGCCACGTGCGACCCGTCCACCAGGTTCACGTCCTGGCTCTGCGCCTTGCGCGTGACGTAGGATGCCGACTGCTGCTCCGTCGCCCGGGATGCCGCCGGCGGCCGCCACAGGCTGCCACCAAGCACCACGGCGGCGACGCCGGCCGCCAGCGCCAGACCGGCCAGCGTCGGCAGCGTGCGCCGCACCGCCGGGCGCTTGCGCGCCACCGGCTCGTCCAGCAGATCGCGCACCAGCGCGGCGCGGGTGCCGGCATCCAGAGCGGCCAGCCTCCCGCCGAGGCGTTCGACGTCCTCGAACGCCTGCAGGTTGGCCGGATCGTCCTGGCACCAGTCCAGCCAGCGGCCGATTTCCTCCGGCGTCACGTCATCGTCGCGCAGCCGCACCCACCACAGGCTGGCCTGTTCCAGCGGCGGCACCTTGAAATTGTCACCCGCGTTCATGCGTCGCTCCTCCAGCGAGCATTGAATCTTATTGGTTTTGGTCGAGGCACTCGCGGCACACGGTCAGCGCACGCGCGACGTAATGCCGGATCATGCGATCCGTCAACTGCATCGTTTCGGCGATCTCGCGCACGCTATGGCCCTCGAATACATGTAGCAGGAACGCGCGACGGCACTTTTCCGGAAGTTTTTTCAGCGCCGCCTTGACCACTTCCAGCTCCTGCTGCCCCAGCACCTCGCGGTCCGGACCCGGCCGGTTCAGCAGGTCCTCGAACAGGTCCTGCGGCGCGTTGCGCTCGCACACCTGGCGGTGGCGCAGCCGGTCCACCGCCAGATTGGCGGCGATGGAAAACAGGTGCGCCCGCAGGAAACTCATCGCCGAAGCGTCTTCCAGGCGCAGCAGCCGCACATAGGCTTCCTGCGCCACTTCCTGCGCCTCCGCCTCGGAGCTGAGCTTGGCCTGGAGGAAACGGATCAGGGCGCGGTTGTGCTCCTCGAACAGGCGGCGCACCAGTTCGGAGCGCATCGCGCCGTCAACCGGGCGGCGCGCCGCCTCGTCATCGGGCGCAAGTTGTGCAGCGATCGAACCGGACAGGACTGCCATAGTCCGCCCTCCCAGGATGAAGAGTCTGGGATTGGGCTAACGCAAAAATCGCGCCCGCCATGGCCGGCGGGCGCCCGGGAGGGTCAGCCGGCTTCCGACAGCGCCTCGATGCGCCCGGCGCGGATCGCCTTGCGCAGCAAGGCATGGTCGCGCTCGCTCTGGTCGGCGTAGTGCGCCGCGAACTCGGTCAACGCATCCTCGAACGCCTCGCCCGAGCCCAGGTAACCGGACAGTGTCACCGCATCCGCCGAACGCGCATGCGCGCGCGCCAGCGCCCAGCCGCAGGCCTTGGCGTAGTTGCGCATGTTGTTCGGGCGCATGCCCTCGATCATCGGCTTGACCTTCACGTCGCGCAGCTGGCGGATGTAAAAGCAGCGGCCATCGTCACCCTGGGTCCAGCCCAGGAACAGATCGCTGGCGGTCTGCATGATCTGCTGCCCCGTCACCACGCGCTGGGCGTGATTGGCGTAGGCGCTGACGCCGGCGTAGGGCTCCAGCACCGAAGTCATCGCCTGCTTGTATTGCAGGAACAGCGAATCGCCGTTGCCCGACATCAACAGGATCACACCGCACTCGGTGCCGACGCTGCCCACGCCCACCACCTTCATCGCCACATCGACCACCTTGTAGCGCTCCATCAGCAGCCGCCGCGACGGCTGCAGCGAATCCATGTAGTGACGGATGGCGTGCATCACCTCGGCGCGGTAGTGGCGGTCGTGCTGCACATCCTCGGCATGGAAAATCAGCGGCGGGTCGTCGCTGATGCGCGGCTGATCGCCGCTGATGTAGGTCAGCTTGGCCAGCTCATGGGCGTGCGCCGACTTGGAGATGGCTTCTTCGATCTTGTTCTGGTCGAAGTAGCCGAACTCGCGGCCTTCGCCGCCCTCGATCAGCTCCTCCAGGTCGATCGCCGCATACCAGGCCTCCAGCACCGACATCTCGGCGAAAACGGCCATGCGCTTGCGGTAGGAACGCACCGCCCACCACGCCGCCTCGCGGCTGTCGTCGTCGTCGAAGCCGTTGGAACGCCCGGCCAGCACGAAGCTGGCCGCCAGGCGCTTCACGTCCCATTCCCACCAGGCGATCGAGGTCTCGTCGAAATCGTTGATGTCGAACACCAGCTTGCGCTCCGGCGTGGCGAAACCGCCGAAGTTGAGCAGGTGACAGTCTCCGCAAGCCTGCAGCTTGAGTCCGGTGGTAGCCGTACCGGCCAGGTCGTTGGCCATCACCGCGGCGGCGCCGCGGTAGAAGGTGAACGGCGACACCATCATGCGGCCATAGCGCAGCGGCAGCAGCTTGGGCAGCCGCCCCTTGCTGGTGGACTCCAGCAGATCGATCGGGTCGGCGCGCCGCGCGGGTGCCTTCCAGTGCGCGTGGGACTTGCGCGGGCAGCGGTCGCGCAGGGCCTTGCCCGCCGCCAGACGGTCCTCCACCGGCAACAGATAAGGTTGCTGCGGATGCTGTTGCGACAGCTTGGTCTCGGCCTTGCGCGTCTTGTTCATGGCTTCCGTTGTCCTCCCCGGGAACGTGCCACCTGCCGCGGCACTTGGACGCAGTTTACTTGACTGACCCCGGCGCGGAGGATGCTCCGCGCGCCTCACCTGCCCCCGGTGCCCTGGGGAGGGTCCGCCGGCGCCGGCACGGACGCGGCGGCGCTACACTGTGCGGGCCGCCGGCGCCGACAAGCCGGCGCAAACAGGAGCAGCCGCCGCCCCATGGTGATTCCATTCCGCCCCGTCGCCTGGATTACCCATCCGTCGTCGTTGCGGCACGATATGGGCGAGGGCCACCCGGAATGCCCGCAGCGGCTCCAGGCGATCGAAGACCACCTGCGCCGCAGCGGCCTGCTCGACTTCATGCAGCAGCTGGAAGCCCCCGCCGCCGCCACGGCGCAGCTGCTGCGCGCGCACGACCGCGCCCATGTCGAGCGCGTGCTGCAGGCCGACACCGCGCACGGCCCGGTATGGCACGATCCGGATACGGCCCAGGGTCCGCACACCGCCGAAGCCGCACTGCACGCCGCCGGCGCCGCGGTGAAAGCGGTCGAGCTGGTACTGGCGGAGCAGGCCGGGCTGGCTTTCTGCGCCGTACGCCCCCCGGGCCACCATGCCGAGCGCACCCGCGCCATGGGCTTCTGCTTCTTCAACAATGTGGCGGTTGCCGCCGCGCATGCGCTGGCGCAGGGCCTGGAACGCGTCGCCATCCTCGATTTCGACGTGCACTACGGCAACGGCACCGCCGATATCTTCGCCGGCGATCCCCGTGTAGTGCTGTACTCCACCTACCAGCACCCGCTCTACCCCTACTGGGAGAGCCGCGCCAACCAGGCCAACCGGGTCGACGTGGCGCTGCCGCCCGGCGCCGGCAGCGAGGAATTCCGCAGCGCAGTGCGCAGCCGCTGGCTGGGCCGCATGCTGGAGCAAAAACCGCAGCTGATCCTGGTCTCGGCCGGGTTCGACGCCCACGCCGAGGATCCGCTGGCCGACCTGCGCCTGGGCTACGACGACTATTCCTGGATCGCCGCGCAGATCCAGGACGTGGCGGAACGCTGCTGCCCCGGACGGGTGGTGGCGACACTGGAAGGCGGCTACTCCCTGCACGCGCTGGCGCGCAGCGTCGAACGCTTCCTGCAGCCCTTCCTCAGCGGCGACATGATTCTGTGACCATCCGCAACCTGCAGGCTTACTTCAAGCCCGGGCGGGTGCTGCTGCTGGGGGAACCGGTGGGCACCACCGCCCAGCAACTGGTCAGCAACTTGCGCCATGCCGCGCCTGAGGGCCTGCTGGCCGAGTCGATGCAGCAGCTCGGCGGCGGCGAAACGCTAGGCATAGTCGCCGATCCCGACCAGCTGAACTACGAGCGGCTGGGACAGCTCGCCGCCAACGGCTGCCGCGCGCTGATCTGGCCGCACGCCGTGCGCCCCTCCACGGCGCTGCTGCAGGCCGCGCGCATCCACACCACGCGTCTGCTCGGGCCACGCAGCCCCGGCATCCTCAACCCGCGCCGCCGGCTCAACGCCACCACCCTGCCGGCGGCGCTGCTGCCCGGCTCACTGGCGCTGATCGTGCAGTCGCAGTCGGTGGCCTCCGCCGCCATCGACTGGGCCACCGGACGCCGCTTCGGTTTCTCCTGGGTGGCGGTGACCGGCGGCGAGAGCGATGTCGACATCGCCGACCTGCTCGACTACGCCGCGCTCGACCCCGACACCCGCGCCGTGGCGCTGGAGGTGGGGCGCATCCGCGGCGCGCGCAAGTTCATGTCGGCGGCGCGCGCCTGCGCCCGCGCCAAGCCGGTGGTGGCGTTGCAGACACGGCTGGCCGACTGGCATGGCAAAGGCCCCGACCCGGTGCGCTCGGCCGCTTTCGCCCGCGCCGGCATGGTGGAGTGCCTGAGCCTGCCGGCGCTGTTCGACGCCTTCGCCGCGCTGCACCGCCTGCCGCCGCTGCGCCAGGCACGGGTGCTGGTGGTCAGCAACGGCTCCGGCATCTGCGCACTGGGCGTGGACGCGGTGCTGCGCCACAGCCTGCAGGCCGCCGCGCCCGATGCCGCCTGCTGGGACCGCGTGCGCGCCCTGGCGCCGGCGCTGAAACAGCTCGGCGGCGGCGCCGACATCGGCGAGCAGGCACCGCAAGTGGTGATCGCCGCGCTGCGCGAATTCCTGGCCGACCGCGAGGTGGACCTGGTGCTGTTCATCCGCAGCCCGGCGGCCGAGCACAGCCACGAGGCGGTGGCGGCGGAGCTGGTCAAGGCGCGCTTCGACGAGCGCCTGCTGACCGTGTGGCTGGGGCTGGAAACGGCGCTGCCGGCGCGCAAGCTCAGCGCCGAGGCCAACCTCGCCACCTTCACCTCGCCCGACGCGGCGGCGCGCGCCGTGCGCTACCGCTGGGAGTACGGCCGCAACCGCGAGCTGCTGACGCAGACACCGCCGCGCGGCCCCACCGCGCCGACCGACGCCGCCGACACCGAGCGGCGCCTGCGCCAGCTGCTCGAAGCCGGCCAGCACCAAGTGCGCGGCGCCGATGCGGCACCGCTGCTGGCCGCGTACGGCATCGACAGCCGCGTGCTGCGGCCACGCAAGGACCTGCGCCTGGAAGTGCGTGTGCTGCGCCATGCCGAACTGGGCCTGCACCTGAGCGCCACGCCGCTCGCCCCCGGCCTGGCCGCCGCCACCGGCCAGGGCTTCATGCCGCTGGACCCGTTGCTGGCGCGGCGCGTGCTGGCCGACGCCGGGCTGCGCGCCGACGCCGACATCGCAACCCCGGATCTGGAGGCATTGGCCCTGGCGTTGGTGCGCATCGGCCAGTTCGCGCTGGACCAGCCGCTGCTGGCGGAGCTGAAGCTGCAGCTGTGCGTCTACCACGGTGTGGCGCAGTGTCAGCAGGGCGAGACGCAGCTGCTGCTCGGCGAAGAGATCCTGCCGGAGCGCGCGCGGCTGGCGCTGGCGCCCTACCCCGCGGCGCTGACGCAGAACCTGCAGCGCGGGACCCAGCGCTACACGGTGCGCGCGGTGCGGCCGGACGACGAGCCGGCGGTGCTGCGCCTGCTGCAGGGGCTGGACCCGGAAACGGTGCGGCTGCGCTTCTTCGCCTACATCCGCAGCTTCAGCCACGACCTGGCTGCGCGCATGACGCAGATCGACTACGACCGCGAGCTGGCGCTGGTGATCCTGCCGCAGGCGCAGACCGACTGCATCGTCGGCATGGGCACGCTCGCCGCCGACCCGGACGGCACCCGCGCCGAATTCGCGGTGCTGGTGGACAAGCAGCATACCGGTCTGGGGCTCGGCCGCCACCTGCTGGAGCAGTTCGTGGCGCATGCGCGGCGCCGCGGCATTGGCACCGTGTTCGGCGAAATCCTGGCCGAAAACCGGCCGATGCTGAACCTGGCGCGCAGTCTCGGCTTCAGCATTGGCAAGGTGCCCGACGACCCCGGCTGCGTCCATGCCGAATACACCATCCGTTAAGCCACCTCCCTTCAGGCCATGAGCGCATCCCTGGAATCCACATGAGCCCGGCTGTCGGCGAAACCCTGGTCGCTCTGTATGCCGTTGCCGCAGTGGGCACCGCCGGCCATGCGCTGCTGCACAAGCGCGACCCGCGCGCCGCCTGGGGCTGGATCGCGGTGTGCTGGCTGTTTCCGCTGGCCGGCGCAGTGCTGTACTACCTGTTCGGCGTGAATCGCGTGCAGACACGCGCGGCGCGCGTCTTCGGCAGCGAGCTGCCGCAGGCACCGCCCCCCTGCCCGGACCAGCCGCCGCGGATCGCCCACGCCGATCCCGAGGAGGTGCGCGAACTGGTAAGGCTGGGCTGGGCCATGTCCAGCCGGCCACTGCGCGGCGGCAACCGGATCGAGCCCTTGCACAACGGCGACGAAGCCTATCCGGCGATGCTCGCCGCCATCGACGAGGCGCGGCACACGGTGCACCTGTCCAGCTATATCCTGCGCGACGACGCCGCCGGGCAGATGTTCGCCCGTGCGCTGGAGCAAGCGCAGCAACGCGGTGTCACCGTGCGCGTGCTGCTCGACGGCCTGGCCGACTTCGCCTACCGGCCGCGCGGCAGCCGCCTGCTGCGCCGGCACGGACTGCAGCCCGCACTGTTCCTGCCGCTGCGCCTGTGGCCGCCGATGCTGCACGTCAATCTGCGCAACCACCGCAAGCTGCTGATCGTCGATGGCGACATCGCCTTCACCGGCGGCATGAACATCCAGCAGGGCCATCTGGCCGCACCGGCGGCGCAGCCGGAGATCGCCGACCTGCACTTCCGCGTGCGCGGCCCGCTGGTGCAGCAGATGGAGCAGGTGTTCCTGGCCGACTGGTCGTTCGCCGCCGGCCAGCCCCTGCCCGGCAGCGCCGCGCGCGGCGAGCATCAGCCAGACGCCGGCGACCATGCCGGCCGGGTCATCACCGAAGGCCCCAACGAGGACATCGACCGCCTGATGATGGTGCTGATCGGCATACTCGCCACGGCGCACGAGCGCGTCTGGATCATGACGCCCTACTTCCTGCCGCCCGCGCCGCTGCTCAGCGCCTTGCAGTCCGCCGCGCTGCGCGGCATCGACGTCAGCATCGTCATCCCGCAGCGCAGCGACCAGCCGTGGCTGGACTGGGCCACGCGCCACATCCTGCGCCAGCTGCTGCGCCGGCAGGTGCGCGTCTACCTGCGGCCGGCGCCTTTTGCGCACACCAAGCTGCTGCTCGCCGACAACTGGTATGTGCAGTTCGGCTCCGCCAACCTCGACACGCGCAGCCTGCGCCTCAACTTCGAGCTGATGGTGGAAAGCTACGGCGCGCCGCTGGCCGCAGCGCTGGCCCGTCACTTCGCCGAGGTGCGCGCCGCCAGCCATCCGGCGCAGATCGGTGAGCTGGATGCACGGCGCCTGCCGGCGCGCCTGCGCGACGCCCTGTGCTGGCTGTTCTCGCCCTATCTGTAGCGCGCCCACGGCAAATATGACGCACCGTTCGGCCGGCAGCCGGCGCGGCCCTGCCAGGCGCGCGCGTTACGATTGGTAAACCTCGACTGTCGCCGGCCGCCGGTTCAGATTGCATTCAGCTAGGCCGGACTAGCGTGGGCCCATCGGTAAATACGGGGGATCAGGTCATGGAAGGACGGCAGGCGGCGGCACTCTTCACGGTCATTTCCGGCCTGGCCCTGGCGGGCTGCGGCCACAGTCATTGCGACTTCTGCGATGCGGACCCTTCCGGCATCTATGAGGGTTCGCTCACCGACAACGTGACGCGGCAAAGCACACCGGCGGTGGCGGTGATCGACGAAAACGGCGACGGCCGCATGATGGCGCAGAGCGGCACCTACTACCGCTTCTCGGTCAACACCTCGGGCTTCGACGTGTTCGGCAATGTGCTGGCCTTCCCCGGCGATGGCAGCACCGCCAACGGCTCGCTCAACGGCTCTCTGACCCAGTCCGGCCTGAACGCCACGCTGAGCGCGAATGGCAGCAATCCGGCGGCGCTGGCCCTCAACTTCGACAACAATTACTTCCTCGCCTCATCCCTGCCCACGCTGGCCGGCACCTGGTCCGCCAGCAACAGCAGCGGCTTCAAGCTGAGCCTCAGTATCCAGAGCAGCGGCGCCTTCAGCGGCACCGATTCCAACAGCTGCAGCTACAGCGGCTTCTTCAGCCTGGTGAATCCCAACTTCAACGCCTACAGCGAGAGCTTCACCCAGACCTGCGGCAGCGCCGGCAGCAGCTATTCCGGCCTCGCCTACTTCATCCCGGCCGCCGGCTCCGGCAGCAACGTCACACCGGCGATGATCAATTTCCTGGCAGACGACAACGGCGGGCATTTCGTCTCTGCGCTGCTGCAATAAAGCCCGTGCCGCTGGCACCCATGCCGCAATGCCAGCGGAGCTAGGGCCCGGAAACGGCCACCGGCACGTCCACCCAACTGCCTCCCCACCATCGCACCCGCAGCGGGGCGTTCGCGTCGTCGATCGTTTCGACTTCGACCGGACGCCCGCTGCCATAGTTGATCTCCTCGCCGGGTTGCTTGACCACCGCAATCACCACCGCCAGGCGGTCGCCCGCGGCCAGCAGGCGGCTCGTGGTTCGACGCGCTTTAATGATGAGGCGGGTGCGACGCCCCGGGTGAAGCAGCCATCGGCGGCCGGGATCTTTCAACTGACTCGCCCGCTCCCAGTCATACGACAGCTGGACCCATTTGCCGTCGGAAGTGATGTCGAACAACGTGATTGCAAAGTCCAGATCACGTTTGTTGATGGTCAAGTCCAGGCCGGCCTTGAACAGCCCGGAGATCTCGAGACTGTGCGACAGAACCGGCGTCTCGAACACGATCGCATTCGCCAGATCCAGGCCTCCGGTGACAATCGGCCAGTCGTCCAGTGCCTGGTCGATCAGGGGGCCACGCGGGGCGAACCTGTCCGCATCCGAGCGATCACGCAAGTCGATTGTTTGCATACTCGCCCGGCCCGGCTGCGGGGTGAACCCGAGCAGGTGTCCGTCAGGTGTAGCGCTGCCGGTCAGGTAATAGCGCCGGGCGCGGCCCATGGACGCAATTGAGGAGCTATGGCGCCAGCGGTTCGCTCCCATCACCTCGAAATTGACCTGACTGGCCAGGATGGCAGGCTTAGGACCACGCCCAAAGATCCAGTCGAACCACTGATAGCGAAGATCAGCAATGTCTAATTGACCGGCGTCGTCGACCGGCATTTCCCGTAGCAAGCTGCGGCTCGCGCCCAGGGGACTGACGGTTCCGAGCTGGGCCGTATGGTGATCCCAGGGCCCGATCAGCAGGTATTGTCTTGCCGTCGGGCGCGCCCGAACCAATCGCGTCCAGTAGGACAGCGCGCCCGACTGGCCGCTGTCGTAATAGCCGGTGGTGCTCAGGACCGCGATGTCCAAGCGGGCCAGCTCCGCCATGCTCGGCTTGAGGCCACGCCAGAAGCCATCGTAGGCAGGGTGTGAAAGCCAGCGTTCCCAGACCGGATTTGTGATTCCCGCCATCGTATCGAGGTCACGATAGGCGCGGCCCGAAATGTACCAGTCCCGCTCCAGCTTGTCCCAGCGTTGCTGATCGAAATAGACCGCGTCGTCAAGGTATTTTCCGTCGGTGGTGTATAACGGCCACGGAAGCCCGTAGCTCATGAACACCCCGCCGTCCATGGGAAAGTCAACGCCTGGAGAGGCCGAAACCGCGGGCATGATGGCCTTGAGTGCTTTCGGCGGATGCTTGGCCGCGGCCCATTGCGTGAAGCCCTCGTAGCTTCCCCCGTACATTCCCACGCGGCCGTCGCTCCAGCGTTGGCGGGCGATCCACTCGATCAGCGCATCGGCGTCGGCGCCGTCGTGGATGAATGGTTCGGTTACTTGCGGGCTGCAGCCTTTTCCGCGGGTGAAGCCGATCACCGCGGCATAATTGTTGGCGGCGGTGCGTCGCGCGTCGTCCAGCGTGACGCCCGGATCGTCGTAGATGGTGAACTTGAACAGCGTTGGCAGCGGTCCGGCAGCCTTCGGCCGTACAACCAGGGCGCAAATGGTAGCGCCGTCTGGCATGCCGACGCGCTGGTCAGGGTCGATTGCATAGCGCCGGGCATCGTCGACAGCGGCCAGGCTTTCCACCAGTGGCTGAAATTCGCGGTAAGCCGCCAACGTCTCGTAGCTGCGCACCAGGGTGATCGCTTCCGCGAAGTCGAGCGTGGAAGCGCCCGCATCGCGCGTCAGTGCGGAATCGAAGTTGGACTCCAAAACGTCGAGCGGCGTATTGAGCGAATAAAACAGAGCATATGCACCGCGGCCATCGAGCGTCCTCAGCGCTTGATCCATTGCCTGGGAATATGCGTCCGCAAAGCGAGTGCCGTTCTCCTGGACAGCCGTCTTGGCCTTGGCATAGAGCGACCAGCGCAGATTCGTCAAGCGACCGTTCGGGTTAGCGCCATCAGCCATGGCGTTCAGCTTGCCGATGGTCTGGTCCGCCTCTGCAAAGTGGCCCGCGGCAAGCTCGAGGCGAAAGCGGTCGTCGAGCCGCTGCCGCGGATCGGTCTGAGGGTCGAGCGTTTCAATCCTCTGCGCCAGGCGCGCCATTACGCCGGCAAGGTCGGGGTCCTGGGCGTTCAGCGGACGGTCGAGGGGCACCGTCGCCGTATCCCCAGCGTACGCTGCCGGCCCGGCCGCCAGAGCTGCCACCAGCAATGCTGCGGCGATCCCCCACTTCCCGCCGCGCCGCGGACCTCGACAGCCTGGCTGCACTCGCACGGCGAATTCCTTATGATGTAAAAAATACCATTATCTTTTACATTACAAATCCGCGGAGTGGCAAGTGACCAGACCTTTCGTGGTTTCAAGCCCTGAACAGCTGGAGGCAATCGCTTCGCCGGGACGGGAGGAGGTGATTGACGCGGTCGCGCTGATCGGGCCGTGCAGCGTCAGCGAACTGGCACTCCAGCTCGGACGTTCACGCCACGCGTTGTACTATCACGTCAAGGCTTTGCGCGACTGCGGTCTTCTGCTGGAAGCCAGCCGGCCGGTCGCCGGCGCGCGCGACACCCGCTTCTACGATGTCCCCGGCCGGCCGGTATCGGTGCGCTTCGATCTGTCCACGCCGAAGCGCAGGCGTGCGGTGACCGCACTCAGCCGGGCAAGGCTGCAGTCGGGGCTCAAGGGCGTGGTGCGAGCATGCTCCGCTGAGGCCACCGTTACCGACGGGCCTCGCCGACAATTGTGGGCGACCCACATGAAGGGCTGGCTGTCAGGGGCCGATCTCGAAGAGGTGAACGGCCTGCTCCTGCAACTGGTCGAAGTCATCTCGCGCGCATCGGCCAGCCAATCGACTGGGCGTCAAGCCTTCGAACTCACCTTCGCGCTGAGTCCGGTCCGGCGCAAAACTCGCACCCCCACGACTTGACGTGGCCGGCGGAGGCTCGCGTCCGGACAGCCTTGCTTCAGCAGCAACTCTGAAGCACACACTTCCACGACAGCCGCACTCGATACGTGCGCCCGCATCGCCTCCCTCCGTCACGGGGCGACACCGGCAAAGGGAAGTTACAGAACCCTCTGAGCTGCAACAAAAAAGCCCGTCGTTACACGGGCTTTTGCGGGCTTTCGCGGATTTTTGGAGTTTTCTGGATGTCCTCGGACAACCAAATGGTGGGCGGAGGACAATCTCACTCGCCACCTATCGCTTTGATCAGGAACTGTCTCTAGGGCCAATCGAAATTTGTACCCCAGCCCCGTACCACGCCCAAAACGGTACTTAAAAAGGTCCAGAATTCGATTCCATCTCAGCACATTTTGGATCCTTTTCCATCCGACAAACGGCGTACTCAACGCCCCCTTCACTACGCTCGGATTTGAGCGTTCGCGCATTTCGGAAGCGCAGCACACAACTGCGCCCACATTGTCGCGAGGCTTTGTTGTTTGCGTCACCCCCGTCGACTTTGGGGTGGCCGCCGTAATGTTTACCGGAAGTCCAATTGCGAGGATTTTTGCAACGCGCTTACGGAAGTTATTAATTGATTAGCCGTCAAAGCTGGTTCTTCCGTCGTAGACGTCATATTAAGTGGGGGCGCGCTAGATAGACAGACGGTGCCAGCGCACAAAAACAAGAGCTGCAGAGAAGTTCAACCCTTGGGGGGTGTTATGAGTAAGCGTTCATGGCTAGTCTTTTCCAGTGCTTATGTACTGCTTAGTAGCACAGGGTGCCAGTCGCACTTGCCACCCATTCAGACCGTTCCGTATACCGGTCACGTCACCCCGGCCGACATCTCAGCGGACATCAATTGCGAATTGGCGACCATCGTCTATGTCACCCGACAGATCGACCCGAAGACTAAAAAGGAAATGCCGGTCGGAGATGCCGTCGCGAATGCCATCAACGACCCAAAATACAAGACCCGTTCAGACGCATATCGGAGGACGCTGAAGCGCCTCAAGGACCTAGTCGATACGTCCAGTGCGCCAACGAAAACTGATGCGGATATGTCCAAGCTTTTGAAACACCTGATCGACGATCATTTTGTCGCCGCAGTGCAGTTGACTTTGGATGTTACCGATTCGGAAGGGTTCGCCCCCTCCCTCAACAAGGTGAGCCCCTATCTCACGGCGTCGAACAACCGCACTTTGAGCCTCGGCGGGCAGCTCAATGGTACCCAGGACCGCAACATCACGTTGACCAACTCGGTCGATTTCGAGGCCCTTGTGGTGAAGGACACGTGGGATCCTGTGGAGACCTACTGCAAGAAGTCCTCACCCAGCACTATGGCCGCCCTGGGTACCGCAACCGGACTGAACGGTGCGCTGTTGGGCGACTTGGGCCTGGCTGACATCGTGGTGGACGGCTTGCGCGGTCTAGATGACTCCAGCAAGGTCAATCTGTACGGCGGCACCGGGCCAGTGCGGCCGGCGGAGACGGCAACGGTTCAGTTCGACCTCGATCATGTGTCGTTGACGCAAGGCCAAGATCGCAATCCGAAGATCTCTAGCGGCAGTCTGGACGGCACAGTCACCTTCACGCCGCCGGCGGCGGGCACCTATGCACCGGAGACGGCAACTTTGGTAGGGGTGCTGAAGCTGAAAGACGCCATCAATGCCCAAGTCATCTCCTACCTGGTCAACGTTCCTGGCACGGTGATACCGGAGCCCCCAGATCGTGATGCTATCCGCCCAGATGCTAGCAAGCGTGTGCGGGTTTCATTCCAGGGCGCCCTCTCTGCCGACACTGTTACCAACATTTCACATACCCCGGGCACCGCCCCAGCTTTAGTCTTGGTGGGCACCTCCGACACGGGCAAGCTTAGTGGCCTCACTCTGAAGGGGCAGATTACTGCTTCCCCAACACCAACGAACCTGACGTCGTACTCTTTCGACGCGTCCGTTCCGAGTAACGCGAACGGCCTGCCGGCCATCCTGTTCCAGCGGTCATACAGCCTGCAGGGCTTTAACGTCCCCTCTTACCTGACCAACGCCCTTGTAGCTGCCCCTGCCGCAACGGCGGCGCCAAGCCCAGGTGGAGGCAGCAAAGCTGGAAGTGCCGGAGGTGCTTCCTCCAACGGCAGCAGCTCTTTCGGATCGACCGTAAACTTCTCCTTGGCCTACGGCCTCAACGGTGGAGCCAATTGGACGCTCACCCATTTCAAGGGCCCCAGCCCCAGCAGCCCTTTGTTCACGGGTAGCCGCACCGAAACCAACACGCTGAATATCACGTTCGTGCCGGCCTGCAGGAAGACGAATCCGAAGGAAGATATCGATTTGATCGCACCTAAGCTCAGCGACTTCTGGAGCATCCTCAGCCCCTGCGATGCAGACAACGTCAACGTGGGAAATGCCGCGGCCGCGGCGAATCAACTCAATCTGTTGCTGCGGCTTCACTAGCCCAGGCGCACGCGGTAGTGCAATAGCCCGGTGGCGCCCCACTAGAGCGCTCTGGGATGACGGCAGCTTTGTGGCAGTTGGAAACATGCACGCCGTGCGTCGCCGACAACCCCTGCAAAGTTGCTGGAGCGGACCTTCCTGGCCCAGCAGCGCTCGTGGGCCAAAGCCCGGCTCGTCCGTAGCCGTTCTCTCTAGGTGCGCGTCGAAGTTCGAGGGGCAGAAGGAGCAAGGTCGATTTTGAGGAGTTGCTAAGGCATTCAATTCAATAAGCAAATCGTTTACTCTCTTGGCAGGGACGCCTTTGCCAAATTGCTTGGCTAAGGCAGGCGAAAAAGGGGGAATGATGAACAACGTCGAGACAATCGAGGGCTCATCCGTTCCCGGGGAGCTAAATTTGTTCGTCGTTGGAACCTGCGACAAGCGAATTACGTTCTACTCACAGCAAGTGCGGGCCATAAACTTAGTGCACGCACTCGTAGATACGGGAAGACTGAAGCGGCACGCTAAATGCGCCGTTGTAGGTGGAGGGGCTTGCGGGATTGCCGCAGCCACCGCGCTCGCTCTGCTTGTACCAGATGCCACTGTTCATATCTTCGAGCGAGGTCAGCAAATGCTGAACACACAGCTCGGATGTACTCGTCGAAACTTGCACCCACATCTCTACGAATGGCCATCCGCTGATTCGCAAAATCAGGATGCTGGTCTCCCTATTCTCAACTGGCGGGCGGACAGCGCAGACCGTGTTGCGAAAGCCGTTCTTCAAAGCTTTGCCACCGTTCGGCAAGCTTTTCCTCGGATTATTGAACGACCGCTGCTCCAAGTATTTAACGTAGCCAGAAATGGTTCAGAACTTGACGTGACGTTTAAGCCTCGCCACGAAGATGCGGACCAGCATGAAAGCTATGGATTCGTTTTCCTTACGGCCGGATTGCCGGCATACTGTGGCCCGGCAATCGTCCCGGCTTCATGATCTGGAGGAGGGCTGTCATTTGATGCGGCAGTCAGGCGAAGAAATCGACAAAGCGTTGCAGGGTCTGCATCCAATGCTCGCTTCCAGCGATGCCATGTCGGCTCCATCAGCGCACGCACATCCGCGTGAATGCGCCATCTCATCTCCTGCGTGCTACCGATGGTGAGGAAATCCATTACTCGGGAATTGAGATGATTCAACAGAGATGTGTCGAGCGCTCTAGTCAGAACCTGAGCCGAGTCGTCTAGTCTCAACTTTTCAGCAACAATCAATGCGCCACCAGTATTGCCGTGTGTTGGCGGAACCCTGGAGACGTAGACTCCTCCCAGCATCGAGCTATCCTTGAAGCTCGAGTTGGGGATCTAAAGCGCGACCTGGATGCCTCCAATACGGTTAAGTCCGCGATTGGTCGCGTTGCCGAACGTCTTCAAAATGCGACCGACGAATTCTCGGAGCAATTTCTACGACCGTTAAATAGTCTAATAGCGTCATTTAATGATGCGCTACTTACGACGCCCGGAACTTCTATTTACTTCAACGCTGATTTGCGCGTAGACAGAACTGACTTCAGCATGGGTCTTCGCCGGCGAAACGTCGAGAGCGGCTCGGAAGTGAACACGGATCTAAATCCTCAATTGGTTCTGAGTGAGGGTCAGTTGGCCGCCAATGGATTCAGCATCCTGTGTAGCACGAGCTTGTCGTACAGATGGTCGCGGTGGCAGGCGCTGCTAATGGACGACCCACTTCAGCACAACGATATTATCCATGCAGCCGCATTCGCCGATTTGCTTAGGAATCTCATTCAGGGCGAGGCCTATCAAATTTTCATGTCGAGCCATGATCGCACCGAGAGTGAGTTCATCGAGCGAAAATGTACGGCAGCCGGCATCCCTTGCACTATTTGCGAACTCACAGGAGATTCCGCCGACGGCGTAAGGTTTGATGTCCGGTACAACTCTGCGGCATCGCGTCTCAATACTGACAGTGGCCCTGCGGTCGCTAGGGCATAGCATTGGAGTTGGGCTAATGTCCTGGAATGATTCAGTCGCGCTCGTCAGACCGAATCTGTGCTGCGAGTTGTGAAGCGCTATCACGTCTCGTCGAGCTACATGGCCCGTGTCTGCCGGGCATTGAACATTCCGACTCCGCCAGCGGGGTACTGGTCGAAAAAGGCGGTGGGACGGGCGCCCCACGGCCCGATCTTCCGACAGCCCATTTAGGCGATGAAGTGGAATGGACGCCGGGAAATACCCTGCCCCACCAGATTACACCCCCGCGAATCCCTCAAACGGTTCGGTGTAGATCACGCATCGCGCGTAAGACTAATTTCAGGGAAATATGGCCGAATCTAACTTCGTTAGCGTGGTAACTGGAGTGACGCTCAACGGCCATCAGTTAAACGACTCCATTTCCTGCTTCCAAGCGTCAAATTGATCTTCACTTGCTGATACTGCTAGGCCATCCAGAATCGCCAGCTGAAGATATGGCAATAGCCAACGAACCTCTACGCGCTGACGAAAGTCATTCTTTACGTCGGCTGCTTCGACGAGAGCATCGTGTAGTGATATTCCTGCGACACCCAGGTTGGCCATGGCGGTTGCTAGAAATACGCGCTCCAGGGGGGTACTGGCCTCTCGGATTAGTCGTTTGGAATTGGAGAAATATTTCGAATCTTTCAAATAGCTCAGCGCGAGGGCAGCACTTCCACGAGTAAATGGGTTCGAAGCCTTAAGCATCGCTTCTAGGCCTTCGACTCGGTGGCCACCTCTCGCTAAAATAACCACGGCGTAAGGGTCGCCTCTGGTCTTATCCACGCCTTCGGCATCGATCGGTCGAGGCGTGGCACCGTATACGGGCCTGGCTTCGTGCAGCTCTGCGCTGCGCAATGCGCTTTTCAATGTGCTTTGAATTTCCACATCCTCCTCGCGGCCGAGCCAACGTCGAATCTCGGCGTCGAGCCTGGCGAAAGCATATCGCTCCAGAATGTAGGCACCGAACGCGCGGATCATCGGGTTGGGGTCGTGGGACCACTCACTTACGATTAGATCGGCGACGGCTCCGGATTGCCAAAGATCAAACGCGCCGAAGTAAGCTTCATGCATGACATCGTGCCGATCGAACTGAAGCCAGCTATCGTCGGGGCCTCGGCGAGGATGCTTTCGAAGCACTTCCTCCGACTCTGGTCGGAGGAAGTCAAGTAAGGCGCTATTTGGGTTCATCTCGCTTTTGGCGAACGACGCACATGCCGCTCGAAATAGAGTTAAGCGAAGTTTATCCCAGCAAAAATCGCTGCCTATAGCGAAATCCAGAAGCCAGGTTACGCTTCCGCCGACATATCCGTATGCTTCCAGGATGCTTTGATAGTTATGTAGATAAGGTTCTGTTTTAAGCTGGTATAGGCCTGAATACGCGCTCTTAATGAACGCGGATCCGAGCACGCTGCCGAGCTTCTGATTGACGTGATAGCTGTCGGCAATTCCCGCGAAGAGTATGGTGTTTTCCCGGACGTCGCCAGAGTCCTCCTCGTCGAGGAGTCGACGGACTAGAACATCAGCGGCAGACTCACCACGAGCTCTTACATACTTCATCCAGCGTCTTACAACTTGGCGAGTTGCAGGGGTGGGAATTGTGCCTTTCAGTAGCAAATCCTCGCCGGCATCCCCCAGAGCTATTAGTTCTTTCAACGCCTCATTGCCTGCAACCGGGTCTGAGCCTAGAAAAGACCGTCGCAACTGATTATGCGATGGGGTCGCTTTGGGTGGATCATCGCTTGTGGCTATTCTATTCAGCGGGGCAATTGGAATGGTCAATTGACCACTAGGTGCGGACTCATAGATTCCCCCAGCCTCATGCCAATGGCCATTCGGTGACCAAGCCCAGAACTGAATCTTATAGTGTTGAGGGCGGCCACTATCGTCTAGTTCTACGTCGATGCAGTGAAAGCCGTTGATCCACTTGTCGCCTTGATCGCCTTCGTAAATGCTGCCGGCGGCAAGTACATGCAATTGGGCGTCCGGCGACTTCAGTGTTGTGCTGAGTGGCTCATGCTGATGGCCGTGGAGCAACAAGTCCACTGTTCTGGAGAGCCTGCGAAAAGCTAAATTCTTGTCATACAGGTTATCCAAAGGATGGTGCATTAGGGCGAGTCGAAAGCCCTCTAGGAACTCCGCTCCATCCTGTGCGAGCATGTCTATTTGATGCCCTGTGAGCATCAGCCTACCTGCGTCGTTGTTGTCTCCCGCAAGCCAGGCGGAGTCCAACCCAACAATATGCACGGGAAAAGGAAAATCGCGGACCATTAACTTGTGACGATAGCCGAGTGTTTCGTGCGGACTATTGGATGGATGCAAATCCTTCCGCCCGAATTCCAGTTCGAGCCACTGCCAAAATGCAGCGCTTCGGCTCGCAATCTTAGTGCGCATCTCAGTAGTAAGACCGGGCGAATCAATGCCGGCAATCCACTCGGATATATTTTGCGACTGAGCGGCAGGCAAGGTTCTCAGCGCTGTCCAAACGTCCTCTGCAATGTTGCGCTGAATATCGTGGTTGCCAGGCACCGCAAAGAAGTGCGTGTCGGGGACGCCGACTGCCGCGAGGATGTTTCGAACTCGAGATGTAACTGCGGCGTATTCTTCGGCGAGGCCCCAGTCTGCGATGTCTCCGGTGAAGCAAACCATGTCGATTGGGTGGTCGGAAGTCAGCTTTCGGAGAACACGAAAGAAATTTCCGTTGCGGTCGTCCAGGACCCGTGCCCGCGATGGGGTGTTAATCCGAATCAGGCGTTGCCGCTCGGGCTTCATCCACCCAAGAGCCACGCGCTCGTGCAAGTCGGAGATGTGCAACACTCTGAGACGGTAGGTCATGCCGTGGACTCCCAACCTGAAGGGATGCTTATGCTTCATTGTATTCGCAACGAGTCCCATATAAACGAGCGGACCGTACAGCGGTCAAATTTAATAGGCGCCATGGCCTGCAATCGTTAGAATTTCACCAGCGGGTATAGAGCAGAGGCCATAACTCGTGAGGCGTCACAGAAAGCATCCCGTCAACTGGCCCGCACCTGGGCGCATAAGCAGCACCAGCCGAGCGGTAGGCCGCGACTGCAGGCGTATTCAGCCCACCTCGACACGGACTGGCCCCAACGTTGGGAGGAACGGCAACCGGGCAAACTCGAAATGCTGCTTCCGAGCATCCTCAGCAGCCCGGAAGCGGCAGTACCTACCATCTCCAAGCTGATCCAGGAGGCAATCCAACGAGCTGAAGCGAACCGACTGCGACGCGAGGAAGAGCATCGAAAACGGCAGGCCGAGCAAGCTGCCTACATTGTCGAGCGGCGACGCAGAGCGAGCGTGGAGAGATTGTCCTCAATCTTCGCAGGCTGGGAGCAAAGCCAGCGGATCGAGGCATTCGGCTCTGCCATGCGGTAGCAGGCCCACTCCCTTACCCCTGCCAAGCAAGCAGCAATTGAAGAAAAGATTGCCAAAACCCGGCGGCTCCTGTGTAAAACCAACCCGTTTGAGCGGTTCCGCTGCTGGATCACGCCCGATTCATACGGCCGCCAGCTACATAAGCCTGGCGACCACTGACCCGTTCCGGATCACCCACCACCCTCGCCTCGCGCCGCGATCCGCGCTTGAATCCAGGCCTCTATTTCTGATGCGAGCCACCCGACCAGGTTGCCGCCCAAGGGGATGGGCTGTGGAAACTGGCCCTTGGCGATCCAGTCGTAAATCGTCGACCGGCTCAAGCCGGTCGCTGCCTTGACCGCTGGCAACCGCAGCAGCACGTCCGAGAGCGGACCGGCCGCCCCTGCGAGCTGTTCTGTTGTCGTTGCGTTCCAAGCGGCCGCCGCTTGCACAATCGAGGGATGCTCCTTGGCCATGGCTTTCTCCTGTCTGGCGCGATTCGCGTCGCGATCGCGCCGTCGGCCACGACACCGCCCGCTGGGTCAGCCGAAGTCACAGCCCCGCCCGGAGAGGGGCGGCAGCCTCGTCGGCCGCGTCCTCCGGTCGTCGGGTTTGCCGGCGAACGGAGATCAGCCGCGGGCGTCGAGCGGGGCTTGAGTTCGGATGGAACAGCGGGCTTTGCCCCTGCGGACGCAGGGGTCGATGCGGGCCGCCGCAGGCGGCTCCACCACGGCCGCCGCAGGTATCGGCGGCCGTCCGCTCATCTCGATGACATCGGCAATGGTCGAAGTGCCGAGCAGCTTTATGCACCCCACGCTTTGCGCGTCAGTGATCGGCCCGCTTCCTTTTCCGGGATCGCTCCATAACGGACGGCTTGAGCGAGTCTGGCGCACGCCACCTGGCCGTCAACCCGGGACCGCATGGGTATGACGGCCAGGCCACAGGCGCGCACCTCGGTCGCCTCGCTCCGTTTTGGAGCGATCCCGGAAAAGGAAGCGACCATGGAATTGATCACCGACGAACAACGTATCCAGCTGCTACACAACGGCGGCACCAGCCGGCAAGCCGCGAACTTCGACCCCATGCCCGTAGTGAAGCTGTTCACCCCCGACGCCGGCGCAACCTGGCTGCTGACTGAGCTCGATCCCCAGGACGAGGATCTGGCCTTTGGCTTATGCGATCTCGGGATGGGCTGTCCGGAGCTAGGCTACGTGCGGATCTCGGAGCTGGCAGAACTTCGCGGCCCTCTGGGGCTCCCGGTAGAACGCGACCTCCACTTCACCGCCATGCGGTCGCTTTCCGAATACACCAGGCTGGCGCGCGCGGAGGGTGTCATTCGGACTTGATCCATCGCGCTTTGTAGTGGCCCGCCGCAAGGCGGGCCACCCATGCAAAGAACCTGTGTGCACTCGTCACAACACGGCTACTTTTGATTAGATTGCCCGGCGGCAGCGATTGCCGGTCAGGATAGGTTTGGAGGGGCCGGATTGGGAGCCAGCGCTTACGGCACGATCTGGGTTCTCCGCCTCATCAAGGTCTGGGACACGCTGATCACGCTGGAGATGTTGGCCATCCGCTTGGCCATCAAGTCCACCATGTTGATCTCGAACGCATCCAGCTCCAGGACGATACGACGTGATCTCCTGTCGATCTCCTAAGACTGAACCACGGCGCGGGCTTTTCCACTGCGGAGCACAGGCGAGTATCACGCCGTCCCAAAAGCGGCTCCTCCACGGCCGCCGCAGGGATCGGCAGCCGGTGGGTGCCTAAGGCTCGCATGCTGGATTCGCTACCCCTGCGGTAGGCAAAAGGCAGTAGCATGGAGGAACCCACTTCTTGAGTCGGCAGCTCGCTCGATGTATACCGTGCTAAAGCAAAAGGGCAATCGTCAGCTAGGCAAGTTGTTGAAAGATCCCTTCCAATTCGAAGCAGAGTCACTCGCCAGAGCGCTCGTAAGTACGGAGGACTTTCAATCGCCGTCCGATGCCACCGTTCTGATTGATCTAGCTGCGCACTACGATCGATGTAGACTTCGGGTAAGTCGCACCCTACCCCAATTGGTGCCGCTACTCGCACTCGAGTACCGGGTTACGCTGGAGGCGTCGGACTTGGTTCATAGCCCATTGGTGGTGACCCATGAGATACCTTTTCCAGATGAGCATTCGAAGCAAGTGTCAGACGTACAAACGCTGCAAGTTCCCTTCGATAAGCTCTGCGACATATTTAAGCTGACGTACTGTGGAGCTAAGGCGCCCGAGGGAGCGCTAGTCTGGGACGCGGCTGTGTTCCTGCTGCTGGCCGATGCCCTATATCTGGTGTTCGGCGGTCTGGCTGTGGTAAGACGCGAAACGGGGAGATATGTTATTGAGGCGGAGCCACGGGTAGGCCGCCCACGACTGAGGCGCCGCTGGGTGTCCTCCGCCGCGGAGCAGCAAGCTCATCTGGCAATTCTAGCGGCGCTGTATCAGTTCGACCTTACGCGAATCCACGAAAGGAATCTAAAGGCCTGCATCGATGCAATGGAAGAGCTTCTCTTCGACAAAATCCTGTCCTTGCCAATTCAGCAAATGCAGGGAGCCTTCTCCGACAATCGGGCATTTTCGTTTACTCGCTCGGTACTCAGACTTTTTGGTGCGGCGCTGTCGCTCGGCTCGCGTCAGCAGCCCCTCGTCCAGGGGTCGGCGATCTTTACAGCAGCCGATGTCCCTTGCGATGACCTAGAATTCATCTTCCAGCTGCAGAGGCAGTTAAATTTCACAGACCAGCTGTTCCAGCGTTCGAACGGGTGCATTCAGGTGACAAAGAACGGCTTCGTGCACCAAGCGAGAGGCCTGATCGAAAATGCCTACACGCAGTTTGATCGATTTGGAGCCGCGCGCGGAGTACTGGGTAAATACTTCGAAAACTCCCATGTGCGCAGGCGACTATGCGCCCCTGCGATAAGCCGGCACTACAGCATTTTTGAGGGCTTGATGGCTCACGATGCCGGCTCAGGCGAGCGCCGAGGCGACGGCGATTTGATCCTGATGGACAAGGCACATGAGAGGTACTACATCTGCCAAATCAAATATACGATTGGTGGAGCTCGCCCCTATCTATTGGGGGACGTGGAACTGATGATCGACGGGACTCTTTATCACGGGCTGCAGCAGCTGCGAGGTATCCGCCAGCATCTCGCCGAAGGGAGATTAGACGCTCGGCTCGAGGAACTTGGCCTTCACAATCTGCGCCCGGACAATACCGATTTCCTGCTCGTCCATAACATCACCAACCTCGATCTACAGCAAACGCATGACGGCATCGCCCTATACGAATGGAACACGCTTCGCAACCTGCTGCAAGGCGCCCAGATTTTGGTCGGCAGCACTGACCAGGAGCCACAGGAACATCAGCTGAGTACTCCCCTGGCTCTTGGAAATGTCGATGAACTACTCGACCATCTGCTCATTCATCACGGCTATTGGGGCGAACTGATCCAAATGAGCACCGGCCCGAATGAATCTGGAACGCTGTCGTTTGCTCTCGACGGCCAGGGATTCACGATGATTGGGCTGGGCTTGTAAAGCGCTATCAGAATCCGTCCTGTTGCCCCCCAAGGCGCCACTTCGCTGTGCTATTTCTGGTCGAGACCCGCGGTCTTCCCGCGAAAGCCCGCCGCATCGTTGTAGGTTGTCGAGCCGACAATCTGCTGCTGCAGGACCGTCACAAGCTTGTTCGCGCCGGGCTCCGAGCGCAACGTACGCCGGACCACCTTTCCCTCATGTCCGCCCATCAGGCTCTCGCTCAGCACACGCCCGGTCAGACCACCCTTGGGCTGAATGTCGAGACCCAGCAGATGTGCCAGCGTCATGCCGATGTCGGCATTGCTGGCGGGCATGCGGTCGACGTATCCCTTGCGGAAATCCGGCCCGGCCGCTGCCATGAAGTTCCAGGTGTCGGCACGGCTGAAGCTGCCGTGCATACCCTGGCCCTGCTGCAGGCCGCTGTCGGCGACTTCCGCGGCGCAGCGCAGCGGCTGGGCGCAGCCGGTGCTGAACGAGGTGAAGTTGACGACGATGGCCGGCGTCGGAGTCAGCGCCTTGCCCTTGAGACCAATGGCTTTCAAGCCCAGGGCTCCGGGAATCTTCCCCACCCGCTCCTCGTCCACGAACAGGCCGCTGACGTAGTCCTGCTCCAACAGGGCCCGCACGATCTGCGACGCCATGTTCTTGGCGTTGTCCTTCGGCAGATAGACCAGGTCGGAGCCACCGTTGGCCGCCACGACCACATCCGGCGCCGCCGCGCTACTACCGATCAGGGCGCTGCCGCCCTGAGGGTGCTGACCGGTCTTCCATTCCAGGACCGTATGGTCGGGAGTGGGCTCGAATAGCTTGAAGTCCGGGTTCTGCTCGCTCAAAGCCTTGGCCAAGTCGACCGCCAGGAAGCCTACAGGCAGCTCCTTGGGCGGCTGATCGGGACTGCGCTGCACGGTGAAGCTGGTTTTGCTGCCCTTGTAGATGGTGGAGAAGCCATGGTCGGCGGCCACGACGATGTCCGTCGCGCCGTCGAGATTCAGCCCGTGCAGGGCCTGGCGCAGGCTTGCCAGGGCGCTGTCCGCACCGCGAATGGCCGACAGCGAGGTCGGGCCGTTGATGCCCGGCACCAGCAGGTCGGGGCTGTCGCCCTGGTTGTGCTGGGTGCCGTCCGGGTCACGGGACCAGTAGACCAACATGAAGGGCTTGCCGGCGGCCTTGAAACGGGGCAGCACGACCTTGATGGCCAGCTCCATGAAGTATTGCTGCTGGACGAAGTTCGGGATCCAGGTGCCGGGATTGCCGTTGTCACCCCGCCCGGGGGTCTCGCCCTTGAGGCCGGCGGCCTTGATCGCGTCCTGCCAGTCGAGCGGGACCGCAATCACGCCGTTGGGGCCGGTGCCGTCGTCCACGATCAGGGTGCCGCCATCCTTCATGGACGTGAGGTCCTGGATGGCGATTGGTCCGACCTTGCCGATCGCCGCCGTCGAATAGCCCGCCTTGCGTGCCGCGGCCAGGATCGACAGTTCGTTGAGGTAGTTGCCGCTGTAGCGCTCATCGGCATCGACTTCCTGCAACACCGCATCGCTCTCCAGGAACGGCGTCAGGCTGCCTTTGGCAGCCTTCACGGGGAATCCCACGTCGATGACGTTGCTGAAGTCGCCGGTATCGCCGAGAAGATGGCCGGTGGCGAAGGCCGAGGCGTTGGCGGTTGTGAAGGTCGGGAACAGCGAATGGCTGTTGACGAAGTTAACGCCCTCGTCGCGCAATGCGGCCATGGCCGGCGCCGTGTCCTTACCGACGATCACGGCCCGGAGGCCGTCCGGGACGAACAGGATGACGTTGTGCGGAACTGCATCCGCCAGCGCCCCGCCAGAACAACCCAGGCACATCGCCGCGACTAGAGCGCGGAGCTTCAGGTATGGCTGCATGACTTTCCCCGGTCAGGTTGAAACCCTTACGACATGATGGGACGCTTTCGTGACTGAACGGGGACGCCCGCTAGATCCCGGCGCCCATCGCCGGATCGCTGATGCCGTGGGTGCCGGTTTCGATCCGGCCGGCCAGGCGCCGCTCGAACCCGGCGGCGGAAACCGTCAGGTCGTACCAATAGCCCGCTTCGGCGACCGGCCAGCCGCGTGTAAGTGTCCGCCCAGGGGCAAGCGTCAGGTTCCAGGATCGATCAAGGCGATAGGCGTTTGGTCGCACCGTCAACACGCAGGCCGTCCCTCCGGCGTTGCGAACGGTTAGCAGCATCGACCCACCGGTTGAATTGTCCCGAGCCTGCACTTCGACCGATGCGCCGTCCAGGCTACCTCGGAACTCGCGCACGAAGCCGTTCGGTCCATAGACCCACAAGTCGTAACGGCCACCGTCGGCCGAGCAATCCCAAAGATCTGAAAGCGATTTGTCCGCCTCCACGGTATAACGCCGCGGTATGCGGTCCAGGTGCAGGCGGTCGTAGACGTGAAACACCGTGCCGGCCCGCCCGCGGTTGTCGAAGTGCAGGGACAGCGTGCCGGCCCGGCTGTTGACCTGGTCGCGCACCTGAAGCCGGTAGGGCAAGGACCGCGAGGGGCGCACGCCCGGTTCCTGGAACAGCCTTTCTGGGGTGGCCGGAGGCGTCGGTTTCGGTCGCTTGCTGTGCTCGGCGACGATCTCGGCCGAGTCGCTGACATCCGGCAGCGACAGGACGACGGATTCGTTCGGATGGGCGAAGTCGAAGGCCGAGGTCAGGTCGCCGCATACCGCCCGGTGCCAGGGGCTGATCGCCGGGATGGTGATGCCGAAGCGCCGCTCCAGAAACTGCCCCACCGAGGTGTGATCGAACACTTGGGAGTTGACCCAGCCGCCCCTGCTCCAGGGAGAGATCACGTACATCGGCACCCGCGGCCCAAGCCCCCAGGGCCGGACGGTGCCGAGGGCCGGATCTTCCGGATGCAGGTGCTTGCGCTCCGAATCGGAGAAATAGTAGCCGCGCAGATCCAGGGTCGCCTTGCCAGCCAGGGAGCCATCGGCATTGAACGATGGTGGCGCCGGCGGCGGGACATGGTCGAACAGGCCATCGTTCTCGTCGAATAGGAGAAAGAACACGGTCCGGCTCCACACCTCAGGGTTCGCCGTGAGGGCGTCGAGCACACGAGAAGTAAACTCCGCCCCTTGAATCGGGCTGGACGGATGTGGATGCTCTGACCAGATAGGCGGCGGCAGCACCCACGATACCTGCGGCAGGCTACCGCCCTTCACATTCTGGGCCAGCTGCTCCAACGACCAGTGCCGCATGCCCTTCTCGTACAGCGGGGAGCCGGGCTTGGCGTTGCGGAAGCTCTCGAAAGCCAGGCCGCCGTGCATGGCGCCGGTCCAATTGTCGTTGGGGTCCTGGTAGATACGCCAAGAGATACCGGCTTGCTCCAGTACATCCGGGATGGTGGCCCATTTAAAAGCTGAACCGGCATAGGTATAGCCGGGTTCAGGCAGGGTGCCGGTAACCCAGCAGCGCAGGTTGTCAGCCTCGGCGTCGGTCGCGGTGCAGTTTTCGCCGCGGGCGCGGAGCTCCGGGTTAAAGTTGCTGCCAGACCAGAACGCAATGCGATTCGGGTCGGTGCCGGTGGTCACCGAGCAGTGGTAGGCGTCGCAAATAGTGAAAGCTTCGGCCAGAGCGAACTGGAACGGGATGTCCTCGCGGGCGTAGTGGCCCATCGACAACGGCGTCTTGAACTTGGGCCAGAAGCCAAACTTGCCCTGATTCCAGGCGGCTTGTGCATCCGCGAACGAATGTGGCGTGCCCGGCACCCTTAGGGCGCTGGTGGTGCGGCTGTCCAGGCGATAAGGCAGGATCTCCCTATCGCCATCCGACTGGAACCACACGGGCTTGCCGCTGGCGAGCGGAACCGGGTGACGGTCGCCGAGTCCGCACACACCTCGTAGAGTGCCGAAATAGTGATCGAAGGCGCGGTTCTCCTGGATCAGGACTACCACGTGCTGCACATCCCGGATCGTGCCGGTGAATGTCGTCGCAGGAATGGCCACGGCGCGGCGAATGCTGGACGGCAACAAGCCCAGGGCCGCAACGCCAATTGCCTGTTGTATAAATTCGCGCCGATTCGTCATTGTTACGGGCTTTCTCTGACGTTTCCGTCTGATACAGCCGCCATAGATAACGATGAAACAGCTCTCTGGCCGCGCTGGTACGAATCCAGTTGCGATAGCTGATCACCGCTCAGGATTAGCGCCGCCCGACCCAGCACCCGTTGGTCGTAGGCTCGTTGCCAGTCTGCGAGCGCGGCAGCATAAGCACCTGAATCGTTCGCGAAAGTCGGCGGTGGCTCCGGTGGCGGAACAGCCGCTCGCTCGTCGTGAAGAATCCCAATCATTTTCTCCGCTTGATCAGCTGGCAACGGCGTTTGCGCGAGGTTCATCTCATTCAGCCACGGACTGAGCGCCTCTCGATCGCCCAGGGTCGCATCATACGCTCGCAATTCATCACGCTCCGTCGGGTTCAGCAATGCGCGCAGTACGTCGTCGTCAACCATATTGAGCGCCGTCGTGGATTGAGAGGCTGGGCTCCCGCTGCCCAGAGCACGCACCATGCCGGTCAGCTGGTAGTCGGCGATGAAGTCGAGCAGACGCTCTGTATCGACACCGGATGCGCGCCAGCGTTTGATGAGTTCGCCGTAACGTTGCAACGCGGCCCCCCTTAGCTGACCGCGCAACGCCTCGTGGGTAGCAGGATCAGCCAACCGACTTGCCAAATGCGCCTGGAAGGCGACCGGATTGACATCTAACGCCGTCGGGGTCACGGCGCACGGAGCAATCGGATGTATAGACTCACGCGGCCAGCGCGCTGGACGAGAAGGAGGCGCGCCTGATTCGTTCAATGCAGTATCGAGTTGGACCAGTCGTGATGGTGCGCCCATCTTCGACAAACGCTGATCGGCGGCGGCCAGAAGCGCGCGTTCCTCGTTGAGTGCACGCCAGTTTAAGATGTTGGCCGCGAGCAACGCGACCATTGTGATTATCGTGAACGATCGAATATTTAGCATGGCGGCTCGTCTTCGCTATTCGCGACGCAGTGTTGTCGAGTGTCTGGGCGCCGGCACGCCACCGCATATGATCGGCACTACAGCGGTTGAACTACTTCGCAAAATGCTCATCTTCTGATACCGGACTCTTCCCTGCCAGGACAGCTTTCACCATGGCATCCAGCTCTTCGGCGCTCGGTGGACGCCCCAGCTTCCACCCATTGACGATGAGTGTGGGAGTGCCTTCAATGTCCAAGTTGTTGCCCAACTCCTTACCTTCCTCGATCCGGCGAACGTTACTTGTCCTTTTTATACACGCATCGAACGCTGCAAGATCCGGAACTCCTGCCACCATCGCATAATCGCTCCAGGGCGCGAGCCCGAAAGACTCCTGCCTATCGAACAATTGGTCGTGCATCGCCTCAAACCGGCCTTGTTCGTCCGCGCATTCGGCGGCACGTGCGGCGAGCACTGCGAAGCGATGCGTGGGAAGTGGGAAGTGCACGTAAGTAAGCGTCACCTGAGTCGGATAACGCTCGCGCAGGGTCTTAATAGTCCGGTGAAAGCTGCCGCAAAATGGGCATTCGAAATCGGCAAACTCGACAATTTGCACCTCAGCATTCTCTGGACCGATTCGCACGCCTTTGGAAAGATAGTCCCGCCAATGAGAGACTAGAACCGGCTTCTGATCGCGCCGCATCTGTACATTGGTCGGAGGAGTAAGCTCCCGACGGAGCACCAGTCCTGTAGTCACCACGGCGCACACTACAAGCGTCACGGTGACCAATGTGTCAAATCGCGTTTTCATTTTGGTCTCTTTGACCGTGCCATCACCAGGACCCTGCTTGCCGCCGGAAGATCACATTACAAATAGCTAATGCACTCGCAAGCGGAATGCGCGGGGAAACGAACAAGCTAACCAGTGGCTTCGCGAGCTTAACCGCTCGTCACGAAGCCACTGGGCTCAGTCGCATTGCCTCAGCTAGAGCTAACTTGCCGTGAAGTTGCAGCCCACCTCGAGTTGCCCGGTGGTGCACTTTAGAAATATTGGAAAGCACGCCGACGACGAGACTTTGCAGCCGGCGGGAGCGAACGCAGCACATGCAGCTGCTGAATTTGACGGACAATAATTGAAATAGTCGCAATAGGTTCCGTTTGCGGCTGTACAGGCATCCGCAAGGGCGACCGGCGATGTGAATCCCAGCACCATCGCAGCGTTGAAGATCACCGCAGCAGCTGCTACTTGAATGCGTCGGTTGTTCATCGATCACTCCTTTGATTCACGTAAAGCGATGCAAGACCTTCGGACCTGAGCGTACTTCAAATGGTTCGTGGACCCAGGTCTCCGAATACTGAACTACGATTTCACCTCCTTGAGCCACAACGGCTGCAGCTCGTTACCTGAACTAATAGCGTGCGTCACGGCTTCCAGTGATAGCGACAGGCCTGCAGCGACGTCATGGATGATGAGTCTCTGGGCAGAATGCTGGGCGGTCGGGATTTTGCATTCTCTGCGTTTCGCATAGCGACTCCCAGCGTCTATATTGTCCAGACTTCTCTGGCTTGGGATCTTCGTATCCCTGTAGCCAAAAGCGGAACCAATCAACTGCACCTTGCTGAACAACTGCACGGTCCGATGGTCGGATAGGCCAGTGATTTGAATCGGGCAGATAAATCATATCCACCGGCTTATTAAGGCGCCGAAGCCCAGCAAACGATTCCCACATATCCTCGATGGAATAACGTCCAAACATGAATTGAAGTACCGGCGTCTGGACCTTGTCCAGGTTGAATTCCGGAGAGCGAGCCAACCACGTCGTCAGTCCTTGGCCGAAAGGCTTCCCCCCATTCATCAGCTCGGACGTTGTATCTCCTGATTTCAGGTTAGCCGGTGTGACCATGATGTACGACGCATATCCCGCTTCGTATCCATCAACGACCAGTGCCGCGGCGAATGGGTACTTCGAAAATGACAAAGCGTATCGTGCGTGATATCCAGTGCGACTCCAGCCCTGAAGAGCCACGCGCTCTCGGTCGATCAGGCCCATCGTGTCTAGCTGATCAATCAGGCGCTCATACAACTCCATGTTCTTCTTGCCTTCGTTGCTATCGAGTGGTCGCGCCATATCGAGTTGCGCAACGGCAATTCCCTGATCGGCAAGGACCTGTGCAGCATATCCAGCGCTTGATTCCCCATCGAACTCAAAGCGGCGCGGGCTCCACCCGTGGGTTTGTATAACAAGCGGGACCCGCATTCCTGGCTTGTAGTTACTGGGAATATATAGTCCAGCTTTCGCGCTGTTTCCATCGGATCCGCTAACAGTAATTTCTTGAACCTTTACAATGTCCAGGTTCCGGAGATTCGGGTTGGGGTCAAGGACGACAACCTTCTTTCCGTCCTGCTCGTTCCACGCCCACAACTTGGGGGGATCGTTCATTCCTTGAATCACTGCAGCCTCAACCTCGGCGGACGACTTCTCCGGATCACTCGCTGCCGCCTGCCATCGCCCATCACGCTTTTCATACGCAGTTTTTTTACACTCCCCGCCTTGGTTCGAATGAATTTCGTACGAATCTTGAGGCCCCACTACCAGCCTGTTCTGCGCCCGATCCCATTCCAACATTACACATTTGGCGCTTTCGTCAATCTCATGAATCGCGCCGTTATCGATTTCCACTTCTGCAGAGAACGTATGAGACTGACGGCGCGTGCGTTCCTTTTCGTCATCGACGTCCAGGGGAAGATATGTATTGGTGACAATCGCGGAGTCGCCGTTGCGTGTCCAGACGATCTTAAGGTCGCCGAACACCGGCTGCGCCGGTGCATCAATTAGTCGACGCAAGCTGAGCGTCTTCAGATCAACCGCGCTGTACGTGAGGAGCTTGGTCCAGCCGAAGAACGTATCGGTGTGCTTCCACGACGCCGGCCTATCCCGGATGGTGACGTAACTCCTAACAATTGCATGCGCACTGTCAGGCGAGATCGAGATATCTGAAAGGATCCCGGTGCCATGTGGAACCTCCACTTGTCGAACACGGCCATCTCGCAAAACAAACAAGCGGGGTGGATAGAGTGCGGCGACATCGGTGGTGTTTCCGATTAAGAGATCGGACATAGGCTGATCGTCAACCACGATCCCGCGGTTACGGCTCTCCTTGCTCAGAATATCCGTAGGCGGCGCCGATGCTTCGTACACCAGCGTTCGCAGATCATCAGACGCAGAAAATGCCACGACATCCGTTTGATGCTCCGTCAGTCGATGGAGAGCATGCGTGCGCGCATTAACGGAGTAGACCTGCCGCTTGCCGTTTCCACGGGCGCCGATAAACAACAGGGTCTCATTGTCGCCCATCCAGCGAACATCGCTGATTGCCTCGCTATTGGTCGTCGACGCGAATCTCACTAGAATCGTCGGGCGCGGAGACCGAAGAAGATCCACTACCTCGTAAAGAAGGAGCGAGTACACACTCGAATTCGACTTTGTGTCTCCGCGCCGAATCAGTACCGCAAATTGCTTTTTATTTGGGGACGGCAGAACGACAGGATCGTCGACAAAGAACTCCGCAGCCCGTTCACCGAACAGGGTCATGTTGATCGAGTCATCGACGGTAGCCGATCGACGCTGTTCAGCGGCACACAGCTGCGCTGACAACATCAGGCACACAAAGACGACCGCTGCCGCGGACCGCACGCACGCGCTGGGGATTATCATTTAAGTTCTACCTCACCACTTGATGCCCGCAAGCGCATAAAGGAATCGTCCGCGAATGTCGTACTGGGTAGGGTCATACCCGCCGCCGTTACGGTCTGAATACACTGGTAGGGAGTTGGAGATATTCACGCCGCCCACTTCGATATAGGCGCCGCGCAGCCATGGATCATCGTGCGCCAAGGCCTGGCCAATCAGATATCGCGCATTGACGTCGTACAACCAGAAATTACCGAGTTCATGAGAGGTTGTGTCGTAGTCTTGGTAACGACCGACATAGCGCGCGTCTACATGTGCAGAGTATGGTCCAAGCGTCCATCCGAGAGCTGCGGTAGCTTTCCAGTGAGGAGCCCAGTTCCCGCTGTCTTGCGCCTTGCTCGCCGCATCGGTCGGGGGGGAATTGGGGAGCAACGCCTCGTTGTAACGATACGTCTGAGTGGCGTTTAACGATGGCGTCCAGATGCCGACCTCTGATCGCGCCTTATAGGTGACCTGGTAATCCAGTCCGGCGACGTTGATCTCGCCAAAGTTAACAGGATTATCTATGATTTCGACGATGGGGCATGGAGGACCGGAAGGACACGATGCCGCGCGAATCACGTTGTTAGGAAACAAGTTCTCGTTCTGCACCAAATCGTTTTCAGAGAATCTTTGCATATTGTTGAATTCATTTATTTGCCAATGAGTGACTGATAACTGCAGGTCTGGAATGGCTTCGCTGGAGTAGACAAATCCGTACGTGCTGGAAAATCCTGTTTCAGGATGGAGTTTTGGGTTCGACCCGCTAACAAGTGAGATAGCCTCAATCTGATTGTTCAACAAAGGATCATTAACAGTTGACGCTATCACGGTTTGTGGACCGTCCAGGTCAGGTAGCGTTGGCGCCTTGAAAGAACGGCTGTACGTTCCCCGAAGCAGCAGGGTGTTAGCGGGACGAAACTCGACCCCGTATTGCGGCGTAGTGTTGCTACCAAAATCGTCGAAGTGGTTGTAGCGGCCGGCGACGGTCAGCGCCAAGCGATCTCCCACTGAGGGATTGTCGTGGTTGGCGACGATCGGTATATGTGCTTCTCCGAATACCGAAAATGCGTCTCGGTGATACGTCCCGGACGTTGCAAACGGATTGTTGATGTTCTCGGCGGAGAATGTATCGTGGTCATACTCGCTCCCAAGCACTATATCCACGGCACCTGAGGGCAGTTTCAGCAATGGCCCTCGAACAAAGCCATTAACTCCCGTTTCCTGCCCGCGATACCTGGCGTAGTAATTTACGAGCAACGATCGCAGTTCCTGGGACGTTCCTGGCGGTCCTGCAATAAATGGGTTGAGCGCCGTCGCTGGATCGGATGAATTCAACGCAGCTTGTGTAGCCGTGGCGTCCAGGTTTCCTGTCTGTGCATATTGAGTCCGATCGGCCGAAATCCATCCGGATGTTTCCCAGTACCAGTCGCTGAACAATGTGCCTTTTAAGCCGAGAGATGGCCGGAAGAATACGGTGGCAGTTGGCACGCCTAAGACACTGTTGCCCAGGCTTGACAATAGCTGGCTAACACCCACCGTCTGTCCGTAGGGGTTATAAGGGTTATTCGCCGATACCGTGAACTGCTGATAGCCGGGCGCTCCATAGAGAAATGGGGGGCCGACAAAGTCATCTTCAATTACATGTGAATACAGCAGCCCACCGAACACATCGACCGAAGACGTCAATCCGTAGTGCCCTTGCACTAGTATGCTGTCGCGGTGCGTCTCTGGCAGAAGCTGCTGATAGCCATAGAAGCTGCACTTATTTAACTGTCCAGGTACCGCAACGTAGTTGTGGACGGTCGAGCTTTGACTTACTGCCGCATAAGGTGAGTTCGTCCCAGGCAAGTTACCGCCGTTGGTCGAATAGATATCGGCCAGAGAGCACGCATCGAGGCGTGCATCGCCACCGCCATATTGTGTGTAGTCGTTGTTGGCGGTCACTGCGCGATCAAGCCCATATAGTGGGCTCCGCTTCTGGTAGCTTGCAATCACCGACAGAGCTGCGTGGTCCCAACGCTTGCCCCAAACCGCCGAGGCATTTGTTTCCTGCGTACCCGAAGCCCACCCATATTTTGCCGCGATCTCCCCGCCGTTGACGTTATTGCGCAATACGATATTGACAACGCCAGCTATAGCATCCGATCCGTAGATTGCCGATGAGCCTTCCGATACAACCTCAATTCTCTCGACCGCCGACGTAGGAACGTTGTTTAGATCGAAGATATTGAAGCCGGAATTGACCTGGACGGCTGAAGCTTCCACCCGCTGTCCGTTCAATAAAACTAGCGTTGTGCCTATGGGCAAACCGTGCAGCTGAACAGTTGTTCCCCCAGACTGGGTTTGAAATGCCTCATTGGTATTCAAAGAAACATCAGGCAATGTGTTTAGAAAGTCTGCAACGGTCGTTTGGCCGCTCTGCTCGATCTGTTGTTTTGTATAAACCTTGACTTCCTGAGCTCCTTCTTTGGCCGTGCGAGGCAGGCGAGAACCGGTGACTACGACCTTGTCCAACTCCTGCGTTTGCCCGGCGGCGCTTTGCGAAGCAGCCTCGCTACGCTGAGCTGCATATGGAGCAACGCCAGCCTGTATATCTGAATCAGCGCCGGACTGAGCTACCGCGGTCGAATCTGACGGAGAGGCTGATGAACCCGCGCTGCTCACTGTGATCGTGTTGGGCGCCGTCTCATGGAATCTCAACGGCGTGCCCTGCAGCAGCTTGGACAGCGCCTCCCCCAAAGTCATCTGTCCGTGGACGCCCTGCGTCTCCAGCTTGTCCAACTCCGTCCCCGGCATGATGACCTGCACGCCAGCCTGCTTCGACAGTTCAATCAACGCGGTCGACACCTTCTGCGGTGGCACATCGACCGTGACCATCTTCCCGAGGTCTTGGGCATGAACGTAGCCGCTAAATGCTACAGCCATCATCGCCCATACATAGCACAAGACCAGGCGCAGACCCCGCTGTAACTTTTCCGAGTACGACATGGACCACTCCCCTTTATTGATAGACCGACAATGAGTTGGCAAGTCAAGCGGGGGTAAGACGATCCAGTTGCGGAATAAGGCAATTCCCAGTTGAATGAATTTTTCAAGACAGGCTGGCATAAGCACGGAGCCTCCCGCGCCGAGCGACCGGGAGGCTAATCCGCCGAAGTCCGGCTGACGAGAACGATGTCGCCGCTTTCGTCATGCAGCAACTCGATCGGGAACAGACTCGGCAGAGACTGTATCCAGTTATCGGTCGCCGCCGTCATCACCGTGCCCGAGAACACGATCTTGCCGACCGCCTGGTCCCGGATGATGATCGGCCGTGAAGAATAGCGGTTTATATCGGCAATGGCCGAGGCCAGGGGTTCGTTGAGATATTCCAACTGCCCCTCGCGCCAGCCCAGTGCATTTGCCGGATTGACCAACGCTACCACCGGCCCGCTGGCAGTCCAGGCAACCTCGCTGCCAGCCGTGACGCGCACGGCACCGACCATTGGGCCGATTACGCTTCTCGGAGATTGTCCCTTCAAGGATTGGACCGCTGGATAAACATCCACCGTACCCTCGGCAACGGTCACCACAACACGCTCGCCGGCACTGCGCACGTTGAATGCCGTACCGACCGCGCGCACTCGCAACTTTCCCACCTGGACAATAAAGGGGCGTTCACGGTTATGAGCAACCGTGAAGTAGGCTTCACCTCCCTGGAGGTCGAGCAGCCGCTGTTGATCCGTGTATTGCACCGCCACGGAGGTCTTCGGCGCCAGTTCCACATGCGAGCCGTCTGGCAACGTGGTCTCCTGAGCAATCGGCGGCGCGGGTACCGTCGCTGGCACCTCAACGGGGTGTGTCGTCGGCTGAAGCAGACGCAGGGCCACCGCCACGCATAAGGCAAAAGCCAATCCGGGGCCTGCCCAGCTCAGCACCCGCGGAGAGGGAAACAAGCGCGAAAAGAATCGTTTCACGCGAGACCCCAGTCCAGGCTCGACTTCAGGCGCCAAGAGCTGAGCGGCCGTAGCCTTGGACATCGCCAGGGGACCGAGCCACAAGTCCGCCGAAAGCGGATTCGGTTCCTCGGTCACGCGGTCGATCTGCTGCCAGAACGACTGCATGTCATCGAAAGCTTCCTTGTGCTGCTCATCGGCCTCATACCAGCGCAACCACTCCGCCAAGTCGTCCTGGCTGACGGCTTCATCCTGCAGACGAAGCACCCATTCCCAGGCGGCGGCCATGTGCACGGTATCGAAGCGCTGCGGCTTGCTTGCGTTCATCGTGCGGCCTTTTCCTTGGCTTCGGCTGGGGTCAATCCATGAACCCGCAGCCGGCAGTACAAGCCGGCCTGGGTGATGTAGTGCCGCACCATGCGCGGCTTGATGCCTAGGTGATCTCCAATTTGAACGTCGGTCCAACCTTCCAGGCGATACAGCAGGAACGCCCTGCGGCATTTCGGCGTCAGTTCAAGCAGCGCACGTTTCAAGACTTCTAGATCCTCTTCACTCAGGGCCAGGCGATCCGGTGATAACCGGTCGATCGGTTCCTCGACAAATTCCATCTGTTGGGCGCGCAGCCGCTGGCTCCGCTGCCGGGCACGATCGATGGCAATGTTGGCTGCGGTCTTGAATAGGTACGCTCGCAGGAAGCTCACTGCGCCGGGTTGATCCAGCTGCAGGAGCCGGACATAGGCTTCCTGGGCGACCTCGCGTGCCTCGTGTTCGTCCCGCACCCGGGTCATGAGGAAGGCATGGAGGGCGCGGTTATGCTCCTTGACCAACTCGGTGACGGTCTGTTCATGTGTCGCGGCGCGACCGCCCTCAGCGCCGATTTCAGGCGTTTCCGGCGGTCCGTCCTCTGGCACTTCGTGCGGCATTCGGCTTCAGATGGCTGTGGCTAAGCTACCCCTCGATGCCATAAGACGACTGAAAGGCCTATTTAGGCAATCCCCGTAGGCGAAATTTTTGCCGGCCGGTGGAGGTGGGTCCAGGCAAGGCAAATTCACGGCTCACCGTGCCGATTCCAGTTGGAAACGGCCTTCAACACGACGGCCCCCACCTCTCCGTCGCTCAGGGCCGCCCCTGCCACAGGCATGCGGGGTGGATCGACCACCATGCTGCAGAGGCGCGGCCTTTCGATCTCCGCGTGTGCAGCAGTCGGATAAAAGGCCGCTCACGGTAGTAGCAAATCTTGCCCGCCTTGATCAGGGGTGTGCTTCGACCAGCAGCAATTCCTTACGCAAGTTCAGCACGCGGATTTCATGCAGCACCAGCCCAGGCTTGGTCTGCGATTCCGATAGCAGCCCGCACCGGACTACTGGCAATTGCGGGCGTGCGCCATGTGACCTTCAGTGCGCATCGTGCGGTGTCTGCAGATTTGCACCCGTACAATCAGTTGCTGCAGTCAGCCCTCGGCCAGAAGCAGCTGCTTCCTGGCATCAGAGGCTGATCAGCCTTAGGATCAAGGCATCAGGCTAATTTCAGGGACTTACAAAGCAAGCTATGCTTGCCCGGGCAAAATACGTGCTTCCGCTCCTGTCGGAGGCGCTGCGTTTCGGCAAGCACCAGCTTTCCGGGCGAAGGGTGCTGTACCCGACCGGCTTTTATACAACCCGCTCAGGTGACGTTCGGCTGGCAGGGGGATGGAACGGAGCAGCACAACCGGAGGTCCGGGAGCGCCTTATCGCCATCGAGGAGAGCTTTGCGGCGCAAATCGCTGCGGGCGATGCGGTTGCAATTGCCTTGGTCGCGGACATCGTTACGCCGGAACATTGCCGCTGTCATTATCCGGATGCGATTCGCGTGCTAATTGAAGCTGCTGGGTATGCACGCCAGTTCTATCTCCCGTACGCCGCTGAAGACACCTCTTCCCGTCAGGACGGCACAGCTCTCGTCTTCGGAGAAATCACCTCGCTGGAGGTGCCGGGGAGGTATTTCCCTTCCGAAGTTGCGAAGCAGCAGAGCTAGCTGGCGCAGCTTGCGAGTATTGAAGCCGGACACTCCGTGGCGCATGATTCAATCGCGCGTGCGGCTCTGCGCAAAATGAAAATGGGAACCGGACAAGACAAGGATCATTCTCCAATGAAGAAGCCTATTGGGTTGCTTGGAAGCATTGCGCTGGCCTTCGCTGCACTTTGTGTCCTGCCGGCCTCGGCCGACACGGCCGCGAACGTCGTGTGCAAGGACGGCACGGCAGGCACCGCTGGCAAGGGTGCTTGCAGCCACCACGGTGGTGTGGACAAGAAGGCGACGAAGGCGGCCGCGAATGCAGGGGGTGCGCCCGCTGCCGCTCCGTCCGCTCCTGCCGCTGCTCCGCCCGCTCCTGCTGCTCCGGCAGCCGCAGCCGGCGACACCCCGGCCGCTGTCCTCTGCAAGGACGGCACTACCGGAAAGGCTGGCAAGGGCGCTTGTAGCCATCATGGCGGCGTGAACAAGTCAGGGAGCGCATCGTCTGCGCCGGCTGCGGCAACTCCCGCACCCGCCGCCGCGGCCCCCGCCGCCGCACCCGCCCCTGCTGCGCCGCCGGCCGCGGCAGCCGCCCCGGCCCCTGCGCCCGCGTCGACTCCTGCTCCTGCTGCGGCCGGAACCACGCCTGCTGCATCGAATACCGATGCGACAGGCGCCACTGCCAAGTGCAAGGACGGCACCTACTCTCATTCGAAGCACCATTCCGGAAGCTGCTCGCACCACGGCGGAGTCGCGCAGTTCCTGAATTAGTGTTCGCTGGGTGCACTAGCACCGTCAGCAGTTCGATCGCATCCTAGGTGAACTGGGGCCCGCTTCGGCGGGCCTTTTTTTATGGGAGGACACCCGCGACTGAACGCTGCTGCGCGGCAGGTCACAGGATGCGCTTGCCATTCGATAATGCCCGCGCGCACTATTGTTGCGGGGACTCAACTTGGGGAATTACGTGAAAACATCTCTGTTGCTGGGGGCAGCTTTGGCGCTGTTCGCTGCTTCCTTCACGGCTGACGCCAGGTCCGGCCACTCAAGCCACCACTACCCTAACCAGGGCGGCCATTATCAGGGTGGCCACGGCAGTTCGCACAAGGGCGGGCATTACAAAAACCCGCGAACTCACGACCACTACACGCATCACAAGTAGCGGTTTGTCGGGAGGCGGTGCGCGATGGGAGGCCTAACGCACACTGGCGCGAAGCTCGCTTCGGGGCTGATGCTCCTTGCGCTGCTTTTCAATCCGTCGCTGGCATTCGCTGACGCCTCACAACAGCTGCCGCCGCCTCAGTCTCGTCAGGGCGCGGCGCCGCCAGTTGACGGGCATGGATACATCAATTCGGATGGCAACTGGGTCCATTCCCCGGTGCACACCCCCAACGATGAACCGCCGCCCGGGGCCTCTGCGCGCTGTCGCGATGGCAGCTACAGTTTCAGCAGACATCATCAGGGAACGTGTTCGCACCATGGAGGCGTGCTGAGCTGGCTCTAGCGGCGGCGTGCTTCGAATGTGGCGAACCCCTTAGGCCTGCACCGTGGGCAAATCCAGCGCGGCTTTCAACCGGTCAGCCGTCTGCACAAATCGCGTGGCGGCCTCCGCAGAAGGCTCAGCCTCGGGATCGACCGAGGCCTGGATACTGAGCTGGCGCAGATGCAGGAACAGCCCAACCTGGTCCTGAGTGAAGACATCCAGCTCGGCCAGAACCTTCGCCAGGCCGCCGGCGCGAAGCGGAAGCACCGTTTGCGGGACGCCGCGGATTAGCAGAAGGTCTCGGGCCGCATCCTCCAGCTCGTGCCAGCTTTCGGTGATGGCATCGCGAACGGGGCTGTGCAGGCGAATCGTGTACGAGAGCGATTGCGCAACTGGTTGGGCGGAACCAGGGAGCTCCAACAGCGCCTGTTCAAATTCAAACTCCGCGCCTGCGACCTTGCCCTTTTTGAGATGGGCCAGAAGCGACCTTAGTTCGGGGCGGAATAGCAGCACGCCAGCCACTCCGAGTGCCGGCCAGGCCACGGCCTTTACGATCTCGACGGCGAAGGAGAGCCCGTCCATATAAGCACATTCGGAGAGAGGGAGCCGTATTTTATTACTGTACATATGTACAGTCAACGGATAGGCTCAATTCTTCGGCTTGACCTTATTCTCCGCATTTTTTGCGGAAAATAAGGCGACTAATCTACGCAAATTTTGCGTAGATTAGCCCCTCCCGGACCGTCTGCTGATGTAGCCGTGGACGTCGGGAAGAGCGCAGCGCTGAGGTGGATGGAACAGCGGGCTGGTTAGCTGGAGCGGCCACCTTTGCTCGCGATGGCGCCGGCCGCGTCACCTCGGTTGTCGTGGGAGCCTCAGGGCATGATTGGGGTGCGCCGCCTCATCAACGTCCGAGACACGCTGATGACGCTGGGGATGTTGGCGATCCGCTTGGCCATCAAGTCCACCGAGTTGAGCTCGAACGCATCCAGCTCCAGGACGATGCGCACGCGGTCCCCCGTCAATCTCCTAAGACTGAACCACTGCGGCAGCAGGTTGTGGCGCGTGACGTGCTCCAGGATGCGCGCCGGGGTCTGCGGATGATGCTCGGCTTCGATGGTCAGCAAGCAGTGGGTAAAGACGTTGGACATGGCAATTCGGTGCAGAAAGGATCGACTGGAAGGCCGAACGAACGACGGCGAGCCGGCCCGAAATTCGGGCCCGCCGCGGCATTCGCCCCATAAGTCGGAGCTGCATCCTCAGCACTCCACCACGTTGGGTCGCTACTGCGCCGTGGCCTGATCCTGGAGCCGCTTCATGAAGTCGTTAAGCTTCTGCACCTCGGCGTTGGCGGCATCTGCGTTGGCGCGCGCCAGGGCGTTGTCGTGCTTCATCTCGTCGCCGCGGGTTTTGACGTACTGCTCGACGCACTCGCGGTATGCCTTCAGCTGCTTGTCGAAGCGATCCAGATCCTCCGAGCGGGGCTGGATGCGCGGGGGCGGCACCGGCTGGGCGCAGTCGGCCTGCGGCGCGGCTGCAAGGGCTTGTGAATCGGATGGCTGGGCTTGCGCCACCACCATCATCGGCAACAGCAACGCCGTCAACATTGCAAATTGCATGTGGACTCCTGAAAGAAGCACGCCCCTGCCCGCCGACTAGGGGAACGGCGGACAGGGGCGCAAAAACTGCCTGACTTGGGAGAAAAGGGGCAGTGTCATGAACCGCCGCGGCACTGGGAACCAACCACCGACGGTACAGCGTTTAAGACGAATGAGCCGAGCGTTCCGGCAATGATTTGATGAATTTATTTCGTGCGGCTGCCGTGAAGAACTGTCCTCGTGCTTTATGCCGCGGGATCGCTGAAGCTGTGGGCCCCGGTCTCTATTCCCCCTTGCTGCGCAGGTTATCGGGGTCGATTCCGTCGAAATGCACGAACATCCCCCGCTCGTTGCCGACGGCCTGAACCAGGAAGCGGGCCAGTGCCGTGATTTGCTTCCAGCGCCGCGGCTTCGCCCGGCCGTCCAGCAGGGGAACGTCCCTCGGCACGCCGGGAAAGCGCAGCACGATGCGGAACCAGGTTTCGCCTGGGAGATTGATCGGCCAGACGTGGCACTGGAATTCCTGGCCTTGCTGGGCCAAGTTCCGCAAGTCTGACTCCTGCACCGCATGCAACTCCTGTACGGCGATCATGCCTCGGCCGGCCGTAGACGGGACATCGGGACCGAAACTTGGAATGCGGTAGCGTTCCTTGCCAGTAAATCGACCATGTCTTGAATCGACATTCCTATTTTTGTTGTTGACCCCCAGAGACGTTGGAGGCAGCGGAGTTGGCAACAGTCTTTAAAGCGTTGTTTCTACTTCTGAATTGCAGTTGATATTTGAGGGGAGAAGTAGCAACTCGTCATTCTTGTTTGTGGGGATTGCCGGGACGATCCAACGCCGTCAGCACCTCGTCGATCTCCTGGTCGGTTAGCGCCGATTCCGGGGCGAGCATCCTTGGCGGCTCGATCAGTTTGGGGATCAGGCGGGGCGGCTCAAGGGGCGGGCGCAGCAGCCGCGTAAACCTCCAGTCCCGGTAGTAGCGGATCTTCTCGCCCTTGACCGGCGGCGCAGCTTCTACCAGCAGGAGTAGCTTGCGTCGGTCCAGCTCCCGGATTTCATGCGGCAGCATCAGCTCGCGGCGGGCCTGGGATTCGGAGACGTGGCCCTGCCAGGGGTCGGCGATGCGGTGGGACCGGCTCCGGGTGCGGATGGTCCGGAAGCCCAGTTCCTCGGACAGGTACTTGGCCGTCTTGAGGCTGTTCTGGGCGTAAGCGATGCGGATGTTGGCGGTGGACAGGAAGGTCTCGGTCACGGCCTGGCCGTACACCTCTTCCAGCTGGGACAGGTCCTGGATCACCGGCGCCAGCACGATGTTGTAGCCGGCGAAGTAGGCGATGCCCTTCTCCACGTTCTCCAGGCGCCCCAGGGCCGTGAACTCGTCCAGCAGGGCCAGGACCTGGTGCGGCTCGTCGGCTCCGGGGAGCCGGCCGAGCAGGCTGTCGACGGTCTGCTGCACGAAGATGTTGAGCAGCGGGGAGAGCCGGGCGATGTCGCGGGGCATCACCCCCAGGAAGATGGTCATGCGCCGGCGCCGCAGGTCCCTGGGGTCGAAATCGGTAGTGGAAGTGGCCCGGTCGATCAGGGGATTGGCGAACAAGGACAGGGAGGCCTTCAAGGTGGACAGCACCCCGGACTGCTCCTTGGCCGCCTTACCCAGGAAGCCGTTGAACTGCATGACCGACACCGGATCGAGCCGGCCGTCGTATTCCTTCAGCGCCCAGCTCAGGTAGTCGGCGAAGTTCGGGACCGACAGCACCATGCGGTAGATCGCGCCGAGGGAGGCGCCGTCGCCGACGTCGAGCAGGAACAGGATCAGCCCGTCCAGCAGCACCCGCGCTTCGTTGCTCCACATCGGGTCGGCCCGGGCCGGTGTCACGACCAGCTTGGCTGTGATGGCCTGGACGTCGTTGACGCGCAACCGCGGATCGCTGGAGACGAAGTCCAGCGGGTTGTAGGCGTGGCTGCGGCCGTCCGGGTCGAGCGGTGCGAACAGCACAATGCCCTGCCCCATCGCGGCTCGCGCCCCGGAGGTCTTCTCGAAGTTCTCCAGCTTGAGATCGTTAACGATCGCCGAGCCGGTCCAGGCGAGGAGGTTCGGGATGACGAAGCCGACGCCCTTGCCGGAGCGCGGCGGCGCGAACAGCAGCACGCCGAGCTGGCCCTGGGCCCGCAGCAGGCGGCCGCGCAGCTTGCCGAGGATCACCCCCTGCCCGGCTCTCAGCCCAGCTGCTCTCACTTCCGCCTCGTTTGCGAAATGAGCGTCGCCGAACAGCACGGGCCGGCGGCTCAGCAGCGGCAGCGCTGCGATCAGGAGCGTCAACGCCAGAGGGATCGCAACCGCGAGATCGAGCAGCAGGCGATAGTGGGACGACCCTGCGTAGGCCCGCCACATGTGCCCGAACTCCAGGTAGCTCGGAATGTAGTGCGGTACCCCGACGAAAGCCGCGAACAGCATGGCCGCCAGCCACGGCGCAGCCGCGAGCGTCAGCAACGCCGGCAGCAGGTCTTTCCAGGAATATCCTTTCCCGGCTCCATCAACGCGTCCAAGCATGGGCCGAAGATGCCCTTTGCGCGTGGTGCGGAAAAGACCGCCGGGCGCAAGCGGTTCGGTCCGCTTGCGCTGAAGTCGAAGAGTTTGCCTGCGCCTTAGCTGTATTGCTCTGCCTAGGGCTCATTCCTGCTTTGGCAGACCTAGTTGCCGGACGCACCGTGCTGGCCCCTTGCGGGGCCTGGTTGGCCTTGGCTTTACTGCTGCCTGCTCGTGCCGGTTCCAGTTGGTACTTCTGGAGGATGCCGTTGGCAGGGGCTGCATCCCCTGCCGAGCGGTGGTCCATTCGGCATGCAGTTCTAAGCCGGTGTTCGGACGTCGATTCGAGGCTTCAGTTCCGGCGGTTGGTCATGCCCTCCCCGGTGAACGACGTGGCCAGTGCGAATCCTGGAAGGGCGGCGCGCCGGCCGCCAGGCCAAGCCTGCGGTTTTGCACGCCGTATCGACGGACGAGTCCGACGAACGGTGGTGCTCCAGCCTGGCGGCCGGCGCTTTATCCGCCCTTACACGGAAGTTCGCGCACGTCGCGCATCACCGAAGAGGAAGCAGACATGACCAAGCAGAACGCCAAGCAGGAAGCCCCGAAGGACAGCGCCGCCCCGACCCACGGCCTGTATCACATCCAGGAGCGGCCGAACGAGAAGTCGTTCTGGACCGAGATCGCGGTCGGCTGGGAGAACGGCGACGGCAGCATCAACTTGCGTACTCGCAGCGGCGCCATCCTCCTTCCCGGCCAGTCCTACCAGCTGCGCCGCAAGGACCGGGACGAGGCCAAGAACGGCCAGTAAATCCTCCGCTGCACCTTCGCCCCCGGCAACGGGGGCATTTTTATGCCCTTCACGCCATGAGCCCCAACAAGCGCCGCTCGCCGAATGCCCAGCTCGCAAAAATCCGCGCCGAGCTTGGTCCGGTGGCGGAATACGTGCGCAAGTCCACTGACTATCAGCGCTACTCCGTAGAGTACCAGAGCGAAGCCATCCGCAAGTACGCCGTCCAGCATCACATGACTGTGGTGCGCAGCTACGTCGACGACGGCAGAAGCGGCCTGACCCTGCAGGGCCGGCCGGGCCTCAAGAAATTGCTCAACGACGTCATCAGTGGGGACGTGGACTTCTCAGCGATCCTCGTCTATGACATCAGCCGCTGGGGTCGCTTCCAGGATATCGACGAGTCGGCTTACTACGAGTTCATGTGCAAGCGCGCCGGCGTCAGGGTGATCTATTGCGCGGAGTTGTTCGACGATACGCCGATGGGCGTGCTGATGAAGAACATGAAGCGCGTCATGGCAGGCGAGCACAGCCGCAGCCTCTCCGTCCGCGTCTGGGGCGGCCAAGCCCAGGTCGCCGCCCTCGGGTACAAGCTGGGTGGTCAGGCGGGCTTCGGCCTGAGACGCCTGCTGATCGATCAGCAAGGCAAGCCTAAGTGCATACTCGGGCCGGGCGTGCGCAAAGCGCTGCAGTCGGATCGCGTCATCCTGATTCCGGGACCGAGCGAGGAGGTCGAGGTCGTCTGGAAAATCTACGACTGGTACGCGTTCGATCGCAAGCGAGAGGATGAGATCGTCGCGCTGCTCAAGGCAAGCAGCCTTCCGGGATGGCCGGCCTGGACCCGCAAGATCGTGCACGGGATTCTGACCGCCCCGAAGTACGCTGGCGACAACGTCTTCAACCGGCACTCGCAGAAGCTCAAGACACCGCAGCGCCGCAATCCCAAGGAAGAATGGATTCGGCACGAGCGAGCTTTCCGCGGGCTGGTGACCCGCGAATTGTTCGACCGCGTGCAGGAACTGGTCGCGGCGGGGAACCGCCGGCGCTATGGCATGCGCTGGATGAAGCGCCGCTTGTGGGACCTGCTGCAGAAAAAGGGAGAGCTGTCGGCTGCGCTGATCCGCGCCGAACCGGGTATGCCAGCTCCGAACTGCTATTCCCACCGTTTCGGAGGGCTACGGGCGGCTTATGAAGCCGTCGGCTATTGCCGCCTCAATCACCGGACGTTCCTCGAAAACTCCCAGGACTTGTCAGCACGCCGGTCGCGCCTTGCACGGGAACTGGTGACGCGCTTTGCCGACATCGGGATACCCGCCGTGTGGAGTCCATACAGGCGACTGCTCGAGGTCGACGGCAGCTGGAGCCTTTCCATCAACATCCTGCGCAGCCACTGGTCGCAAGGGCGGCGTCTGCTATGGCATAGCGAGTTCAAGGGACACACGATCGGCGATCTGCTGCTCATCATCCGCATGGGGCGAGGCAACTCGCATTTCCTCGACTACTACGTCCTCCCAAGAAGCAAGCTCAAGATACTGCCCATGACCCTGACCTTCCGCGCCCCACGCTTGCTGCCGTTCAAAATCACCGCCCCCGACGTAGCCATGCTCGTTGAAGCCCAGAAGCGGTGGCCAGAAGTCCGGCAGCGCTGCCGCCCCTGGGACATTCCCGCGAATCGATCGTAGCCGAAAGCTCCGGCCTGGGCTCGGCCTCGATAGCGCAGGTTCAAACCGCCTTCGGCGGTTACAACCTAGGCCTGTTTGGTGGGCAGAGAGCTGCGCTCACTGCCCCGGCCGCCGGTGCCCTGCGGCGGCCGTAGTGGCGCTGCCTTCGGGCAGCTGCACCGCCCATGCCTCCGCATGGGCACAAGCCCGCAGTTCCGCCCGAACTCAAGTCCCGCTCGACGGCCGCGGCTGGTCTCCGCGTCGGCGCTGCACGCCGAGCGAAGGCCGCGGCCGACGAGGCTGCGCCCCCTGCGGGGCGGGCTGTGACTTCGGCCGGCCCGGCGGGCGGTGTCGTGGCCGACGGCGCGACCGCGACGCGAGTCGCGCCACACAGGAGAACAGCACCCGCCAATCCCGCTGTACCGCATTTCCCACTTTCGCTGCACTTTTGGAGATTCATTCATGGACATGAAGAGCAAAACCGCAGCCGAACTGCTGCTCATCCCGGTGGACAAGCTGCGGCCCTCCCGCCGCAAGAACGTGCGCAGGACCGGGGGCACGTCGATCGCCTCCCTGGCCGAGAGCATCGCCCGCGTCGGGCTTCTGCAAAACCTGATCGTGGTCGCCGCCGAGAACGGCTGGTATGACGTGGTGGCCGGCAAGCGCCGGCTGGCGGCGATCAAGCTGCTGGTCAAGAACAAGCGCCTGCGCAAGACCCACGAGGTCGCCTGCCTGCTGGTGCCAGACGACTCGGCCCGCACGATCAGCCTGACCGAGAACACGCAGCGCGAGGCCATGCACCCGGCCGACGAGTTCGAGGCGTTCCGGGCGCTGGTGGACGATGGCCGCTCCGTCGAGGACGTGGCGGCGGATTTCGGCGTCACGCCGCTGGTGGTGCAGCGGCGCCTGCGCCTCGCCAACGTCTCGCCGCGCCTGATCGAGAGCTATCGCGCCGGCGAGGCCACGCTGGACCAGTTGATGGCGCTGTCGATCACCGACGACCATGCCGCGCAGGAGGCCGCGTTCTACGAGGCCCCGGAGTGGCAGCGGGAGCCGGGCAACCTGCGGGGCCGGCTGACGCAGGACGAAGTGGACGCCGCGAAGGACCTGCTGGCCCGGTTCTTGGGCGTGGACGCCTACGAGGCGGCGGGCGGCGTGGTGCGCCGGGACCTGTTTGCGGACGAGGGCCGGGGCGTCTACCTGTGCGACGTCGCCCTGCTGGAACGGCTGGCGCAGGACAAGCTCAAGGCCACGGCGGAGGCCGCCGGGACGGAAGGCTGGTCCTGGGTCGAGGTCGCGCCGCGCGCCACGCCTTCCGACCTGTACGACTTCCAGCGGGTGCAGCCGGAGTCGCGGCAGCCCACGGCGAAGGAGGCCAAGCGCATCGCCCGGCTGGAAGCGCAGTTGGGGAAGCTGGAACAGGCCCTGGAGTCCGAGGACGAGCCGGTGGATCAGGACGAGGCCAACGCCCTATACGAGCGCGGCGAGAAGGTGGCCGAGGAACTGAACGCGGCGCGGCAGGCGCTGGCGCAGTTCAGCGAGGACGCGCGCGGCGTGGCCGGTGCGGTCGTGACGCTCGGCCCGTCTGGTGAGATCGTGGTCCATCGCGGGCTGGTCAAGCCGGAGGACGAGCGGCGCGCCAAGGCCCTCCCCGGGGCCGAGGGCAAGGTCCGCAAGGCCAAGGGGCCGGCCAATGCTTCGGTGTCCGAGGCCCTGGCGCGGCGGCTCAGCGCGCACCGCACGGTCGCCTTGCAGGCGGAGCTGTCGCGTCAGCCGGACGTGGCCCTGGTGGCGGTGGTGCATGCACTGGCGGTCAGGGTGCTGTACAGGCAGCGCTTCCACGGTTCGCCGCTGCGCGTCGACTGCACGTTGCGGGAGCGGCTGGAGGACTTCGCCTCTGAAATCCCGGAGTCCCCGGCGATGAAGGTGCTGAGCGAGGCCCGCGAGGGGTGGGTCGGCAGGCTGCCGGCCGATGCGTCGGAGTTGTTCGGGGTGCTGCAGGGCATGGAGCCGGCGGACCTGCTGTCGCTGCTGGCGCTGTGCGCCGCCCTGTGCCTGGATGCGGTGAGCCCGCGCGAGGCGGCTACCGAGGCCAACGAGCTGTCGGCGGCGGTGAAGCTGGACATGGCGCAGTGGTGGACGCCGACCGCCGCCGGCTACTTCGGCCTGATCCCGAAGGCGCGCATCCTGGAAGCGGTCAAGACCTTCGCGCCGAAGGATACGCACCAGCTCGACGTGATGAAGAAGGGCGAGCTGGCGGAGACGGCGGAACGGCTGGCGGCCGGCAAGGGTTGGCTGCCGGCGATGCTGCGTCAAGCGGCTTAGGGCTGTACCTCTGTCCCCCGGCGCTTTGCGCCGGGGGATTTTCTTTGCCCGGCGTCCCCCGTACGCATTGGCTCAAGCGCTGGCGGCTTCGCTTCCTTTGAGCTCGTCCAGCTTCGCTCTGACCTGTCGCTTGCCGATCGTCCGTAGCTCCGCGATCTTCGGGATATACGCTTTCCGGGGTTCGCTGTTCTCTTGTTCCCACATGTAGATCGTCTTGCCGCTCACGCCGATCAGCAGCCCGAAGTCCTCGGCGCTCAACTCCAGGCGGCTGCGCAGGGACTTGAGCCCTTTCGCAGTGAAACGGTGTTTGGCTTCGTCCTGCGGCTCCGAGGCGGCGGGGCGCTGCTTGGTCGCGGATTTCTTCACGGCGGCGAGTTCGCGCCGAAGCTCCTGCACTTGCCTTTTCAGTTCGGCGAGCTGCTTTCGCTGCGTACTCGATGAGGATCGTACCGGATCGATTTCCTGACGTACCGCCCTCTTCGCCAAACGGGTAATTTCGCTCTTCAGAATCGTGCTGAGATTTGGCATGTTCTCGTTTTGATCGCTACACCAAGGCTATTGTCGCGGTGCAGGCATAGCCGAGGCAAGTCGATACTTGTGCTGGAACCCGCTTGCGTTACGATGGTTGGGCCCGAATGGGCCCAACTTACAAGGAGAGTACGTAATGGCGAAAGCCGTGAAGAAGAAGCCGGTAGCAAAGAAAGCTGCCGCGAAGAAAAAGCCCGTTGCCAAGAAGCTTGCCGCCAAGAAGGCAGCGCCGAAGAAAGCCAAGCGCAAGGCGAGCCCTGCGCTACTGAAAGCGGTGACCCCGAGTGCGCTGCTGGCCGAGATCGTCGGCAACAAGCCCCTGCCCCGCGGCCAGATCACCAAGAAGCTGTGGGACTACATCAAGAAGCTGGACCTGCAGGACAAGGTGAACAAGCGCCTGATCAACGCCGACGAGAAGCTGAAGAAGATCTTCGGCGGCAAGTCGGTGGTCAACATGTTCGAGATGACCAAGCACGTCAGCAAGCACATCAGCTGATCGAGGCCCCAACGCGCCGCCGCCCGTCGGCGGCGGCGCGGACCATCCACAAGCGGCGCAGCTCAGCGTTGCTTGAGCAAGGTATGAGCCTCGATGCCTAGGCGTAGGCCAGCGGCATAGACCCTGTCCAGTACCTCGCTGCGGATCTTCAGCAGCTCCGCCTTGCCCTCTTCGATGCGGTCGTGCAGGAAATGCAGCAGCGCATTGGCCAGCGCCGTGCTTTCGTCGGAACGTGGATAACCGAAATCAGCCATAAGCAAAACCATCTACATCGGCGAGGGATTAGCGTGCTTGTAGTAGACGGCGGACACCAGGCGCCGGCCGCCGTGGCGCCGTACTTGAACCACGACGTCGATCACGCCTTTCAAGTAGCTGATGATCTGTTCGCGGCTGAGGGATTCAAGGCCCTGCATGACCATCAAGGCCAGGCGCTCGAAGGCGAGCGCCGGCGAGTCGGCGTGCACGCTGGTCAGGGAGCCGGGGTGGCCGCTGTTGACGGCATGGAGGAAGCTGGATGCCTCCGCGCCGCGCAGCTCGCCGAGGATGATGCGGTCCGGCCGCAGCCGTAGGCAGGCTTCAAGCAGGTCCTGGATCGTGACCTTGGCGACGCCCTGCCCACCCTTGCTGGCGAGCAGGTGCGCAGTGTTGGGGACGGCGCTGCGCAGCTCGCGCACGTCTTCGATGGTCAGCAGGCGCTCGTCCTGGGGGATCTCGCGCAGCAAGGTGTTGAGGAAGGTGGTCTTGCCGCTGTTGGTCGACCCAGATACGACGATGTTGCGGCGGCAGCGCACCGTCTGCCGCAGGAACTCCCGCAGCCGGCGGCGCGCCAGCAGGTCTTTGAGTTGAAGGTCCTCCGGACTCAGCGCATCGTCCTGCACGATCGCCACGTCCGCGAACATCCCCGCCGCCTCGTAGTCCTCCAGCGTGTACTGCCGCTCCGCTTGGCGCCGGAACGACATCACCACCGTCCCGGCCTCGCACGCCGGCGGCATCACCACCTGTACGCGCTGCCCGGTCGGCAGCCAGGCCGACAGCAGCGGCCGCTCCTCGTTGACCACCTGGTGCGTCTCGTACGCGATCAGGCCGGCCAGCCGCTGCAGGTGCTCGCAGGTCAGCTCGGGGATGGCAAGCCGCTGCATGCTGCCGGCGTCGTCCACGAACACCTCTCCCGGCCGGTTGATCGAGACCTCGTTGATCTCGGGCCGTGCCAGCAGCGCCGCCAGTGGACCCAGGAAGGTCCGCAGCGCCACGCCGCCGCCGTGCAGCGTGACCACGCTCACCGGCTCGCCTCGTCTTGTCGGAATAGAAGGTCTCGCGCGACGAATACCTGCACCGGCGCACCCTGGTCGACGTAGATGGTCGGCGGGATGTTGATGCTGTCCTGCAGGGAATCCTGCGCCACCTGGCCGAAGCCCTGGCTGGTGTTGACGACGAAGGTGTTGCCGCCCTGGCTGGCGGTGGTTGCCGAGCCGATCAGGGACAGCAGGAAGGCGGCGCCGAAGCGCTCGACGAAGTGGCGATCGATGCTGCCGGTCAGGCCGGCGCGCCCCAGGTCGTCGGCGCCGGGCGAGCCGATGGCGACGTCGGTGCCGTCGGGCTGCAGCAGCCGCGTCCAGATCACGAACACCCGCGTCTGGCCGCGGACCAGGCCCGAGCGGTAGTCTCCGATGAGCCGCGAGCCCTTGCGGATCAAGTGGCGGCTGCCGTCCTCGCTCCACACGTCCGTAGTTACGATGGCCCGGAGCCGGCCCGGCAGGTCGGAGTCGATGGCAGTTTCGAGGGTCGCGGCCAGCATCTTGCCCTCGGCGATGCGGTCGCCCATAGAGATGCGATGAGCCGTCGCCGCCTCGGGCCCGCGCTCGGACGCGGCCTTGGCGAACGCCTGCGTCCGCTCGGCGTAGCCTTCGGCCGGGCTGGCGCGGTCGGCCGGCTCTTGGGCTTTCGGTGCATTGGCGCCTCGAAGCTGGTTCGCCAGCAGCGCGGCCAGCGGGTCCGGCGCATTTTGCTTCACTGCTGGCGGCGCCTCCTCGTGGTCGGACGCATCGTAGATCAGCATCGGCGAGCGCACCCGGGCGTCTTCCTTCTGGTGAGCGGACTCGGCGGCCTCGCCCTTAGCGCCCTGTCCCGGCACGGGCGGTGGCGGGAATCCTGCCGCCGCTTCCTCCGGGGACAGCGGCGGAAGGGGCGGCGAAGCCGGCGCTGCCGGCGGCAGCCCCGGCGAACTGGCGATGGCCGGCGCCTTCGGGGCCGGCTTGGGCTTACTGTTCTTCGCCCCGCTCGCAAACAGAAAGCCCACCACCAGCAGAATCACCACCGCACCGGCGACCAAGCTCAGCGCGCTGCGCGGCCGGCGCTCCACCACCGGGCTGACGCCGTGGCTGCGCCTCGGCTCGCCCTCCGGCTCCTCCTGCGGCCCGGCCACGAGTCAGCGCCCCGTTGCCGGCGGCTGATCAGGTGCCGGGCTCTGCGCGGCGGGTGCCGCCGCGGCCCTGAAGGCCGCCTCGTTGTAGACGCAGACCACGCCCTCGCGGCTGCGCAGGGTGTACTGGCGCGCCGTGCGCTCGACCACGACGTATTTGCCGGACAGGTGGTAGTTGAGGAGGGATTCGTTCTTGCCGTCCGTGACCTGGAAGATCGCCGGCACGTCCTGCTTGTCGCGGAACTGGAAGTAGGTGAATGTCCCGTCGTCGAAGACGTGCAGCGGCGCCAGCGCCAGGTTGCCCTGGAACGTGTAGTCGAGGTTCCAGGCGGACGGGTCGACCTTCTTGTCCGGCACTACTTCCTGCTGCCTGTCGTGCGCGGCTGCGGCAAGCTGGGCCTGCAGCTTGGCGTCCTCGTCCTGGGGATAGCGGAAGCGCACGACGTAGTTGAGCGCCGGGATGTCCGCCAGCATGTCGGTTGCGATCAGGTCGAAGGCGTAGCTGTGCCGGTTGGTGGTGACGGCCAGGTTGGTATGCGCCTTGTGCTCGACCGGCTTGATGAACAGCAGGTTCTTGGCCTTGTTCGGCACCACCTGCCAGGAGATCGAGTCGCCGAGGCTGAGCGACTCGATCTGCTCGCCCTCGCCGAGCTGGATCATCTGCTGGTAGCCGAAATGCCCCTTGATCACCACGACCTGGTCGGGGTCGTAGACCAAGGTGCGGATGCGGGGGTCTTCCGGCCCGTTCTCGGGCAGCTCGGCAGCGGCGGCGGAGCCGGCCAGCAGCAATGCGACGGCACACCATTTCATGGGCGTCCCTCCTTGGACAGGGATTCCTGGTCGACGCGGTAGGCGGTGACGACGAAGCCGAGCGGGTTGCGCAGGCGCTGGGCGAAGCCCATGCCCTCGGCCGAGTAGCGGAATTCCACCGTGGCGATGAAGTCCTCGCTGACCGGCGCCGCGTTTTGCCGGATCAAGGTGGCGTTGAAATGCACTTGGCCGACGCCGTCGCTCAGCAGCACGACGCCGCGCACTTCGACGTTGCGGGTGGCGTCGCGGTAGCGGACGTAGATCGAATCCGGCGCTCCGCTCTGGAACTGCGCCAGCCAGGGCTTCAGCACCGCCTCGGTGGAGCGGCCCTGCACCGTGCCGTAGAACTGGTTGACGAGGGCCCGGTCGAAAGATTCCCGGGCGATGACGTAGCTCGCCAGATCCGCCTTGCGCACCGCCTCCTGCTGGCTTATGGTCTGGCTCGTCAGCTGCGTTTCGATATGGGCCTCGCCGGTGCTCCGGTCGACGACCACCGGAACCACGTCGGTTCGCTTCAGCGGGGCAAGGAACGCCACCGCGAGCATCCCGAGGCCCGCCAGCGCGGACGCAGCTGCCGCCACGATCCAGGCGCGATCACGCGAAGCCTTGATACGGCGATAGCCCTCCTCATAGAACGACTCCGCCTCGGCAAAGTACGCGTCCCGGTCCAGCACCGGCGGCTCCTTATCGACGGTCACGACCGCCTCCCGGACGGCGCGTCCACTGCGGTCCCCGGCCCATGTAGCGGGCCCACTGCAAGGCACGACGACCGGCCAGCGCGCCGTAGGCACGGCCGCGGCCGACGGAGTCGCGGAACACTCCCATCGTGGTGAGCGAGATGCCGCCGGCGATGGCGCCGGCGACGCCGACGATCTGCGACAGCAGCAGGATGGCGACTAGGCCGGCCAGGGCCAGCTCCAGCACCTGGGGAAAGGTGGCGGTCTCGGCGTTGGCGTCGATCTGCTGCAACTGCGCCTGGGCGATGGCCAGGATCAGGGCCAGCACACCGTAGACCAGAATCGGCACGACAGCGTAATGGATGACCTGGCTGAGCCAGCCCTCGAACAACCGCCGCGTGTGCCCGTAGAGGTAGCACAGCGCGAACAGCGGCGTCAGGATCAGCAGCACCGCCAGCGCGATCTTGGCCAGGGCCAGCAGGAAGGCGGCATAGGCGGCGACGCCCAGGGTGATGGCGTAGACCACCACCGCCGCGAACAGCGGGCTCAAGGTATAGAGGTTGCCGCGGCTCCACAGCTTGTCGCCGGCGTCCATGCCGGTGGTGTAGAACTGGTCCATGGCCGAGTTCTGGCTGCCGGTGCCGCCGCCGCCCACCAGGATGTTGCCGATCGAGGCCGGCGCCTGCACGAACAGCTGCTCTATGTAGGTGGTGTAAAAGTCGGCATTGGTCGCCAGCACGTACACGAACAGCAAAATCGTGAGCCGGCCGAACGCGCCGCGCACCGACATCGTGGCATAGCCGGTCAGCAGCAGCAGGCCGTACACCGCGATGAAGACGCTCAGGCACAGCCGCAGCGGCGTGGTGACGGCGTCGCGCACGCGGTCGTAGCCGGCGATTAAAAAGCCGTTGACCGCCAGGTCGACGTTGTTGAGGAAGTCGGTGAAGACCGTGCTCATGGCCGCTGGGCGCCGCTGACGCGGGGGTCCAGCACGTCCTTGAGGGCGGCGTCGGCAAAGCCGGCGCCGCGCGCCTTGCCGAGCAGGTATTGCTCCAGGGCAGGACAGCGCTTCAGGTAGATGCGGTTCGGGCCGGCGACCGGCATGCCGAAGTAGTTCTGCGAGCACGGGAGGTAGGCCATCCAGTCGCCCCGCGTCTGCGTCGGCCCGAAGAACAGCTCGCGGATTTCCAGGTCGCCGAGTTTGCGCCGCAGCGGATTCGGATCGTCGGGATGGGCATGGCGCGCCGGGTCGGTAGTGGCCTGCTGCGCCGATTGCGCCTGGGCGGCGTCGAGCGCCTGCTTGAGCGAGTCCTGCGACGAGCTGTGCCGCTGGCAGGCCGCAAGCAGCGACACGGCCACCAGCGCCATAACAGATATCGGCATCCTTGCCATACCACCTCCTACGACTTATTGCACCGGATGCAGCGGCCCGCAGCCGCCGAGCCCCAGCAGGGCCGCCGGGTGCGAGCACGGCGGCTTCAGGTCTTGATGGGCGCAGCCGCCCAGGAGCGCCAGCAGCAGCGCCGCGGCCGCCCGCTTCATTGGACCTGGTACGGCACGAAGGCCGCCTCCTGCGCCTTGCCGCGCAGCATGGCAGCACTGCTGCCGCCCTGGACCTGCGCCTGGGCCGCCTGCAGTTGGATCATCTGCGTCAACGCTTCGTTGACCTCGGCCAGCAGACGGGCATTGAGGTCGATCGCGGCCTTCAGGTCCTGCGTGGAATTGATCTGGCTGAGGTACTGCTGCACCCGCTGCATGCGCGCCTGGGTCTGGTCGTAGACGGCCTGGCTCAGGCCCGCCGCCGCCGCGGTAGCACCGGTGCTGGCGCTGTAGGCCTGGGCGTTAACGGCGTTGCCGGGGAAGACCTGCGCGCCGGTCTGGGTAATGCCTTGGGACTGGGCGAAGCTCTGCGCCGCGCGGGACACGTCCGCGGCATTGCCCGGCAGGCCGCCCTGCTGCAGCACCTGCAGGGACTGCTGCCAGGTGCCCGGCGCGTAGAGGCGCATGGACTGCTCGGTGCCGGAGTTGAACAGCGCGCCCATGCCGCGGCCCCCGGTCAGCGACTGGTACTGCTGCTGGGCCTGGGTCAGCTGCTGCTCCAGCTGCCGCAGCTGGGCGCTGAGCTGCATGTAGGACTCCAGCGCCTGGGCCAGGTTGGCGATGTCGATCACCGGGTAGTCGGCGCGGGCCGGCACGGCGGCGGCGAGCGCGCCGGCCAGGACGAGGGAGAGCACGGCACGTTTCATGTTCATAGCGACTTCCTCCTACGTTGAAACTCGGGCATCCACGCCGCGGGGTCTTCGCCGACCTCGGCCAGGATCTTGTCCAGCAGCTCGACGGTGTTGGTGCGGCCGGAGAGGATGGCGATCTCGTCGGTCAGGCCGCCGAGGTCGAGGCGGCAGATGACGCTGTGCCGGCCATGCTTGACCAGGAAGGAGCGGCTTTCCTTGTCCAGGGTCAGGATCAGATCCAGCTCGCGCTGCGACAGGTTGTAGCCGGCGAAGGCCTCGCGGCGGCTGTTGGGATTGGGCATGAAGATCTGCGTCGGCGACTGGCTGACGACGACCCCGCCGACGGGGCTGTCCGTGATCGACTCGGGCGACTGGGATGCGAACAGCACCAGGCCTCCGCGCTTGCGGATGGTGCGCTCCCAGTTCTCGATCAAGGGCGCCATGACGCGGTCGCCGACCGCGGCCCAGCCTTCGTCGACGACGATGACGGTCGGCCGGCCTTCGGCCAGCACGCCGTCCACCCGCTGCAGCATGTAATAAAGCGCCGGCACGCGGATGACGGGATCGTTGTAGACCTCGGTCAGGTCGAAGCCCATCACCGGCTGGTCCAGGGCCAGCCGGTCCTGCTCGTTGTCGAACAGCCAGGCGTACTGGCCCTCGCCGTGCCAGGGCTGGATGCGTTCCATCAGGCCGCCGGCGCTGATCCGCGGAATGAAGGCGGCGATGACGCCCAGGCGGCGCTCCGCCGGCGGCAGCCGGTAAGTGTCGTCGATGGCCTTCCGCAGCAGCTGGGCTTCCTGCGCCGACAGGGTCTCGCCGCGGGCGGTCAGCAGCGCCGACAGCCAGGTGGCGAGCGTGGCGCGCGACGCCGGGGAATCCGGCAGCTGCAGAGGATTGAAGCCCGTGGGCCGGCCCTGCCGCACCACGCTGTAGCGGCCGCCCACTGCGCGGATGAAGAGATCGGCACCCCGGTCCTTGTCGAAATAGATAATCCGCGCGCCGGTGCGCAACACCTGGCTGAGCAGGAAGGTCATCAGCGCGGTCTTGCCGCTGCCGCTGGCGCCGACGACGATGGTGTTGCCGTTGTCGCCGTCGTGGAAGTTGAAGAAGTACGGCGTGCCGCTGACCGTCTCCAGGATGGTGACGGCCGGCCCCCAGTGGTTGCCGGCCGGCTTGCCGTAGGCGTAGTTGTGGAAGGAGGCGAAGCCGGCGAAGTTGGTGCTGGAGATCGGCGCCGGGCGGGCGACGTAGCCGAAGTTGGCCGGGAGCTGGGCCCAGCAGGCCAGCTCCATCGCCCCGCCGGTCTCGCGCACCGTGATCAGCCCCAGGTCGGTCAGCCGCTTGTCGACCTCGTTGCAGGCGCGGTCCAGGTCGGCGAGGTCCTCGACGATCGGCACGACCGAGAAATGGTGGCTGCCGTAGGCCAGGCGACCGGAGGCCAGGTCGTCCCGGGCCTGCTCGATCTCGTCGATCTGCGACAGGGCTGGGTCCTCGATGTTCTCCATGATGCGGGCCTGGCGCGCCAGGGCTTCCAGCGCGGTGCCGCGGCCGATGAAGGCGAAGGACTGCGTGACGATGGCCTCGCACGGCAGCGTGAACAGCGCGTCGAGCATGCCGGCCCAGGTCTGCGCGGAGTAATCCTTGATCGCCAGCACCGCCCCGAAGCGCGACCAGCCCGGCCCGCGCATCTCGAACGCCTCGCTGCCTAAGGAGTCGGTCGATCCAGGCAGGTAGGCATCCAGGGGCAACGGCGGCACCATGACCCCCAAGTAACCGTCGAGCGCGGCGCGCGGCAACGCGACCGGGCGGTCCCGGCCGGTCAGCAGATGGTGAATGAACCGCAGCGGCTCGGACCAGGTGGCGGCCCCGGCCTCGACCAGGCCGAGGCGCCGCGCACCGTACGGCGCCAGCTTGGCCTCCAGGTTCTCGGCCTGGCGCTGCAGCTCGCGCAGCACCCGCAGGTGCTCGTGTCCGCCAAGCTCGCGGTCCCGCTTCGGCGAAAGCGCACGCGACAGGCGCAGGCCCAGACCCGAACTCCCGGCCGGAGCGCGCCGGACCAGGCTCAGGTACAGGTCGTTGACGTAAAGCCTGCGCTCGCCGAGGCGCCGGAACCACTTGGCGTCCAGGTCGCCGGCGAAGCCGTTCGGCACCCTGCCCTCCACCATCGGCTGGACGCGCCTGCGCACGATGTGCTGCCACAGGGCATAGTCGCCGCCGCCCAGTGCGCGCAGCAGCGTGTTGCGGGTCTCCTTGAGCCGGTCCAGCTCTGCGGCGTCCTCGGTCTCGAACGACTTGCCCTCCAGGCGCAGGATCTGCACCAGGTCGCCGCTGCGCGTCTGCAAGGTCCAGGGATCGGCGTGGACGACGTAAGGGACATGCTGAGCGCTGCTGGCTTCCCTCGCCGCCAGCCGCGCCGCCGGAGTGCAGCTCGCGGCGGGCTTCAACATGGCGGGCAAACGGCTCATGGCGCCTCAATACGGCAGGTAGACGTTGCAACGATAGAGTGGGCGATTGCGCACCGGCCGCACCCGCTGCGCCACGCGGAACAGGATGTCGAAGAAGCGTGCGTCCCACTTGCACAGCAGCACGCCGACCAAGTGCAGCGGCGCGATGCACAGCAGGTACAGGAGGTTGTTCCCCATCAGGAACAGGACCGTCACCGACATGCCCTGCACGACGAAGTACGAGAACGTCACGCCCCATACCAGCAGCGGCCGGGTCATGCCGATCACCAGGCCGTCGCGCTCGGTGCGCTGGACGTCCACCTCAGCCTCCGGCCGAGGTGGTGAAGAAGCTGACGAACTGGTCGGCGCCGAAGATCAGGACGATGCCGCCGATGATCGACCCGGCCCAGGCCCAGCGCATCCGGCCCATCATCGCCAGGATGCCCAGAGCGATGACCGCGATGGCAGCCAGCGTCCGGATCGCGGTGCTCTGAAGAAAGCTGTGGATGGCGGTCATCGTGCTGCTGATCGGCGCGATATCTTGGGCGTGCGCCAGGACGGGGAGCAGCCCGATCGCGACCGTCATCCACAACATCACCTCTGCTTGAGCCTTCCTTGGCTTCATGGCCCTTGTTCTCCGAACCGCCGGCTGCCTGCCGACGGCCCAAATCTAGGGCTGCCCGGTACGCGAACTCCAGAGGATGCAAGGTCCCGTCAGTCAATGCGTACTGACAAGTAGCAACTCCTCGCCCGGGCTCGCGTTGACCACTGCGGCGCATCCGGTACCGAATCCGGCAGGCCAACACGGAGCCATGCCATGCTCAGACACGGACTGTCGATTGCATTCGCGCTGTTGATTCCAGCCACCGCCAACGCTGCGGCGCGGCTACCCGCGGACGAGCAGCAGTGCTTGGAGGCGGCAGCCAGGCGCTATTCACTGCCACCGCTGCTGCTGTCGGCGATTCGCCGGCAGGAGGGCGGCCAGGCCGGCTACTGGCACTACAATCGCGACGGCTCGTTCGACTACGGCGCGATGCAGATCAACTCGCGCTGGCTGTCGAAGCTGGGAGCGCGGGGATACACGGCCAAGGCCCTGGTCTACAACAGCTGCGCCAACATTACCGCCGGGGCCTGGATCTTGGCCGAGCAGCTGGCGGCGCACCGGAGCTGGGGAATCATAGATGCCGATCCGCGGACCTATTGGGCCGGCGTGGGCGACTACCACTCGCACACCCCTGCCCTCAACCGAAGCTACGCCGTTCGGATCTGGAGGCGGTACCTGCTGCTCGCGGAGCCACAGCCATGAGCGCGCAGCAGCGCGCTCGGAAGCGGCGGGTTCCGCCGCGAAACGCGGCCGCAGCGGCACGGCGGACGCAATGCTCAGCCGGTAGCCCTCGCATCACCAGCTCGGGAAGCGCAGAGCAAAAGCGAGCGAGGGATTATCCCCCGCACCGGACAACCTGCTTTTTGCTTTCTCCGCCCTGCTCAGGCCGGCGAACCGTTTCCGGAGTGCCCCTCGCGGCGGTCAAGCTCGGCCTCGGCCAGCTTCGCGGCGCGCTCCAGCGCGTCCTCGACGATCTGGTCGATGGGGAATACCGCGCCGCCGCCGAGCTTCTTGAGACGTTGCTGCAGAACTTTGAGGCGGGTGTTCAGCTCCTCGCCGATGCGGCAATGGAACTGGGCGGTCTTGGGCTTTTCGAGCAGAATGGACTTGGGCATGGGGCACGCTCCTTGTGCTGGGGGCGGCGATGGTAGCGCCGGGCGGCGGCAAGGCCAACGGCCCCCTGCGGGAGGGGCGGGCCAAAAGCGGGGAAAAGCGTGAAGGCGCCGATTCGCAAAATGTGGGACATTTTGCTGGGAGTGCTCCGCACTCCGCGGCGCCCGCGCGCGGTTCCCGCGCGCCCGCCGGGGCTCCGCCCCGAGACGGCAAAGCGAGGCCCGCCCCCCGCCGCGCCAAGCGCTCCGAGACGTTTCGCCTGCGCCTGACGACCGAGGAACTGAATGCCCTGCACGCCCTCGCCAAGCGCACCGGCATCAACCGCTCCCGCCTAGCCCGCAAGGCCCTGCGCGAACTCGTCACGGGCGGCGTGCACCTGCTCGATCGCGAACAGCTGGCCGCCCTGGAAGTCGCGCGGCAGCTGCGCCAAGCCGGCATCAACCTCAACCAGATCGCGCGCCGCTTGAACCAACTAACCAGCGACCGCACGACCTTGGTGCAACTGGAACGGAACATCGCCCAGCTGAACGAGGCTGTGATGCGCAGCGAGGACCGCTGGCGCGGCCTGGTGGCGATGGCGCGCAACCGCATCGTGCCGGAGTACGGACGTGGCTGAGGAACGCGACGACGACGGCCTGTTACGCGACCAACCGCACGGGCGCAGGGCTAAGACCGGACGCCTCATCGGCGCCGGCAAGAGCTACCGCCGGCCCGGCGGTGTGACCGGAACGGCCGCGTTGGCGCGTAGCCTCCGCATCGCGCAGCGGCGGCCCCAGGCCATCCTCAAGATCACCCGTTACGGCCACGGCGGCCACAAGATCATCAGCCATGCGCACTACATCCGCCGCCACGGCAAGCTCGTGCTGGAGGACGAGGCCGGCAACGTTGTCGACGAACCTGCCGCGATCCGGCGCCGCGTGCGGCAGTGGGCCGAAGGCGCCGGCGTGAGCATGGAAGAACCCGGCGAGGAGGTGAAGCGCAAGCGCCGGGTGACGGCGCATTTCGTGCTCGACGCCGGCGCCGCGGCCAAGCCGGAGAAACTGTCCGAGGCAGGGCGGGACTTTCTGGCCGAGCGCTTCGGCAAGGACGGGCACGAGTATTGGTTTGTTCGGCACGACGACACCCGGCAGCCGCACGTGCACGTCATCCTGAACCTGCAGAACGGTGAAGGCCGGCGCCTGCACACCGGCGTGGCCGAGGTCCAGGCATGGCGCGAGCAGTTTGCGGAGACGGCACGACGGCATGGTATCGAGATCGATGCAAGCCGAGCCTGGGAGCGCGGCAAGGCACCGGCGCGGTCGCGGGGTTACGTGCGGCACGGCGCACCACCGCCAGCCCGCTGGACCCGCGAGCAGGTGCGACGCGGCCTGGCAGCGCGGCGGCAGCGGCTGCTGTCGGATGCCGCGTTAGCTTCCGCCCGTGGCGACCGCGAGAAGGCTTCGCTACTCGAAACCAAGGCTGCGGGTTTGCGCATGCGGACCGACACCGAGGCGGTCCGGCGGGTGGCCGCCGAGGGGCCACGTTCCGCCCCGGCCAAACCCTGGGAGTCAGCGCGCGCCACGAACGCCGGCCGCGTGGCGGCGGATGCCAAGAAGCGCGCCGCGAAACTGGAAACGGAGGCCGGACGAGCCCGGCCCAAGGCCGGCACGACACTCCTCCGCGCCGCCGGACAGCTCCGTACGTTCGCGGCAGGTGTCCGGCCGCAGCCGACGCAGGCGCAGAGGATAGCGATGCAACTGGGGGCGGCTCAGGAGCGTCAGATGAAGGCAGACTCGGAGCGAGATTTAGGAAGCTAGCCGCCGGAATGGGGCCAGCAGAGCAAGCGCACTACCGCCCACCTGGCGGAACATGGCCGCGCGGGCTATCCGATGTCGACGCACGCGCGTATCACGGCATGGTGCTTCCGATCGACTTGGATCGGGCCGAATCCAGCGAAGTCCACGACCACCGGTTCATGCGGATGCCGGAAGCGAAGGTGGCCGGGATCCGAGGAGAAAACGCTCCAATCCGGTGAAAACGTGGCGGCTACCCCGGGAGACCAGTTCTTCTGTGAGCCATGATGCATCACTTGCACGCACGAGAGATCAGCTTTGCGCCTTGGTCCCAGTTGCGTCATAAGCGTCTTGAGCCGGGCCTTGGTATCCAAGTAACCATCGCCGGTGTAGAGGATTCCGAACCGGCCTGGAGGCGCCCCTCTATTGTGATTTAACCCCGGGTGGCTGAAGCCTATCCCACCCTTCGGCCGCTTGGGGGACCTCCCCACTTCCAGGTGTGAGTGGGCGTAGCGCATCCGAAGAGGGCCAGCGTACAGGAACAACGAGATGATGTTGCGCGCCCGCGAACCTGTGCCGAAGGCCCTATCGTAGAGCCGGCACAGTTGCTTGAGCTCTTGGTCTCGAGCACCCAGCCCGGCCAGCATACGGGTCGCCCGGTTGATCGCGGCGGCCCGGAACGCGGGTGTCGCCTGCGGGGCGAATTCGGCATCGTTGTAAGGCATGAACTCCCAGATTCCCTTCAGCCGGACCCGTCCGCCGACACGGAGCAGGTGCACCTCGATGCCCGATACGCGCCCTGCTTGCGAGATCTCCTCAAAATCCCTGGCATCCTCCGGGTCGGGCTCGCCGGGCTCGATGTCCAGCGTCGGCCCCCCTTCACCGAAGTCGGGCGGCTCGTCATCAGGCGGCGGACCGCTGGCGCCCCCCGGAACGAGAACGAGCCTGCGGACCTTTGCCCCCTCGATTTCCGCAATGAAGTGCGCCGGATTCTCAAATAGCTTGTGCAACGGATGGCTGCGCCCGATGCCCTCGGTCTCGGCCAAGGCTCGGCGCTGAACCAGCGGCAGGTAGGGAATGAGCAGGATGTCGACCTCGTTGCTGCCGAGAAGCTCTATGACTCCGCTGATATGGTCGGCGTCGAAGTGCGACAGGGCCATCACGTCTATTCGCCCTAGGCGACGACGCGCCATGCTCTCGTAGATGATGGCCTTCTTCACCAGCGATTGCGAAGACGTGGTGCCGCAGTCATAGACCCAGCGCAGTCTGATGTCGCTACCCGCGACGTCCTCAAGCTCGCCGGAGGCGAAAAGGCCCTGTCCGACAGCATGGAAGCAGTATTCAACGTGCAGGTGGTAGCGCATGTCTGAGTAGTCGCTTAGCTGATGTTTTTCACCGATCAGGTGCTACGTCTTCTTCTGCCGGGGCTTCTTCGCAGGCTTGGGGTCAGTAGCAGGCTTGGCCGCCGGCGGCGACTTCAATTGGTCACAGCTCTGCATCAATCGCTCCGCGTATGCGAAGCCCGCGTGCTTCGCAGCCGCCTCGTTGAACCAGAATAGCCAGGCGATCAACAACACCCCCGACACGACGAGATTGAGATACGCCAAGGTGCCCAGCTCACCGATGTGCCGCCAATCGAAATAGGGATAGGACAGGTTGAGCACCTTGGTGTGGACCAGACTGATCAGCAGGCAGAGAAACGCGATCGTCACGCCATACCAGCGCACGCCCAGCGCGTTTCGATGAAAGCCAAAAGCAATATTTTCCTTGAAGACCAGGGGAAATTTCTTCTGATCCCTCGTCTGGCCGATGAGCCAGTTGGTCGCGGCACGGTACAAATCGTCGGCTGCCTCGGGATTCGCCTGTTCGTCCTGCAGCGTCGCCGGAAGTTGGTGACCAATACCCTTCGACAACACGTTGTGGTAGCGCTCCTTGGTGATCTGGTCAAAATGCTTGTTGCTGTAGCGCAACATCTGCGTGGTCGGTGCCCCTCCCCACTTGGCGAATAGCTCGTCCTGCTTCCGCTTTCCAGCATTGCGGGCAAAACGCGCCAGGCCGAAGCCCACGCCGCAGTAACCCAGAACCGACACCACAGAGGTACCGATCACGTTGGCCGAGTCAAATAGGCAAACGATGAGCACCGGGATCGGCGTAATGGCTAGCAAAGCCGGCACCAATCGCGCGGGGCGGTCATACGCATCCAGGAACATCTTCGAGAAGTCCTGCAGCAGCTTTGACGTTGCAGTTTCTTTCGACATCTTCAATCGTACTCTTCGACTTTGGTGGAAAACTCCATCGGCGTGACCGTGACATAGCCCTGGCGCGCCGGGAATCCACCGTAATGCACCTTGTTGGTGCCCTGGGTAGCAATTACCCTGCCGCCGCGGCGCATGAATGCATTGAGCACGATCTTCTTCGGGTGCTGATCATCGTCGGCGGGTACGGACACGAACGCCGTGAACGTGGGAGCCGAGCCTTCCGGCAGGATCGGCCCGATCAACTCGTTGAGCACGGTGGGGCCAACATTGCGACGGCTGCCATGATGTGGAATCTGCGCGAAGCTGAACTTCTGCAGCACCAAGTTGTTCGCCTTCGCATAGTTGGCAGCCCAGGTCAGCGCGTTGTTGCCGGCATCACCCGTTAGAAGAACCTTCCGATCCGCAGCCAAGTCAGCGTACAAGATTACGCTGCTCTCGTTGCTAGCAGAGGTCACGCCACCATCACGCAACCGCTCGTTTGCCCAGGTTTCGGTGATCCAGCTCTGTACTTTGGCGACCGCCTTCTCAAAGAGCCCTTTCAATCCGCCCCCGCTTTGGGGCCCTATCCAGATGTTGGCCGCCTCCAGCTTCTCCTGATTCGGTTCAGGGGTCTTCTCGAACTGGGGCAACAGGTGGAGATAGGTAGCCCGACGCGGCGACAGTACCGTGAAAGGACCGATTTTTTCGCCTTGAAACGGATAGTAGATCGAGGTTCCCTGCTTTTCCGCTAGTTCAATAATCTCCTCGATAATGCCGTACTCCTTCCTGATCGCGTTGGCCAGTCCATCAGGCGTCCACTTCGAATCTTTGAACAAGTAGACCACTTCCTTGGCCAGAAGCCAGGGGATATGCAGCCACAAGTTAGCCACCGGAATCTCGCGCAGCACCTCACGTAGACCTGAGGCATGGTCATTGTCGGAGTGGGTGAGGACGACATGGGTGAGCTGCACCTTGTCGCCGAAGTGCGACTTGAGATGCTGGACCAGGGTTTCACCGGTGTCGGCAGTCCCCCCGTCGATCAGCATCAACTCGTAATTGGTGGTGTCGCCGTAGCGGACGATGATGGCGTCGCCGGCCTTACTGGCCTCGCCTACCGCAAGAAATTCGATTTCGCACAGCATTGTTCTATCCCGTGACAGCAAAGCAGCGGCAGCCGGCGTACTGCGCCGCTGTCCGCACTCAATTCGCCAAGGGCCCTTCCTGTGCGCTAAATCAACCGCTCCTGAATTTCTTCTTGGCCATTCGGCATGATGTAAGAAAACTCATTCTAGATTCAGGTCTTGCCGAACTGATTCTTCGGCTCGAGGCCCTTCTCTTGCCACGAAGTCCTACTAAATCGCTAGGTGCCGCACCCTACAAATTTAGAGGCTGGGCTTCTTCCGTCGCCGCTGGGTCTGCCAGCAACGCACGATAGCCTGCCGGCGTGTGTATCAGGAGCACGCTTGGCGAGTATCGACTGGCGGCGATCGTTACTGCCGTTTCTCGATCCTTCCCGGATGGACCACTCGGAACCAGATGACTGTGCCAAGTACCGACACAAAATAGGGCGCCGCGCGTGGGCCTCATGGCCTCGTCGATTTTTTGCGTTAATCCCTCAGTTCCGAGTTCAAACAGGGTTGCCGTACGCTTGCTATCCGGGGGTGCCTCAAGCACATCCGTGACATAGATGACTTGCGCCGCTTCCGACACCCGGCCGAACAACACCCCGCCAGTCTCCACCTTGGGATATAGGGCCACATCCTCAACTATTTTTCTGTGAGCCAGTTCAAAAATATGCACCGTCCACGGGGACGCCCCGCAGTTATCAACCGAGAGCCGCTGAACCGGCGGGACGTTATGCCGCCGCCAGCTCAATCCGAGCCCATCGCCTGAGAGCTTGCCGACCAAGGCGAAACCTCCTTCGGCCGGTAGACCATCGTGATGTAGGCGGGCAAGCTCCGTGCTCATGGCCGCAGCGTGCATCGAGATCGTGGCGTCAGTGACCTTCATGGTTTCCGAACCGCAGCCCATGCCGGTACGGATCAGTTCCAGCTGCGCCTCGGGGGAGAAGACAGCATCAGCAGCTTCAGGGTCGTTGCCCAAAGCCCCTAAAGCAGCGCAGATGAGGTCTCCGACATCGGGATTCCGCTCGGGGCCTTCAACCGCGAAGACGCCGACCTGTCCGCGGGCATATAGAGCGGCGTCGGCGATGCGCGGCAAGGACGTTCCGCCCTGATAACCGGCCAGGGCTTCACGGACGCGAACGGAGGCGGTGGTGTTGACAAGAAGCCAGCCCGCCAACTCGCCTGCGCGCCGTACTCGTTCAGGACTTCCGAGCATGGCCGGCACATCAATAGGCCATGTCTCGGGCGTCTGGCGCATCGCCTCCAAGGTCGCCTGCAAGGCGTGTACCTTCCCGACTGGCAACAGTTGTAACTTCTCATCAGAGGGCGGGAGTGAACCATGACGAGCGAAGTTATGCGGCTTCATGAAAGCCGAGTCGATTAGCAGGCTCGGGCTGCGACCACTCCGCCCCATGTGCACTGCAATCTTGGAGCCGAGGCTGCCACAGCCCACTGCCGCCCACCCCCGCGTTTGCAAAGACGGCTCTTCCTGGTTAAAGCGCTGCAGCAGGTCCACGCTCAGGCGCTCCACCACCGCGGCTACCCTGACGGGTGTGGTCGCAGTGACCGGCAATCCCTTATGAGCGTGAACTTCCAGGACATAAGCGAGGATTTCCAGGATCGCGGTTGTTCCAACCACCGGCCGGGGGCGCGGTACGCATACCAAGACAGCAACCGGTGTGGGGCGCCGAAACTTTTTCGCGTCGAGTTGCTTGGCGTGGCCGTCGATGACGCCCAAGAATGAATCGAGATCGGTGCGGCAGCCATAAGACTCGACCCGTTCCCGCAGCGACTGGACGTCGGTAACCGTCTCGGGTTGATAGGCGGCACAAATATACGCCTTGCCATTCGGCAGATTGGGTGGATGCAGGACCAGGGCGAAGGTCTCGCCGACGGCACCCAAGCCGCTGACTTGCTTCTGCCAACGCTTTCCCCAGGTTGCCGGTTTCAGGCTCGATGGGGTGTCGGAAACCAATATCTGATGCAGGATGGCGCCGTTGAGCTGGAAGCTGGCGTAGGTCGCCTGCAGATATGAGAGCGTGTTGCGTCCGCTTACTATGGAGCGAATATGATCTAGGTCGAGCAGGACGTTGTCGTCGACGATGTCGCGGCGCACTGGTTCCCAGACGTTTGGGTCGTCGTTGAGAACGTCGCGCGCGGCTTTATGAAGCCAGGCGGCGAGTTGGTCGAGCATGCCGCTGATGCCGCGGCCGTAGTACAGATTCGATTCGGAGCCCTGTACCAGGCAGGGGCGCGGTGGATCGGATGCGCTGCCGGGCTGGAGATGCGGGAAGTTTCTGGGGAAATCAGCGCGCAGGTAGAAAATCGGCGGCCGCGCCGGAAAATCATCCGGAAAGCGGACGCTGATCGGCTCGACCGGTCGAACGCCGCTCGGACTGGTACCGCGTTCCATCCAAGCTGGTGGTAGATCGACCTTGCAGGCGAAGCCGATCGTGACGCCGCCATCCGCATGCTGCGGCCCTTCTTTCGCCCACCCGGCGAACGTCGGATGCGCTTCGATCAGCCGCAGCGCTCGTTTGACCGCACCAGCGCGCACCGGATTTAGCCGTGCCCCAGTACGCTGCCGCCGATGGCGCCCGAGCCGGAGGTGGTACCACCCTTCTGGCGCCGTGCTTTTTTCAGGGAAGGTCCGTCCTCGGTGATGTCCAGCTCCAGCGGTTCGCCATCGAAGTTGCTGGTCTCGTCGAATGATCCCTCGGCCTTCTTGGCGATAGCACGATATTCCTCGGCCGCGCGATGGCTCGGCGGATCATCATTGTCATCCTTGATCTTCTTGCAGCTGGCGATGAGGCGCGCGTACTTCCGCGTCTGCGACAGCGCGCTCTTGGCATCCTTCGACACCTCGGCGTCCTCCCCCTTGTCGGAGATGCTGTCGTACGACAATGTGTGCCACGAGCAGTGATGGGGTGTTAGCAGAACGTCATACACGAGATATTCGGGATTTTTCTTGTGGCGGGCCCACAAGCGCTCCCAGATAGCGACGCCGGCGTCACCGCCCGTGAGGAATTTGCAGGCATCCGCTTTTTTCCCGACACCGATGGTGAACTGCAAAATCACGGAAGAGTTGTTCTTGGTGCGGATCTCTTCCTCCTCTTCATCGTCAGATTTGGGTTGCGGCGCCAACAGGTAGGCACTAAAGGTGGTGTCGCTGGCGCCATTGAGCGTGTTGAATGCGGTATCTGCCTTTACCACAATTGCGTCCAGACCCTCCTGCTTCTTTGGGTCTTCGTCCTCGCCCAGGATGAGAATGCGATCACCGTCGCTGACCTTGCCATCAGTATCGCGGTATTTCTGGACGCGGCGGCGCGCTTCCGTGTTGAAGGCCTTGGCATCGTCGCAAAGGGTGTGGTCCTTTGATGCACGCCGGAACACCAGCGGCGAGGACCAGAGTTGGCGGATGAAGATCTTTTCCTTCTTCTCGGGGAAATCCTCCGGCGGTCCAAGGTGGAAGTTATCTTCCAGACCGAGGCAGTGATCCTCATCTGGGTGGCTCAGTAGAAAGGCGTCGACGTAGTAACGGCCCTTGGCGTCCTTCTTGAGTCGCTCCTTCAGCTGCGATGCGACATCGGGTGGCGGGTCATCACCGTCTGTGGCGCGGATGCGGCAGTCGATCAGAATGGTCTTGCCGTTGTCCAAAGTGATCAAACTCATATCCCCGTTATCAACGGAGAAAAAGGTCAGCTTCGCAGCCATACGTCAGATTCCTCTTCTAAGCCGGCGCAACTCACCCGCAAGCAGCCTTCGCGTACGGGGGTTCGGCAAAATAGGGTACAATTCGCCGTATCAATGCGATTTCGATATAGCGAATATTTTCATGCTATAGAGAAGTCAGCTCACTTGCAAGTGCACATGAGGTCTCGATGGCTGAACCAACGCCGGAAAGAATAGAAATAGCTAGTAGAATTAGGACATTACGAAGGGCTCGCGGCATATCGCTTCAGCGTTTGGCTGAGGTGGCTGGGATCAGCCCCGGGTACCTATCAGAAGTGGAACGAGGTCAATCCGCCGTATCCGGTGAGAAGCTCGCTGCACTCGCAGAGAATCTTGGTGTCACCGCTGATTACCTTCTTTCGGGGCGAGACAGCAATAGAGGCAGCACGGCGGTCATCATCCCCTCTGCGCTGTCGGAAGCGGCTACCGTTTTAAATCTTTCTTATGCCGAGACGCTTCGGCTGCTCGCTGGTAAAGAGTCACTGGTGGCGCGACGCTCAACTGGCGTTGAGAGAGAATGGACGAAAGACGACTGGAAAGAGTTCTATTTAAAGGTCAAGCCGTATCTCTGACTTTTGTTGAGCATGCCCACTTCGAAAGAACAACAGCTCGATGAGCGGCAGCGACTTCTCGCGATGCGGGAGTATCTGCGCGTTCGCGCTCGCCCCGAGGACGAATCATTCGAGCGAGAAGTCGTAGACGCGGCCGTGAAAAAGATAGGTCCTGTAATTAATCAACACGCCATCTGCCAGGGAGAAAGCATCATTGCCGCGGTGGCAAATCAGCTCAATATCCAGTTCGAAGATGTGCGGAGTCATGCCGACATCCGCACCCTTGAGCAACGGTACTTGGTTGAGCAGAAGGAGCTTGGATTCGGGCGTCTGGCGCAGGAACTCGCTGACCCCAGTGTGGATGCACTGCTTTTTCAGCGGATGAACGCGCCGGACCGCTGGGTCGCGGTGCTGAACCTGCAGGAGACGGAATCTAGGGCGTATTGGAGCCGCCCTCACGAAATCATGCATCGCCTGGCCGAGCCCCCGCAGCGGCGCCTGCCATTCTTTCGTCACCGCACGGACTACAAAAGCCGAGTCGAACGCATCATCGATTTTGGCGCCGCCGAACTTGCTTTTCCAAGGGTGGCATTTGGGCCTCGCGTCGAACAGGTGAGTAGTCAAGAACTCACATGGGATCTGGTGCAGGCGCTCCGGCAACAATTTGCACCTACATCTAGTTTGCAATCTGGTGTGAAAGCCGTGCTGCGGTATTGGCCGTATCCCGCATTTCTGCTCAAGGCGACAGTCGGTGGTCGGCGTGGCAAGCCGGATTGCGACGTTGCCCTTCGAGTCGAAGTTGAAAGCTTTAGCCCCAGCGCAGAGGTATCGGGCATTAGATTCTTCCCGAATATGCGGGTGCCAATGACAAGCCCGATTTTTGACACTTACCGGGCGGGCTACGGGGTCATGGGGTATGAGGAGCTTTCCGAGTGGACGACATCAAGGGGCGACGGACTGCCTTCGCGTCGCGCCTTTACCTCCGGGCTTCATCTGCGTACTTTCGTGTACGGGCTGGTTTCTTTAATTTGATCTTCTGCGGCTTCCGCAGCCGGCGATCAGGACCTGTCCTCACACATGGACATCACCATAAGCGAGCCGTCAACGCGCGTATTTTCTTGTTCCCTTACGGACCCAGCGCCCCCTCAATAATGGCTCCCACCTTAGGCGGCTAACTCCAACTTGACGCGGTAGCCCAGCGCTTGCGCGGCGCGGCTCAAGGTATCGATAGTGAGGCCGGTATCGTTTTCATCGAGCAAGCGATCGAGCGCCGAACGGCTGGTGCGCATACGCTTTGCCATAGCCGACTTGGATACACGTTGGGTCTTCATCGCTTCTTGGAGTTGCCAAGCGATGACACGCTTGACGGCGCGCGCAGTGGTTTCCTCCAGCACACCTTCCTCAGCCAGGAAGTCGTCGAAGTCACTTCCGATGTGACGATTGGACTTAGCCATTGCGAACCTCCTTCAACCGTTGCATTGCCAGCTTCAAATCCGCTTGCGGCGTCTTGTTGGACTTCTTAACGAACCCATGCAGCAACACCATCGCAGACCTCTCCGACGTAAACAGCACGCGGGCGATACCCTCTGGGATGGAAGGCTCATTTCCTAGGTAGATATCTGTAACTACCTAGGAATTGTGACTTTTCAACACGGGGGACCCTACGCCGCTTTGCGGAGTCTAGCCGTCATAACCTTCCGCCCTTCCCTGAGCGCATCGAGGTAGTCAGCCCAGGCCTGCATCATCTTCCGGCGCTCGGCCAGGTGCTGCGCGTAGTTGTAGGCCGCGCGCACCTTGTCCCGTTCGCCATGGGCCAGCTGCCGTTCGATCGCATCCGCCTTCCAGCCCTGCTCGTTGAGGATCGTGGAGGCCATGCTGCGGAAGCCGTGGCCGGTGAACTGCCCCTTGTCGTAGCCGAGCCGGCGCAGCGCCGCGTTGACGGTGTTCTCGCTCATGGGTTTCTTGCGCGAGTTCCGGCTCGGGAAGACGTATTGCAGTGCGCCGGTCAGTGGGCGCAGCTCGCGAAGGATGCTCACGGCCTGCCGGGACAGCGGGACGACGTGCGGAACGCCGGCTTTCATCTTGTCGGCGGGAATCCGCCACTCGGCCGCGTCAAGATTGAGCTCCGCCCACTCCGCGCGGCGCAGCTCCCCGGGGCGGGTAAAGACGAGCGGCGCCAGCTTCAGGGCGGAGGCCACGACCAAGCCTCCCTTGTAGCCATGGATGGCGCGCAGCAGCCCGCCAATGGCCCCGGGATCAGTGATGCTGGGGTAGTGTTGGGGCCGCCAGGGCGCCAGCGCGCCGCGCAGGTCCACGGTCACGTCGCGCTTGGCGCGGCCGGTGGCAACCCCGTAGCGGAACACCTGGCTGCAGTTCTGGTGGACGCGGTGGGCCGTCTCCAGCAGGCCGCGGGACTCGATTCGCCGCAGGACGCTGAGGACGTCCAGAGGCTCCAGCTCACCGATCGGCCGCTTGCCGAGCCAGGGAAAGACGTACAGCTCCAGGCGCCGGATGACCTTGTCGGCGTGGGACTTGGCCCAGTGTGGGGAAAACTTGGCAAACCACTCCCGGCCGACGGCCTCGAAGCTGTCGGCAGACGCCGCCAGCTGCCGCAGCTTGGTTTGGGCGCGCAGCAGGCCGGGGTCGATCCCGTCGCTGAGCAAGCGCCGCGCGTCGTCGCGGCGGCTGCGGGCCTCCCTGAGGCTGCGCAGGGGGTAGCTGCCGATCGCCAGTAGCCTTTCCTTGCCGGCGAAGCTGTACTTGAAGCGCCAGAGCTTGGAACCGCCAGGGTTGACCAGCAGGTACAGGCCCAGCTCGTCGTAGATCTTGTAGGGGGTCGCCCTCGGTTTGGCCTTCCGGGCGGCTACGTCAGCCATCGCCATGGGGGGTATCTCCATGTGGTGGGGTAGCGTCCTCGCCACCCCTTCGATACCCCAACAACGTACCCCTCGATACCCCAGGATTTCAACGGATCCGACCGGAAACCCTCGGAACAGATAGCAACAAAAAAGCCCGTGTTTCCACGGGCTTCTGGATGTTTCCGGATGCACTTGGACAATCTATTGGTGGAGCGGAGGAGGATCGAACTCCCGACCTTCGCATTGCGAACGACGTTCAACCTCCACGCCCACCGTACGCTCAATCCGCTCTGTGCCGCAAAAACAACGACTTAGGAGTGATTGGACCTTCCCTAGATTACCGTCATTCCCGTTGCATCTCAAGGTGGTTGCAACCAAATTTGCAACCAAAAGCCCATTCCGTGAACCAGGGGAACCATACGCTCTGCACGCGCCCTTGGCCCTGCGGGAAGTATTGGACGCTGCGGGCATGGCCCTCAAAAAAAGCGGTTTCTAGGCCCTTGCACACCCCGGGAACCTGTGGGAAATTATTTCCGCTGCCGGCATTTTTGACACCCGCCTCGCCGGCACGCACAGGACAGTAACGAGTCGGAACAGTCTGACTCTTCGCGGGCAAAACTGTCCTGGACAACTCCCATATGGTTCAAAAACCTTTAAGCCTGCGGCTCCTGGAGGAACGGGCTGGTGACCGTCCCTTCGTTGACGTAGCCGAAGCAGCTCTACTCACCGGCTTCTCGGCGCAATCGATCCGCAATCGCTCCTCAGCTTCATCACCGCATCCGCTCCCTTTCGCGGTCATCAAAATGGGTCGATCACGGAATGCGCGACTAAAAGTCCATGTCGATACATTACGCGATTACCTGCTGAGGATCGAAGATGAGATCGCGGCCGGGCTGCATTGCGTCGGGGATATTCAAGTAGCTACTGGCAAGGCGACTACCTCATCGCAACGTGGCGGTTCGCCTCGCGAAGCAGTCCGCGCTGCATTTTTGCGTGGCCTCACATCACCTTCAAAATAACCAGCGCGCTGATAAACGCGCTGATAAAAAAAGCCCCAACGTGCTATCGCATGTTGGGGCGTTACAACTGATTTGCTTGCAGGCAAGTCGATTGTAACGGCAGCGAGTTCCAAGATCTAGCGCGTCCCTATAGGGATGCAGCATGAACAAAATGAGTATGGAGCTCTTACTCCAGATGGCATGTGATGATCGGCTAGGAAAGACCGAATACCGAGTATTAACGTACTACGCGGCGCGTATGAATGTGATCACGCGCCTTAGTTTTGCGGCTACGGGGACAATTTCCACCCAGACTGGCATTGACCCGCGGCACATCAAACGTGCGCGTAGCGGCCTAGAAGGTTTGGGATGGCTGGTCCCTAAACACTTCATCCATGGCGTGCGAGCCTATACCGTGCAAGTGCCGGAGGAACTGGCACGTGCCCCGAAAAGCGATCCACGCTGGAAACCATCGCCCGAGATCGTTCCAGCCACCGCATCGAACATGACGCCTTTGATCCCCGTGGCATTTCCCGCCACCGGGGTGGCAGAAATGGCCACCATACCCGTGGCAGACATTGACCCTATAGCCGTGGCAACTCCGTGCCTAGACGGTGGCGCTATTTGCCCCACAGAACAAAAGCTAACAAATAAAAGAGAACAGAAAGACCGGACCACCACGGACTTTGAGACTCGGTACCTGGGGCCACTCATTGGAAAACTATCGGGAGGGCCCAATTCGTGACTGCCGTCGAAAAGCATTGTCAGCGACATGGTCCTTACATGGCGACTTCGCGAACGTTTGGGCGCCTGAGCGTTGCCACAAACTGTCCGGTCTGCGAAGTGGAAGCGCAAGACCTTAGGCGACAAAATGAGCTTCGGCAGCGCACAGAGGACATCCTCGCGCAAGCCAATATTCCCAAACTGTACTCCAAGCTTCAGCCGAACGAGCTAAAGCCAGACATCATGAATTGGGTGAATCAGGTCCCATCCCATCGTAGTCTGGTGGTGATGGGCGCCCGCGGTAACGGCAAATCATCTCAATGCGGCTCGGCGCTTGTCGTCCTTGCAAAGCGAGGAGTCCGTGTCAGTTACAGAAACTGCAAGGAGACCGTCGAAATGTTGCTCGCCACTAGGGGGTCGAGCGGCGAACGCTCGTTCAATGCTGCAGTTCGCGACCTCGTGGCTCCAGATATCTTGGTCCTCGATGACTACGTCAAATTCCAAGAATGGCAATCCGAACAGCTCCAGGCGATTGTCGAAGCTCGATATCGAGAACAGCGCGCGACCGTCGTCGCCACTAATCTCACAGTACAGCAGTTTTCAGGACTTAATCTGGCGGCCAGTCAGACATGGGATAGGCTGATGGACGGCGGCCATCTTGTACTTTTGACCGATCCTAGCTTCCGCGTCCCCGCTTCAGTGCGGAAAAATTAGCCCTGACCGTTTGACCTGCGGCTAGACGGTTTGCACTAGTGACGGCCGAACGACCTCCGCCAACATGCGGCGCCCGATCGCTTTTGATCTGGTGACTCCCGCTGGAACGGGACCCTTGGAATTTGCCTTGACCCAATCGCGAGCCGCCTGCTCTCCGCCTTTCAAGCGACAGAAATAGACCCAAAGGTCGCCATCTATCGACACGGTACTCCGCCCCTCGGGCGTCCAGACCCTGATTCGAGCAGTCCCGTAATCGTCGGCGGCTATTGGCACTTGCTTTCTTGGCACATGGCTACTATGGTAGCCATGAATGGTATATAGATACCATTAAACTATCATACCCGACGAGCCCCGCGGAGGGACTGGCGGGCAGCGCGAGCCTAGGAGGCGCCATGATCCTTCGCCACATCAATTCCTCATTGCTCCGCCTGCGATCTCGGGGCATCTGTTGGCACCCAGGTGCGTCCTCCAATACAGCAATGGCGGCTGTTTTTTTATCTACCTACGCTCTGCTAAGTGAAGGCTGCGCTGCAGCAGCTTTTCCTACACGCCCCGATTCCGAGTTGACGCAGATGAGCACGGAGCAGCGACTGGACTACCTGTCGCAGGCCATTCAGTACATTCGCTTGAATCAGGCCCACCTTCCCCAGCTCTCTCAGGGTGAGCTGCAGCTTACGCACCAGGTATTCGACAAGGCGGTCATGCCCGTCTTCCGGGCCATGATCCAGCGGGATGGATACTATTTCGCCACGGAAATCTACTCGCTCACCGTAGCGCGGGAATCCACCGAGGAATACGCCTTTGTGTGGGCCAAAACCATCCAGCAATCTGCCTTGGCCGACCCCGGTTTCAAGCAACTGTATTCGCGCTTCACGTTCCCGCCGTTCGGCTTGGACAGCCGCTTCCACACTCTCGTCGATCTCGACGAGGAACTGAAGACGGGGCTGTACGGTCTGGCCGAACACGGCGATCCGCCTGCTTGTGCCGCCGTGGCGGATGACCTGCAGCTAAAGGAGTCTGTGGTATCTGCGTGCGCCGCGGTCCCAGGGAGGGCCCAGGGCACCTATGCGCGCTCCAAAGGGATCGCCGAACAGCAACGGGCAGCCGAAGATGAGGCTCGCCGTCGCTACCAAGCCGATCATACATCCGATGTGACCCGCGCCCTGGATGTGCAACAGCGATGCGCCGCGGCGGGCGTTCCCAACCCGACGATTGACCAAGGCAAGCTGATGGGTCTGGTTGACGATTGGCAGGACGCTTCGCCGGGCCGCAAATTGACCGAACGAGACAATGCCGCTTCGACTGAAGCCTATATCCGGCAGCTGGAAGACTCGATCGCAGCCCGTGCTGAGGCCAGATCTATCGCCCAAGGGGTGGCAGTCACTCCCGTTCTGACTCCTCGGGTCTACATGGCGCTGGTAAGGCCGCAGTGCGGAATCCGGGATTGAAGCAGGCTCGCCCCGAGGGCTAGGATGGCCTGTGACATAGCGACTGGTAAGGAGGAGCGCCGAAATGACTTCATCTACTACTGACTCGAAGCCCCGTACAGCCGACGAAATGACAGCTTGGCTGTCCGGGAAGCTCAGCCAAATCCAAGCAGGCTGGCCCCAGCATTTGGTCCTGGACGGTTCGGGCGCCACTTCCCAAGCTGCTTGGATCATTCGAGCCCTCCCCACAGCGGCGAAGCAAAGTGGCTTTGCTTATCTGTCACTGGACCGGCCGTCGCCAATGGCACACCCGCTGGAGCATTTGACAGAGCGGTTCCTGACTTTGGCCGACCGCTCCGGACAGGTGTTGGGACCCAGGGATCAGCACAATCCTTACCTGAGATTTTCCGGCGCCGTATCGGCCGCCTGCCGGACGCAGGTTCGGCCGATACTGATCTCCATGACCGATGCAGATGCTGTCCGCCGGCATCCGGATGGCATCAACATCTTGTCTGCAGTGAGGGCCGCCCTGAACGAAGCCCAGGGGAGCATCAGTGCACTGTTTCTGCTTCGGACATCGGAAGGGCGTCGCCAATTCCTTGCCGATGCGCTCTCCCCGTTCTATGGCCTCGCCACCCCGTTCCATCTCGGTACCGACCTCGGCTAGGGCCATTTAACGTTTATCCTAGTCCCAGCTGTGATCCTTGAACGGATCGGATGAGTGCCAATCGTTACTTAGGAATTCGATTGGCGATGAGTTGCTCCATTGCCATTCCCGGTGCTGGTGGAGATCGTCCTCGACTCGATGCCACCGGTCATCCGGTCCTTCCCCCCACAAGAATCCACCGACATCTACGCCGCCCGCACCATCCAGTGTTGGCAGGCCGGACCCGGGGTTGATTGCCTGTGCCCTCGGAGCTGATGAATTCTGACGCCAATCGTCGTCAGCCGAGCCGTACCCCCGTGATCCGGCGCGATGGTCATCGCGGTGCAGATTCCACTCTTCATCCGGGGCCTCCGATGCATATTTTTGGCTGCCCTTCCAGTTGACCTTCGCCCCGCCAAGCCCCCCATTCTGTCGAACGAGTTGTAACCACTTCTCAAACGGCAAAGGCTGGCTCTTCCGCTGCCGCGCCTCCGCGCCGATCGGATCGAGAAGATAAGCCAGGTACGGATTGCGAATCTTGCCCGCCGCCCTGCGAAACACGACGGCGGCCAACAATACCCCGCCCATTCCTCCAGCAACGGACACCACCATGCTCAGCGGCGTGCACTGGTACAGAAGGATCGGAACGATCAGCCAAGACATCAGATAGCCGACTTTCCAGATTACCCACGCGACCGTAACAAGTTCCTCGCGCATTCCAGAGCAGTCGCGACTCGAAGATACCGGGATGCCAGGAGGCCCGTACAGTCGAGCGAACGCCTGGTCAGACATCCGAAGCCATCGCACTGCATCGATGATGCCGACAATTATCGGGCAGAAGGTTCCTCCAAACATCGCGCAGAGAACTCCCTGCGCGTTTCGCCCCACATAGAACTTCTGCATGCCGCAGCCTCCCATCAGCAACGCCAGCAACACTGCGGTATTTCGGTTTCGAGTCATTTTCCTTCCCTCCCACGAGTTGATAGGCGCAGGGATCAAAACAGCGCCAATTGGCCGTACCGGGCAGCCTCCAGAGCGGAAACCCTTGGACGTACAAAGCGAAGCGGGGCTTCACGCGTGCAACGCGCTACCCGAACGATGACCAGAACGAAAATCTGCGGCCGGGCCACGCGAGTCACTACGCGCTGAAGGGCATTCCAAAGTTTCCGAAGCTGCTTCACTTGTGTCCTCCCGATCGCCGTGTGGATTGAGGCGGCGAGATGTCAGCGCGAACCGGGAGGTTCGGTGGACGGCGGGGTCAAACATCGTCGCGGAGCGCGCCGCCTGCGGCGGCGCCGTCGGCTCGCCGCCTTTTTGGGCGAGCCGACGGACGGTGCTTGATGCCGCCGAGCGCAAATGGACCTGACTGGAGCGCGCGTGCCGCCGCCCCCAACATCGCCCGAGGACACGAGCTGGTCAGGGCTCTTAAAGTGAGCCGTCCCGCGGCGATCCTAGAGTCGGATCGCATGAAGGTTATTGGGATAATCTTCACAAAACAGTCGCCATCGTTATACCTCGTACGATGTACGTACAAGATACAGACGACCGAATTCGGTCACTGTTGGTCCCTACTCATTGAGGAACCCCAATGTTTACGTGCTATTTGCGATACGTTATCGACCCGTACAAGCTCAAGGAGTTTGAGCACTACGGTCGAGTCTGGATTCCGCTCGTTGAGAAATTCGGCGGCAAGCACCACGGATATTTCTTGCCCTCCGAAGGAGCAAACAATGTCGCGCTCGCCCTTTTCACATTCCCCAGCATGGCGCTCTACGAAGAATATCGCAGTAAGTCCTTGCAAGATCCTGAGTGCCAAGCTGCCTTTAAATACGCAGAAGACACACGTTGCATCATCAGTTATGAACGCAGCTTCTTTCGGCCGGTATTCAAGTAATAGCCGGACGCTGGCAACTTTGTGGTGGTAAGCGACATGTGGTCGCTTTTTTTAAAAGCGGACAGGCAAAAAAAAGGCGTCCCGTGCGGGACGCCTTTTTACTACGAACATTCGCTGAGTTCGCGAATGAAGAGGCCTATCACAACATAAAGCTACTTCTAACATCACCCATCGGTAATGAATAGTCGCTTTATTGCCATCAGAACGTTGTTCCAACATCACACCGAGGTGATGCATGGGCAGGCAGTTCTGACCGCGGGAAAAATATAGCGCGTTTTTTCCAGGAAATCAAATATTTTCTTTAATAAAATCAATTGCGTGCGATCACCACATATAGCTAGGCAACTTTGTGCCTCCCCCGTTTCACCAGTCCCCTGAGCCTGCTGATTCAGGCTTGCTGAATGCTGTTGTTCCCACCTGCACTTTGCGACCCAAGCAGCTTGGCTCTGCCGCCTGAGGACATGTTCCAGCTTCGAACACTGTGAGTACGAGAGTTCTTTTGCTCCTGTAGATCACATTTTTCTTCGGAGGATGGTAGACATGAATTGCATTCGGGCTCACCGAAATCGCTTGGCTGAGCAAATCGCCGGATTGAAGCTGCTGCTTGAAGAGGCTAGCGAAAAATTCACCCACCTCGTCGCTGAGGCTCAGAACAAAGGCCTCCAGGTCACTCTTCCACACGATGGGACCTATCTGCGGTTGTGCGAGGACATCGCCCAGGGCATGATCTGTCCTCCCCGAAGCCCAGACTGGCAACAGGCGCTCGCCTACTCGTGGACTCTGCTGGCAAGAGGCATGGCCGCGCCGCTCCAGAGCCCCGATCTCGTCGTCGAGGTGATTCACGACATTGTGATCCGCCAGTCCGGCATCGCCCTGGAATATGGGCACTACAGGGAAGCCCGGCGCTGGAATGCCTCCGTGGATCTCGCCGAGCTTGCAGGACATTCCATTCACGCCGCCCATGCCGAGTGCTCCCGCATGTGGGTACTGCGCGAACCGACCGACGGAGATCTCCGGGTTGATTATCCCGACGACATTCTGCGGCACCTATGCGGTGAGACCCGGGCGACATGGTGGCTAAAGTTCGCCGGTCTTTTTGACTTCGATACTTTGGCGGCCTGCTGGGACGACGCCGCCGGCATCCTGGTACGTGGCAAGTTGAATGAAAATCAGATCATTCTGGTCCGGCAGCGAATCAAGGAGATCAACGCCGAAATGGCGGCCAGCGCTTCTTAGTTCGCACTTGCGACCTGCTCTCCATGCAGGGATACGTAATGATGTAACGACGTAATAACGTCAAAACGTGTTCCACGTGAACCAAAGAGCGGTCGGCAATCGCCGCGAAAGGGATCGTCACCCGCATGGGCCGAGACACGGTTTCTGGTGGCTCGGCGAGCAAAGCGAGTAGAGCCCGGCCCCTTGGGGTTCGCCCTGCCCCTACCGCGCCACCGGCAGGTCGTCCCACCGTGTCGTGTAGCAAGGCGACAATCGCTGCCGCTGCATACCCCAGTCCTTCTCGATGCCGGCAGCGGCGACCGCCAGGGCGCCGCGGCCGAACCTGGCGTTGACCCGGTCCAGGGCCGCATTCAACCGGTCCCGCTTCGCCAAGGCATCGGCGTCGTCGAACAGCCCCGCCTGACGCCGTGCCTTCGGCCGGAGGCCCATAAGCACCACCTCAGCCTTCTTGTAGCGGAAGCCGGACCGATACATCAGCTTCAAACCGGCTTCCGCGGCCCTGCCAATCCGCAACGTATCGTCGGTCGCCCCGGCCAGCGGCACCGTGATCCCCCGCGTGTACTGCGGCGTGCCGGGCTTGAAGGGGTTGGTGCGGATGCCGACCGCAACGGCCTCGGCCGTCGAACCCTGTGCCCGGAGCTTTTCGGTGGCGATGTGGACGTAGCTCAAAACCGCTTCGCGCAGCCCCTCGAAGGTGGTCACCTCCTCGCCGAACGACCGGCTGCTCACGATCTGCTTCCGGGGCGCCGTCACCACCTCCAGGGACAGACACGACACGCCGCGCAGCTCCGAAATGGTCTTCTCCAGCACCACGCTGAAATGCTCCCGAAGCCGCTTCTCCGGAGCCAGTTGCAGGTCCAGCACGGTGTGAATATCAGACAGACACCATGAGGAGCAACCGGGCAGCGTCGAAACTCTGCTATAAGTGACTCAAAGGTGGAAGAAACAATTGGGGATTGCAGCATGGGCCAGGTCGGGAAGCCGCGGTGCTGGCGGCAGGGATTGAGCTTGTGGAAGCGCTAACCGCCGGGGCGGTGGTTGGCGCCATCGCAATCGCCATGTTGGCTCTCGCCGGCAGTAAACGCCGGCCCAAAGAGCGAACATTCCGATGCGGCCGCTGCGCGGCCGTCACCCCACACTCGGCGCGCACGATCGAGGCCTGGAGCGCGGGGAAAACCAAGTTCTTCTGCAGTTCCTGCCACGGCTTGTGGCTTAAGTCCCAGCCAACCCCGGCACGCCCTCACACGCCTGTGAACACCGGCCGCGGTTCGGGGTGCCTGGGCATGTTGTTGCTCTTGGTCGTCATTCCGCTAGTGGCGGCCGGAATCTGGATGGCCGGGCCCCGACGAGACGACCGTGGGAGCACTTTGCGGCGTTGTCTGACGAGCGATGCGACAAGGCAGCAGTTCGAAAATCCAAGCAGCTACGCCCGATGCCGTCCAAGCAGCTAGGGTGCGCGTTGATCTTTCGATTCGAGGCAAGCATTAAGCCTACCCGTGATCTCCTGGACACCCGGCTGCTCCGGGACATTGCGCCGAAACAGGAACCGGTGGCTCTTGGTATGTTCCGACCAACCGCTCAGTTGGCGGACGACCGCCAGCGGGATGACCGCCGCATACTGAATCGAAAAATCGGCTTCAAACATCACCGCCGCCAAAAAATGGAACGGATCTTTTTCAAGGTTGCGCAGCGCGCTGAGCTGCGTTGAAGAATTCTGGGGCGTTCGCCGACGCGCCTTGATTTGATATTGCAGACCAGTGGCATCCGTGGCGTCGAAGCCGGAAGCTGAGCGCCCGGCGAGCCTCAGGTCGAGGGCGTTGGCTACCAGCATTTCTGCATAGTCGGCAATCGGATTGTTGGAACTGCGAACGACATTGCGGGTGCGTAGTGCATCCATCAATCCGGCATAGTGCCCAAGCAACTCCCGGTCGGTGTATTGCCCCCACTCGATCGACATCATTCGTCCAGCAGATCGGCAGCTTTCTTCTTGCGGGACGGCAGCGGCGCCGGCACGGCATCGAACTCGCTGGCGTCGAAATGCACCAGCATTTCGCGGAGCTCGTCGTCGTCCTGGTCATGCGCCTGAAGCCAGCGGTCGTAGTTTTCCGGCGGCAGAATGACCACCGACCGCTTTTCATCGTTCGGAGCGTGGAAGCGCTTCATCAACGGGTGGTCATCCGCATTGATGGTCAGCATGGTGAACGAGCGCTTGTGCAGCCCATCAACCTTGCGTGTATCCCAGAGGCCGGCAATACAGAAAGGCTTGCGATCCTTTCGAAAAATCGACCAGCGCACCGGCTTTCCCGACTCATAGTTGGGTTCAAAAATGCTCTCGGCCGGGACAAGGCAAAGGCGCCGGGACCGCCACGCATTTTTGAATGTGACCTTGCTTGTTATGGATTCGCTGCGCGCATTGTAGGTGCTGTATTTGCGAATGTAGCTCTCATCCTGAGCGAACACCGGAACCATCCCGAACGTCGCGCGGACCGGCTCGTAGCCGGGCAGCATGATCGGAGCGTCGTAGCCCGGCCAGCTCTCAGCCATGTATTCGTAGGTCGCTTCAAGGTGCGCAAAGTAGTCCAGCCAATGGTCTTTGCGAATGGGGATGTAGTTAACACACATGGTTCGACCCGGCCGGACAAATGGGTTGGACTTACTGGACACGCCGTGCCGTCAATCGTATCGCCTTTTTGCCAAGCCACCCAGCCCTTTGGCGTTTGCGCGGCGAGCAAATCCATCTAGGACTCATGGGCTTTAATGAGCCGCTTGGCGCGACCGGTTTAACCCGTCGCGCCAAGCGGCTTTCCGCAAGCAACGCCCAACAACTTTAGGTGCCTCGCCTTCTTAGCGAAGCACCTTCTTCCTAACTGGTCGGCGGCGAACTGCTCGAACTTCGCGTTGTGATCAGGGTTAGGCACTGGCCGGTAGCCAGCAGGAGCTACTCGCGTGCAGAGATAGTCTCGCGAGAGCCGCGCTTAGCGCGGCGCTCCTCCTTTCGCAGGGCCTCCTGCAGGAAGCCGGCAAGCGTGTGCTCCAGCACGCCCTGGGCGCCGGTCTCCTGGGTCATGGCGTCGAGCTGCTTCCATGCCGATTCCGGGAGCGTGATCGTCAGGCGGCGGGCAACGGGGACATCGGGAGTCTTCAAGAACATCGGGGCATCTCCTTCGGTGAGACCGGGCCGAAATGGCAAGGTCGACTACACAGTGTTCGGGGGCGGAAAGTCGGCCTCCGGCGGCCGACCAGTCGCCCAGTCGTTGTCCGGAAACCAGCTCTCCTGCCCCTGCGCAGCCCGCCGGCACAACACCGAGAGCGGCACGCGGCGAATCGTCCGCGGCGTCGTCCAGCGGATCGTCGCCGGCATCGCCACGCGCCGAGCCTCCGGCACGCGGTGTTGAGCCTGCTGGTGGTCCAGGTATCGGTGAAGCTGCTTGACATCGCTGCGGATCTGCCGCCAACCCGGCGCCGCCGACAGAGACCGGGCGAGTTGCCGGAGGCGGTCGTCCGGGTGCTGGACGATGTGCCGGATGTGGGCACGGATGGCCTCGATCGCCTCGCGCCGGAAGCGCCAGGTCCAGGTTACGGGCTTGACCGGCTTACCGCCCGGACCGGCGAGCTTGCGGCGGTGGGCTACCGGCACCGGCTCCCGCACCAGCTCGTAGCGATCCCACCAGCAGATGGCGTCCCGGACGTTGGTCGCGTCGCGCCAGGACTCCAGGCCCAGCAGCGGGTGGTCGCCGTCGGTCCTTAGCAGCCACCAGTTCAGGTCCGTCGCGCCGTACCGCGGAAAAAAGTGCAGCGCGAACACGGCCTCCCCTTTCGCGCGCCGACGCGACCGGCGAACCGGGTCTCCGGACAGGTCATAGCGCTCATGAAATTTCGCCGAGAGCGCCAATGCGCGCCCGGCGGAAACCGTCCCGGAGACGTAGCGGCTACTGCCGCGACTGACATCCAGGAGGAGTAGGCGCATGGCGCCGGTAACGGTGGTCGGCACCAACGGATCGTAGCCGCCAGGCCGGCCGATGCCGGCCTGCTCCGGCGGCTTGTTTTGCAATGTCACTATAGGCTCCGGTGGAAAGCAAAGTCAGTAGAAGAGATTCCATGGACCAGAACTGGCGCCGGCAAAACAGTGTTCCGGCTGGGAATCTCCACCAGCCCAGCTGCATCCCGCGCCGATGCGCGGGACGCAGCCGGCGGCCATGCGGGCCAGCCAGCAGGGATGTTCCAGACAGAAACACTGTCCATTTGCCTCGAATTGAGAGGAGTGCGCCCACCACGCACCAGCCCGTTTACCGACGGGTGATTTACCGAACGTGGGGGCTGCCAACCCTCCGCTCGAAGCACAAGCCCTGCAGACCAACTGCAGGAGCACGCAGCGGCGTCGTGCCTTTAATCGGGCTCGCGGCGTCGCAACGGGAGCCGGGGGTGTAACTCCTCCGCCGACCCAATCGTTGAACCGCTGTCAGGTCAGTGAATGTGAGGTTGGGCGATCATGAAACGGGAGCGTAGGCGACTGCGCGGTCCAACCCAGCACGGCAGGAATGTCGTGGATTGGGACGGGCCTCAGCAAGAACGGGAAATCCGTTCGCGCGAAACCCTGATCGAGGAATGGCGGATGTGAAGTTACTCGTGGCGAAGCGTGCCGCAGAAATGCGGAATTAGTGCGAGTGATGGAGCCGACGCACCTGGGCTGTGGCGCAGCGGAAAGATGTCCCTTCAGGACATCCGAACGACTGCGAGGTGATGGGCATGCGAAGGCATGCCCGGAAACACCAGGCACCAATCGAAAGGTCGGGTCTCTGGAAAGCTTAAGGGTGTAATAGGCCGGGCACGTAGCCGGTCTTCTGTTTTGTTCGCTGATAAAGGACGACAGTCCGCTCTGATCCCACTGCAGTTGGGATGACGTACATGGACCACATTGAGCTAGCGCGCCCATCTTGGGAATCTCGTAGGCGCGAAACCGGAGAAATCCGGGAGCCGTTACGGACGGCGAATGTGTGGAGTGTAGGAGCTAAAGCGTTCCCTCGGTCCAAATGAGGAAAAGCCTGCTGGTGCCGGGATAAATGGACCCGGTGAGGTACAGGCCAGTTGGCGGGAGCAGTTCTGATATGGAGGCGCGGAGCCCCGAAAGGGGTGAGCGGTCGGTTGCAGGCGGTGCGTCGAAATCTGCAACTGATCCGGGGTGCCGAAAGGTGCTTCGGACAACCAAGGAGCTTGCGTGCGAAATCGTGCTGGGGGTGATACCCCGATCGAGCGTATTAGGAAGTCGAGACGAGAGGAGCCGGGTGTACGGGTGGTGCCGTTACCCTGAATCAGACCAGGTGGTGCTGATGATTCCCTCAAGTCGAGACGACAGGTGCCGGTGGGTAGCCGGCGATCAATTCATCAATTCATAGGAGGTACGGAATGAAGCATATCCGCGGTTGGCTCGCCCGAAAGAGTCCGCCCACGGCGTAATCGTGGAGCCAGTCGATGCTCGGAATCGATGCTGTACAGGCCAGTAGATTCAGGCAGTGAAGACGCTGAGGTCAGTGAAGGAGCTGTCGTTGTTAACTCGAAAACCCCTCCCGCCCATGCTTTGGCATGGGCGGGAGGTGGTTCTGAAAAGCCAACACGGAGGCATCGACTGCGGGGCTCGAATCTGGTATAAGACCACGCGATACTGGTCTGTTTTTACGGGATATTATATGGCCGAGTCGCAAATCGAGTGGACCGATGCAACTTGGAATCCCGTAGCCGGTTGCTCGCTCGCGAGCGCCGGTTGCAAGAACTGCTACGCCATGAAAATGGCTCGCAGATTGGAAGCCATGGGCGTTGAGAAGTATGCCGGGCTGACCCAAAAGCGAGGCAGAAACGTCACCTGGAATGGTCGAATCCGTGAGGACTACGCCGCCCTGAGCATCCCTCTGGATTGGCGTAAGCCCAAGAAGATCTTCGTCAATTCGATGAGCGATCTGTTTCACCCGGACGTTTCGGACGAGTTTGTCATGGCGATTTGGGACGTGATGCGCAGAACACCGCGGCATCATTATCAAATCCTGACCAAGCGTCCCGACCGGATGCGCCGGATTGTTTCCGCTAATGCTGGCATGGTTCTGCAGAATGTATGGCTCGGAAGCGGTATGACTTTCTGACCAGCGTCGGTCCAGTCTTAGGGGTTCACTCCACACTTTCCCCGTAGGTGGGTCAAAAGTCACTGCGCGCCAACACACCAGCTTCTCGGCGCGTTCGATCCGCAATCGCTCCTCAGCTTCATCACCACATCCGCTCCCTTTCGCGGTCATCAAAATGGGTCGATCACGGAATTCACGACTAAAAGTCCATGTCGATACATTACGCGACTACCTGCTGACGATCGAAGATGAGATCGCGGCCAGGCTGCATTGCGTCGGGGATATTCAAGTAGCTACTGGCATGGCGACTACCTCACCGCAACGTGGCGGTTCCCCTACGACGACCTTGTGATCGCGACCGGCTGCCGGCCGCGGCAGCTGGATGT
>CAYVKA010000011.1:0-95257 GCA_964451925.1 uncultured Nevskia sp. | reverse complement strand
AGACCAACATCCTGGCTCTGAACGCCGCGGTGGAAGCCGCACGCGCCGGCGAGCAGGGCCGCGGTTTTGCGGTGGTGGCGAGCGAGGTGCGCAATCTGGCGCAGCGCTCGGCGGCGGCAGCCAAGGAGATCAAGACGCTGATCAGCGATTCGGTGGAAAAAGTAGACAACGGCACTCAGCTGGTGGAGCAGTCCGGCAAGATCATGGAGGACATCGTTTCCAGCGTGAAGCGGGTGACCGACATCATGGGCGAGATCACTGTCGCGTCGCAGGAGCAGAGCGGCGGCATCGAGCAGATCAACCAGACCGTCATCCACATGGATGAGGCCACCCAGCAGAACGCGGCGTTGGTCGAGCAGGTTTCGGCTTCTGCACATGCGCTGCAGCAGCAGTCCGAGGGGCTCGTCGCCTCGGTGCGCCGCTTTGTGCTGCAAGGCGATGGCGGCGTGAAGGAAGTGACACCAGCAACACAAACCAGCGATGGACCCGCCAAGCCAACGCCCAGCGCTCCTGCCGTGGCTGCGCCTAAGCGCCCCGCCAAGGAAAGCGCGGCTTCGGTGCCGTCGCAGACCCGGGTGACGCCGCTCAAACGTAGTGGCAGTTCCTGGACCGAATTCTGAAAGGGTCAACGGGCGGAATACCGGCTGACGCGACGTTCCGCACCCGGTTCCTCCCTGAATCACGCAATGATCAGCGGGATTGCGATGCAGTCCCGCTGTCGTTGATGAACATGCTCGGTGCACACCAGGACGACCATGGCGTCCACTGATCGCGCCCCACCCTTAGGCGGCGTCGCACCGGATGCCCGAGCCGAGTCCCGATAACAGGAGATGAGTCAGGTCCTCCCCTGCACTCCATCAATTCGGACGCGCCTGACTCCGCTGCGCTCGATACGCCAAATACTGGCCCTCATCCCGATCGCAATGGCCGGCATCTGAGCCCGCAGCGCCTCACAGAAGCGACATGCTGCCGTGCCGCTTTGGTGAACAAACGGCCACTGTGCGGCGAGTCACAACCCTGCTGAAGCTGCACCATCGCGCTGTGATGCAGCGCGCAGAAAGGCCCTGCACAGCGCTGTAGCGTCCAGCATGTCCTTTTGGGCCGCGTTGGGATACCCGGGAAGGTTGGTATGCCACACCAGCATCACCCGCTTCCGGATTGAGCCAACTGCGATTGCCTGGCGGGTCCATCTGAAGGAGACATGCCGATGAACAGGTACTCGGGGACAGGCATCAGGACATCTGTTCGCTTCCTGGCCGCTGCGATTCTGTTGTCAGGGCTCCTGCCCTACCGTGCTGGCGCCGCACCGGCCAATCCGGGAACCACCACTCCTGTGGGCGAACAAAGGCTCTCGCCCGAAGAGACGAAGGCGCGGCAGGATTGGCACGAATCGATGAAACACCTGCCACCTCCCAAGAAGGGTTGTTTCCAGGCCACCTACCCGGACAAGCAGTGGCACGAGTTGCAGTGCATAAAACCGCCACCCAACCCGGGAAACCCAAGCCACGGCTCCCGCCCCGGCTTGGTTGGACGCAGCGGCGGCGATGTATCGGCCAAGGCGCCGAACGGACTCATCTCGTCGGCCACCGGCAGCTTCACGGTCAGCGGGGTCACCAGCGAGAGTTCACCGATCGGCAACTCGGGACCGCCCGTCACCGATGCCTATATGCTGCAAATCAACACCAACACCTTCCAGAGCGCCACGGCCTGTGCCGGAGGCGCAGCCGGCTGCCTGGCGTGGGAACAGTTCTTTTTCACCAACAACGGCAGCGCCGGCGCCATCTATATGCAGTACTGGCTGATCGGATACGGCACCTGCCCGAACGGCCAGAACTGGAACCAGCTCGGCTCGGACTGCTATAAGAACAGCACGAATGGCACCGCGGTGCCGAATCAACCGATTGCCAACCTCGGCAATCTCGTCATGACCGCCAACTTGAGCACGGCCGCCGACACGCTCTATTTCTGGACCGGTGCGGGGCCCGGCATGATGTACATGGTGACGGGCGACAATGTCGTCGGCGCGGCGGCCAGCTGGCAGATCGCCGAATTCAATGTGTTTGGCCTCTTCAATGACAGCCAGGCCAGTTTCAACAATGGCGCCGCAATCACGCCCAGAAACCAGATCATTTATGGGGGCAGCGCAGCCCCGCTCTGTGACACGGAGAGTTTCACCGGGGAGACGAACAATCTCAGCTTTGGGCCTATGGCTCCGGCTCCATCGCCGCCGGGGCCGGCCCTGATCTTCGAGGAGAGCAGCGCCGGCGGCGCTCTTTCGAACTGCGCGGCTGCTGCCAGCATCGGCGACACCCATTTGCGGACGAACGCCGGTTTGTTCTACGACTTCCAGGCCGCTGGCGACTTCGTCCTGCTGAGATCCGACGCTGACTTCATGGTTCAGACGCGCCAGGTGTCCGGCGCACCCACCTGGCCGAACGCAGATGTGAACCACGCGGTGGCCACGCAAATGGGACGATCCAGGGTGGCCGTCTGCTTGGCGCCGAACCGTCTGAGCGTGGACGGACAAATCACCGACCTGGCCGATGGGAATTCGCTGGTCACCGCCGACGGGGTCAAGATCATGCGCCACGGCAACCACTATTCCATCATTAGCGAGAGCGGCGATTCAGTGATCGCCGAGGTCAACGCGACCTGGATCAATGTCTCAGTCGGCCTTGGTCACTGGCCGGCCACAATCAGCGGCTTGCTCGCCAATCCAAACGGCAACGTCAACCAGCTCGGCCTGCGCAACGGCACCGCGCTGAGCGTCCCTTATGGCTTCCAGGACTTGTACGGCGGCTATGCCGACAGCTGGCGGGTAAAGCCAGAGGAGTCGCTGCTGGCAGTCTGCGGCGAACGGGAACCCGAGCACGGTATTGCCGCCAAGCCTTTCTACGCGGCCGATCTGCCTCCCGCGGTGGCCGAACGCACGCGCGCAGTCTGCACAGCGGCCGGCGTCAAGCCAGGCGCACTGCTCGACGCCTGCACGCTGGATGTGGCGGTGATTGGCGACAACCAGGCCAGCAAGGTTTTCATCAACGCGCCAGAGCCACCCGCGGTGGGCCAGTTCACCAGCAGCCCTGGTTCCAACCCGCCCGCCCTCTTCACGAAATGGTGGTGGCTGCTATTTTTGGTCATCGTCATCCTGCTCATCTTGCTGCTGAAGATGCGCAAGTAGCGCCAGTGAACGACAAAATGAGGATACGCAGGGATATGCAACGTCAAATAGCTAACCAAGCGAGGGGCTATGCAATGCTCAGGTCGATCCGGTGGACTACTCTGTTGTTCGCGTTTGGGATGCTGACAACCGCCGCCAAAGGGCAGATTTCCACGGCGGCCCCAGAACCCACCGATGCGGCCTCTCTTGGCCTCGCCGATTTGACCGACGACCTCTCCCGCCAGCAGCTCTTTGAGGAAATTCAGGCCGCCGATCGAACAGGCAGTCGCGACGACGCGGCACGTCTGGAACAAGCAACGCAGACGTTCAATCTTGTCGGTCCGTTTCGATTCCCGGGCGATACAACGTTTGATTCAGCCTTGAACAAGCCGCGAGTCAACTCGTTTTTTGGCGTCGACATCAGCCATTACACCAATCCCGCGTTCCCGATGGAAATGCTCAAAGTCCGGAATGTCGAATTTCTCTATATGAAGGCGACTCAAGGTGCTTATGGCCTGGACGGGAGATTTGCCTACTTTTGGAAGCGCGCCGGTGCTTTGCCCGCAGGCAAGCAGATTCATCGTGGGGCCTATCACTTCCTGTCTGCGTGCCAAGGCGGCGATTGCACGATCGATCCCGCCAAATGGGGAACAATGCAAGCAGATACCTTCATCAAGGTGATCAAGTCGAACGGCGGCCTGCTCCCCACGGACATGCCCCCTGTAGTCGACCTCGAATGGGATAAGGCGGGCGCACGGTTGCCTGATCGTTGGCAAGGCCGGTCGCCTAAGGACATTGTCGCCATCATGGATGCCTTCATCCAGGAAGTGCAGACCCAATTACATCGCTCCACGATGATTTACACCGCCCATGCCTGGTGGACTCAACGAATGAAGAACACGCCGATGTCTTCAGCGATGAAGGCTGCACCGCTATGGCTCGCTGACTACTCCGTGTCGTCCCGCGCAAGCGAAGATCCGCGTTCGATTGGAGACGCCAAATGGTTGCTTTGGCAGTTCACGGATTCAGGGGCCATGGCCACAGGCTTTAACGGCACCTTCGATAGCAATATCTATAAGGGCTCTCTGCCAGCGCTCTATGCGGCGCTGAGCGTGCAGGAGTTTCCCGTAACACCATGATTCGACTACGGCAATTGCGACATCTTTTGAATGTAGCCGCGCTGTACCTGCTGTTGTCCGCGCCGGCGCACGGACAGGCTCCGCCGACCGACTATAGCGGCACCTGCTCCAACGGCGCACCAGCTCGAGAGGCTCGCTACTGCCCCTTCATCGTCCAGTACAACAAGGGCGCCGGCACACTATCGCCGATCGTTCGCGAACTCCTTGGGGTGAGCCACGCATCGGATACCCGACTGATCGGTTTTATCATTGCCATCGATGACTATCCGAAGATTCCAGGCCACAATCTTTCCGCAGCTGCAGCTGATGCCAGAAATCTTCAGAATTTCCTGACAAACGACCAGAAGTTTGACGAGGTGATTTTTCTGCGCAATGCGGATGCGACAGTGGACAATATCAACTACTTTCTTGAGGACTATCTACCGAATCATGCCGATGACTATCGTGGATCTGACGGCAAAGCGAAGGCTCGCCTTCTGATCGCGTACAGCGGGCATGGTCGTCCGCAGACACCGAGTTCTCAAGCTGCGTTCATCTTGAGTTCGGCAGATGACCCTAACGGGTCGTCCGGCATCTACAAGATGACGAATTTTACTGCCGACGTTTCCAGCCTCGCCTCGCACTATTTTCATGTTCTGACGCTTATAAACGCCTGCTTCGGCGCAAATATTTTTACGCCGGGTGACAGAGGTGCCGCCGGCGTGCCGAACGGCCCCGGATCGTTTGCCATTACCGCTGGATCGCCCAAGAACGAGGTCCAGGCGCTGATCCCTCAGCGTGGAAGCCTGTTCTTCGATCTCATCGTGAATGGAATCAAGAATGGCGATGCCGACACTCAAAGCGGTGGCTTCTACTTGACCGATGGGACTTCGGTGACAAGCCACGGCGGTTTGACGCTTAGTCTCCCGCTCTACAACTACCTGTCGGGATCGTTCTACAAGATCAATTCCATTCAGACCAAGGCCGACCCTCACTTCCTGTCGCTTAGCGCTCCCTATTTCGGTCCGGTGCAGGAAGGCTCGGCAGAAGGCGGCTTCTTCTTCATTTCCGGCAGCCCATCCTCTGCGCTGGTGTCGAGCATTAAGCCGTATTTGAATCCCATTTCGCCTGGTTCACCCGTCGAAACCGCTTCGATCGATCAATCCACGCCTGGCGGGGCCGTTGGGAGCATCACGTCCATAGGCGCCATTCAAGGGACACGCGAGGCCGTTCCGCATCCCGCACTGAAGCCACCGTCCTCCCTGCCGCCCCCTTCGCCGGACGAGGTTGCGGATTCGTTGAACATTCCCTTAGGCCCGATCAGCAGTCTCAAGGGCCGACCCGATATCAAGATCTTCAAGCCGCTAGTGATATACCCCGTTAAGGGCTACGACCTCTCGTCGGCAGATGGTTACATCGACTGGAACAAATTCTCGCACAGCTCTCTGCCGCGCTTTCTCTACATCCGCGCGATTGGGTGGGCAGGAAAGGACGTAAGCTTCGCGGATCACTGGCCGCATGCAGCCGCGCTCGGCGTCGATCGCGGAGCATATCTCAAGTTCAATTTTTGTTTAACGGCAGAGCAGCAGCTTGAGCAACTGCGCAGGCTGGTAAAGCCGGCCCCGGACTTGCTTCCGATTGGAATCGAACTGGTGACACCTACCGTCGATCAACCCAAGGGCTCAGTGCAATTGGGTTGTTACCAGCGTATGGGAACGACCGCGGCGCAGGATGAAATTCTAAAGCTGGCGGCCGCGATAAGAGCGACATGGGGCAAAACCCCGATGCTAGTCGGCAACCGCTACAACCTCTCGATACTGACAGACGCCCGTTCGGATACCTATATGCTTCAGCTCAATGCATATGGTGATCAAGGAACTATAAGCGATCGGCTCAACCTAGGCGGGCGAAATCCATGGACCATGTGGCAGTACTCGGGTTCGCTTAATGTCCCAGGTATCGGCTCGAAAGCGACAGGCGAGGTTTTTTTTGGCACGTTAGCGCAATACGACGAATTTCGCCGCGGCGAGCGGAATGTGGCTCTATCTGCAGTCCAGTAGTCGACGACGAAACACTCACAAGCGCTTTTAGCCGCTCTCAATCACAACTCAATGTCGCGCCACTGCTTACGGCCGGATTGTTTAAGAACATGTAAAGCTGACACTAATACTTTGTAAAGAACAACGGCAATACGACCGTCATCATTCTCTTATAGCCTTTACAAGTGGAATATCCACATGCTGAAGTGCTGTGAAGTCTCGCAGGCGCAGATGTCAGTGTGGAGCGAAGGAACGATGAACGTAGTTTCCAATAAGCACGTCTCCGCTGTTTCACTTGATGGCAACCCTGACAGCCTGACTCGTTGGACTGCAGGCATCGCCGTTCTGCTGGTCATCGCCGGGCTGGTGACATTTTCCTACCTGCTGCAGCAGCTTTGGAATACATGGATTAACGACGACCTTCGTTCTTTCGGGATGTTAATTCCACCCACCAGCCTGTGTTTGGCTCTGTATGAGTGGAAGCCGGAGACGTGGGGCACTCGTGGAACTTGGTGGGGACTGACGCTGATCGTCGCCGCACTGCTGCTCGGGACATTGATGTATATGTCGATCGGCCTGTTGCTGTTTGTCTATTTCAGCGGGGTGGTACTGCTGTTTGGTGGCACCCGTGCCTGGCGAGCCACCCGGTTTCCGCTTCTGCTACTGGTGTTTGTCAACCCGATTCCGCATTTCTTCGGATTTTTGGTGGATGGGCCCCTGCAAGCTATTGGCGCAAGAACGGCTCGCGCCTTTGCCCATCTTATCAACGTGCCCGTTACTGGCAGCGCGCTGAAACTCATGTTTTCTTCAAACCTCGGAATCTTCATCGCCCCAGGCTGTGACGGACTGCGCGGCGCGGCAACCATGGGATACATGGCTTTGGTCGTTGGCTACATCTGGAAAATGCCGGCTTTGCGCTGGGTGACCTATACCGTCGGCGCAGTTGCATTGGCTTATGTTTTCAACCTGATCAGGTTGTGCGCGGTGATCGGTTATTATTGGTTTGCATTGCGGCTCCCTGTACTCGGCCAATACGGCACGCAAATCGACTACGTAATTGGGGGACTCCTGTTTACGTGCGCAGCGGTGTTCTTGTTCGGCATTCCCCGGCTGGCCAAACGCGAATGCGTGCAAAATTAGCGGCCCTTGCTATTGCCGTGTTTGTGGCACTCGGCGCGAGTCGCGCCGTCGATGCGCGTGCGAACATCAGCGCCAGCATGGAGGCTGCGTCGATTGTGCTGCTGCCACAAGCGGTGTCCGGCTACAAGCCCACACAGCACTGGCATCATCCGCTATTCGGATCAACAATCGAAGAGGGCGCGCTGTACTCAGCGTTGAACGGCAACAGCACAACAGTACAACTTGATTTCTATCGCAACACACGCCTTCCTCACAACGGCGCCTATTGCTATCTGGTGCAGGGTGAAACATTGCAGTCTGAATCCCTGCGCACTGTAAAGCTATTGACTGGCAACGCGATATTCGACGTCGTCATACTTCGTGCCAATAACCATTTGCGCCTGGCTGCTGCTACTGAGTGTTCAGCCCAAGGTTGTGCCGAAACACGGCCGCTGACAATCGATACGTTGTGGCTAACCTGGCGACTCAAATCCTTCACACCAACCGCAAATCCCGCGGTTGTGCCGTTTTCTATTGTCATCGACCACACTGACGCGACGGGCCAAGATGCTTCCGCCATTACGGAAGCCCAGCTGCTCGACGAGTTCCTTCATACGGCGGCGATGCTGGACCTGGAGCCGGCTCAGAAGCTGGCAGCCGCGCTGAACTCGACAGGCGGGTAGCAACGCTCACTGTCGAGTCTGTACCGCTTGAAGCCCACGTCCGCCGTCTTGTACATGAACACTTCACGGTCGGTCACGGCGCTACCGTAGCACGTCGTGCAGCCATTCTTCGGTTGCAGGTCATTTACCCCGTAAGCGTCAGGCCAAGGCCGCCTTCCCACGGCTGATCAGATCGAGTAGTCCATGTTCAGTAGTCCGGCCCGTTATTGATCTCGTCGATGAAGTGCTGGCGCTCATAGGCCAGCTCAAGGGCGGCGTTCAGGCGTGTGAGGAGCTGCACCAGCGTCTCGCCGTCGCGGCGCACCTTACCCCTGTCGCCGCATCAACTCAAAACCCGGGCCGCGCCAGCGTGATCTCCGCTTCGAAGCCGCCCCCTTCGCGATTCCTGAACGCAACGGTACCGCCGCAGGCGGCAACGCAGTTTCTCACGGTTGCCAGACCCAGTCCGAGCCCGCCGGTTTCACGGCGACGGGCGCTTTCTGGACGGTAGAAGGCGTCACCGAGCTTCAGCAACGACATTTCCGGGACGCCTGGACCACGGTCCCTAACGACGATCGATATGGTACGACCGGATGGCTCCGCACACAGTTCGATCGGCCCATTGGCCGTGCCGGCATAACGCATCGCATTGCGCACCAGGTTGCCGATAGCCCGGGCGAGTACGGTTGGATGGGCTCGCACTTGTAGATTGGCCGGAACCGACACTACCACGTTACCGCCTGCGTTCTCCCGGTCCAGTACCGACAGCGTCAGGGCATAGACGGAGATGGCGGTGAGCTTCAGCCGGTTCTCGCCGATACCGACGCGCGAGAACGCCAGCAACTCCCCCACCAGTTCTGCCAGCAACTGCACTTCCTCATGTACGTCCAGAAATGCGCCCTGGCCCGATTCGTCGACATGCCGCTGCAGCACCTCAAGGCCGGCTTGCAGCCTGCCCAATGGCGACGACACCTCATGCGCAATATTGGCAAGAAAATGCTTCTGACTGTTGAGAAAGCTGTCGAGCCTCTCCGCCATGGTGTTTACCACGCCTGCAAGCTGCCCCAGTTCGTCGCGGCGCCGAAACCTGATACGTGCTTCGAAATGGCCGTCTGCAATCCGCTCGGCCACCTTTGTGATGCGCGTCAACGCGCTAATCAGAGACCAAATTAATGGCAGCCAAAACAGGGCCGACAACAGCAGGATCAATAAGCTGGCATCCACCCATTCGCGCAGATTGAGAAAGCGGATGAAATGCCAGAAGCTCGCGGTCGACGCGACGATAGTGGCCGGAATCAGGCCGCCGTCGGCGACCGGGATTGGCGTGCGGATGCCCACCCAATAGCGGCCGGCGAGGTGCAAAACGAAAATGCGCTGCATCAGCACGCTACGGTCCGGATGCGGCCATCCCGGCAGCCGAACCGGACGAGGAGGCGCGGGGGAAGCCAACTGGCCTGCAGGCACCGACTCTCCGGCCGCGGGTGCGTCGCGCAGCATCAGCAGCGGAGTGCGGCGAATCTCCTGGGTCACCTCCGGAGGTACGAGCAGATCCTCGGCCCCGGCAAGGCGCACTCCAGAACCCTCATAAACAGAGAATTCAACCTGATACAGCATGTCGTAACGCTGCAGATCGACGTGGAACGTGCCGCCGAGTACCGGCCAGACGTCCACTGCGATGGTCTCGCCGACCGATTGCAGCCGGTCCCTTGCCGCGTTCGACAACAGCGGTGCCCAGCCGATACCGAGCCGTTCCGGCATGATCACAAGCAGCACGGTGAGCACGCATAGCAGGTTCAGCAGCAGCCACGCCAGTATCCGCCCGTAGAGCGGGATACCAAGTTTCATCAAGCAAATTCTGGCGTATCGACCGCCATATAGCCGACTCCGCGGATGGTCCTGATGTATCGCGAGGGGCTGTGATCGCCCTCCAGCTTGCGCCGCAGCATGGAGATGTGCACGTCGATGGAGCGATCGTTCAGGTTGAACTCCCGATCGCGCACTTCACCCAGCAGCTGCTCGCGCGTGCGTACCCGCCCCTTGGCACGGGCCAGGCAGACCAGCAGGTTGAATTCGACCAGGGTCAGCAGGATCTCGCTCTCCCCCATGAACACCCGGTACGATTCCGGATGGATACGCAGCGCGCCAACCGTCAGCACCGCTTCCGGAGCCACCGCCTTGGGCACCGACCTGGCGGAGCGGCGGAGCAGCGCGCGGATGCGGGCCAGCAGTTCGCGCGAGGAAAAGGTCTTGGGCACGTAGTCATCGGCGCCGATTTCGAGCCCGACGATACGATCGGCCTCATCGCCCCGGGCAGTGAGCATCATGACCATCGTTGACGAGTTGCCGCGGATGTTCTTCAGAAGCTCGAAGCCATCCATCCCCGGCAGCATGATGTCGAGGATCACCAAATCCCAGGGTTCGGCGCGGATGCGCTCAAGCGCATGCAAGCCGTCGTGCACGACGTTGATCGAATAGCCGTACGAAGCCAGGACACTGGTCAGGATGCGCGACAGCTTGCGGTCGTCGTCAACCAGCAAGATCCTGGAACCATCACCGGGAACTGCGGCCGGCGTCGGCGGCATGATCTTCTCATCAAGCAGCATAGATACCCCCCATTTGTCTTCGCCGAAATGGCGATCCCGGACCCATGAGTAGCAAATCCACTATGACGCCATCATGACAGCGCAGAGACTGTGCGCCCGCGTGTGGAATCTGAATCGGGCCGCGCCAGACGGGGACCTTCCCGTACGCTCAGGGCAGAAGCGCGAGGCCGATCAACGGGGTCTTCACCGGGGCGGCGGCACCGGGCAGCATCACCAGGCTGTTTTGCGCGAAATCCGCGATCCAGACGTTTCCGGACCCATCGATCGCCACGCCAGACGGCAGGCTCAATTGCCCCTGCAGGTAGCCTGAGGATGGCGTCAACGGCGTGCCGGCGCCATTCCCCGCACCATGCAGTACGCTGATGCTGGAGCCATGATTGTTACTGACCCAGATGTTGCCACGCCCATCCGCAGCGCAGGCTTGCGGTGAATCGAGACCGCCGCCGCCATAGCCGGACGCTGGCGACACCGGCTGGCCAGCGGCCCCGCTGCCCCCGCCCAGCAACTCGCTGACGCTGTTCGACAGGGAATTGGCCACCCAGATGTCACCCCCGCCATCCAGGCACAATCCCTGCGGAGCGTTCAATCCCCCGCCCGTGTAGCCGGTCGCAGGCGATAGCGCGGCACCGGCGGACGACAGCGCGGTGATGCTGTTGTTGCCCGAATTGGAAATCCACACCGTTCCGGAAGCATCGACCGCAAGCGAAACCGGGAAACTCTGCCCTCCACCTGCAAAGCCGGCAGCCGGCGACCGTGCACCGCCGTCCGCCGCGAGTTCGGTCACCGAAGCGCCGGCGAAATTGCCGATCCAGGCGTTGCCGGCTCCGTCAATGGCGATCGATTCCGGAAAATTGATCCCCCCGCCGGTATATCCGGAAGACGGGGACAAAAAAGCCCCGTCCGGCCCGAGCTTGGTGATACTGCCGCGTTTCGAGTTTACGTTCGCGGGACTTTCCTGATTCGTCACCCAGGCGTTCCCTGCGGTATCCACGGCAAGGGCGTAGACTTCGTACAAGCCGCCGCCGGTATAACCGGTAGTGCCCGAAAGCGCCACGCCGTTCGGCGCGAATTTGCTGACCGCACCCGCCAGATCACTGCCGCTTGCCTCGGCGCGGGTATAGTCGCCGACCCAGACGTTGCCTTGTGCATCGACGGCAACGGCGTTGGGCTCGTTGAGACCGCCGCCGGTGAAGGTGATGGCCAGCGTCCAGTCACCCGGTGCGCTGGACAAGGGCGCCGGGCTCTCGAACGGCTGATTGGCAGTGGCCAGCCCGAACAACGCAGCCACGTTATTGCCTGGGTTGCGCGCGATATTTAGCGCCGCCTGCAGCGTTGTCGATGGAGCCGACGCGGTATTCTGAGCAAGACTTGGCGGCGTCGCGGCAGCGAACAGGGTGCTGCATTGCGTGGAAGCAGGGCCAGAGGAGTTGACGCAGCCCGACAGGATATTCGCCAGCGTGTTCAACGTGGCGGAAGGCAAAGTGCCGTTGGCGCCGATCGGCAGGCTGGTTTCAGCCTGCCCGGACTGGACGTTGGCCAGGTCTGCAGCGATGCCGGCGGCATTGCCCAACCCGGTGGCGTTTGCCGTCGAAGTCCCAGGATTGCGGCCGTCCGCGCCGAGAAACTGGTTCAGAGCGTACACCGCAGCCACAGTGGTAACTTCATCGACGTTGGCATTGGTTGGCAGCGTACCCTGCCCGCAGGGCCCGAGCGAAGCGCTCAGGCCGATTGCGCTGTTTGCGCCGCCTCCGGCATCGCCCCCACTGACAACGACGTAGATCAGGGTGCCAGCCTGAGGACAATTGAAGCTGATGTCCCAGGCGCCGCCGGCATCAGTAGTGGCCGTGGGCGTCAGAGCGGTACCCTGGCCGTAGCCGCCGCTGCCGGCGGCATACAGCGTCACCGTCGCGCCTCGGATCGGTTGTTGCCCGCCACGCACGGTGCCGGCCGCGCGTTCATTGCCGACCGGCGGCTGCGCGGTGAAGCCTGCGCCGCCATTGCCACCACCGCTGCAACCCGCGGCGGCCAACATGGCCGCCAGCAACAATCCCCGCACTCCCTGTCCGAGCCGCAGCAGCCTGTGCATCGCACAATCCTCTCTTCCATTGCGCCACCGCATCGTCGATGCGTGGCACTCCCGGTTACGCCACCGAGCCGGCACCGCCGGCACATGGCGGCTCGTGCGGCTGCAGATGCTATTCCATGCCCGTGACAAACAGCGCCTCTTGCGCTGATCCCGTGCTGCCCGGATCGGAACTCAGGGCAGCTGCGCAGGGCCGAGCAACGGGGTCTTTACAGGCGCCGCCAGGCCGACCAGCTCGGTAAAGCTGGCATTGACGCTGTTGGTAACCCAGACATTGCCCGAGCGATCGACAGCGATCGATCCGGCAGGCCCCACCAGATAGGCGCCGGCCAGAGGACTGCCGGCGAGCGGCGTGCCGCTGGCGCTCAGGACAGTCAGGTTGCCATTACCATTGCCGTTGGCATCGTAACTCGCCACGTATGCCTTGCCAGAGCCGTCCAGCGCCAGGGACAGCGGTCCGGGCATGACAATGCCGCCGGCTCGGTAGGGGCTGCCGGCGGCGGCGACGCCAGCGCTGCTGAACTCGCTGACACCGCCGTTGCCGGCAGTTTGATCCGCAGCCCAGGTATTGCCAGACGCGTCGATGGCCACCGCCTCGATGCCGCTCAGCCCGCCGCCGCTATACGGGCTGCCAGTAGCGGGATTGCCGCTGGCGTCCTGCTTGATCAGCTTTGCCGCGCTGAACAAACCGATCCACAGGTTGCCGGCGCTGTCGATGGCGATCCCGTTGATGGTCTCGCCGCCGCCGCTGGTGTCCCCGGCTATGGTTACCGTGCTGCCGGTGTAGCTGCCGCCGCTGTTGCTGAACTTGCTCAAGGTGTTGTTGCCATTGCCGACCCAGACGTTGCCGGACTGATCGATGGCCAGCCCTGAAGGCAGATTCACTGTTGCCGTGTAGCCGTTGGTTGGCGAAAGCTGGCTGCCGGCGGCGGACAGTTCGCTGAGGCTGCCCTTATTGGAGTTGCCGCCGCTGTTGCCTACCCACAGATTGCCGGACGGATCGAAGGCCAGCTGGGTCGGGCCGTTCATGCCGGAGGCAAGCAAGGGCCCGGCCGTCGCCGCGCCATTGCTGTTGAACTTGTATACCGCGCCGTGGCCGCCGTTGACACTGGCAGCGCTGCCCGCTGCGATCCACACCGCTCCCGAGCTGTCGACCGCCAGCCCCGCCGGATTCTTCACCCCGGTATACACCATCGCCAGCGTGAAATCCCCAGGTGCGGCGGTGAGGATGGGCTGGAAGGGGCTGGTTGTGCTGGACAGTGCGTAGAGATTGGCGACATTGGCGCCGGGATTGCGGGCGATGTTGAGAGCGGCCTGCAACGTCGTGGTGGGCGCGGTGCTACCCGACAAGGCATTGCTGAACAGCGTACTGCACTGGCTCGAGCTGGCGCCGCTGGAGTTGACGCAGGCGGCGAGGATGTCCGCCAGCGTGTTCAGCGCGCTGGCCGGCGAGGTGCCGCTGGCGCCGCTGGGCAGCGTGCCGCCGCTGACGCTGACGGCGCTGCCCGAGGGCAGATCCACCAGGTTGGCCAGCGTGCCCACCGCGTTGGCCAGGCCGGTGGCGTTACCGCTGGAGGTACCCGGCTGCGTGCCGTCGGCGCTCAGGAATGGGTTCAGCGCATAGACCGCCGCCACCGTGGTGACCTCGTCGATGACGGCGTTGGTCGGCAGGGGATTGCTGCTGTCGCCGCAATGTCCGAGCAGGGCACTCAGCGCGATGGCGCTGTTGGTGCCGCCGCCGGCGTCGCCGCCGCTGACCACGACATAGATCTGGGTGCCGGCCGCCGGACAGGCGAAGCTGATGTTCCAGGCGCCATTGGCGTCGGTGGTGGCGGTGGGCGTCAGTGCGCTGCCCTGGCCATAGCCACCGCTGCCGGCGGCATACAGCGTCACCGTGGCGTTCTTGATCGGCTGCTGGCCGCCCATGGTCTTGCCACCGGCCACGCTGGCCGGCCTGGCACTGCCGCCGGTGGCGGTGTCACCGCCGGAGCAGGCGGCCAGCGACAGCGCGCCGGCGCCCAGCAGCGCCCCGCCCAGATACAGCCTGCCGGCCTGCGCCATCCAGCGCTTGCCAAGATAATGTCCCAACGTCCTGTTGCTCATGCGAACCCTGCCCGTAGTAGCCCTAGCCCATCCAATCCTTCAGCCCATTCAAGGTCGGCAAACATTGCTGCGCCGGAGTTGAATCACCCGCCCGCGTTCGCAGACGCGACCTTACGGCAGCTGGGCCGGCCCGATCAGCGGCGTCTTCACCGGGCTGGCCGCGCCGACCAGTTCAACCAGGCTGCTGCCAATGCCGAGCCAGACATCGCCCGAGGCGTCTAGCGCCAGACTCTGAATGGTGGCCGTCACTGCGCCGGCGCCGGCGTATGATCCGGCACTTCCTGTCACCGCCGTGCCGTTGTTGCTCAACACCACCACGCCTTTGACGCCGGTGCTGCTGCTGTTGCCGATCCAGACCTGGCCCGCGCCGTCGATGGCGATAGCACCGTAGGCTCCTGGACCATATTCCGCGCTGCTGGAGATGTTGGTAGCGGTGTAGCTGCTGCCGCTCTTGACCAGTTCGGTCACGCCATTGGAGTTGCCGCCAGTGGCGTTGTTCGGCACCCACACGTTGCCGGAGGCATCAATCGCAACCCCCGTTGGGGAAGCCAGGCCAGCACCTGTGTAAGGACTACCCGTGACCTGCACCGAAGGGTTGGCAGCGCTGAGTTCGAGAACCGAGGAGATGGAATTCGAAAGCCAGATGTTGCCGCCCAGATCGATGGCAACGCCTGACCATGCGGCATTCACCAGACCCGAAAACACTGTGCCGGCGTAGCTGCTCGACGGGCTCAGCCTGACCACGTTGTCCGAACCGCTTGTAGAGGCGCTGTTGCCTATCCAGACGTTGCCTGAAGCATCCGTAGTCACTACCTTGGGCCTGTTCACCGCCATGCTGCCACCGGCGACGAACGGACTCCCGCTCAACGAACCGCCACTGCTGTTCAGGCCGCTGATGCTGCCCACACCACTGTTGACGGTGGACGCGCTGCGCTGGTTGGCTGCCCAGACATTGCCATTGAGATCGATAGCGATCTCGGCAGGCTGATAAACCTGGTTGTTGTCGGTGAAGGCGGTCGGCGCCTGCACGCCCTGCGGGCTGAGTTCCACGATGCTGCCATGGCCGCTGTTGAGGGTGCTGGCGCTGGCGTTGTTCGCCACCCAGACGTTACCCGAGGAATCGAGCGCCAGACCGTGCACGGTATTCAGATTGCCGCCGCTGTAGGTGAGCGCCAGCGTGAAATCCCCAGGTGCGGCGGTGAGGATGGGCTGGAAGGGGCTGGTTGTGCTGGACAGTGCGTAGAGATTGGCGACATTGGCGCCGGGATTGCGGGCGATGTTGAGAGCGGCCTGCAACGTCGTGGTGGGCGCGGTGCTACCCGACAAGGCATTGCTGAACAGCGTACTGCACTGGCTCGAGCTGGCGCCGCTGGAGTTGACGCAGGCGGCGAGGATGTCCGCCAGCGTGTTCAGCGCGCTGGCCGGCGAGGTGCCGCTGGCGCCGCTGGGCAGCGTGCCGCCGCTGACGCTGACGGCGCTGCCCGAGGGCAGATCCACCAGGTTGGCCAGCGTGCCCACCGCGTTGGCCAGGCCGGTGGCGTTACCGCTGGAGGTACCCGGCTGCGTGCCGTCGGCGCTCAGGAATGGGTTCAGCGCATAGACCGCCGCCACCGTGGTGACCTCGTCGATGACGGCGTTGGTCGGCAGGGGATTGCTGCTGTCGCCGCAATGTCCGAGCAGGGCACTCAGCGCGATGGCGCTGTTGGTGCCGCCGCCGGCGTCGCCGCCGCTGACCACGACATAGATCTGGGTGCCGGCCGCCGGACAGGCGAAGCTGATGTTCCAGGCGCCATTGGCGTCGGTGGTGGCGGTGGGCGTCAGTGCGCTGCCCTGGCCATAGCCACCGCTGCCGGCGGCATACAGCGTCACCGTGGCGTTCTTGATCGGCTGCTGGCCGCCCATGGTCTTGCCACCGGCCACGCTGGCCGGCCTGGCACTGCCGCCGGTGGCGGTGTCACCGCCGGAGCAGGCGGCCAGCGACAGCGCGCCGGCGCCCAGCAGCGCCCCGCCCAGATATAGCCTGCCGGCCTGCGCCATCCAGCGCTTGCCACGATAATGTCCCAACGTCCTGTTGCTCATGAACCGATACTCCAAAGTCCTGGTCTGACCACTCGAAAATCCCCGCCGGCCGGAGTGAAAGGCCGCGACCGCATCACGCCAGCGCGGAACAGCCGCCCGGATCCCCAGGCGAATTTCAGGCGCGCGGCCCGGAAAGCCGCTTGGCGCCGATCCGCTGACGCAACCACGGCAAGCTGGCGACGAATAGGCCAAGCAGCACCAGCACTACGGTGGGGTTTTCAGGGGAATCGACGCAGCCGCCAGTGTCATCGGCCCAGGCTGCGGTGGCGCCGACGAAGAAAAGAACTGCACCCACAACTGAATTCCTTACGAAGCTGGACACGAGCGTAATCTCCTGGAAAAAAAGCAGTCCATGAAGCGGACGGCAAAGACTTTGGAACCTAGATGTAAAGACTGCGTAAAGATTTTGTTTGTTATTTGTAAAGCAAATATTAAAGCTAAATGATATATTGGCTTTATAAATCACAATTAACGCGACAAAATCCTTAAATAACAATAGATTTTATATATACAAATACTATATTATTTATTCATCATTGCGAATTTATTAAATACTTTGATTGATTTATATGGGACAGAACCTGCCGCCTTCCGGTTTGCGCTGACACAAGAAAGGAGGGGCCGAGCGGCCCCTCCATGAATCAACTCCGATACCGGACGGTTCGCGGCCGCTCGCAAGGTCAGCGACATCGACCTCAAAGTTGCATTGCCGTTAACCGCTCCGCTCAAGGGAGTTGCGGCAAACCAATCATCGGCGCCCTCACCGGCACCGCCGCGCCGACAACTTCCACGACGTTGTTTCCGGCGCCACCACCCACCCAGACGTTGCCGGACGGATCAATGGCCACACTGCTCGGGCGCGCGGACAGGGCGCCACTGCCGGTGAACGGGCTGCCGCTGAGCGGCGTACCGTCGCCGCTCAGAGCCACCACGGCATCGATGCCATTGCTACCCTGGTTGGCGATCCAAACCTTGCCGGCGCCATCGACCGCAACTCCACCCTGCGCTGCAGGCGTGTAGACGCCATTGCCAAGGTGCTGCACCGCGCTGTAACCGGTGGTGCTATTGAGCAACTCACTGACACCGTTGGAGGCGCCGAAGGTGGCGTTGTTCGCTGCCCAGGCGTTGACGGAGGCATCCAGCGCAAATCCCACCGGCCCAATCAAGCCACCGCCGGAATACGGGCTACCCGCCACCTGCTGCGCGGGGTTGCCGGCGCTGAGCTGGACCAGCTCGTTGTTGGCGGCATCGGAAAGCCAGATGTTGCCGCCGTTGTCGAGCTCCAGGCCAGTGAGATTCGGCGTGGCGTGCGTACTGTCATTTACCGGGTAAAGAGTGCCGGTATAACCGCCGGCGTGGTTCAGCTCCGCCACGTTGCGGCCGCCACCCACCCAGACGTTGCCGGAAGCGTCCGTGGCGATCAGGCCGGCGCGGGAAAGACCGGCAACGGTGAACGGGCTGCCGGAGAGCGAAACGCCGGTGCCGCTCAGGCCGCTGATGCTGCCCAGGCCGCTGTTGACGGCGGAAGCGCTGCGCAGGTTGGCGACCCAAACGTTACCCGAGCTATCGACGGCAATCCCGCTGGGGCTATGCACCGCGCCGTTGTCGAGGAACGGGCTCGATTGCACGCCCTGGGGATTGAGCTGCACCACTGCGCCGTTGCCACTGTTGACGCCGCTCGCACTGAGCAGGTTGGCGGTCCACACATTGCCGCCGGCATCGATCGCCAGTCCGCGCAGATCCAGCAGATTGCCGCCGCTGTAGCTGATACCCAGGGTCCAGTCGTTCGGAGCGGCCGACAACGCCGGTTGGAACGGACCGCTGGCGCCGGCCAGCGCGAACAGCGTCGCGACGTTGTTGCCGGGATTGCGGGCGATATTCAGAGCCGCCTGCAGCGTGCTCGCAGGAGCAGTTCCACCGGTAGGCGTGGCGCCGCTGAACAGCGCCGCGCACTGGCTGGAGGTGGGGCCGGAGGAAGTCACGCAGGGCGCCAGGATATCGGCCAGCGTGTTGAGTGAAGCGGTCGGCAGGGTGCCGCTGGCGCCGGCGGGCAGCGCAGTCTGCGCCGCGCCGCTGGCCACGTCGGCGAGGTTGCCGAACACGCTGACGGCGTTGTTGAGGCCGACGGCGTTGCCGGCGGAGGTGCCGGGCTGCTGACCGGTGGCGTCAAGGAACTGCGCGAGCGCGTAGACCGAAGCCGCAGTGGTGACCTCGTCGAGAGTGATCTGCGCCGGCAGACTCTGACACTGTCCCAGCGGCGCGCTCAGACCGATAGCGGTGTTGTAACCGCCCCCGGCGTCGCCCCCGGCGGCCACGGCATAGATCTGCGGGTTGCTGGCCGGGCAGTAGTAGATTGCGGTGACGTCGCCATTCTGGTCGGAGAAGCCATAGCCGACGGGGTTGGCGCTGCCGTAGCCGCTGTTGCCGGCGGCGTACAGCGTGATGATGGACCAGGCGATCGGCTGGTTGCCGCCGCGGGCCTTGCCTTGCAACAGCTTGGCGCCCTTGGCGTTGGCATTGGCACTGACGTAGGCCGCGTGCTGAGCCACTGCGGCCGGGGCCCCGCTGCCGTCCGAGCAAGCCGACAACACCACCGTACCGGCCAGCGCCGCGCCACCCAGGAACAGCGCGCGGCTGTGCAGGCGCCATTGATCGAGATGCTTGATATTCATTGTTTAAACTCCTTTCCGTTGTTCTCTCATCCGCAAGAGGCAGGGGCATTGCGCCCCTGCCCCGCAGCGAAAAGCCCTACTAGCTCTTGACGCAGCTCGAAATTGAGCTGGTGAGATCGATGTTGAGGAACGACAGGCCCGTGCCGCTGCCGATGTCGAAGGTATTGCCCTGCACCGTGCTGTTGTACGGCCCGCTCAGAAGCTGCTGCACGTAGGTCGTGTTGGACCCGTTGCCCTGGTAGTAGCCCAACAGGTTGGACACGGCGACGATGGGATAGCCGCTCGGGTTGGCGTAGCTGTCCGGCGTGACGATGTACAGGCAGCTCGAGGTGTGTGAGCCGCCGGAGACGGCGCCCAGAGTCGGACGGCCGGTGGTGGCGTTGGCGCCGGTGATAACCTGGCCGGTGGTGGTGCTGACGGTGAACGGCGAAGCCAGATCGGTGACCGGGTCCTTCGAATTGACAGTGAAGTGGGCCAGCGGCGTGGGTACGCGGGCATTGGCGTCGGCGATTTCGCCGTAAGCGATGGCACCGTCGGTGTTGCCCACCGCGGTCACCACGCCAGGGTTGCCGCTGGCGCCGGTGAAGTTGGACGGCAGGCCGGAGGGGTACAGCACCGAGTCCACCGTGGTGAAGGTCTGATCGGTGACGAAATGCCCGCTAGCCAGCGTGCACACCTGGCTCAGATGATTGGACATCGAGAAGGTGGTGCCACTGCCGTCCGAGCGGTAGATGACGGTGAGGGCCTTGGAGGCGTAGCTGGAACTGATCTGGTTCCAGTTGGTGTAGCTTCCGGCGAAGATGGCGCAGACCTGGGCATCGGTCAGGTTCTGCGTGCCGCTCAGGCTGGAGTTGTTGTACAGGATGCCGATGGCGCCGGCCACCGCCGGGAACTGCACCGGCTCACCGCGCGAGGAAGCGTTGGTGACGACGCTGCTGAACTCGGTCTGGGACAGCGGCGCATCGGAGGCGGCGAAGTCCGGCAGGGTCTGGCCGGAAGGGGCGCTGAAGCCGAACGGCGTCGAGCTGAACGCCGGGCAGGTATTGTCGGCCGAGAAGGTGTTCCACTTGCCCAGCACTTTCTTGCCGGTGCCGCTGCCGGTCTGGCAGTAGGACACGGTGAAGCTGCCGACATTGGCGAACAGCGAGTTACTGTCGTTGACCGGGTTGGTCAGGCGCGAGCTCGAAGTGTCCGCGGTGGTTCCCACGTAGCCGACCGCCGGCAGTGTGGCGCCGCCGCCGTAAATGGTCTGCGCGTTGGCCGCAGCCGACACCGCGCCGAGCATGGCCAGCACCGCAGCCTGCCCGAGCGCCCGCGCATCTTTCGCCTTCTGCGTCAAAACAAAGTTCCGTTTCATCTGATCCGCTCCAAGTGAGAGACGCCCTTGATTGGGCGCCGGCGCAGTTGTAGGCGTGCCAGTTGACAGATTTTGGTCAGGAAGATTGCAGATTACCGGGAACCCATAAATCCTCCTGTTTTTTGACCAGCGCAATCATCGACATACGCAAAGTTGTCAACAAAATTCTTGTTAATCAACGTATTAAGAGCGTGTTCTGCAGATGTAAAGGAATCTTAAAGGGCGCATTGCAAGGCACATGAACTGCGCACCATGTGTAAATTTATGGGCACCACGATGAGCATTTGCCATCCATTTCCCGAAAAGGCATATTTTCGATGCAGCGAGGCAACGGATGCAGTCGAACATTTCTTAGCGCAGACCCCCCGGGGGATTTGACGCCTCCGGCACGGATTGGACATGGATATCGAAACCCTGATGCAGCAAGGCGTCACCGCCTACGGCCGGCACGACTACACACAGGCACTGGCCTGTTTCACCCATGTCCTGGACATCGATCCGGCGCACCTACAGGGACTTAACAACCGTGGCGCGCTGCTGCTGCAACAAGGCCTCTACGAACAAGCACAGGACTGCTTTGCCAGGGCATTGGCCATCGCACCGGAGCAGGTGGAAGCGCTGAGCAACAGCAGCTTTGCGCTCAACCAGCTCGGGCGCGGCGAAGAAGCGCTGGTGCAGGCGCAATGTGCGCTGGCGCTGGCACCCCGTCATATCGGCGCGCTCAACAACCGTGGTGTGGCATTGCAAGCGATGGGCCGCCTGGAGGAAGCCGTGGCATGTTTTGCGCAGGCCCTGGGGCTCCAGCCGCACTTCCCGCAGGCACTGAACAACCTGGGCCTGAGCCTGCATCGGCTGGGCCGCTACGAAGACGCCCTCGCCTGTCTGCGGCAGGCCTTGCAACTCCAGCCCAAACATACGGAGGCGCTCAACAACTACGGCCTGGTACTGGATCAGCTACATCGCCATGAAGAGGCTCTGACCAGCTTTGACAGAGTGCTGCACTTGTATCCCGGCCACTTGGAAGCACTGAATAACCGCGGCCTGGTACTGATCAAGCTCAAACGACTGGAAGAAGCCTTGGTTTGCTTCGAGCGGGCGCTGGCGCAACAGCCGCACAGCGCGGGCACCCTCAATAACCTAGGCCTGTGCCTGCACGGCCTGGAGCGTAACACCGACGCCGTGGCCCGCTTCGACCGAGCGCTGGCGCTCGATGCAGACCACTGCGAATCGCACAACAATCGCGGGCTGGCGCTGCAGAGCCTGGAGCGGCACGCGGAGGCGCTGGCCAGTTTCGACCGTGCGCTGGACCTGCAGCCGCGCCATGCCGGCGCGCTGCGCAACCGCGCCAGTGCACTGTTCAGCCTGGGACGCCATGCAGAAGCCCTGGCCGGGTTGGAGCAGGCACTGCAGATCGCCGCAAACGACGCCGCCACGCTCAACACGCTCGGCGCGCTGCTGGAGAAACTCAACCGGCGCGAAGAGGCGCTGACCAGCTTCAACCGCGCGTTGCAGCTGGAACCGGAGTTCACTGACGCGCAGTGCAACCGCGGCATGGTGCGCATGGCGCTCGGGGACCTGCCTGGAGGATTCCGCGACAACGAGTGCCGTCTCGACGCGGCACGCCGGCGCGATCCCGCTCTGCGCGGTGCTGCGCCGTACTGGCAGGGACAGACGCCACTGCAGGGCAAGACCATCATCGTGCACCACGAGCAGGGATTCGGCGACACGCTTCAATTCGTGCGCTATGCACCCCTGCTGGCGGAAGCAGGGGCGCAGGTGGTGTTGCGCGTGCCGCCGGCCCTGCAGTCCCTGCTGCGCAGCCTGCCTGGCGGAATGCGGATCATCTCGCTGCGCGACGTTCAGCCGCCGCACGATCTGCAGTGCATGATGATGAGCCTACCGCCGGCCTTCGGCACTACGCTCGACACCATACCCGCCCAGGTGCCGTACCTGCATGCCGATGCAGCCAAGCTGCCACTGTGGAACGCAAGGCTCGGCAACAGCAACAAGCCGCGCATCGGGCTGGCCTGGGCCGGCCGCCAGTACGGCAAGGTCAACCACACCCGCGACATGGGGTTGCACCTGCTGCTGCCGCTGCTGCGCCTGGATGCGCACTTCGTCAGCCTTCAGAAGGACATTCCGCAGAGCGACCGCGAGCAGTTGTCTCAACTGCCGGGCTTGGCGCGGCTCGGCGAATCCGCCGCGGACTTCGCCGATACCGCCGCGCTGATCGCCAACCTCGACCTGGTCATCACCGTCGATACCGCGGTGGCGCATCTGGCGGGGGCGCTGGGTAAACCGGTGTGGATCATGCACCGTCATGCCGCCTGCTGGCGCTGGCTTCAGCATCGTCTCGACTCGCCCTGGTATCCCACTGCGCGGTTGTTCCGGCAACGCGCATTCGGCGACTGGGACAGTCTGGCGGCGGAAGTGGCAGTGGCGGCCCGCGCCTGGCTTGCCGCTGGGAACCGCGGCACTGCGGCGCATCAGCCCATGCAGGAGGGTGCGGTCAGCGTGCCGGCCTGAATGCCGCAATCCGCTTTGCCCTAACTGCGGCTTGACCACCCCTCGCGCGCGGCTGCGACGATCTGCTCCACGACGCTGCCCCAGTGCCCCAAGGCGCGCTGACGGAACAAGCGCGCAGTGGGATACCAGGGCGAATCCGCACGCTGCTGCAGCCAGCGCCAGTCTGCCGCATAGCGCTGCATGATCCATACCGGTTTACCCAGCGCCCCCGCCAGATGCGCCACCGCGGTATCGACGGTGATAACCAGATCGAGGTTGGCGATCAGCGCAGCGGTGTCGGCGAAATCGCCGAGCGACTCGCCGTACCGGAACAGATCCGGAAGCGATTGAAGCACGGTACGGTCGCCCGGCGGAATGTCCTTCTGAAGGCTGACGAAGTGCGCATCCAGGCGCAGCAGCGGCAGCAACAATTGCAACGTCATGTCGCGGCGGTGATTGACCGGGGGGAGCTGCCGGCCGGCCCAGACAATGCCGACGAACGGCTTGTCACGATTGCCGAGCCGGGCATTCCAGGCGGAAACGCGTGTGACGTCGGCGCGCAAGTAGGGAATCCGGGCGGGAATCGTCTCCGGCTCGGTCCCCAGAGCTAAGGGCAAGCTCATCAGCGGGCAATGGAAATCATGCGGAGGCAGCGGATCGTTGTCGCAGATCAGCTCCGGAGAAGCAGGCAGCGTCGCCATCAGGCTGCGCAATGCGGCCGGAACACGCAGCACCACCCGCGCGCCCCGTTCCGCTACCAGCGGCGCGTAGCGAGCGAAATGCAGCGTATCGCCCAGCCCCTGCTCAAAATGCAATAGGATGGTGCGCCCACACAAGGACTCCCGGCCCAGCCATAGGGGCGCCGCCGTCGCCAGCCTGTAGGGCTTAAGCAACGGCGTATTCCAGCGCTGCTCCATGTCGCGGAAGCCTTCGTGCAAACGACCCAGCGCGAGGTACACCAGGCTGCGGTTGTACAGCGAATTTGCACAGTGCGGATCGGCCTCCAGAGCCCGGTCGAAGCAGACCAGCGCCTCCTCGCGACGGTTGAGCCAATCCAGCACCACACCCTTATGGCGCAGCGCCCCGACATGGCCGGGGTCGATCGCCAGGGCCTGCTCGATGCCGTCCAAGGCCTCCTGCGGACGGTACAACTGCGCCAGCGCGATGGAGCGATAAACCAGGGCGTCCAGATCAGCGGGATCCAACGCCAGCACCTCGTCCAGGCAGGCCAGCGCCTCGGCGTGGCGATTGAGGCTGAGCAGGCTGAAACCTCGGATGTTGAGACCTGCACGATTGCGCGGATCCAACGACAGCACCCGCTCCGCATCGGCCAAGGCCTGCACGTGCAGATCCAGGCTGCCGGCCGCAACGGCGCGGTTGTTGAGCACGTTGATGTTGAACGGGTCCGCGCCGAGCGCGCGGTCGAAACAGGCCAATGCCTCCTCATGGCGCTCGAGTTTGTTCAGCGCGGCGCCGCAATTGTCGAGCGCGGGCACGTGAAGCGGGTCGATCGCCAGCGCCCGCTCCAGGACGACCACGGCTTCCTGGTGGCGCTGCAGGCCGGATAAGGCCAAACCACAATTGGTCAGCGCACCCAGATGCGCCGGTGCCACGCCCAGCGCCCGCTCGAGGAAGTGCAAGGCCTGCTGATGACGGCCCAGGGCGATGGCCGCATAGCCTCCGGTATTCAGCACGTCGGGATGCAGCGGATCAAGTGCCAGATAGCCTTCGACCGCGTCCAGGGCTTCCTCGTGCCGCTCCTGGCCGGCCAGCGCATAGGCCATGCCACCCAGAGCTTCACGATGCCCCGGCTGCAGCGCCAGCAACTCCCGGAAGCATGCGATCGCCTCGTCGCCGCGTTCCAAGCCGATCAGTGCAAAACCGCGGTTGCACAGTGCCGCCGGATTCTGCGGCGCCAGGCGCAAGGCCTGGTCGACGCACTTAAGGGCTTGTGCATGGCGGTTGAGCAGGCGCAGTACATAACCGCGATTGGACAGCGCTTCGGCATGGTGCGGATGGGTGACCGGCACTCCCATGAAGCATTCCAGCGCCTCTTCGTACCGGCCCAGTCCGGCCAGGACGCTGCCACGATTGATCAGCGCCGCGACATTGGCGGGATCGACGGCCAGCGCCTGGGTAAAGCGTGTCAGCGCCTGCTCCTGTTCGCCGCGCCCCAGAGCCTCGGCGCCTTGGCGCATCAGTGCAACGGCATCCGCCGCCGCCGTTGCCACAATGGCGGGTGCCGGCACGCCTACCGCGACGCCGGCGGATACAATGCTCCCCGCTTCACAGTGCCGTCCGAGGAATTCGGCTGCCGCCTCGCCCACTTCGCGCACTACGCCGGCCCAGTCGCCAAACGCGCTCTGGCGGAACAGTCGCGCACTGGGATACCACGGTGAATCCGCGCGGCCGCGCAGCCAACGCCAGCAGGCGGCGTAGCGGTTCATGATCCACACCGGCTTGCCCAGCGCCCCGGCTAGATGAGCTGCAGCCGTATCGACGGTGATCAGCAGATCGAGATGGTCGAGCAGGGCGGCTGTGTCGGCGAAGTCCTGCAGCGCCTCGCCGTGGCAAAGCAACTGCGGCACATCCCGCAGCGCGGCGCGGTCCTGCGGCGGAATCTCTTTTTGCAGGCTGTGGAACTCGGCATCGAGTTGCAGCAGCGGCCGCAGCGTTTGCAGTGATAGATCCCGCAGCCGTTTGCTGCCAAATGCCTGGTTGCCGGCCCATACCAGACCGATCCGCGGCCGGGTGCGCGGACCCAGCCGGGCACGCCATTGCCGAACTCTGAATGGATCAGCGCTCAAATAAGGCACTTGCCGTGGAATCGTGTCCAGCGTGGTGCCGAGTGCCAATGGCAGGCTCAGCAACGAGCAGCGCAGATCGTGTGGCGGCAGCGGCTCGGACACCCCGACCACCTGCGTAACTCCGGCCGGAACGCCGATCAGGCTGCGCAGCGCATCCTGCACCTGCAAAACCACACGGCCGCCGAGCCTGGCCACCAACGGGGCGTAGCGCACAAACTGCAGCGTGTCACCATATCCCTGCTCGCAATGCAGCAATATGGATCTGCCGTCGAGAGGCGCTTCGCCCAGCCACGGCGCCGCCGCCGAAGGCGAATGGTATGCGCGAAACTGGGCCGTGCGCCAGCGGCTTTCATAGGCGCGGAATCCAGCTGCGAGCTCGCCGGCGCCGAGCAGGCTCAGGCCACGGTTGCACAGCGCATCGGCCTGCTGCGGATCGATACGCAGAACCTGTTCATAGCAATCCATGGCCTCTTCAAAGCGCGCCAGCCGGTCGAGCAGCACACCGCGGTTGAGCAGCGCATAGACAAACCGCGGCTGCAAGGCCAGCACGCGATCAAAACAATCCAGGCTTTCCCGGCACAGGTCCAGGCCACCAAGGGCGATGCCTAGATTGGCGAGCGCATCCGCGTGTTTGGGATCGCGCTGCAGGATGCGCTCGAAACACAATCGCGCCTCCTCGTAGCGACCAAGGCTGTTGAGCGAGACGCCACAATTGCGCAAGCCTTCAAGGTGACCGGGGTCGATCGCCAGCGCCTGACGGTAGCTGTCCAGTGCTTCGTCATGGCGTTGCAAGCCGGCCAGCGCGAAGCCACGATTGTTGAGGAGTCCGGGATGATGCGGGCTCAGCTGCAACGCCCGGTCGAACTGCGCCACGGCGCTGTGCATCGGCTCCGCCGCACCGGTCCGCTGGCCGAGTTTGATCAGCACCGCACCCAGGTAAGCCAGCGAGCCGAGGTGATCGGGATCGATCGACAGAGCCCGGGCAAAATGCTCGCGCGCTTCCTCATAACGGCCCTGCTGAGCCAGCACACCGCCGCAGTTGGCCAGCGCATCGACATGCTGCGGCTGCTGCGTGATGACCTGCACAAAGCAGGTCAGGGCACGATCGTAGGCGCGCTTCTCAAACCACGCGGCGCCCTGGCCCATCAGCGCGTCGATGTCCGCTCCCTCGGGGGACTTGGCTGCCGCGGGACCGGATTGCGTCTGCATATGTGATCTTGCCTGGCGAAAAGCGAATATCGGAATGACGAAACTTGGCCGCCGCCTTCAGAGCAGCTGGCCGGCAGCGGCGCATACCTGCTCAACCATGCCTTCCCAGTCGCCCAGCGTCGGCTGCCGGAACAGGCGGGCGGACGGATACCAGGGCGAATCGGCTCGATGCTGCAGCCAGCGCCAGCACGAGGTGTAGCGGTTCATGATCCACACCGGCTGACCCAGCGCACCGGCCAGATGGGCCACCGAGGTATCCACTGTGATCAGCAGGTCGAGATTGGCGATCAGCGCCGCGGTGTCGGCGAAGTCTCCAAGGGCCTCGCCGTGACGCGCGATGCGCTGCATCGCCTCCAGCTCGGCGCGGTCGGCCTGCGGCACTTCCTTTTGCAGGCTGACGAACTCGGCATCGAGCCGCAGCAGCGGCAGCAGCATATGCAGCCGCATGTCGCGCGCATGGTTGATCAATCCGTACTGGCGGCCGGCCCAGACCAGCCCGATGCGCGGCCGCCGATGCGGCCAGAGACGCGCGCGCCAGGCTTCGACCAGAGCCGGATCCGCCTTCAGGTACGGCGTCCGCGCCGGGATGCTCTCCAACGTAGTGCCAAAAGCCAGCGGCAGACTCATCAGCGGGCAATGGAAATCGTGCCGCGGCAGCGGATCGGCGCTCGAAACAAGCTGCTGCACGCCATCCAGGCTGCTCATCAGGTTGCACAGGGTCGACTGCACCCGCAGCACGACGCGGCCGCCGCGTGCCGCCACCAGCGGCGCATATCGCGCGAATTGCAGCACGTCGCCATAACCCTGCTCGTTGTGCAGCAGGATGGTCTTACCCGCCAGCGGCGCATTGCCGAGCCATAACGGAGCCGTCGTTGCCAGCCGGCCATCGCGCAGATACGGTGTTTGCCAACGGCTCTCGTAGCGGCGGAAACCCTGCTTCAACTCGCCGCAGGACAACTCGATCAGGCCGAGATTGAACTGGGCCTCGGCGTGCGCCGGCTGCAGCGCCAGGACTTGTTCGAGGCAGGCGCGCGCTTCCTCGCCGCGGTTGAGCTTGCCCAGTGCGCAGCCACGATCGTACAGCGCGTCCGCCTGTCCGGGCTCCAGCTGCAGCACACGCTCGAAGCAGGCCAGAGCCTCCTCGTGGCGCAGCAGGGCGGCCAGGGCGCGGCCGCGGTTCTTCATGGCGCCGGCGTGATCGGGTTCGAGCGACAACGCCCGGTCGCAGCACCGCAGCGCTTGTTCGTAGCGCCCCAGCGTGCCGTAGGCGGCGCCGAGGTTGTATTGGGCGTCGAAATTCCCGGGGTGAGCGGCAGTCACCTGACACAGGCAGTCCAGCGCCGCGACGCAGTCACCGCGCGCAAGCGCGGCGATACCCTCCCCGACCAGCGCCTGCGCCGACGCGGCATCCATCGGCGCGGGTTGCGCAAGCTCCGTCGCGTCGGCTGCGGCGCCAACTGTCTGCGGCTTGAGCCCCGGGAAACGCTCCTGCAGTGCCGCCCGTACCTGCTCGATCACGCTGCCCCAGTCGCCGAACGAGCGCTGCCGAAACAACCGCGCATCCGGATACCACGGCGAGTCCGTACGGCCGCGCAGCCAGCGCCAGCAACCGGCATAGCGGTTCAGGATCCAGACCGGCTTGCCCAGCGCACCGGCCAGGTGGGCCACGGCGGTATCCACGGTGATCACCAGATCGAGATTGGCAATCAGCGCAGCCGTGTCGGCAAAGTCACCCAGCGCCTCGCCGTGGCGCCCCAGCCGCGGCCACGCACGCAGTTCCACCGCGTCGGCCGCTGGAATGTCCTTTTGCAGGCTGATGAAGTCGGCGTCCAGCCGCAGCAGCGGCCGCAACTGATGCAACGGCATGTCGCGCACATAGTTGATCTGGCCATATTGCCGGCCGGCCCAAACCAGTCCAATGCGCGGGCGCGCCGAAGCGCCGAGGCGCTCGCTCCAGGCTGCGGCGCGCGCCGGCTCGGCACACAGGTACGGCACCGGCGCCGGAATCGTTTCCAGCGTAGTACCGCAGGCCAGCGGCAGGCTCATCATCGGACAATGGCAGTCGTGGGGCGGCAGCGCCTCACCTTCCGCCACGATGCGCAACGGTCCCGGCAGGGTGTGCAGCAATTGCTGCAGCACGCGGGGCACCCGCACGATCACGCATGCCCCGCGCGCCGCCAGCAGTGGGGCATAACGCACAAACTGTAACGTGTCACCCAGTCCCTGCTCGTGGTGCAGCAGCAGCGTCCTGCCCTGCAGCGGCGTTTCACCCAACCATAACGGCGCTGAGGTCTCCAGTCGCGCATGCTGCAGGTCGGCGGCGCGCCAGCGCTGTTCCATGTCGCGGAATCCGCCCGGCAGGTCGCCCAGGGCCAGACGTGCCATGCCGCGATTGCACAGCGATTCCGCGTGGGCGGGATCGACCTGCAATGCCTGCTCCAGGCACTCCAGCGCCTCCTCCGCGCGATCCAGGTGACCCAGCGCGATGGCGCGGTTGGCGAGCGCGCGGAAATGGCGTGGCTCGAGCCCCAGGATCCGCTCGAAGCAGCGCAGCGCCGCCTCCGGCCGCATCAGTTTCCACAGCGCCACACCCTGATGGAACAGCGCATCGAGGTGATCGGGTCTCAGCGCCAGCACCTTGCCGAAACTGTCCAGGGCTTCCTGGTGTCGCTCCAGCGCTTCCAGCGCCAGGCCCCGGCTGATCCACGCTCCGGCCTGATCCGGACGTAGCGAGAGAATGCGTTCGAAGCACTTCAAGGCTTCACCGTGGCGCGCCAGCGCACCCAGGGCCAGACCGCGGTTGTCGAGCGCACCCAGATGACCCGGATTGATCGCGAGCGCGAGGTCGAGACAGACCAGGGCTTCGGCATGGCGGCCGAGCTGATTCAGCGAATAGCCGCGATTGCACAACGCGTCCAGGTTGCGCGGCTGCGCACCCAGCACACGGTCGCAGCAACCCACCGCCTCCTCGTGCCGGCCAAGCATGCCCAGCGCCAGCGCGCGGTTGTTGAGCACATCAATGCGATTGGGCTGCAATATCAACACCCGATCAAAGCAGGCCAGGGCCTGCTCGCCCTGCCCGGTCATGCCCAGCAAGCCACCATAGCTGTTCAGCACATCGGCATGGTCCGGCTGGACCGCAAGCACCCGCGCAAAACAGTGCAGCGCATTGTGATAATCACCGGCGCCAGCGGACTGCAGTGCGCGCTGAATCAGGGTTTCGACATTCATCGCTGTGGGTTCTGACGTACGCAGCTGATCTTCGCCGGGCGATGATCATAGGAGGCCCGGCTTTTCACTTTTTTGAAGGCAGCTGCTCGGCCAATGGCAGCGATCGCTCACCGCCCCACTTCGACTGCTCAATCAGGGAGATGCGTGAACGGAACCGCATATCCGAAGCGTTAATCGTTAAGGGATTGTTCGGATACGGTAAAGATTGAATCCGCCCGGGAGGCAGCCAGCGCTGGCCGACACGAGGGCGACCGATTGTGCTCCCGCCCGTATCATGTCTGCCTATAAGCCATCCTCCCGCTGCCGGCGCATCTTCCGCTTCTGTTCTTCGTCCGGCTGGCCAAAGCCAACCACTTCCACGCTGATCATCGAGGCCGCGCCCGGCTGAACGTGGGTGGCGAGAGCGCTGGCCTGCTGGGCGGCGGCGGCGGCCGAGCTGGCGGCGTTGAGCGCGCCGGTGTCGACGCGGGTGTTGGGCACGCCGACGCTGCTGCCCTGCACCTGGATGTTGAACACGTTGGCGACGTGCAGCGCGGCGATGGTCAGGTTGCCGGAGACACGGATGCCGGCGTCGCCGGCATCCACCGTACCGCGCGGGGTGATTAGCTCGACGTTGCCGGGCGGCGCGCCGGGAACGGTCTGCAGGGTGGCGATGCCGGCGCCGCTGACCTCGCCCTTGCTGTCCACCACGCAGTACTGGTCCAGGTTGCACAGGTACTGCAGCGGCGGGATGTAGGCGGTGGTCTTGAGGCCCTCGCCGGCGTTGATGTCGCCGTTGGAGCTCCAGATCAGCAGGTTGCCGCCCCGCTCGGCGAAGATGCGGCTCTGCGCCAGCAGCACGCTCTGGTCGGTGAAGATGTTGACGTTGCCGTTTTCCAGGGTCAGCACACCTTCGGTGTTCGGCGGGTTGAGCAGCTTGCCGCTGCCGCCATAGATATTGGGCGGCGACAGGTTGCTGCCGAGCAATGCCTGGCCACCGGGACCGAAAAGGTTGATGTCGCCGCCCTGCTGGGTCTGGATGGTGGAGTTGCGGGCATCGAGGTCGCCGGTGCTCTTCGGATTGTTGGAGCCGTTGTCGCCGCCGAGCAGGCTGTTCTGGGTGTAGCCGTACGACGCCGGGAACAGGGCGTTGATCGCGGCATAGCCGCGGGCGTACTGGTGGTAGTAGGGGCTGCCGACGCTGTTGTAGTCCTGCCCGGTGCGGAACAGGATGTCGCTGAACACCTGCTCGACGAACTGCTGCCGCACATAGCCCGGCAGCGCCTGGAACGCGGCCCAGGCCTGGGCCGGCGTGAGGTTGACCGGCGGCTGGCCGGTCTTGACGTAGCCGGTGTCCACCGCCAGGCCCTGCTGGTACTGGTCCATGAAGGCGACGAGGGCGGCGCTGTAGTCCGGGATGCCGGCGATGGCCGGCACGCCGGGGGCGGTGTTCGCCGCCAGGCCGATGTAGCGGCTGATGAAGTCGCCGACCTTGAGGTTGAACTGGCTGTCCAGGCTGGGGCCGACGCCGAACAGCACGTCGATGCCCGCACCCTGCCGCGGCAGGTAGGGGTTGAACAGGTTGCCGACGGTTTCGATGCCGGTGAGATTGTCTTGCGGGCCGCCTCCGCCTTTGGTGTTGCCGAGAATTGCGTTGTAACCCACCCCCGTTTCCAGCGCCTGGGTCTGGCTGATCAGCGGCCCGATATCGCGGCCGGCTTCTACGTCGAAGCTGCCGGGGCCGGCGAGCAGCAGCGCGGGGATGCGACTGGTGGCGTTGTACGGCGCTCCGAAGCTCTTTGGGCCCAGGATGACCGCAGTATCGTAGAGGTCATGCCCGGCGACGATGCGCGTCACATCCGAGTCGCGCAGGTTCTGGCCGATGAAGCTCAAATTGACGATGTCCTGCCCGGCGTAGACCTGCGCCGGCTTGTCCGCGGCGACCACCATCTCCTCGTAGTAGTAGCCGCTGGGGCTGATGGCGCCGTCGACGATGCTGCCGTTCAGACTGTAGATCAGTGCCGGCTGCGGATCGCTGGCGTGCAGCGGCGTCGATGGGTGATTCAGGTAGGAATTTTGATTGTCGGTGGGGTCAGGCGTGAACGATGCGCCATCGCTTCCATGCGGATTCAAAGGCGAGGGCATGGCCGAAGGCGGGGTGTCGATCAGGCCGAACGCGCCACCCACGCCGAAAACGTTGTTGTAGAGGCTGATCGACTGCGCGGCGATCAGCGCAAGTTGCCCGGTAGGCGATGGGAACAGTCCGCCCGGACCCTGCACCGAGATGCCGCCGCCGAGGGCGGTGAGGTCCAGCGTGGCGGGCAGCAGCGTGAGAGCGCCGGCTCGGAAATTGGTGCTGCCGTAGCTAAGCAATGCGGTAGGCACCGTCAACGTATCGAACAGCACGCTGCCCGAAGTCGACGTCACCTTGAGCACGGAACTGGCACTGTAACTTTGCGAATCCGCTACAGACTGAACACCGATAGCGGCGGTATCCGCGATATAGGAAGGATTGTAGACTCCGCCCAGGTTGACCCCCTGGCGTGCATTGACCTGCAACGCCGTATCCTGCAGACCCAGCAGGGTGGAAACCGGCGAGGTCAGCACCTGCCCGGGAATGGCGGTATTCGCTGTCGACAGCGACAGGTCCGGAGCGATCTGCCCGCCCGCCGTGATGCTGCCGCCGCCCTTGGCGACGAAGTAGTCGCCGCTGTAGATGCTGCCGCCGGCGTTGACGTTGAGGTTGCCGCCGCCACCGACCGGATGGCCGCTGGCGTCGATGCCGGTGTTCCAGGTCGTAGGCAAGGATACCGCGAGGTCGCGGATGTCGCCGCCCGCGCTCACCGCGACGTTGCCGCCGACGCTGAGGATGCCCTGGTCGAAGGCACTGAAGTTGATGGAGGAGGCGTTGGCGCTGTCAGTGCTCTCCATCCACGGCCACCAGTACTGACCGATGGCATTGTTCTTGATGCCGGTGATCGCCCCGCTGGCATCCACCACGTTCTCGACGCCGACAATGTTGCCCTGGGCGTGGATGGAAATATCCCCCGCGCCGGTGGGGTTGACCGCGTTGCCCAGCAGGATTTCGGGGCCGCTATAGCTGTTCTGATTGCCATTGTTAACGAACAATCCCGGCACGCCCGGCGCGGCGCTGGTCCCCGGCACCGGCACGCCGGCGGTATAAACCGCGCCCGGCGCCGGCGTGGTCTGGGGCTGGTCCGAGAGGGCGAAATCCTGGCTGGCGGCGATGTCGATGAAGCCGTTGCCGGTGCGGACGACCGTGGGGAACACCAGCACCCGGCTCTGCTGCACGCCGTTGTTGTTCACCACGACTTCATCGGTGACGGCGCGGTAACCGCTCATGACCACGCTGCCGCCGCCGCTGGCCTGCAGGGCCAGTGGGTCGGCGCTGACCGGCGCGGCGCCGGCGACCAGGCGGTAGGAGGAGCTGTCGCCTCCGGCCAGCGTGGCGTAAGCCAGCGGCGCCAGGTTCTGCAGGCTGGGCATGTTGGAAGGAGCATTGCCGCCGGCGAGCGTGGGATCGATGCTGACCGCACCGGCGCTGATCGGCGGCGGCAGCGGCGGGAAAATGTAGGCCGCGGCGCCCTTGTTGAAAAACGGCGCCCCGTCGAGCGTGGTCAGGCGGGAGGAATACTGGCTCCACAGCGCGAGGTAAGCGCCGTATTGGCTGAGGTCGGCCGAAACCTGCGGCGGCGGGGGCGTCGAGCTCAGCGACGCCGAAGTCGGATAAGTCGCGCCGAGCCACTTCTGGTAATCCGCCGCATAGCTGGCATAGTCTCCATACGCCGCCAGACTGGGCGCGCCGCCGCCCACCGTGGCCGGAGACACCGTGTACTTCCGGTTCAGCGCCTGGGCCAGGTTCTGCCACTGATTGAAGGTGCCGACGTAGTTGCCGGTGCTGCCGCTACCGGCAAGTGGGAAATAGTCCTGGTAGTAGGCGATGGGCTGGTTGCCGAGGGGTGCGGTGAGCGGGTCGTAGTAGACGCCGTCCGGCATCACGACCATGCCGTTCTTGAGGGTGACGTTGCCGCTGCCGCTGAGCAGCACCACGCCGCCGTAGGCCGTGCTGGCCGCGCTGAAGGTGTAGGGCGAATAGGTCAGCACCGGGCCGGCGCTGGCCTGCATGAAGCCGTCGCTGAGGCTGGCCTGGACCTGGATGTTCTTTCCGGCGCGGACAGTGAGCACCGGCGCCAGTTGCTGCCCCTGGTAGCTGTAGCGGTATGAGTACTGTGCACCGGCGCCGCCGCAGGGTGAGCAGGCGCCCAGGTTCCAGTTGGTGGCGATGGTGATATCGCCATTGTTGATGTTGGCGCTGACCGGATTGTCGAGCTCGATGCCGGGACGGACCTTCAGGTTGCGGTTTGCGCTGCCGGCAAGCCGGCTGAAGTTCGCGCCGGCGAAGCCGGGGTTCTGCACGAAGCCGGCCAGGGTGGTCTGGTAGAAGCCGGCGTGGTCGGCGTTCGGCTGGGTGGGCGTGAAGTAGTACTTGCTGGGGTCGGCGCTGGCGGTGGCGGCGCTTACCACGTTGCCGTCCTGGTCAGTCCAGGTCCCTAAAACCATGTTCAAGCCGGCAGCGCTACCGCTGGTCGCTTTCTGGTACCAGCCGGCGGGGTCGATGATCCCGTCGAAGTGCTTGGGGCCGCTGCTGCCCGTGTCCGCCGTGCTCCACACGGCATAGGCTTCGACGTTCACGGCCCCCGGCGTGCCGTTCGCCCCGGTGATGACGGCGGCAGAGTCGATGACGAGATTGATGTCGCCATTGGCCAGCAGCGGCGCGCGGATGTTGAGCGTGCCGTCGGCCGGCTTGCCGTTCGGGTTCTGCGGATCGACGGGGCCGGCCGCGAGGTTGATGCTGGCGCCGGCATCGATCAGGATGCTGCCGGAATCGGCGGCGCCGAAGTTCTCGTAGCCGTACTGGCCGTTGACGGACGAGTTGTTGTCATAGACGGCCGAGGTGCCGAGATTGATCTTGCCGCCGCGCTGTGCAGTGCCGGTGGAAGCGGCGCTGAGCTCGCTGGTCCCTTGCAGTTCGACGCCGCTGCGGCCGTAAAGGTCGATCTCGCCGCCCGCCGCGCCGTCGGCGTCGATAGTGCCGCCGATGACGACATTGCCGTTGCTCGGGTCGGCCTGCGCGCTGGATGCGTTTGCAGTCAGCGCAACAATTTGCGCCGTCAGGCTGTGCCCGCTCGACAGCTGCAGGTTGCCGCTCTGGGTGACGACGCTGATGTCGTGGTTGACACCGCCACTGCCCAGGGCGTCGGCCAGGGCGTCGAGGCTGCCCGCTCCGCTCGCTGCCAGGCCGCTGGAACTGTCCAGGCTGAAAGAGCCGCCCTGCCCCTTGGCGGCGCCGCCGACGAGCTTGCCTTGCAGCAGCACGCTACCGCTCGGCGCCGAGACGCTGAGGCTGCCAGCATTGCCGCCACCGGCGTTGGCGGAGAAATCCAGCGTGGCACCCGACTGCAGGCTCAGGTTGCCACTGTCGGCGGCGAGCAGGATGTTGCCCCCGGGAGCGTATTCGGTGATATCGAAGAACTGCTTGGGCACGCCCGCCACGCTGACTGTGCCGCTCACCACCAGGTTGCCGGCGGTGGCGTCCAGCGTGATGTTGCCGGCGGGCGCGGAGATCAGGCCACCGTCGCTGATGCTGCCGCCCTTCAGCGTCAGGGCGCCGCCCAGGGCGCTGGACGCGGCGGCCAGCACGGCGCCGCCATCGGCCGGGGACGACGTGGTGATCGCGCCCGTGGTGGTCAGGGTGATGGCGGAATCGCCGCCGGCGAGAATCACCGGCGCGCTCAGCGCCACCGGCATGGCGCCGAAATCGAAGATGCCGTTGCCCTGGCCGACGATGCCGGCGCCGGGGCCGTTCGCCGCTCCCCCCTGGGGCGCCTTGGCCGTGGCCGTGAGGCTGCTGAAGCCGGCGAAGGCGACGCTGCCGGTGCCGGCCGACGTGCCAAAGTCGATTTCGCTGGCGCTGAGATTCAGCACGGGGCCCTGGCTGGAAGAGGCCGAGACCAGTTTGGGCGCATTGAGGGCGTTGCCAAGCGTGAGTGTGCCGGACGGCGCGCTGAGGTCCACCTCGCCGGGCGCCGTGCCGTACTGGCCGGTGGTGAAGCCGCCGGCGCTGAGCGTCAGGCTGCCCTTGCCGATATTGACATTGACTGCGCCTTCGAAGTCGATGTTGTTGTAGCTGCGCAGCACAATCTGCTGCGCGTTGGCGAACTGCGTCAGCGTGTTCTGGCCCAGGACGAGGCTGCCGCTAGCCGACACGCCTGCACCCGGCGCGAAGACGATCGAGCCGGCGTCGGCGGCAATGGTGTTGGCGGAAAGGACCGCGCCTGGATCCGCCGCGGTGGCGCCGGTGGAATCCAGCAGCAGCGAGCCGCTGTGCGGGTCGTCGGCGCTGATCCTGGCGCCGGCCTGTACCGTGAGCAGCCCCAGCGCGGCGCCCTGTGCCGGCAGGTTGACGCGGTTCAGGCTGACCGGTGCGCCGTTGGAGACGCGCAGCAGGGCGCCATCGCCGCTGACCGCGTTCACCGCCGGGACGATGATGCTGCCATCGCCGCTGAGGACGGCGGCCTGGGCCAGTTGGCCGATGGTGATCGGCTCGTCGGCGCCGGCCAGGAAAGAGCCGGTGGCGGTGACAACGCTGCCGCTGTCGACGCGCAAGCCATTGGCGGAGCCGGGATCCGCCTTGGTCGGATCGGTTTTTGTGACCAGCAGGATTTCGGGCGCCTGCAGGGGGGTGTTGGAATCGGTGGACACGACTACGCTGTCAGCCAGCGCGGTGATGGTCACACCGCTGCCGGTCTGCCGGCGGGTGCCGCCGATGAGCAGGCTGCCGGCGCCGAGCTTGTCCAGTTCACCAGCATTCAGTTCCAGGTAGCCGGCGATGGGCGCTTCGTTGCTGCCGAGGATCTGGATGTCCTGTGAGGCGATGTCGATCAGCGCCGCGGCGCCGCCGTTGACCGCGCTGGTAAGCAAAGTCGGCGGGGTTACCGGGGCACCTCTGGCCGGGCTGGAGTCGCCCAGCTTCAGATCGGCGGAGGCGCCGAGGATCAGCTGCCCGGCGTCCATCGGCAGCTGCGGCGTGACCGTGCCGGCCTGCGCGGCGAGCTTGGAGAAGAAGCTGTCGGCCGTGGTTTTGGTGTACTGGGAGTATTGACCCCAGGTGCTGGCCGACTGCACTTGAAAGCTGGTGCTGCGCGCCTGACGCGAACCGTCCAGCAGGTTGACGAAGTAGCCGGCGACGATAGCCGTGCCGTCCGGGAGCACGGCGTTGCCAGCGGGCAGGGAGTCGAGGGTGCCGCTGTTCTGCACCACGCGGAACGCGCCCGGCAGAGTGGCGTACTGGGCCGGCAGCAGGGTATAGATTCCGGCCGCCAAGCCGGGCGCGCCGGACAGGTAAACCGCCTGGCCCACCAGGCTGCCGGGCGCGGCCTGGCCCGCGGCGAGGCTGCCGCTGCCACCCGGCTGCAGCGTCTGGGAGAATACCGGATCGTACGGAGCCACCGTGGTGTAGCCTGGAATTACCGCGTAGACGGGGCGTCTGTCGGTGTATAGCGGCACGGTACTGCCCTGAGCGTTGTTGGCGTAGCTGGTGCTGTACTGCGCCAGCACGTTGCGCGTGCCGCCCACGCCAGGCACCCATTCCGCGGCCTGCAGCTCGCCACCGCCGGACAGGTCCACGACGGCGCCGCCATCCAGCGAGACCTTGGCGCCGTTGACTTCGATCAGCTTCGACGGTGGGGCGGTGAGATCAGCCTGAGTGGTGTTGCCGGTGGCCGAGGCGTTGTATTGCCACTGCTTGCCGTCCACGGTGACGCCGTAGGGAACCACGCTGTTGTGCAGCGACACCGAAGTGATGCTGTTGCTGCCCAGCCAGACGTTCTGGGTGGCCACCAGCGGCATCGGATTGTCCGCCTGTGCCGCGCCCGAACTGATCGGGTTGAACAGGGCGTTGGTGGCGCTGTCGTTCGGATTGCCCACGCCCAGCACGATGTTGCCGGAAGGTGCCCAGATGGTGCCCGACTGGACAATGCCTGTAGCGTCGATCAACAGGCTGCCGCCGGCGGACAGCGGCACCCCGGCCTGCTGGCCGTTGCCATTGATCGTCACTGTGGTGGCCAGCGGCATCTGGCTCACCGGATCGGTGGGCCCCACGGCGTCGATCAGGAAGATGTTGCCGCTGGCCGGATACAGCTCGGAGGCGGTGAATGTGAGGTTGCCGGCGGTATACATTGCGCCGCGCTGCGGCGTGATGCCCGCGCCGTTGAAGTCGTAGTTTTCGGGCGTGACAAAGCGGATTGCGCCGTTGCTGTAGAAATGCGCGTCGTGGAAATTTTCAAGGGCGAAAGCGCCGCCGAGGTCGATGAACTGGACCGTGTTGTGAGCGGCCGAGCCGATGTTGAGCGTGGCGTTGCCCAGGATCGGCTGGGGCGGGGTGAGGTTGCCGTTCTGCGTATAGTCGTAACCGCTCAGGCTGACGTAGGGCGCAGCAATGTCGATGATGCTGCCCCCGACGTCGTTGCTCTGCCTGGCGGCGTCCGCGAGCACGGGCACGGTATAGGCACCCGCAGCCAGGGCGATGAAATTGCTGGCATCGGCGCTGAAGGACTGTGCCAGGGAAATGTTGACATTGCCGGCGAAGCCGATGGTCAGGGGGCCAGGGACGGGCCCGGCTGGGTTTACGGTGCTCTGCGCCCTTATGGCCAGGCTCGAGATACCGGAATCTCCAAGGCTGCCAGTCCAGAAATCCAGGGTGCCGGCCGTCATGCTGCCGGGGAAGCCAGGTGTCGCGCCGACTTTAAAGCTTCCGCTCCACGGCAGCGGGTTGCCGCCTCGCAAGATCACCGCGCTGGCGGTGCCATCCGGTACCAGGCTAGTGATGCCGGTCGCACTGCTGTTACCGGTACCATTGAGGGCGAGCAGTGTGAGGCTGCCACCCTGCCCGCTGGCGCTGCCGTCCGCCGCCGCACCGGCTTTGGCGTTGATGGTGCCGCCGAAATAGAGGTTGGAGGCGGCAGCCAGCGTAATCTGGCCGGCGTCGCTCCACACATCCTGCCTGGCGTAGCCGCCGCTGGCTTGCAGCAGATCGAAACCGTTGACGCCGTCACGCGATGCGCCGCTGACATCGATCACGGCGCCGGGCATGGCCAGAATGTTCTCGCTGTCGATCGACACCGAACCGCCAGCCAGCACCTTGCCGGTCTGCGGCATGACTCTTTGGCCGTCGATCACGACCGGTGTGGCATAGGGGTTGGTAAGCGCAGTGCCGGAAACGTCCAGCACGGCGTTCTGCCCGAGCACCACGGACTGCCCGGGAATGGTGTTGGGCAATTGGATTCCAGTGGATTCGATGCTGGTCGCGTCAGCGCCGCTCAGCAGGATGTGGCCGCCATGGGCAACGATGCCGCCCAGCACCGCCACCTGGTTGGCGGAGCCCAGCGTGATGCTGGCCCCGGCGTCCGCGTCGATCTCGGCGTTGCTCTCCAGCAGCACAGTGCCGGTCACCTTCGGATAGAGCGGCAGCGATCCCGCGCCTTTCCAGTTGTAGTAATCTCCGGCGGTAAGAGTCAGGCTGGCGGCGGGCTGACGCAGGTAGTCGGGTAAACGGCCCGCGGTGGTGAGTCCGCTGCCGACCAGCCGCGTGCCGGTGGGCGCATGCAGCAGTGCCGGGTAATCGGGGATCAGATTCTGCTGGCTCAGGATGACCTGGTTCTTGGCCGCGGTGCCCGCGGCAATGGTGGCATCGTACTCGGCGTTGAGCACATAGCCACCGAAACCCTGCTGGAAATAGCCGGACGGGAGATACAGCGTACCGCTGACCGGATCGGTCACCGGCCCATTGACCGTCTGCGGCACGCCGTTGATCGACACAACCGTGCCGGCGGGGACGATCTGGAAGCCGGGCGCCTGGATGGTCAGCGTCCCGCCGCCGGAAAAGCCGGCGCTGCGCAGCGTTGCACCCGCCAGCTGCACCTGGCCTCCGACCGGCTGGGCGGCGGGGAGAACGAGACCTCCCAAACCGTTGAAGTAACCTCCCGAGCCCAGCGCATAGGTTTCCAGGGTGATACTGCCGCCCTGCCCCACCGGCACGCCGTTCTGCATCAGCAGCTTGCCGTTGGACTGGACATAGCCGCCGCTGGAGACGTCCAGCGTGCCATTGACCGTGACGGAGCCCGTAGTGTCGATGGCGACGGTCTGATGGCCGACTCCGCTCGCGGCAATCGAGGAGGATTGCGCGGCCATCAGGCTGATGCTGCCGCCGTTGATGAACTGGCTGCCGCTGAATTGCGCGGCACCCAGGCCGCTGTCGTTGACCCACTCGCCGCTGGCGTCCAGCGTGGCATCGGCGCCGATGGTGATGTTGCCCGGCGCCTGTGCATCACCGATGGAGTTCAGCTTGAAAGTCGGGCCGCTGGTGAGGCCGTTGGTGACAATGTTGATGTTGCCGGCGCGGGCGGTCAGGTTGCCGTCGACAGTGACCTCTGCGGCGTTGAGGCTGATACTGCTGCCGCTCGCGCCTTGGCCGGCAGGCTGCACCGCCAGCGTGGCGCCGTGGTCCTCCACGATCTGGCCCTGGTAAGCGTTGATGGCGACATGGGAAAAGCCTGCGGTGGAAATGGTGTTGCCGTTGAGCGGCGACCAGTAGGACAGGTTGGTGGTGCCCACGGTCGGATCGCTGCCATCCGAGGAAATCGGAGTGTTGTAGGTAAAGCCGGAGGCACCTTGCGCCAGCTGGTTGAGGTCCACGCCGTGATTGGTGACGACGTAGCTGGGGCTCAAGGCGGCGCTGGTCTTGCCAATGGAGAGGGTGCCCCCGGCCGGCGCACTGCCGAAGGCGACCTGGTTGCGGCCGGCATAGGCGTGCGCGCTAAGGCCGCCGTCGAGGATTGCGGTGCCGGCATTGCCGCTGGCACTGCTGACACCCACTGCGATGTTGAGGGTGCCGGCGTTGCCGCCCTGGATGAAGCCCGGATCGTAGTGCGCCACGCCGCCGGACAACACCGGATCGGTATAGGTCTGCGTGCTGTTGAAGCGCGGATTGCTGACCACGTACTGGCCGGCGAAGCCGACGTAGGCGATGCTCGGGTCGGCATTGGCGATGTTGTAGACGTGTCCGTCGGCCCCGAGCAGGTTGGTGGTGGCGCCGACCATGCCAGCAAGGTAGTTGATGAAGCCGCCGTCCAGGTCGATATTCGAGTACTTGGCGGTGATGACCTCGGAACCGGACAAGTTGACGCTGCCAGCGTTGACCAGCAACTGGTCGATCTTGCGCGGCACGTTCTGCACGTAGGCGGAGGCATCGATGACGGGCGAGCCGATCCAGCTCTGGCCACCGGCGGTAGTGCCGGAGACGGTGCTGTCGACGGTGACGGTCTGGGTGAACAGGAAGCCGCCGCGCTGCAGAGGCGAGTCGGCCAGGTCGTTCTCGGTCAGCGGGCCGATGGTGACCAGGGTGTCCGCCACAGGCAGCTCGACGTCCGCCCAGCCCGAGACGTCGATGATGCTGCCGTCGGCCATGTAGACACGACCCTGGACGTGCTTGCCCCGATCGTCAGCCGCCTGGGAAGCGGCACTGCCGACGAGGTCTGCACTGATGGTCAGCGCCGCACCCGGCGCTTCGACCAACGCGCCCCCGCCCTTGCCGCCCAGGAATGTGATGGAGTCGCCGGAAAACGTGGCGCTACCCGGCTGGAACGCAGCCGACGCCGCGGTCGACGAGGCGGTGGTAGCACCGTCTTCCTCCGGCAGGATCGCCGTGACAGACTGCGCGCCGAACGTCAACGGCCCGCCGCGTCCAGGGCCCGAGCCATCCATGGCGTTTTCGTCGTGAGCGCTGATCGTAATGCTGCCCGGACGGCTGACGCTGGTGGTGGCTTTAAGCACACATTCCTGATCGATTTGGTAGCCGACCAAGGTGATATTGCCGCGCTGGGACTGGATGAGGCCGTCATTGATCAGGTGGCCTTCCGGCGTGAGATCGATGGATCCCCCGTTTGGATTGTTGATTCTCAACGCCCCGGTAAGCGTAGGAGCCAACTGCGAGGAGTTGCCTCCGGAGGAAAGACTGACTTCGGTGCCCGCCGCCAGGATGGCCTGGCCGTCCGTGGCGGTAATGCTGCCGTAGTTGTAAACATTGGGTGCCGCAATCAGCGAATAGCCGGTTTCACCGGTTCTGATGGCAGCGCCCTGCTGGATGGTGATATCCCCGGTGGTGACTACGCTCTTGCCGTCCTGTGATGGGGTGGCGCCGCCGACCAGAATCCGTACCGGTGTGAAACCAAGATTGGCGGCGAGACCGCCGCCGAGGAACTGGCTGTTGCTGGCGGCCGTATCCGTGCTGAACAACTGCATCGAGGATGCCAGCAGCGAATGGGTATTGACCTGGCTTGAACCGCCGAAGATGATGCCGCTGCCGTCAATGATATAGACGTCGCCCTGGGCCTTGATGGTACCGAGAATCTGCGCCGGGTGAGCGGTGGGGTCGAGCACCCGGTTGAGCGCCACCCAGCTGTTGCTGCCATCCTTTTGCGTGCCTGCACTCTGGTCGAATACCAGCGTGGTGTTTTTGCCGACGTTGAAGGTTTGCCAGGTGAGAATGGCCTTGGGGGCATTCTGATCGACGGTGACAACGGTATTGCCGGCGTTTGCTGTCGGGGCCCCGGCGCCCTGTATCACGGGTGTGCCGTCCGCTCCGGTGGCGATCTGCAATCCCCCGACTCCAATACCATCTGGCACGTCCGGCAACATTTGCCCGGGGTGGTTTGGATCCTTCCCCAAGTTGTTCGGCCCCTTGACGGCCGCTTGGGCGGCCACCGACTGCGCGAACTGGGCCGCACGTATCGCACTCAGGGCATTCAACAAATCGTTCATCGAATGCTGTGCCTGCCGCTCCGCCTGCTGCGCGGTGGTGACGCCGCCGACCGTGGCGGTGCCACTGGAGACGGCGCTGGAAGAACCCGCGGCGCCAGTTCCGGCGGTGCCACCGGCCCGCGCCGCGTTCATCTGTGACAGCCACGCAGCGCTACCGAACGGCGCCGCCTGCGCAGCTATCGGGAAGGTGCCGCCGGCAATTACTGACAGGCCCATGCCGCTGAGCAGCGCATAACGTCGCAGCAAGCCATGCGGGGACAGGCGCACCGCCAGCGAGCACGGCCGGCGGTCAGGCTGTAACGGGGGTCGCTTGGTCATCGGGCTTGCTCCCTCATCAAGATGGTACTAGGCCGGTTCACGCCCACCGCCACCGGCCACAGCAGCTTGGCCGTTGAGCGGCGCCTGTAGCTGGACCTTGCCGGAGCGCTGGACATGCAGCACCAAATCACGGATCAGCCGGTCCCATAGCTCACATTGCGCGTGCAGATGAGCCTCGCTGACGCCTCCCGCCAGCAGTATGTCCATTGTCAGCACCAGGACCTGTCCCTGCCGGAACAGCCGCGCGAAACGCCGCGAACGGTTCCAGCCGTCGATCAAGTCCGGCGGCAGTTCGTCGCGGATCAGCAGCCAGCAGTGGAAGGCGAGGTCAGCCTGCCTGGCCTGCTGCACCAGGCCGGAGGACGTGAAGGCGACAAAGAATTCCAGCCCCTGGGCTGCGCTGTGGACCTGGGCGATGCCATCACGTTCGATAACGTTGGCGCGGTAACCGGCCCGTTGCAGAATTTCGGCAATTTCACCCGGGGAGATGGAGCTCTTGAGCGCTTCTGTCATGGCGGCCTTCTCAGTTGCGTTCGGCTGTGGGGACGGACGTCATGGCCTTCTGCAGGCTGATTTCATCGACCGCGGCGTGCTGGTCGGCGAGGAGCTTGTTAAGGTACGCGGCAGCGTTTTCCTGGGCGCGCTGCTGCCGCAGCGCGGTGGCCAGCTCATCCCTGACCAGCTCGAATGGCCGCGGCGCGGCGGGCTGGGTGTCGATCAGCCGCAGCAAATGCCAGCCGCCGGCGGCGTTGACCGGATCGCTGATCTCGCCCTTGCCCAGCCCCTGTACCGCCGCCTTGATCGCCGGCACCATCTGCGTTTCGGCCACGCTGCCCAGGTCGCCGCCTTGCGCGGCGCTGGCTTTGTCGTCCGACTCCTTGCGCGCAACTTCGCCGAAGCGCTCGGGCGATGCACGGATCTGGGCGAGCAGGCGCGTGGCCTTGGCTTCGGCACTGGCGGCGCCGGCGGCATCGGCCGGCACCGCCACGAAAATCTGCGCCAGGCGGTAGGTGCGCGGCATCAGGAAGCGCTGCTGGTTGAGCTTGTAAGCCTGTTGCAGTTCAGCCTCCGACGGGAAGGAGGCCGCGGGCGCCGACACCGATTTGAGATAGGAATCCAGCACCACTTCGGTACGGGTCCGCTCGATTAGCGCGGCCACCTCCGGGCGCTGCTCCCACTTCTGCGCCTGTGCCTGCTGCAGCAGCGCACGCCGCGCGATCTCCTGCTTGAGCAACCCGAGCAGGAATTGCGGGTCCTTGTGCACCCGTTGCTGTGCCGCGGCATCGAGCGTCTGCAGGAAACCCTGCACCTCCGAGGCCCGCAAGCTCATGGTGTCGGACTTGGCGACGACCGGATCGTCCGCCTGCGCATGTTGTGAGCAGCCCAACGTGAATGCCAGCAGCAGCGGCGGCGCGAAACGGGGCCAGGAAAGCGCAACAGCGAGAATTTTGACCGCTCGCCGCATGTCAATGTCCCTCGCCGGTGACGCCGGCAGGCGGCTCGGCCTTCTGATCCAGCAGCCTGGCGTGATAGTCCTGCGCGAGCTTTTCCAGTTGCACGCGATGGATGCGGGTGAACGGCTCGTCGTCGCCGAGCGATTCCCACACGCCCTTGTTTTTGTAGCGGTCGAGCAACTCGTTGCCGAGCTTGAACAATTCGGCATTCTTCTGCTCGCAGCTCTGCGCCCGGGCGTCGGTGTCGTGGTACAGGGTTTCGTATTTTTTGGCCTCCGCATCACGGCCGCGAGCCAGGTCCGCCGCCTGCTGATAACCCTGCTGCCACTGCGACAGCGCCTTCTGCGCGTCATCCAGCTGCTGGCGCAGCGCGGCAGCGTCGGCACTCTGCGCTTCCAGGCTGCGGCGCAGCTTGATCAGTTCCGAGGCATCCACCGGGGCTGGCGCCTTGACCGCCGTGGCGTTCTGCGTCAGCTGCGCCAACCGTTGCTCCTGGGCCTGGAGCTTGGCTCTGAGATCGGCGTTCTCGTCCTGCACCTGCCGCAACTGCAGCGTGGTCTGGCGCAACGCATCGCGCGTGCGATCCTCGGCTGAGATCGCCTGAGCCTGTGCGCCCGACGTCAACAGACATGGCACCGCCGCCAGCAGCAGTAGCAGGGGGGATCTCATGGCTCAGAACCTTGCATTGAGATCGAGCTGCATGACGTCGATGGCCAGGGGCGGGCCGCTGACCTCGCGCGAACTGAACCACTTGGCTTCGAACCAGGCGTTGTGTACGAAACCCAGCGCGCCGAACAGGTAGTAGCCTTTGGCATTGGTGCCGCCGAGATGGAAGTCGGAGTCGGTAAACGCGTCAACCACCGCGTCGGATTCCAGGTAGCGGTAGCCGCCAACCAGCCGCCATTCGCCACGCTCGCGGATGGTGGGATAGCCGCCGAGCAGTTGGGCCTGCCAGCCGACGTTGCCGGCGTGGTACGGACCCGAGCAGCCGGACGGCGGCGGCTTGAGCGGACAGGGGTCGAAATTGTTGACCGGCCCGATGCTGGTTGGCGGGCCAAGGCTCAGCACGCGGTTGCGGTTGTACCCCAGATTGACAGCCGCTTCGCCGCTGAAAATCAGGTGGATCGGTCCATCCAGCGCTTGATCGAGCTGAACGGCAGCGTCCAGCTCGTGGAACGGCGCGGAAAGGCCGAAATACTGGTACTGGGGCGCGGCATTCGGATTGGTGATGTTCGGATTGGGCAGCAGATCGCGCAATTCGAACAGGGTATTGCCCTTCTGCATGAAGCCGGGCCGCGAGACGTCGCTGTCGCAGGCATCCGAAGCCGAGTACGCCTGGCAAGCGGAGGAAACCTGACCATTGAGGTGCGAGAAGTAGTAATACGCAATGGCCTGCTTCAGGCTCAGCTGTGGCGTAAGAGCATAGTTGAGGCCGATCTGCCCCGCGTAGAGCCATTTGTCGCGGCTGGCGACCTTGCCGCCGCTACCTGCGGTGCCGGTCGACGGGAAGTTGAGCGAAGTGTTCTCCACCGAAAAGGCGCCCAGCGTTGCGAAAGGCGCAAAGCCGCCACGCGTCTGCCAGGTGTAGGAACCGGCCACACCATCAAACGCCAGGTCCTGATACCACGCAAGATTGGTCGGTGCGAACCAAGGGTCCGGCATGCGCCCCGCCCAGGCCTCCACACCCGGCAGCGGCCGATATTCCAGGTAGGCGCGATCAAAGTAGAACACCGGCCGGTTGAAGTCGCCGGAACTGGCGCTGCCCTCGCCGCCCAAGGTCTGATCGGTCGAAACCGGGTTGTTGTCATTACCGGTGGAGAAGCGGAAGTCGGCGGTCAACTCGTCACTGACCTTGGCGTCCATGGCGATGCGCGCGCGAAGACGGGGCCGCTCCCGATCCTGGTTCGTATCGAGCGTGGGCGGCGGGGTCAGGGTCGACAGCGAATTGAGCGCGTTGACGTCATAAGGACTACCGGTGTTGATCGCCTGGTAGTTGATGAAACTGTCATTGGTACTGTCGAACAGGTCCCACTCGTTTCGAAAGCGGAAGTCGCCGCTGAAACTAATGCGCTTGATCCATTCGGGCATGCCGTTGGGTTGCGCCCAGTTTTCGGCCTTGGCCGTGGCCAGAACTTCCTGCTTGATCTCATCGCGCATCTTCTGCTTCTGGCTCTCGGGAACGTAGATCACATGCACGTCCCCCTTATTGCCCTGCGCGGCAGCTGCGCTGCCGGCCTCCGCGGAGGCCGGCTGAGACACCGCGGGCTGCGTCGACGCCGACTTCTCCGCCTGCAGGCGCTTGAGCAGCGTTTCGGCGTCCGCCTGCGACAAAGCATTGTGCTGCGCCAGCATGCGGATCAGTTCCTCCGTGACGCTCTCCTGCTGCGGCGCGGCTGGTGGCGCGTTCGCCGGCGCGGCCACCTGCTGCGCCGCCGCCGTAAAAGCGGCCGCGCAGGACAGCAACGCGGCCGCGCCCAGCGACGCTCGCGGCGCCGTGTGGAACGGCGAACCAAATGTCCGGCTGGATGACTTCATTGATCCGACTCCACTGCGGTTCTGTTGGATTGCCGAAAAGCTCGGGGGCGCGGCCGCGCGTCGATGTATGTCATGAGGTGCTGACCTGGAGAATGACTGGCTCCGGCATGTCTTTGGGCGGTGGTTGGGGCAGCTTTCCCAGGCCCAGAAGCACATCCCTGAGCAACTGATCGACGTCCTGCTTACCGGTGGAGTTGATCAGTTCAATCCGTTCCGGCACCCCATCCGCGCTTAACCACAGCTGCACACCGACCTGATAGCGCGTACCGATCAGTTTGCGCTGCTTCTGCAGGGCCTCGCGTGCGCGGCCCTGAATGATGGCGGCATACCAGCCGAAGCGACTGCCGCCCCCACCCCCGCCGCCACCGAGGAACTCACCACCACCTGGCTTGCCCTCGAGACCGAAAGCGTCGGAAGGCCCCTGCCCTTTGATGTCGAGCGCGGGCGGCCCCGGAGGACTGGCGGATTGCTTGGGGGCCGGGGGCTTGTTTTCCACCGGCTGCTCCGGTTTCATCTCCGGCTCCTTCATCTTTGGCTGTTCCACCATCTTCGGCGGCGGCGGAGGCGGGGGTGGCGGGGGCGGCTGCACCAGCTTGAGCGTGACAACGTCGGGAACCGTCTTCATCGGCATCACAGTGGTTCCGGTGAAGATCTTGTAGACCAGAAGACCCAGGCCGATCACCACCCCCAATGCAACGGCGCCGGCGGCGGCGCGGCGCAGCGTGGCCTTTCCGATCCGGCGGCGTTTCACGAACGGGCCTGCATTACTGGACCTGGCGCTGCATTACTGGACCAGGCGCTGCGTAACCAGCCCAAGTTGCGTGATGTTCAGCTGACCAAGCAAGGCCAGAACTTCCACCACGTTCTTGTACTGGGTTTCACCGTCGCCGCGCACCACCACCGGCAGATCCGGGTCCGCTGCCTTGCGCTGGCGCAAGCGATTGGCCAACTCGTCCATGGTTACCGGCACTGCGTCGAGGAAAATCTTGCCGTCATTGGTGATGGTGATGGCCGCAGTCTTGGGTTTGGACAAGCTCGGCGTATCGCTGGCCTTGGGCAGATTGACCTTGATGCCCTGAACCGCGGCGGTGGTCATAATGATGAAGATGATCAGCAACACATAAGCCAGATCCAGCATTGGCGTGATGTTGATGTCGTCGTACGGCTTTTCGTCCGTCTGCAGCTGCATGGCTTCTACTCCGCCGCCATTGCGCGCAACGCCGGGGGTGCGTTGTAGCTCTCGGCCATGCGGGTGATGAACGCGTCAACGAACACCTGCATGTCGGCAGTGATCTCCTTGATGCGGGTGATCAAGTAGTTGTAGCCGAACAGCGCCGGGATCGCGACCAGCAGGCCGGCGACGGTGGCCACCAGCGCGGCAGCGATACCTGGGGCGATTGAGTTGATGTTGACGTCGCCGGACGCAGCAATGGCGGCGAAGGTGATCATCACGCCCATCACCGTTCCGAGCAGACCGATGAATGGCCCCCCGCTGATGGCCAGGGTCAGCAGCACCATGCGCCTGTTCAGCGCCTGTGTTTCCTGCACCAGGCTGGAATCGAGGCTGCTGCGGATTGCTTCGATGGACTGCGGCGTAAGATAAGCGGGTTTGCCGCGCTCGGTACCGTCACCTTTCAGGCGCTGGCGCAATTCATCGACGCCCGCGCTGAACAGATGGAATAGCGGCGCCTGCTGCAGCAGCAGGCGTTTCTCTTCCGGCAGGTCGATTCCCTGTGCAACACTGCTTCCTGCCGCCAGATGATTCAGGGCGCTGAAATCTCCAGCCACGGCGCGGAACAGTTCGAGAAACGTCTTGTTGCCCTTGGCGACGCTGCTGATGCGTCCGGCCTTGCTCGCCATTACGCCCCAGCTGATGACCGCCATGATCAGCAGCACGATGATAATGACCCAACCATCCAGCGTCACCGACTTGAGGATGACGCCGACATAGCCGGAACTCCACGATGACAGCTGCTCATCCTGGCCGTAGACGATCAGCTTGTCGCTGACGCCCTGGTTGAGCGCGGCGACCTGCAGATAAGCCGGCTCTCGCGCGATCTTCGAAATTTGCAACTCGTCCAGTTCACCGACGAAACCCGTGGAACCTGCCGCCGGCGCACCTGCCGCGCCAGAAGCCGCGCCGAAACTGGCGTCTGTATTGAGCGCCGGTGTGGCTGCCGCGAGCACCGGACCGACCTGGCCGTCGACGTATAGCGTTATCTGCGCGCCGACAGCGGTCACGGCCAGGTTGTGCCAACCCTTGTCACCCAGCGGCAGGCTCGGCGGGCTCTGATGAACGGCGCCGGAATCGTCGGAAACCGATACGTAGGGCGCGCCCTTGCTGAACCCGATGAGCAGTGATCGGGCACCGTCATGGCGCGCATACAGCACTGCGTCCTCATCGGCCGTCGCCGGCTTGATCCAGGCCGACCAGGTCAAGGCGCCGCCCGCGGCCAGCGCCAGCGAGGACGATGCGGGTACGGTCACGGCGGTTTGGCCGTCGAATTTTGCGCCGGTGCCGATCAAACCGGACTCGTCGACGCCGGCGATGGAACGCGAGTTGTTGGCATATCCAGTCGCATCCGACACCGGCGTGCCACGCTCGCCGAAGTGGTAGACCAGCACCTGATCGGGATCGTACGTGGCGCGCGTGTCGGTGTCGGCCGCGGCCTTGGTGTTGCCGTAGTACATCCAGATCTTGGTGGTGTCCCCGGCTTTCAGCTTGGGCAGGGCCACCCAGATAAAGGCAAGATTGAATACTGAATCAAATTTCTCGATGTGAAATTTCAACGGGGTCTTATCGTCTTCCGCGACAAAGCGCAGGTCGGAGCCATCGTTGTTGGCGTTCGCAAATTTGAATACGCCTTCATGCAGACGGATCAGCACCGGAATCTCATTGAGATCGGTCTTCAGATCAGCACCCTTGGCGCCTGCGTCGATGACGATCTGCTTGCGATAAGACCAGTCATGGTTCCACCACGAAGCAGACGCAGTGGCGGGCACCAGCAAGACAAACAACAATGCGAGCAGGCGCAAGCACGGCGCACGGCGTACATCAGGAGCGGTCGGCGTTTTTCTCGGAAACATCAGAAGCGCTTTCATGTCATCTCCGCTAAAAGGAGGTCCAGACGCGGAACAATGCGCGGCTCGACCAGGCACGCGTCGCCGGGCCCGACAGAATCGGATCGGCCCAATCAATTGCGCCGCTGAGGAAGGAAAACACCTTGAAGCTGGCGCCGGCGCCAAAACTGGCCAATCCGAACTGACTCTGCTGGTCGTTGGCAGGCTCATGTACCGTCAGGTCGGCGCCGTCGACAAAAGCAATGACCCGGAAATCCTCAAACAACCTGCCCTTGCCGGGGCGCAGCGAATCGGCCAGCGCCGGACTGCGGATTTCGATGGTGCCGTCAAAGCCCAGGTCGCCTAGCGCCTCCGCCTCCAGGTAGCCGCGCACAGTGTCCCATCCGCCCGCGCTGAATTGCTCGTTGGTGATCAGCACTTGATCGGTGTATTGACCGCTGAAGCGCAGCAGGCTTTGTGTCCCGTGCGGCAGATCCTGGGTCCAGCTGAAACTGCCGCGGTAGGAGAACTGCTGCCCCCTTGCGCCGGTGGCGCGACTCAGCTTCAGCGTATCGGTTGTGCTACCGATCTTGGGATTGGCGAAGGTGAAGGTGAAGTTTGCCTGCAACGCCGATGCAGGAAAGCGCTGTACCACGTCATACGCCACGGTGAACGGAAAATAGGTCACCGGGGTTTCAAACCCCTGCCCGCCCAGAGCGGTGAGGTTCTTGAAGTGCTTGTAATCAACTCCCGCCGTCAGGCTGCGATAGACGGCGTCGTTGCCCGGCAGGGTCCAGATGCCGCGGATGCCGGCAACCTGCCCTTTGCCGATGACATCAGTACCGCCCACAGTCGAGACATTGCTGTTGGTATCGATCCCATTGACCAGCAGATTGAACGGGCTGCTGCCGAACCTGGCCAGGTAGGAGCCGTAGATCACCCTGGCGTCGTTCTGGTTTTCCGGCGCCGTCTGGTAGGAAACGGACACGCTGTGGCCCAGCTGCCATAGATTGTCGTAGGACAGCGAGCCTACGGTACGCAACTCGCTGGTATCCTGGCTCTTGCGATTGTTGATCTCGACTGAACCGTGCAGCGGCAGATGATCATCAACGACCAGATCGATATCGACGGTGTCGGGCGTCGCCCCAGCCTTCAGCGCCGGCGTGACCTTGCGGTCCGCCTGCTGATTGAGGGTAACGATGTCCTTTTGCACCTGATTGAAATCCGGGACGGCACCCTCCGCCAGCGATGGCGCTTCCGCCTTGATCTGATCGATCGAGTGATACTGCGACCCGACGACCTCGAGATGGCCGATATGCCCTTCAATCACTTGCAGGTGGACGACGCCGTTACGAACCGTCTGGCGGGGAATGGCCACGGATACGGTCTTGTAGCCGCGGGCGTGATATACGTCTTCCAACGCGGCGCGAGCCTTGTCGACGTCATCGGCGGCTTTTCCGGGGCCCAGGAACGGCTCGACCGCGTCACCAATTGCCGCGTCGTCGAGCACCGAGTTTCCCTCGACGAGATACTCGAAAATATCGAGTGTCCGTACCGGCGGCTTGTTGATCACCGTCGCCGAAGACTTGTCACTGTCTTTGGACGTCGACGCCGCTGCTGCTTCGGGTACCTGCGCAAACGCAGGCTGCATGCCTGACAGCACAAGCCAAGTGCCGGCCGCGATGTATAAACCTGCCGTAACTATTTTGGGCGTAGCAAGCAAAGTGCGCGTACACAAAGCGTTCCCCAGTTTGCACGACAGGAAGGCATGCAAAAGCTGTCCGAGTGAAATGAAGCGGATTTTTCGATGGTAGGAGCGCGATGTGACGGTTCTGTTGCCGTTACGCTCAAGGCTGCAACACTTGGAGGATGCGGCTTTGCGGACGGTCTCCACAAAAAACCGATACCCGTTGTTATTTGTATGTATACGAAGGACTTTTTAGTATGCCGCTGCCGTTTTTGATTCGTTCATTGATGCCCAGAGCTTCAGTGCTAAAAAAATAACGAATCAATCTGGCTTAACAAAATCAACGTAAAATAATTACAATTCCTTAAAAATACAGTCCGCCGAGTCCTTTCGGTTCGTCTGAAGGCCGCACTTATGAACTGTTAGGGGATTCCGCCTCTGATCACTTGGTGTATTCCATCGCAGGTCGTTTCCAGCCTCACGTTGAGCCACGCCAAAGGCTTTCAGCTTACATGCTCAACCAGGCCACAAAACAGAGAATCACTTTTGCCCGGTCTGTGCTTACCACGACAAACCGGATCCCGGCGGCGGTGCCGGAAGCGGCATCCCACCCACAATCGGCTGCCCCACCGCATCCAGATACGTCATCCACACCTGCGCCATTTGTTGCGCTTTGCCTGGAAGGGAATAGTCGCAAACACCATTCAGAAACACTGACTGCAGCGCCGACCATTGAGCATCGGTAAAGGTTACCGAATATGAGTTGCGGTTAAGGGGCTTGAGCTGGCATTCCACAATATCGTCGGTCAGGTCTTCTCCGGCGGCCATTCGAGGAGATCCATCATCCACACCGGTGCACTGCCGCATGGTGAGACCGCTGCCGTCCTGGTTATTGCAGCGATCATTAGCCGCAGCGGGACGGTTGTTGATCACTTTCTGCGCAAGGCTCGCATTGCTGTTGTCGCTCGCGAGCGCGGTCAGCCACTGATCCATCGCGTCATAGGCCTCATTCTGACTGCCCGCGTTGTACCAGATCGCCTGGTTGCCGTGGGTACCGTTCGCACGATCGAGTCGGGCGCGAATCGACCAGGCACGGTATTGGTGGTGGATCGTCGTCGTGTCGATGGGCCGCAGATGGATGTTTGCGACCGTAGCCATCCCCTTCGCTTCGTTGACGTATCCCGTGAGGTAGGCGGTTGCCAGCGCGCCGGCATCCGCCGCCACACGTGTCGGCTGGAGTTTGTAGTCGATGTCGTGCGATCCGATTTTCGAGTTGAGATCAACAAATTGTTCCGGCGTGATCGCGCCGCTGTTAAGCGCCGCCAGGCCGTATTGCACGCCAACGTTCGAATAGGCTCGATTGGCGAAGCCATCGCTGCTGCGCCGGCCGAACATCGTCACCATGTAATCCTGCAGCGTGCAGCGCACACCGCCGGGATTCAGCAGGGGGTTGTAGATCTGGGCCGCAGTGGCGTCGCAACCACCGAAGGACGTCGGAGCGATTGTTGCACCCTGCGACTGAGCCAGACCCGCGAGCAGGAGGTCCGTCAGGCCAAGTCCTTCGGATGGATTGAAGGCCTTGTTGAATCCATAGAAGTCGACCCAGTTCTGGCACACGGCATCTCCGCTGCCGGCGTCGTAAATGTGCCCGGCCACGGCGGCCTGCGCCTGCCCGGTCCATGCAAGACCCGGCCCCAGGAAATAGTTGCGCAGCAGCGCACAGTCCTCGACTTCGACGGCTGTCGATCCAGCGTCCGGAAATGCCACCTGGGTGATCGTACCGTCGTAGATTCCCGGAAAAGCGTTCGCCATCCACTGCTGAGCCAGGCCGCCTCCCGACGCGCCGAAGCCGAAGGTGTAGGCCGGCGGACCATAGGCTTCGACGAAATGCTGCTTCGTCATGATCATGGCCTCGGCCTCGACTGGCAGGTTGCAGTTGTGCCCCGCATCGTTGAGCGCCACCGACAGCACGGCGTGTCCCTTAGACAACGCGTATTGATCGAGCACCGTGGACATCGCCACGGTGTTCAACTGGCCATAGCCCATGCCGCAGCCAGCGCCATGCTTGACCAGCAGCTTCCGATCCCAGCCGGCCTGTGGCTGCCATGGCGCCCAGCTCTTCTTTGGGTCGAACAGAACCGCCACGTTGTAGTAGTCCCGGTCGATCACGCCAGTTTCGAGTCGGACAACAAAGGGTACCGTCACTCCGGTATCGGTCGTTGTGTTCGCAGCATCCGTGGGCGGATTGGCCGGATCGTAGTCCTGAAAGCCCGATTTGGCGGTATTGCTGGAGATGTACTTGTAGGAATACGAAACCGGGCGATCACATTGCGCGTCCACTGCCCCAGCACCGCAGGACCAGGGCGTGATCTGCGGTCCATAAAGCACAGGCCCTGAAATCGGGTGATTGATCAGCGAAACGCTGGACCTCGCCCCATCTCCACTGCTGGCCGACAGCACATTGGCGCCGTCGGCCAGGCCGGTGACCAGGCCCTCGAACTTGCCATTGGCGCGCATGGCAAAGCTGCCAGTAATGTCGCTGCTGCCGAGCTGCACCCTGATGTCGCCGGGGTCCACTCCCGGCGGCGGCACGATTTCGACCAGCGCATTGCCACCGGCGATCAGATCCGTCCGGCTCGAAAGCACGTTGATGGACGGCGGGGAAGCAACAGGCTGGCCGCTGCCGCAAGCGCACAGCAAAACGAGGCCATTGGCCAGCAGAGCGGCCATCAGAAGTCTACGCACCTGGGTTCTCCTCCCGGTTATGCCATTGCCCATGGCGTGATGGGCAGGTAGGACCTTATTCGACCGATTATGGACTACTCAGTCCAAAATAAAAAGGGTCTTTCTTGGCACTGCCGGAGCAAAAACTGAATCAGGCTTTTGCGAGCACCTCAACTACTGGCGACGCCTGATCCCGTCCAGGGTGAACTTCGCCATGGCGACAAGAGCCGGCTTTGGCGCACCTGCCCTTGCCGAGACTCGAATAGCATTCATGATCGAATTCACGAACATCGCACCGCCTGACTCGTCGAGATCGTCGGCTACCTCGCCTTGGGCCTTTGCCTCGCGCAGACGGTCTTGCAGTGCCTCCATCAGCCTGCCGCTAGGCTCTGCCATTGCGTTCATGACGTCGGGATCGGCACTTCCGAACTCGCAGACTGCGTTCACGCCCATGCATCCCAGCACTCGCTCCTTTGCAGGCTTCGATGCCAGAGCGACCAGCATTTCTTCGATGCCAGCCAGAGGTCTTTGCGGCTTGTTCAAATGGCGAATGGCTTCGCCGATGCTCTTCTCGGTGTAAGCCTTCAGCGCTTCCAGATAGAGATGCTTCTTGTCTCCGAACGTATCGTAGAGGCTCTGCCGGCTGATCTTCATGCGGCCCAGCAGGACGTCGGTGGAGGTATTGCCGTATCCGTTCTCCCAGAACACGTCCAGGGCCAGAGCGAGCGCCGAGTCCCGGTCGAATTCCTTGTGCCTGGCCATCCCGATCTCCGGTGGTGCTTCTGGATACTTCCAGATCGACACCCGTTGGCTGCGGGTGCGATCTGCCTTTTACCTGCCAATTTTACACGGCGACCGTCTTCTCCAAAGAGACGAAGCGGCGCTACCGGCCATCCACGGTCGCAATCTGTAGTATATTCCGGACTGTTTAGTCCAAAATAAACGCAGACTCTCATGAAAATCGTATTGATCACCGGTGCGGCAAGCGGGATTGGCGAAGCTACCGCGCAGCATTTCATCGACCGGGGCTGGCGCGTTTGTGCCACAGCCAGGCACCCGGAGAAGATCGGCGGCTGGAGCCGGCACGAGCGGGTGCTGCGATTGCCCCTGGATGTGACCGACCGCGTGTCCGTGCAATCAGCGGTCGCTGAGTGTCTGCGCACGACGGGACGCATCGATGCCGTCGTCAACAATGCCGGCGTGGGAATGGCGGGCCCGTTGGAGGCATTGACGGTTGAAGGCATCGAGCAGCACTTTCGGACGAATTTTTTTGGGCCAATTCATGTAATGCGGGCCGTGTTACCGGCCTTCCGCGCGCAAAACGGCGGCGTCATCGTGAACGTGTCCTCTGTAACCGGACGTTTCGGGATTCCATTCCTCTCCGCGTATTGCGCAGGCAAGTTTGCGCTGGAGGGCCTGAGTGAGTCGCTGTACTACGAGCTCGCTCCCCTCAACATCCGGATCAAGCTGGTTGAGCCGGGCGGAATCAGGACCAACTTTGTGCAGGAGTTTGCGCAGCACGACGCCTATCAACCTGGTCTTGGAGCGGTCGAACGCTCGATGCGCGAGGCGACAGCGCCGGAGTCATCGCTCCCTGGACCGGCGCGTGTCGCCACAACCATCTTCCGCGCCGCTACCGATGCAACCGCACGGCTGCGCTACCCGGTGCATACCCAAGGAGCGCATATCCTTCAAAAGATACTCCCTGAATGGCTTTGGCGGTCGACCTTGGCCAAATCCTTTGGCGTGGCGCGGCAGGCCGCGTCGTGAACAGAACATCGCGCATTCGCGGCCTCCGCTCTGCGGCTTGGCGTTGGACGGATGTGAAGCGTATCAAGGCGAATACGCCTCGAACCCGTTTTTTCGGCTTGTTCACAAACTTCCGAAAAGACAGGATTTACCCACGGCCTGTACTTTCAGATCGAAGGAGCGATGAAATGAAGCGAAGCAATACTCGCGGCAATTGGCTGGTCCGGCGGGCGCAGCACGCCGTCGGCGCCGGCGCACTGGCGCTGCTGGCACTGGCGCCCGCCGCGGCGCAAGCTGCCAGCCTGCACAACATCGTGCTCGTGCACGGTGCCTGGGCGGACGGCTCCAGCTGGAATAAAATCATTCCGCTGCTGGAGAAAAAGGGGTTCCACGTCACCGCGGTCCACCTTCCGTTCACCACGCTTGCGGACGACGCCGCCGCCGTCAAACGCGCCCTCGCCCTGGAAGACGGCCCCGTGCTCCTGGTAGGCCATTCCTATGGCGGTGCCGTGATCACCGAAGCTGGCAGCGATCCGAAAGTGGCCGCACTGGTCTACGTCGCCGCGTTCGCCCCCGACGCCGGCGAATCCGCCGGCGACCTGAACGGCAAGGCCGCGCCGACGCCAGGCGCCAAGGAGTTCCGCCCGGATGCGAATGGCTACCTCCGTCTGACCGACCCGGGTATCGCCGACGCCTTCGCGCAGGACCTGACGCCGGCCGAGAAGAAGATCCTGGCCGCGACGCAGGGGCAGGCCAGTGGCCCGAATGAGCTCGGTGCCAAAGTCACAGTCGCGGCCTGGAAGGATAGGCCCAGCTACTACATCGTGGCGGATCAGGACCGGATGATCTCACCGGAGCTGGAGAAGCAGATGGCCGCGCAGATCAAGGCGACGACCATCTATATCAACTCCAGCCACGTCCCTATGCTCTCGCATCCCGCCGAGGTCGCCGGGTTCATTGCGAAAGCAGCGGCCGGCAAGTGAGATAGTCGCGCCACCCCGGGTGGCACCGCGGCCGCATCAAGATGGGGGGCAGGGTACCTTTTCCGGCTGCCCTGCCTCCGCATCCCAATTTAGGGTTTAGAAACACAGCTGCTTTGGGCGAACACCGAGAGCGTCCGAACAGGCAAGGCCGCCACGGTGCAGAGTCTGGTCTACGTTGCAGCCCCGGAAGCTGGGGGTCGGTGCCAAATCGAGCAACGTCTCGATTTGACGACGCCCCTCTTCGCCAAGACGTCGCACCTGATCCCACGCTTTCCGTCTGCGCGCACCTGCTCACGTTGGTTTCTGGATGCCAACGTTCCCCGAATGCGGATAGAGTGCGGATCTTGCACCCGAAGAAGGTATTACAGCAGGGATTTGGCTCTAGAACGACAAAAAAGTCGTTCTAGATCATATACTTAATTGGTCGGGGCGACAGGATTCGAACCTGCGACCTCTTGCTCCCGAAGCAAGCGCTCTACCAAGCTGAGCTACGCCCCGCTAAAGCCCCTCTCAACTCATCCGCTGGATGGTAAAACGGGCCAGATCCTGCAGCGACTGTTTGTACGGGGAATCGGGAAATCCACCCAGCGCCGCGACTGCTGAATCGCTATAGCGTTCAGCGAGGGCGCGAGTGTACGGGATTGCGCCCGCGGCTTCAACGGCTTCGAGCACTTCGGTCAATTTTTGTGCATGACCCTGCACAATGGCGTCGCGGATCAGGGCGCCGTGCTCGGCGGTGCCCTTGCGCATGGCGTAGATCAGCGGCAGGGTCGGCTTGCCTTCGGCCAGGTCCACGCCCAGGTTCTTGCCGCTGACTTCCGGGTCCGCGGTGTAGTCCAGCAGGTCATCGACCAGCTGGTAGGCCATGCCCAGCGCGTGGCCGTAGGCGGCCATCTGCGCCTGTTGCTGCGGCGTGGCATCGGCGGCGATGGCGCCGATCTCCGAGGCGGCCTGGAACAGGCGCGCGGTCTTCAGTTCGATCACGCGCAGGTAGCGCTCTTCGGTGACTTCCGGGTCGTTGCAGTTCATCAGCTGCAGGACCTCGCCTTCGGAGATGGCGTTGGTGGCGTCGGCCATGACGCGCATGATGGCCATGCGGTCCGCCTCCACCATCAGCTGGAAGCTGCGCGAGTAGAGGAAATCGCCCGACAGCACCGCGCCGGAGTTGCCCCACACGGCATTGGCGGTCTTCTGGCCGCGGCGGCGGTCGGAGTGATCCACCACATCGTCGTGCAGCAGCGTGGCGGTATGGATGAACTCGATCACCGCTGCCAGCAGGCACGGCAGGTCGTCCGCGGCGCCGAGGGCGCGGGCGCTGAGCAGCACCGTCGCCGGGCGCAGGCGCTTGCCGCCGGCATTGATGATGTAGCCGCTGATCTCGTTGATCAGCACCACTTCGGAGGACAGCCGCGCGCGGATCAGCGCGTCGACGCGGCCCATGTCGCCCGTGACGGGGGCAAGGACGGATTTGAGATCCATTCGGTAGGTCGAGAGCAGCCCGGATGAGCGCAAGTTGATGGTTACAGTGGCTAATTTGGTCGGGGTGACAGGATTCGAACCTGCGACCACCTGCGCCCAAGGCAGGTGCGCTACCAGACTGCGCTACACCCCGTGTTCGAGGATTTTACCGCGAAACGCGCGTAAGCCGGTGATTTTTCATGCCCGGACGCGGCCGTCAGCGGCCGTCAGCTTGCCGTCCCCGCCGGGACGGGTGGCGGGTGGCGGCTTGCCGCAGCCTCAATGGGCGGCCGGCAGGGCCTCGACCTGCACCTGCCTGCGCTTGCGCCGCTTGGTGGCCAGCCGCTCCAGCGCCAGGTACACCACCGGCGTGGTGAACAAGGTCAGCATCTGCGACACCAGAAGGCCGCCGATGACGGCGATGCCCAGCGGCTGGCGCAGCTCCGAGCCGGTGCCCATGCCCACCGCCAGCGGCACCGCCCCGAACAGGGCCGCCAGCGTGGTCATCATGATCGGCCGGAAGCGGATCAGGCAGGCCTGGTAGATCGCGTCCCGCGGCGACATGCCCTGGGTGCGCTCGGCGTCGAGCGCGAAGTCGATCATCATGATGGCGTTCTTCTTGACGATGCCGATCAGCAGGATGATGCCGATGATGGCCACGATTGACAGGTCGGTGCCGGTCAGCAGCAGGGCCAGCAGCGCGCCGATGCCGGCGGTGGGCAGCGTCGACAGGATGGTCAGCGGGTGGATCAGGCTCTCGTAAAGCATGCCGAGAACGATGTACACCGCCAGCAGCGCCGTCAGGATCAGCAGCGGCAGCGTGCCGAGTGACTGCTGGAACAGCTGCGCATTGCCGGCAAAATCGCCGTGCATGTCGGCCGGCACGTGCAGTTCCAGCAAGGTTTTCTGGATCAGCTTGGTGACGTCGCCCAGGGCCACGTTGGGCGCCAGGTTGAAGCTGATGTTGACCACCGGGAACTGCCCCTGGTGGCTGATCGACAGCGGCGCGATGCCGTTCTCGAAGTGCGCCACCGCCGACAGCGGAATGATGGCGCCGCTGGACGACACGATGCGGATGCGGTCCAGCGTGTTGGGGTCGCGCTGGTCGCTGGGCAGCGCCTCCAGGATGACGTGGTACTGGTTCAGCTCGGTATAGGTGATCAGCACCTGCGCCTGGCCGAAGGCGTTGCCCAGCGCGCGATCGATCTCTGCCGGGTTCAGGCCCAGCCGCGAAGCGGTGTCGCGGTCTACCACCACGTTGAGCTGCAGCCCGGCCTTCTGCATGTCGCTGCTCACGTCCTTGAGCTGCGGCATGGTGCTGAGCTTGTCCACCAGCTTCGGCACCCAGGTGTAGAGCTCCTGGATGTCGGAGGACTGCACCGCGTAGGTGTACTGCGAATTGCCGGCGCGCCCGCCGGCGCGCACGTCCTGCACCGGCTGCAGGTAGACGCTGAGGCCGGGAATGCGGGCGAACTGCGGCCGCAGCCGGTTGATCACCTGGTCGACGGTGGAGCGGCGCCCCTGAGCGCGGGTCTTCAGGCTGATGAACATGCTGCCGTTGTTGGCGGCGTTGCGGCCGCCGACGAAGGAGCCCATCGAATCGACGTCGCGGTCGTGCAGCACGATGTCGGCGGCCTGCTGCTGCTTGGCCACCATGGCGTCGAACGAGATGTTCTGCGCCGCCATGGTGTTGCCCTGGATCATGCCGGTATCCTGCTGCGGGAAGAAGCCCTTGGGCACGGCGTAATACAGGTAGACCGTGCCCACCACCGCCCCCAGCGTGATCAGCAGCATCAGCCAGTTGTGGCGCAGCGCCCAGCCCAGTCCGCCGCGGTAGACGGCGAGCAGCCCGTCGAAGCCGGCCTCGGCGGCGCGGGCGAAGCGTCCCGGCGGCCGGTCGTGGCGCTCGGCGCGCAGGTAGCGGCCGCACAGCGACGGCGTCAGCGTCAGCGACACCACGCCCGACACGGCGATGGCCGCCGCCAGCGTCACCGCGAACTCGTGGAACAGGCGCCCCACGACCCCGCCCATGAACAGGATCGGGATGAACACCGCGATCAGCGACAGGCTCATCGACAGCACGGTGAAGCCGATCTCGCGCCCGCCCTGCAGCGCCGCGGCGAACGGCTTCATGCCGGCCTCGATATGGCGGGTGATGTTCTCGATGACGACGATGGCGTCGTCCACCACGAACCCCACCGAGATGGTCAGCGCCATCAGCGAGAAGTTGTCGATGCTGAAGTCGAACAGCCACATCACGGCGAAAGTGGCGGCCAGCGACAGCGGCACGGTGATGCCGGCGATGGCGGTGGGCACGCCGCGGCGCAGGAACAGCAGCATCACCAGGATCACCAGCGCCACCGATACCAGCAACGAGGTCTGCACATCCCTGACCGAAGCGCGGATGGTCACCGTGCGGTCGGTCTGCACGTCGAACTGGACCCCCGGCGGCAGCCAGCTCCGCAGCAACGGCATCAGCGCCGCGACGCCGTCGACCGTGTCGATGACGTTGGCGTCGGACTGCTTGCGCACCATCAGCAGCACCGAGCGTTGCTTGTTGAACCAGCCGGCCTGGAACGGATTGAGCTGGCCGTCGATGATGGTGGCAACCGCTGACAGCGGCACCGGGCTGCCGTTGTGCATGCCGACGATCAGCGGCTTGAAGTCCACCGCGGTCTTGAGCTGGTCGTTGGCGTCGAGCACGAAGGTCTGCATGCCGTCGCCCAGCGAGCCCTTCGGCGACAGCGCGCTGAGCCCGGCCAGGGCGTTCTGCACATCCACCAGGTTCAGCCCCATCGCCGCCAGCGCCGCGGTGTTGACCTGGATGTGCACCGCCGGCTGCGCCCCGCCCACCACGTCAACCTGGCTGACACCCTTGACTTGGCTGATGCGCTGCGCCAGCAGCGAGTCGGCGTAGTTGTACAGGTCCGCCAGGGTGTAACTGTCCGAGGTCAGGGCCAGGATCATCACCGGCGCGTTGTTCGGATTGGCCTTGCGATAGGTCGGCGGCGACGGCAGCCCGGACGGCAGGTCGGCCGAAGCGGCGCTGATCGCCTGCGACACGTCGCGGGCGGCGCTGTCGATGTTCTTGCTCAGGTCGAACTGCATCACCACCGTGGCATTGCCGAGCGAGCTGCTGGAGGTGATCTCGTTGATGCCGGCAATCTGGCCGAAGTGCCGCTCCAGCGGCGCCGACACGGTGGTGGCCATGGTCTCCGGCGCCGCCCCGGGCTGGGTGGCGGAGACGAAGATGATCGGCATGTCGACATTGGGCAGCGGCGCCACCGGCAGCGAATAGCGCGCCAGCATGCCGAGCAGGAAGATGCCGGCGGCGAGCAGCGCGGTGCCGATCGGCCGGCGGATGAAAGGCTCGCTGATGTTGAACAGCGCGGCGTTGGTCTTCTGCTGCCGGCTGCCGCCCGCGCCCGCCGCGCCGCTTTCGTCGCTCATCTTTAGTGCGCCGGCTCGGCCTGCGCCGGAGCCGCGCCACGCCGCCGGCCGACCCAGCCGGCCAGCCGGTCCATGTACAGGTAGATCACCGGCGTGGTGTACAGCGTCAGCACCTGCGACAGCAGCAGGCCGCCGACGATGGAGATGCCCAGCGGCAGGCGCAGCTCCGAGCCGTTGCCGTGGGCCAGCGCCAGCGGCAGCGCACCGAGAAGCGCCGCCATGGTGGTCATCATGATCGGGCGGAAGCGCAGCAGCGCCGCCTGGTAGATCGACTCCTCCGGCCGCATGCCGTGGTTGCGCTCGGCGTCGAGCGCGAAGTCGATCATCATGATGGCGTTCTTCTTGACGATGCCGATCAGCAGAATGATGCCGATCAGCGCCACGATCGACAGCTCCTGGCCGGTCAGCATCAGCGCCAGCAGCGCACCGACACCGGCCGAAGGCAGCGTCGACAGGATGGTGATCGGATGGATGTAACTCTCGTACAGCACGCCGAGCACGATATAGATCACCACCACCGCCGCCAGGATCAGCATCGGCTCGCTGGCCAGCGAGGACTGGAACTCGGCCGCGGTGCCGGTGTAGCTGGCCTGGATGGTGTTGGGCAGGCCGATGCCCTGCTCCACCTCGGCGATGGCGGTCAGCGCATCGCCGAGCGAGGCGCTCGACCCGAGGTTGAAGGAGATGGTCACCGCCGACAGCTGGTCCTGGTGCGTCACCACCAGAGGCGCGGTGGTCATGCTCATGCCGGCCACCGCCGACAGCGGCACCATGTCGCTGTTCGACGAGGCCGACGTCGCGGCGGTGTTGATCGCCTTGGAGGCGTTGGCGTTGGAGGCGCTGGCGCTGGACAGCGTGGTGTAGTTGGCGTTGGCGCGCACGTAGAGCTTCTGCAGCGTTTCCGGCCGGTTGCGGTATTCCGGCAGCACTTCCATAACCACGCGGTACTGGTTCAGCTCAGTGTAGATGGTGCTGACCTGGCGCTGGCCGAAGGCGTCGTACAGCGTGTCGTCAATGGTCTGGATCGGCACGCCGAACTGGCTGGCGCGGTCACGGTCGATGGTCAGCAGCACCTGTTGCCCCTGCGCCTGCAGGTCGCTGGTGACATCGGCGAATTCCGGCCGCTGCTGCAGCGCCGCGGTCAGCTTCGGCGCCCACTGGCGCAGCTCCGCGGTGTCGGTGTCCTGCAGCACGTACTGGTACTGGGTGCGGCTGACCTGGCTGTCGATCTGCAGGTCCTGCACCGGCTGCATGTACAGCGAGATGCCTTCCACCCCGGCGGTCGCGTCCTTCAGCCGCCGCATCACCGTGGTGATGTCAGGGCGCTGCCCGCGCGGCTTGAGCACGATCGACAGCCGCCCGGTGTTGAGCGTGGGGTTGACGGTGCCGGCACCGACGAAGGAGGACACGTTGAGCACCGCCGCGTCCTGGCGCACGATATCGGAGATCTGCTGCTGGCGCGCCCGCATGGCGGGGAACGAGATGCTCTGCGCCGCCTCGGTGATGCCGGTGATCACGCCGGTGTCCTGCACCGGGATCAGCCCCTTGGGGATGACAACGTACAGCAGCACGGTGAACACCAGCGTGGCCAGGGCCACCAGCAGCGTGATGAACTGCCGCTGCATCACCCAGCGCAGGCTGCGCCCATAGGCGTCGATGCCGCGCTGGAACATGCGCTCGCTCCACGCCAGCAGGCCGCCGCCTTCCTGGCCCGGCTCGTGCGCGTCGGCGGCGCTGAGCAGCTTGGCGCACATCATCGGCGTCAGCGTCAGCGACACCACGGCCGACAGCACCACCGAGATCGACAGCACCAGCGCAAACTCGCGGAACAGGCGGCCGACGATGCCCGACATCAGCAGCAGGGGGATGAATACCGCGATGAGCGACACCGTCAGCGAGATCACGGTGAAGCCGATCTGCTTGGCGCCGACCCGCGCTGCCTGCTCCGGGTCCATGCCCTGCTCGATATAACGTACGATGTTCTCGATCATGACGATGGCGTCGTCCACCACGAAGCCGGTGGCGATGGTCAGCGCCATCAACGACAGGTTGTCGAGCGAGAAATTGCACAGCGCCATCACGCCGAAGGTGCCGACCAGCGACAGCGGCAGCGCCACGCTGGGGATCACCGTGGCCCACAGCTTGCGCAGGAACACGAAGATCACCATCACCACCAGCGCCACCGTCAGCAGCAGCGTGAATTGCACGTCGCGCACCGAGGCGCGGATGGTCTGGGTGCGGTCCGACAGGATGCTGACCTTGACCGTCGCCGGGATCGTCGCCTCCAGTGTCGGCAGCAGCGCCTTGATGCGGTCCACCGTCTCGATGATGTTGGCGCCGGGCTGGCGCTGGATGTCGAGCAGCACCGCCGGCCTGGCGCCTTCGGGCGTGGTGATCCAGGCCGCGAGCTGGTCGTTCTCGGCGCCGTCCACCACGTTGGCGATGTCCGACAGGCGCACCGGAGCGCCGTTCTTGTAGGTGATGATGATCGGCTTGTAGTCGGCGGCGGCCGTGATCTGGTCGTTGGAGCCGATGGTGTAGGACTCGCTGGCGCCGTTGAAGCTGCCCTTGGGCGCGTTGACGTTGGCGGTGCCCAGCGTCGAACGCACGTCCTCCAGGCCCAGGCCGATGTTGGCCAGCGCCGCCGGATTGACCTGGATGCGCACCGCCGGCTTCTGGTTGCCCTCGATGCTGACCAGGCCGACGCCGCTCACCTGCGACAGCTTCTGGCCCAGGATGGTGTCGGCGAAGTCGTTGACCTTGTCGATCGGCAGGGTATCGGAGGTGACGGCGAGCGACAGGATCGCGGCGTCGGCCGGGTTGACCTTGCTGTACGACGGCGGATACGGCAGGTTGCCGGGCAGCACGCCCTTGGCGGCATTGATCGCCGACTGCACGTCCTGCGCCGCGTCGTCGATGTTGCGGTCCAGCACGAACTGCAGCGTGATGGTGGAGACGCCGAAGGAGCTGACCGAATTCATCGCCGACAGGCCGGCGATCTGGCCGAACTGGCGTTCCAGCGGCGTGGTCACCAGCGAACTCATCACCGTGGGGCTGGCGCCCGGATACTGCGTGGTGACGCTGATGGTGGGGAAATCCACCGCCGGCAGCGCCGACACGCTCAGGAAACGATAGCCGAGGATGCCCAGCAGCAGCACCGCCACCATCAGCAGCGAGGTGGCGATGGGGCGGTCGATGAAGGGTGAGCTGACGCTCATTGCAGGCCGCCGGAAGCTCCGCCGCTACCGCCGCCGCCACCTTGCTCCGCCTTGTGCCGGTGCTGCTTCTGCGTTCCTCCCGGCTGATCGGCCGCCGGCGCGGTGACGGGCGCAGCGCCATCGGCCGGTGCCGGCGCGCCTGCGGCATCGCCCGCGCCCGCGGCAAACTGCACCTTGGAACCCGGCTGCAGCCGCGACTGCCCGTCCACCACCACCTGGTCGCCTTCGGCCAGGCCGGTGGTGATGGTGGCGACGTTGGATTCCGACTGGCCCACCGTCACCGCCTGCATCTGCACCGTCTGGTCCGCCTGCACCTTGTAGACGAAGCTGCCGTTCGGCCCCAGCTGCACCGCGGGCGCCGGCACGGTCAGGGCGTTATGCTCGGTACGCACCAGCAGGCGCGCATTGACGAACTGTCCCGGCCAGAGCTTCTTGTCCTGGTTGGGGAAGATCGCCTTGAGCTTGATGGTGCCTGTGGTGGCGTCGATCTGGCTGTCGAAGGCGGTCAGTTCGCCGCGCGCCAGTTCCTTCTGGTTGTCGCGGGTCACCGCGACCACGGTCAATGGCTGGCTGTCGGCGCCGCGGATCTGCGGCAGCGACTGCTCCGGCACGGTGAACGTCACCGCGATCGGCTTGATCTGCGTCAGCACCACGATACCGGTGGAGTTGGATGCGGACACCAGGTTCCCGACATCCACCTGGCGGATGCCCGCGACGCCGCTGAACGGCGCGCGGATCGAGGTGAACGACCGCTGCACCCGCGCGCTCTCGATCGAGGCCTCGTCGGCCTGCACCAGCGCCTGGGCCGACTGCACCGTGGCCTTCTGCTGATCGACCTGCTGGCCGGTGACATAGCCGTCCGGCAGCAGATCCTGGTAGCGTTTCAGGTCGAGCAGCGCGCTGCGCAGCGTGGCCTCGTCCTGCACCTTCTTGGCGATGGCCTGGTCCAGCGTCGCCTGGAACGGACGCGGGTCCACCTGCGCCAGCAGCGCGCCCTTCTCCACCTCGTCGCCCTCCTTGAACGGCACCGCGACCAGCTGGCCGGACACCTGCGCCAGGATCGTCGCGGTGTTGAAGGCCAGCACCGAGCCCAGGCCATTGAGGTAGACCGGCACATCCTGCCGCGCCACTGCGGCCACGGTCACCGGCACCGGCGCGTCGTCACCGGCCTTCTTGCCTTTGCCGGCACCGGCGGGACTGGAGTTGGAGGAGGAGGAATGCGAACAGGCGGCGAGATACCCTGCCGCCGTGACTGTAGCGACGACGATCCAGGTCGCCTTGCGCATGTTTATCGGACTCCAGAAGCGGCGTTTCGCCGTGGGGAAATTTGTAGACGCGGGATTATGGGGCTTGGACGCCAAAAAATCGCCGCCGGTTCAAAATGCTATCGGTTAAGAAATGTTTCACCAAATCGCATCAGCCGCCCCGCTGGCGCGCCAGCCGCCGATTGCGCCGCACGGCTCCGTACGTTAGTTTTGGCTGCGCAACCGGTCACGTCAGCGGCCTCCAGGGGGCGACCGGGATGGATTTCTGGCCACGCGGCATTACGACAGGACACAGGATTTGTTCATGTCTCATTATTGCAATGTTGCCGCGGCCACCCGGGAACCTCCGGTTCATCCCCAGGGCCGCCGGATGGATCAGCGCTCACCCGGGATGTTGCGGCTGATCCTGTGCGCCGGCCTGTCCGCGCTGGCGCTCGGCGGCTGCGGCAAGAAGGCTCCGGCCACGCCGCCGGCCGTGGACGTCTCCACGCAGCTGGTGACCCCGCAGGCGGCCACCGTCACCGAGGACTATGTCGCCCAGACCGAGGCGGTCAATACCGTCGAGATCCGCCCGCGCGTCGGCGGCGTGCTGGAAAAACAGGTGCCGATCGAGGGCGAGCACCTCAAGACCGGCGCCCTGTTGTTCGTCATCGACCAGCAGCCCTACATCGCCGCCCTGGCCCAGGCCAAAGCGGCGCTGGCGCAGAGCGAAGCGGCGCTGGTGCAGTCGCAGCGCGACCTGGCGCGCGCCAAGTCGCTGTCCGAAATCGACGCGGTCAGCCAGCAGGAACTGGACGCGGCCGTGGCCAAGAACGAAGCCAACCTGGCCTCGGTCGACGCCAGCAAGGCCGGCGTGCGCACCGCAGAGTTGAACCTGGGCTACACCACCATCACCAGCCCCATCGACGGCATCATGGGCCGGGCGCAGCTGCGCCTGGGCGGCCTGGTCACGGCCAACACCACCCTGCTCACCACGCTCTACCAGACCGACCGCATCTACATCAATTTCAGCATCAGCGAGCAGCGCATGCTGACCATGCAGCGTCAGCTTGGCCGGGCGCCGAACCAGGATTCCGCCACCGCGCCGCCGTTCCGGGTGTTTCTGGCCGACGGCTCCGAATACACCGAGCGGCCGCGCCTGAACTTCATCGATCCGGCGGTGGACCAGCGCACCGGCACCCTGGCCATCCGCCTGGAAGTGGATAATCCGCAGCACCTGCTGCACGCCGGCCAGTTCGCGCGGGTGCAGGTGGCCGCGGCGCAACTGGCGGACGCCATCGTGCTGCCGCAGCGCGCCATCCTCGATCTGCAGGGTAAGAACTACGTCTGGGTGATCGACGCCGAGGGCAAGGCGCAGCAGCGCGACGTGCAGATGGGTCCGCGCATCGGCAACGACTGGCAGGTGCAGCAGGGCCTGAAGAGCGGCGATGTGGTGATCGTCGACGGCGTGCAGCGCCTCAAGCCGGGCACGCCGGTCAACGCCACGCCGCTGCCGTCCCCGGCCAAGGCCGCAGCGCCCGCCGGCCCGGCCAGCCCGCCGCCAGCAGCGCAGCCGGCCAGCGGCGCAAAACCGGCCAATGGAGCGGCCGGGGGCGCGGCGTGATCAACTTCTTCATCGACCGTCCGATCTTCTCGACGGTGCTGGCCATCGTCATCACGCTGGCCGGCGGGGTGGCCCTGTCCAGTCTGCCGATCGCCCGCTTTCCGCAGATCACGCCGCCGACCATCGTCGTCTCCACCAGCTTCCCGGGCGCCGACGCCGCCACCATCGAGCAGTCCGTCGCCGCGCCGATCGAGGAGCAGGTCAACGGCGTGCCGCACATGATCTACATGGACTCGAAGAGCGCCAACGACGGCAGCTATTCGCTGACCGTGACCTTCGACGTCGGCACCGACCAGGACATCGCCGCGGTCGACGTGCAGAACCAGGTGGCCATCGCCCAGCGCCAGCTGCCGCAGCAGGTGATCCAGCAGGGTGTGACGGTGGCCAAGCGCCAGCCGCAGATCCTGCTGGTGGTGGCGATCGGCTCCGACGATCCGCGTTATGACTACCTGTTCCTGTCCAACTTCGCCACGCTGCACGTCTACGACGCGCTGGCGCGGGTCAAAGGCGTCGGCCAGGTGGTGGTGTTCGGCGCCCGCGACTACGGCATGCGCATCTGGCTGGACCCCGGCAAGATGGCACGGCTGGGCGTCACCACCCAGGATGTGAGCGATATCCTCGGCGAGCAGAACCTGGTCGCCCCGGCCGGCACGGTCGGCGCCGAACCGGCCCCGGCGGGGCAGCAGATGCAGTACGTGGCCCAGGTCAAGGGCCGCCTGTCCACGCCGGAGGAGTACGGCGCCATCGTGGTGCGCACCGGCAGCGACGGCGCCATCGTGCACCTCAAGGACATCGCCCGGGTCGAGCTGGCGGCCACCGACTATTCGCGCTCCAGCAAGCTCAATGGCGTGCCCACCGCCATCATCGGCATCTATCAGCTGCCGGACGCCAATGCCCTGGACGTGGCCAAGGGCGTGCGCAAGGTGATGGACGAGTTGCAGCCCACCTTCCCCAAGGGCATCCGCTACTCCATCCCCTACGACACCACGCTGTTCGTGTCCGAGTCGGTGCGCGAAGTGGTGAAGACCCTGCTCGAGGCCGGCGTGCTGGTGCTGCTGGTGGTGTTCATCTTCCTGGAGAGCTGGCGCGCCACGCTGATCCCGATGCTGGCGGTGCCGGTGTCGCTGATCGGCGCCTTCAGCGCCTTTGTCGCCCTCGGCTTCTCGCTCAACACCCTGACCCTGTTCGCGCTGGTGCTGGCCATCGGCCTGGTGGTGGACGACGCCATCGTGGTGGTGGAGGCGGTCACCGAGATCATGGACCACCGCAAGCTGCCGGCGCGCGAAGCGACCAAGGCGGCGATGAAGGAGGTGTCCGGGCCGGTGGTGGCCATCGCCTTGGTGCTGATCTCGGTGTTCGTGCCGGTGGCTTTCCTCGGCGGCCTTACCGGGCAGTTCTACCGGCAGTTCGCCCTGACCCTGGCGGTCTCGGTGGCGATCTCCTGCGTCGTCGCCCTGACCTTCACCCCGGCGCTGTGCGCGCTGCTGCTCAAGCCCACCGAGCAGTCGCACTTCGGCGGCCTGCTCGGGCGCTTCTTCAAGGCCTTCAACAGCGGCTTCCGCCGCTTCACCGCGCGCTATACCGACACGGTGGGCACGGCGATCCGCCGCAGCGTGCTGTCGATGCTGATCTTCCTGATCCTGACCGGGACGGCGGTGTATCTGATGAAGGCCCGCCCCACCGGCTTCATGCCGGACGAGGACCAGGGCTATCTGATCGGCCTGGTGACGCTGCCGCTGGGCGCCTCGCTGCAACGCACCGAGGCGGTGGCGGACCAGTTCGCCGAGCAGATGCGCAAGCAGCCGGAAGTGGAAGGCACCTTCGCCGTGACCGGACTGAACCTGCTCACCGGCACCAACTCGTCCTACGCCGCCACCGTCTTCATCATCCTCAAACCCTGGGACCAGCGCTCCGGCGCGGTGCATGGCGCCCTGGCGCTGGCGCAGCGCGCCAACGGCATGGGATCGAAGATCAAGGAAGCCAGCGTGCTGGTGCTGAACCCGCCGCCGATCCCCGGCATCGGCACCGCCGGCGGCTTCGAGTACATCCTGGAGGACCGCGCCGGCGGCGATATCGGCAAGTTCGCCGGGGTGCTGCAGGACCTGCTGGGCCAGGCCAACAAGCGGCCGGAGCTGACCCGCGTCTTCACCCAGTTCAACACCCGCACGCCGCTGATCGAGTACGTGCTGGACCGCGAGCGGGCCAAGACCCTGGGTGTCTCCATCTCCAGCATCTTCTCCTCGCTGCAGACCTTCTTCGGCGGCAACTACATCAACGACTTCAACCTGTACGGCCGCACCTACAAGGTCACGGCACAGGCCGAGGCCAACGCCCGCACCATGCCGGAGTCGGTCAACGGCCTGTATGTGCGCACCGCGCAGGGCGACATGGTGCCGCTGTCGACGCTGGTTTCGATCAAGCCGAAACAGGGTCCGGAATACATCGAGCGCTACAACGTGTTCCGCGCCGCCACCATCAACGGCTCGCCCGCCCCCGGCCACAGTTCCGGCGAAGCCAGCGCGGCGATGGAGCAACTGGGCGCCAACCTGCCCGACGGCTACGGCTACGAATGGACCGGCACCACTTACCAGGAGAAGCTCTCCGGCGGCCAGACCGGGGCCATCTTCGGCATGGCCATCGTGTTCGTGTTCCTGGTGCTGGCGGCTCTGTACGAAAGCTGGGCGGTGCCGTTCGCGGTGTTGCTGGGCATCCCCTTCGCCGTGCTCGGCGCCTACATCGGCCTGACCGTGCGCGGCATGGCCAGCGACATCTACGCCCAGATCGGCCTGGTCATGCTGATCGGCCTGGCCGCCAAGAACGCCATCCTGATCGTCGAGTTCGCCAAGCTGTCCTACGAGCGCGGCAAGCCGCTGGTGGACGCCGCCATCGAAGGCGCGCGCCTGCGCCTGCGGCCGATCCTGATGACCTCGTTCGCCTTCATCCTCGGCTCGGTGCCGCTGGCCATCGCCACCGGCGCCGGCTCGGGCGCGCGACTGGTGCTGGGCACCGCGGTGGTGTTCGGCATGAGCGCCGCCACCATGATCGGCATCTTCATCATTCCGGTGTTCTACGTGCTGGTGCAGAGCCTGTCGGAGCGCCTGCGCGGCCGCAAGGCCGAGCCGGCCGAGGAAGGGCTGCCGTGACGCGCCGTGCCCTGTGCCGCGCGGCGGCGGCCGGCCCGATGCTGCTGCTCGCCGCCTGCAAGCTGGGCCCGGACTACCAGCGGCCGGACACGGCGATTCCGCCGGCCTACCGCTTCCAGACCGACACCGCGCCGGCCTCCTTCGGCGACCGCGACTGGTGGCAGGTGTACCAGGATCCGACCCTGCAGGCGCTGATCGGCGACGCGCTGCAGCACAATCTGGACGTGCGCACCGCCGCCGCCCGCGTCGATCAGGCGCGCGCCACGCTGGGCGCGACCCGCTTGCAGCAGCTGCCGCAGATCGACGTTTCCGCCGGCGTGCAGCGCGCGCGCAGTTCGCAGTACACCTTGCCGGCCGGCGCCCCGCCGATCAGCAACGTGTTCTCGGTCGACGGCAGCCTGTCCTATGAAATCGACTTCTGGGGCAAATACCGCCGCGGCACCGAGGCGGCGCGCGCCTCGCTGCTGGCCACCGAGTACGCCCGCGAGGACGTGATGTCCTCCCTGGTGTCCGGGGTCGCCACCGCCTATTTCACGCTGCTGACGCTGGACGAGCAGCTGGCCATCACCCAGCACACGGTGGAGACGCGCCAGAAGTTCGTCGATCTGACCCAGGCACAGCACGAGCGCGGCACCGTCTCCGGGCTGGACGTGGCCACCGCGCAGGCGCAGCTGGCCATCGCCCAGGCCAATATTCCCGACCTGCAGCGCCAGATCGGCATCACCGAGGACCAGCTCAGCGTGCTGCTGGGCCACAACCCGGATGCGGTGGTGCGTACCGAGAGCGGCCAGCTGAAACGCATGACCGAGCCGAGCATCCCGCCGATACCGCCGCCCGGCCTGCCCTCCAGCCTGCTGGAGCGGCGCCCGGACGTGCGCGAGGCGGAGCAGACCCTGGTGGCGGCCAACGCCGAGGTGGGCGTGGCCAAGGCCAACCTGTTCCCCAGCATCAGCCTGACCGCCGGCGGCGGCAGCACCAGCCCGATGCTGTCCGAGCTGTTCAACGGCCCGGCGCGCACCTGGTCGGTGGGCGCCAGCGCGCTGCAGCCCCTGCTCGACGCGCAGCGCAACGAATACCAAGTGGAGGCGGCGGACGCGCAGAAGCAGCAGGCCCTGCTGCAGTACCAGAAGAGCGTCCAGACCGCGTTCCAGGAAGTCTCCGACGCACTGATCGCACGGCAGAAGTACGCCGAATTCCAGACCGCGCAGCAGGCGCAGGTGGACGCTCAGCGCAAGGCCAACACCATCGCCCTGGCCCGCTACCGGGTCGGCTACTCGTCCTACTTCGATGTCATCAACGCCGACCGCGACCTGTTCACCGCCGAGCTGTCACTGTCGGCCGCGCACCTGAACACGCTGCTGTCGGTGGTGCAGCTGTACCGCGCGCTGGGCGGCGGCTGGCAGCCGCAGCAGACCGCGGACGCCGCACAGACCGCCCCGGCGACCGCTTCACCCTAGGCGGCCAACGCCCAGTCTGATCGCTGCTTGCGGGTCCCAAGCGCTGCAAGAACGCCGGAGCGGGTGCTTCCGGAGTTCCGCGTCCGTCAAAAACTATAACTAAAACAATCACATAAAATCCATTTCCAATTCGTTTCAAATCCGGGGCAACTTTTGCCCATGGTCCATGGAACATCGCACGGTCCGTGACTGCGGCTGACGCAATCCATGGGCGGGTACGGCGGAGCCACAGGGAGTTTGGGCCAGCCGGTTCACGCCAGGAGCGCGCATCCGGGTCCTCAATACTGTGGGGGTATCCGTGCTCAAGTTTCGTTGCAAACCGCTGTATGCCATGCCGGTGGCCGCCTGCGCCGCCCTGTTCGCGCCACTGGCGCAGGCCTGGGTCGACACCGCCACCAAGGCATTGCCGCCGGCCAGTTCGATCACGCACAGCGCCGTCGCCGGCAGCACGCCGCTGCACCTGATCGTCAGCCTGCAGCTGCGCAACCAGAGCAGCCTCGATGCCTTCCTGAAGAACCAGCACACCGCCGGCAGCCCGCAGTATGGCGTCACGCTGACCCCGGACCAGTTCGCCGCGGCCTACGCCCCCAGCACCGACCAGGCCCAGGCGGTGACCGCCTACCTGGCGCAGTCCGGCTTCAGCAACATCCAGGTCGCCGGCAATCGCCTGCTGGTCACCGCCGACGGCACCGCGGCCGTGGCGCAGCGCGCCTTCAACACCCAGCTGGTGCAATACCAGGTCGGCGGCCAGACGGTGTACTCCAACGCCTCCGCGGCACAGGTGCCCGATTCCCTGGCCGGCACGGTGCTGGCGGTGCAGGGCCTGCAGAACGTGGCGCGGCACCTGACCCACCGCCAGATGGCGCAGCGTTTCGACCTGCCGGTGCCTGCCGGGGCTCGCGCGCCGGCGACGATACCGGGCAACAGCGCCAATCCGACCGGCGCCACGCTCACCTCCACCTATACCGCGGCCGACTTCCGCAAGGCCTATGACGCGGATGCGGCGCCGGACGGTTCCGGCACCACGGTGGCGATCATTTCCGGCGGCACCGACCTGATCCAGGTGCGCGCCGACCTGCAGCAGGCCGAGCGCGACGCCGGCCTGCCCTATGTCCCGACCAGCGTGGTGCAGCTGGAGCCGGTGCCGAATCCGCAGACCACCGACAACGACGGCGAGTGGGATCTGGACAGCCAGTCGGCCAGCGGCATGGCCTACAACGTCAAGCAGATCATCTTCTACAACGGCGCCTCGCTCGACACCGGCATCACCCTGGGCGCCAACCAGTTCGCGGTGGATAACAAGGCCAAGGCCCTCAACATCTCCATCGGCGGCTGCGAAGCGCTCGATTCCGTGCTTGGCGAAATGGCCACCGTGGACCAGTCCTTCAAGCAGGCGGTGGCGCAGGGTCAGACGGTGTTCGTCTCGGCCGGCGACGCCGGCGCTGCCTGCGGCGTGGTGATCAACCTGGCCACGCCGCAGAGCGGCGTGCCGCAGCAGGTGGAATACCCCGCCTCCTCGCCCTACGTGGTGGCGGTGGGCGGCACCTCGCTGTTCGTCGACTCCAGCGGCAACTACGCCCTGGAAACGGCCTGGACCGCCACCGGCGGCGGCAACAGCCTGTTCGAGGCCGCGCCGGACTGGCAGGCCAGCTCCGGCGCCGTGCCGGCGGCGACCGCGCCGCTCGGCTTGCGCGGTGTGCCCGATGTGGCGATGAATGCCGGCTTCAACCTGAGCCCGGTGGCGGCCTTCTACTCCACCGCCGACACGGTGGTGGCCGGACGCCACGAGAGCGTGATCGGCACCAGCCTGTCTTCACCGCTGTCGATGGGCGTGTGGGCGCGCATACAGAGCGCGCATTGCAACAGCTATGGTTTCGCTGCGCCGATGTTCTACGGGCTGGACACGGCTGGAGGTCCGCTGTCCACCGCCAACGGTTTCACCGACGTGATTCTCGGCAGCAACGGCGGTTACGCCGCAACGGTGGGCTGGGACTACACCACCGGCTTCGGCAGCTTCGACGTCAAGGCGGTCAACAGCGCATTGTCGGCCAAAACCTGCCCGGCCTATAGCGCACCGACCGCGGCGCTGTCCGCTTCAGCCGCCTCGGGCAAGGCGCCGGTGGCGATCCGCTTCGACGGCTCCCGCTCCAGCGCCGCCGCCGGCGACAGCCTCGACTGGTACGTGCTGGACTTCGGCGACGGCTCGCCGGTGGCCTTTTCGCAGAGCGCCGCGATCCCGGCGCACACCTACTCCGCTCCGGGCAAGTACGTCGCCAGCCTCACCGTGCGCGACGCCCACGGCCGGATCAGCGCCGCCGTGACCCAGCCGGTCACCATCAGCGGCACGCCGCTGGCGTGTGTCGCCCCCGGCGTGCTGGCCATCACCAACTCCGCGGCGCCGAGCCTGGAAGCCGGCGTCGATCCGCAGAACGGCAACGGCAGCGATTTCCTGCGCTCGGTGTCGATCGGCGAACCCGGCAGCCTGAGCAACAAGCTGGTCTTCACCATGAAGGTGGACTCGCTCAGCACCGTGCCGTCGCCGTACCGCTGGGTCACCTACTTCACCGCGCCGGACGGCACGCTGTACTACGCCTCGATGGACACCAACGACGGCGTGTCGCCATCCTTCACCTATGGCATCCACGGCTTCGATCCGGTGGCCGGCGTCTCCACCTTCCAGCAGCTCGGCACCCTGGACGCGTCCAGCAACTACAACGCCGACGGCACCATCATCCTGGTGCTGGACAAGGCGGCGACCGGCCTGACCAAGCCGCTGAAGAGCGGCGACCGGCTGAGCAGCATCAGCGCCAGCGTGCGCCTGTCGATCCCCGACGACCCCAGCGGCACGGTGGGCGCCGGAGCCGGCCTGACGGTGGACGGCGCCGGTGATCCGAATCCCTACGTGATCGTCGGCAACGACACCTGCAACAGCAGCGGCGGCTCCAGCTCCGGCGGCTCGTCGTCGTCCTCCTCGTCCTCTTCGGGCGGCGGTTCCTCGTCCAGCTCCAGCTCGGGTGGCGGCACTTCATCGTCCTCGGGCAGCTCGGGCGGCGGCTCCAGCAGCAGCTCCTCGTCCTCGTCCGGCGGCAGCGGCTCCTCCAGCGGCGGCACCCAGGCCCCGACCGCCTCGCTGCGTGCCACCCCGGTGTCGGGCACCGCGCCGCTGGCCGTCAGCTTCGACGCCACGGCTTCGTCCGATCCCAACAGCGGTGGCGGCATCACCAGCTATGCCTTCAACTTCGGCGATGGCGGCAGCACCACGCAGAGCAGCGGCACGATCAGTCACACCTACAACACGCCGGGCTCCTTTACCGCCACCGTGACCGTCACCGACAAGGAAGGCGGCAGCGCCAGCAGCTCGGCGGTGATCCGCGTGCAGTCGGCGCAGTCCGATACTCCGTCGGCCTCGCTGGCTGTGTCCACCACCAATGGCGCCGCGCCGCTGGCGGTTCAGTTCGACGCCTCCGGCTCGCGCGACGCCAACGGCAACGTCACCGGCTACGCCTTCAACTTCGGCGACGGCAGCGCGGTGGTGAGCCAGGCCACCTCCACCACCAGCCATACGTACACGGCGGCCGGCACCTATCAGGCCTCGGTGACGGTCACCAACAACTTCGGCAACAGCTCCGCCGCCTACGTGCCGATCCAGGTCAGCACCAGCGTGACCGTGACGCCGGCCAACGGCCCGGTGGCCGAACTGGTGCTCAGCCCCAACCAGGGCGCGGCGCCGCTGACCGTGACGCTGGACGGCTCCCACTCCTATGACAGCAGTGGCGCCAGCATCAGCAGCTACCGCTTCGACTTCGGCGACGGCAGCGCGGCGGTGACGCAGAGCAGCCCCACCATCAACCACGTTTACACCGCCCCCGGCAGCTACAACCCCAGCCTGACGGTGACCGACAGCAACGGCGTGCAATCGGCGGCCGTGGTCGCCACCGCCAAGGTGGATCCGGTCTCGTCCACCACCACCGGCGGCTCCGGCGGCGGCAGCTCCGGAGGCGGCGCTTTCGGCGGCACGGTGCTGCTGCCACTGCTGCTGGGCGCAGCGCTGCGCCGCAAGCGCTCACGCGGCTGATACAGAACCTGACGTGCTTTGGGCGGCCGCAAGGCCGCCTTTTTTTTGGGCGAGCAGAAACTTGGCCACGGTTCAGACCCCGGCTTGGGGGCCGGCTTGCGCGGGGGGCGGGAATGAGCCGGGGTCAGTCGCTCGCGGCCGAGGTATGGTCGCGGCTGATCTTCCAGCCGTCCGTGGTCTTGCGCAGCAGCAGCGTGAACAAGCCGTGCGGCCGGTCGTGCTCGCGTTGCAGGGCCCAATGGCCAAAGACCAGCGCCGCATCCGGGGCCAGCAGTTCCACTTCCAGCGCGGAGAACTGCAAGGTACCCATCGCCGCACGATCCGGATAGTGGGCGTGATAGCGCTGGTTGGCCGCGGCCCAGCCAGTGGTGACGCTGTCACCGGAGGCGAAGCGCAGCTGCTCGCTGTTCCAGTAGCCCTGCATGAAGCCGTCGATATCGCCGCGGTTCCACGCGGCTGCCTGCCCTTCCAGCACCGCGCGGATCTGCGCTGCTTCGGTCTGCGACGCCGGGGCCGGCGCGGCGCACGCGGCCAGCGCCGGCAGCAGCAATACGGCCAGCGTCAGGCGGCCGGCGCGCATCGGCTCAGCCGGGGCCCAGCGGCCGCAGCGCGTCGCGATAACGCCGCGCATTCTTCACATAAACCTGCGACAGGTGCTGCAGCAGCTGGATTTCCGCGGCGCTGAGTTCGCGCACCACCTTGGCCGGGCTGCCCAGCAGCAGCACGCCGTCGGGGAACTGCTTGCCCTCGGGGACCAGGCTGCCGGCGCCGACCATGGAATTCCTGCCGATCACCGCGCGGTTCAGCACCACGCTCTGGATGCCGATGAGGCAGTTGTCGCCGACGGTGCACCCGTGCAGCATCACCTGATGGCCGATGGTGCAGCCGCGGCCGATGTGCAGCTTGATGCCGGGATCGGTGTGCAGTACCGAGCCGTCCTGCACATTGCTGTCCTCGCCGACGATGATGTCGTCGTTGTCGCCGCGCAGCACGCAGCCGAACCACACGCTGCTGCCGGCGGCGAGCCGCACCGAGCCGATGACGCTGGCGCCCTCCGCCACCCAGGCCTGGGCGTCGATTTGCGGGACACGGTCTTCGAGGGCGTAGATCATGGCCGTTGCGGTTCCCTGGCCGCTAGCGCAGCAGCGCCGTCACCCGCCCGACCGTCGGATTCTCGATCACGCCGCGCTCGCACACGATGGCATCGATCAATTCCGCCGGCGTGACGTCGAACACCGGATTGAACGCGCGCATGCCGGCAGGCGCCACCTGCTGGCCGCGGAACTCGGTCAATTCGCTGGCGCTGCGCTCCTCAATCGGGATGGCTTCGCCGTTGGGGCAGTCCAGGTCGAAGGTGCCCGATGGCGCCACCACCATGAACTTCGCACCGTGGCGGCGGGCCGCCACGGCCAGCATGTAGGTGCCGATCTTGTTGGCGGTGTCGCCGTTGGCGGCAATACGGTCGGCGCCGACGATGACCCAGTCGATGCGCTCGATGCGCATCAGGTGCGCCGCCGCGCCGTCGGCGATCAGCCGCGACGGAATACCCTCGCGCATCAGCTCCCAGGCGGTCAGGCGCGCACCCTGCAGCCAGGGGCGCGTCTCGGTGTTGTAGACCTGCGCCACCTTGCCCTGGGCGTAGGCGGTGCGGATCACACCGAGCGCCGTGCCGTGGCCGCCGGTGGCCAGCGCCCCGGTGTTGCAGTGGGTGATCAGGCGCGCATCGCCGGGCAGCAGCGCGGCGCCGAGCTCACCCATGCGCAGGTTCTGCGCCAGATCCTCCTCGTGGATGCGCCGGGCTTCCAGCTCCAGCGTGTCGGCGTCGGCGCCGCGCTGCCACAGGCCGCGCAGACGTGCCAGCGCCCAGCGCAGATTGACCGCCGTGGGGCGCGACGCAGCCAGCACCCGCTCGGCCGCCTCGAAGCCGCGCGCATCCTGGCGCACTCCCAGCACCAGGCCGTAGGCGGCGGCGATGCCGATCGCCGGCGCGCCGCGAACCGCCATGCCGTGAATGGCCTCGGCCACCTCGGCCGCGTCGCGGCAGTCCAGATAGGTTTCCTCCAGCGGCAGCAGGCGCTGGTCGAGCAGGCGGAGGCGGTCGCCGAGCCAGGCGATGGGCTGCACGGCGTTGGAACTGGAAGCGCTTGTCACGGGGGATTCCGACAGGTCTAATGACGCGCATTCTACCTGTCCCGACCACAAGGTTTGTGAATGCAGACCATCGATCTGCTTGTGCTGCCACGCTGGCTGGTGCCTGTCGAGCCGGCCGGCGCGGTGCTGGAAGACCATGCGCTGGCGGTGGACGGCGGCCGCATCATCGACGTGTTGCCGGCGGCCTTCGCGCAGCAGGCGTTCCAGCCGCGCGAAGTGCTGGAGCTGCCGCGCCATGCGCTACTGCCCGGGCTGGTCAATGTCCATACCCACGCGGCGATGAACCTGCTGCGCGGCCTGGCCGATGACCTGCCGCTGATGGACTGGCTGCAGAACCATATCTGGCCGGCCGAGGGCGCCAACGTCAGCTACGCCTTCTGCGCCGACGGCGTGCGCCTGGCCGCCGCCGAGATGATCCGCGGCGGCACCACCTGCTTCAACGACATGTACTTCTTCCCCGACGCCACCGCCGCGGTCGCCGCCGAAGTCGGGCTGCGCGCCAACGTCGGCCTGGTGGTGTTCGACTTCCCCACCGCCTGGGCGCAGAGCTGGGAGGAATACATCCATCGCGGCCTGGAAGTGCACGACCGCCTGCGCGGCACGTCGCTGGTGCGCGCGGTGTTCGCGCCGCACGCGCCTTACACCGTGTCCGACGCGCCGCTGCGGCGGGTGCGCGAACTGGCCACCGAGCTGGGCATCGGCATCCACATGCACGTGCACGAGACCGCGGCCGAGATCGAAGGCGGCCTGCAAAGTGGAGGCAAGCGCCCCTGGCAGCGCCTGCGCGAACTGGACCTGCTGGGCCAGGATTTCATCGCCGTGCACATGACGCAGCTCACCGATGATGAGATCGCCGAGGCCGGCCGTCTTGGCGTCAGCGTGGCGCACTGCCCCGAATCCAACCTCAAGCTCGGCAGCGGCTTCTGCCCGGTGGCGCGGCTGCTGGCCGCCGGTGTCAACGTCGCCATCGGCACCGATGGCGCCGCCAGCAACAACGACCTGGACCTGTTCGGCGAGATGCGCAGCGCGGCCCTGCTGGCCAAGGGCCTGTCCGGCGACGCCAGCGCAGTGCCCGCCCACACCGCCCTGCACATGGCGACGCTGGCCGGCGCCCGCGCCCTGGGCCTGGACGAGCAGATCGGCTCGCTGCAGCCGGGCAAGGCCGCCGATTTCATCGCCGTCGATCTGGGCCGGCCGGCCACGCAGCCGGTCTACCACGTGCTGTCACAACTGGTTTACGCCGCCAGCCGCGACCAGGTCAGCGACGTCTACGTCGCCGGCCGCGCGCTGATGCGCGACGGCAAGCTGCTGACGCTGGACGAGCCCCAGACACTGGCCAAGGCGGCGGAATGGGCCCAGCGCATTGCCGCGGGCGACCAGCGGCAGGCCGGGGGCAGGCACTGACGGCAGCCGGATTCCGCGCTCTATCCCACTGCAAAAACAGCGACTTCCGATATACTCCTCAACCAGCACATGAACGCCAACGTCGACCGCGACGAAATCGCCCACTTCGAGAGCCTGGCCGCGCGCTGGTGGGACCCGCGCGGCGAAATGGGTGCGCTGCACGTGATCAACCCGGTGCGCACGCGCTATATCGAGCAGGCGGCGGGTGGCCTCAAGGGCAAGACGGCCGTGGATGTCGGCTGCGGCGGCGGCCTGTTGACCGAGGCCCTGGCCGGCGCCGGCGCCCACACCCTGGGCATCGACCTCGCCGCTGCCTCGATCAAGGTGGCGCAGCAGCATGCCCAGGACCAGGGCGTGAAGGCCGAATACCGCCTGATCAGCGCCGAGGATCTGGCGGCCGAGCGCCCCGGGAGCTTCGATCTGGTGTGCTGCCTGGAGATGCTGGAGCACGTGCCCGAACCCGCCTCAGTGGTCGCCGCCTGCGCCCGCCTAGCCAAGCCCGGCGGCACCCTGGTGTTCTCCACCATCAACCGCAACCCGAAAGCCTACGCCCTGATGATCGTGGCGGCCGAATACACCCTCGGCCTGGTGCCGCGCGGCACCCATGACTACGCCAAATTCATCCGCCCGTCCGAGCTCGACCGCTGGGCGCGCTCCGCCGGCCTTACGCCCAGGGAAGTCATAGGCTTACGTTATAATCCCGTATTGCGCTCCGCATCCCTGGCGCCGCGTGACGTGGATGTGAATTATTTAATGCGCTGTGACAAACCATTCAGTTAAGGTTCATGGCCTGTACCGATAATGGCGGCACAGGCAAGAAGCCGCGAAGCAACGGTGAAATGATTTGAAGATGACTACCCGATGCGTGCTGTTCGATCTGGACGGCACGCTGGTCGATACCGCACCCGATCTCGGCCTGGCCGCCAATCTGGTCCGCGAAGAACAAGGCCTGCCGCCGCTGCCGCTTTCCACCTATCGTCCCTCCGCCTCGGGCGGCGCGCGTGGCCTGCTCAAGGTGGCGCTGGGCATGAGCATGGACCACCCGGACTATGCGCAGCGCAAGGAACGCTTCCTGGTGCACTACCGCGCCAACCTGAGCCGCAACTCGTGCCTGTTTCCGGGCATCGAGGAGATGCTGTGCGCGCTGGAGCGCGCCGGTGTGCGCTGGGGCGTGGTCACCAACAAGGTCTCGGCGCTGAGCCAGCCGCTGATGGACGACCTCGGGCTGACGCCGCGCAGCGCCTGCCTGGTCAGCGGCGACAGCACGCCCAAGCCCAAGCCCGCACCGGAGCCGCTGCTGCTGGCCAGCAAGCTGGTCGGCTTCAACCCGCGCGAATGCCTCTACGTCGGCGATGACGAGCGCGACATCCTCTCCGGCCGTGCCGCGCACATGCGCACCGCCGCGGCCGGCTGGGGCTATATGGGCGACAAGCCGGACCCGCGCAGCTGGTCCGCCGACGTGATCCTCGACACCCCGCCCGAACTGGCGCAGCTGCTCGAATTGCGCCGTGCTGCCTGAGGCCCTGATCCCGGCCGGCTACGCGCCGGCGGAGGGCCTGTTGCGCGAGCGCGTCATTCTCATCACCGGAGCCGGTGGCGGCGTCGGCTCCGCCGCGGCGCTGGCCTGTGCCCGGCTCGGCGCCACGGTGGTGCTGCTGGGCCGCAACGTCAAGAAGCTGGAAAAAGTCTACGATGCGGTTGCCGCGGCCGGCGGCCCCGGACCGGCGATCTACCCGATGAACCTGGCCGGCGCCACCTGGAACGAGATGGCCGAACTGGTGGCCACCATCGAGCGCGAATACGGACGGCTCGACGGCCTGCTGCATGCCGCCGCGCATTTCACCGTGTTCAGCCCGCTTTCCGACGTCGTGCCGCGCGACTGGATGGAGAGCCTGCAGGTCAACCTGACCGCCGCCTATACGCTGACCCGCCTGAGCCTGCCGCTGCTGGAGCAAAGCGCGGACGCCAGCGTGGTATTCCTGACCGACGCCTCCGGCCGCGACAACAAGGCCTACCGCGGCGCCTTCGGCGTGGCCAAATACGCGCTGGAAGGCATGGTCAGAAGCTGGGCCCTGGAGCTGGAACGGGCCGCGCAGCTGCGCCTCAACGCGTTTGATCCAGGCCCGCTGCGCACCTTCCTGCGCCTCAAGGGCTACCCCGGCGAGGACGCGCAGAACGTTCCGGCGCCGGAAAGCGCCCTGCCGGGCGTGCTCTACCTGCTCGGACCGGACAGCCGCGGGCACAGCGGCCAGCGCTTCAGCGCCACGCCGCCGCACTGACGCGCGGCGCCGGCGACCACGGCGATGGGCATCGCAGACCATGCCGCCGCGGCCGTTGCCATCGCGGCATTGCGGAGAATCTCGGCCCCCGCATGGGGTGCGGCCCGGCCTGGCATGGCCGTCCGCTGACCGCCGGGGAGTATCGGGCGGGCCGTCCATCCGCCGTCATGGCGCTGCTTGATGTACATCAATACCGTCTCCGGCAGTGGACATTAGGCTCGCTTTCATCAATCCACCACATCCCCGGGGAGGGCATCTTGGCCGGCGAGACAACTCCATCATGAGCAGCCACGACTACGCCGCCTTCTTCCGCCTGTCGATTGACGGCCTGTGTATCGCCGGCGCTGACGGCCGGCTGCAAGCGGTCAATCCTTCCATGGCGCAGATGCTGGGTTATTCCGAAGAGGAGCTGCTGAGCTTTCCCTTGCTGGAACTGGTTCATCCCGAGGACCGCCAGCCCACGGCCGATCTGCTGGCCCGTCTCGGCGCCGGTCACAACGCGGTCAACTTCGAGAGCCGCCACCGCTGCAAGAACGGCGGCTGGAAGTGGATCCAGTGGAACGCGCCCGCGCCTTCCGGCGATGGGCTGATCTACGCCGTCGCGCGCGACATCACCGCGCTCAAGCACCACGGCGAACTGCGGGACGGCCTGCTGCGGCGCTTCCGCGCCATCGTCGAGGCGGCGCCGTTCGCCATGCTGCTGGTCAGCGGCCAAGGCACCATCGTGCAGGTGAACACTGCCGCCGATCGATTGTTTGGCTACCCCTCCGGCGCCCTGCTCAACCAGCCCGTCGACCTGCTGGTGCCGCAGGCGCAGCGCGCCGCACATGCGCGCCTGCGCGACGGATACAAACAGGCGCCGCAGGCGCGCAGCATGGGCGCCGCCCGCGACCTGATCGCGGTGGCGAGCGATGGCCGCAGGATCGCGGTGGATATCGGCCTGGTTCCGTTCGAATCGGGCGACGCCCGCTTCACGCTGGTGTTCGTGCTGGACATTTCGGAGCGCAAGCGGCTGGAAGCGGAGCACGAACTCCTGCTGCTGCAGCACTCCATCGCGATGGGCAGCAGGCCCGCCTCGGGGCAGCCATGAGGATTTCGCAGTGAGCATGTCGGCGCTGGTGGTGGACGACGACGAGTTCGTCCGCCTGGTATTGGCCCGCCAACTGGAGCGGGCCGGCTTCGGCACGGTCGAATGCACTGCCGACGGCCGCGATGCGCTGGACCTGCTGCGCGGCAGGAGGCCCTTCGATGTGATCATTTCCGACCTGCTGATGCCCGGCATCGACGGCGTCGGCCTGCTGCGCGCGCTGGGACAGATGGAAGCGCCGCCGCCCCTGATCCTGATGAGCGGCGCCGATCCGCGCTTGCTGGGAGCGGCGCTGAAGCTGGCGGAAGCCTATGGCCTGCAGGCCATGGGCGCGCTGCCCAAGCCGGTGAGCAGCCAGTCGCTGCACCAGCTGCTGCTCAAGCTGGTGAGCCGCGGGCGGCCCAGCGCCGGCCGGGTGGCGCCGCGCATCGATGCCGAGGAGTTGAGCGCCGCACTGGCCCGCGCCGAGATCGGCATCGCCGTGCAGCCCAAGGTATCGCCGGAAGGCCCGGTGAACAGCGTCGAGGTGCTGGCGCGCTGGAACCGGCCGTGCGGCGACAGCGTCAGCCCGGAAGTCTTCATTGCCATTGCCGAACAGTCGGGACTGATCGGCACCCTGACCGAGCAGGTCATGATCCAGGCCCTGGTGGCCCGGCAGAAATGGACCTGGGACGGCTTCCATATCGCGGTCGCGATCAACCTGCCGATGCAGATGCTCGACAACCTCGACCTGCCGGAGCGCATGGAGCAGCTGGTCACCGCCCACGGCGCCTGCCCCGGCGACGTCACCTTTGAAGTGACCGAAAGCGGCCATCACGTGAACATGGCCACCGCTCTGGACGTGCTGATGCAGCTGCGCCTGAAGGGCTTTCCGATCTCGCTCGACGATTTCGGCACCGGCTACTCGTCCTGCTCGCGGCTGCAGAACGGCCCGTTCACCGAGTTGAAGATCGACCGCTCGTTCGTGGCCTCGATGGTCGACGACCCCGAATCGCACAGCATCGTGGAATCGCACGTGCGCCTGGCCCGTGACCTGGGCTTGAGCGTGGTGGCGGAAGGCGTCGAGACCGAATCACAGGCGCTTGAACTGAGCCTGCTGGGCTGCGATCTGCTGCAAGGCTATCACCTGGCCCGGCCGATGCCGCCACAGCGTTTCAGCGCCTGGATGCGCGAACGCAGCGTGGTCAACCGGCGCGAAAACGACGCCGCGATGCAGCGGCGCGCGTTCGACCTGATGGCATTTGTGGCCCAGCGCGAGGAGCGGGACGCGCCGCAGTGAATGCGCGCAGCGCTCAGCGCCTGGTTTTCGAGGTCTGCCGCGCCGCCTTCCTGCGGTCCCGCTCCATGCCGACCTGGGTCAGCACGCGATTCATCTCGTCGGGGGTCAGTTCGCGGTAGCCGCCGGACTTGACGCCGCGGCCCAGCTCGATCGGGCCATAGCGCACGCGGATCAGCCGGCTGACCTGCAAGCCCTGCGACTCGAACAGGCGCCGCACCTCGCGGTTGCGCCCCTCTTTCAGCGTCACCAGCCACCATTGGTTGGCGCCCTCGCCGTCCTCGTTGTCGCCCGGCACGATGCTGTCGAAATGCGCCTTGCCGTCCTCGAGCTGCACGCCCTTGCGCAGGTTGTGCAGGATCTCGTCACTCATCTCGCCCAGCACGCGCACCGCGTATTCGCGCTCCAGCTCGAAGCTGGGATGGGTCAGGCGCCGCGCCAGTTCGCCGTCGTTGGTCAGCAGCAGCAGGCCGGAGGTATTCAGGTCCAGGCGGCCGACCGCGATCCAGCGGCCGCTTTCCAGCTCCGGCAGCTTGCGGAACACCGTCTTGCGTCCTTCGGGATCATCGCGCGTCACCAGTTCGCCGACGCGCTTCTTGTACAGCAGCACCCGCGTCGCCGCCGCTTTCGCCGCCAGCCGCACCGGCCGGCCGTCGACCTTGACGCGGTCCTTGGCGTCGATCTTCTGCCCCAGCGTGGCCGGCTCGCCGTTGACGCTGATGCGCCCTTCGGCGATCAGCGTCTCGATGGCGCGGCGCGAAGCCACGCCCGCTTCCGCCAGCACCTTCTGGATGCGCTCGCTCAAGGCTCGGTCTGCTCCGGCGGAGGCCACTGCCCGTCGGCCTCGCCGTGCACTTCCTCGCCCAGCACGTCTTCCTCCACCACCTCTTCCTCCACCACGACATCCTCGACCGGCGGCTCTTCGGCGCCTGCGCCGGACGGCGCCTCGGCGCCGGCCTGGATCGGTTCGGCGGCGGCTTCCTGCTCGGCGCGCAGCGCGGCGACCGCCTCGGCATTGTTGCCCTGGCCGAGTCGCTTCATCGCCGCTTCCAGCTGGTCCAGGTCCTTGATCTCCGGCAGGCTCGGCAGCTGGTCCAGCGACTTGAGATTGAAATCGTCGAGGAACTGCGGCGTGGTGCCGTACAGGGCGGGACGGCCCGGCACTTCCTTGTGGCCCACCTCGCGCACCCAGCCGCGCTCCAGCAGCGTGCGCAGGATGTTGGTGGATACAGCCACGCCGCGCACATCCTCGATCTCGCCGCGGGTGATGGGCTGGCGGTAGACCACCAGCGCCAGTGTCTCGAGCAGGGCGCGCGAGTACTTCGGCGGCTTTTCCTGCCACAGCCGCCCGACCCACTCGCCATACTCGGCCCGCACCTGCAGACGCCAGCCGCTGGCCACTTCGCGCAGCTCGCAGGCGGTATCGGCATAGCGCGCGCCCATGCGCTCCAGCGCGGCACGCAGGTCCTTGCGGCCCAGGTTGAATTCGGAGCCCACCAGCCTCTGCAGCTGCTCCAGCGGCAGGGGCGCGTCGGCGGCGAGCAACAGCGCCTCCAGGATCAGTTCGAGATGGCGCAGGAAAGCCTGCTCCGGCGCCGGCTGCGACGCATCCTCGGCAGGCAGCACGGCGGGCAGCTGCGCGTCCTGGGCCGTGGCCTCCTCCGCGGCGGCGGACGGGTTCTCGGCGGCAGCAAGGGGCTCTTCCGCATCACCTTCCACGGCCGCTGCCGGCGGCGCGTCAGGCACGGCGGCCGAGGGCGGCTCCGCGGCGGCGGTTTCGGCCGGCTGTGCCGCCACGGGCGCCGCGCTCCCGGCAGCCGTGTTGGCAGCGGATTCTTCGGCGTCCGCGGCGGGCACCGGTTCGGGTGTATCGTTCATGATTCCTCAATCGCAATTTCGCGCGCCCGCGCGTTTTCCAGCAGCAGCGGGGCGAACGGCGCCGGCTGCCCGATCTCGAGCAAACCGCTCTTGGCCAGTTCCAGCACCGCCAGCAGGCACACCACCACGCCGGCGCGGCCTTCGCTCAGGTCGACCAGCTCCTCGAAGCGTGCTGGGCCGCTCTGCAGCCGGTCCAGGATGCGGCTCATGCGCTCGCGCACCGACAGCGGCTCGCTCTGCACCGTGTGCTTCTTGTACAGGTCGGCGCGCAACAGCACTTCGCGGAACGCCAGCATCAGCTCGCGCATCGCCGGGATCGGCAGCGGCGCTTCGCTCTGCACCCGCTCCGGCCGCGCCTGCGCCAGGAAGATCTCGCGGCTCACCCGCGGCAGCGCATCCAGGTTCTCGGCGGCGGTCTTGAAGCGCTCGTACTGCTGCAGGCGGCGCACCAGCTCCATGCGCGGATCGCCTGCCTCCTCCTCCACCGCCGGCGGGCGCGGCAGCAGGATGCGCGACTTGATCTCGGCCAGCCAGGCCGCCATCACCAGATACTCCGCCGCCAGTTCCAGGCGCAGCTCGCGCATCAGCGCGATGTAGTCCATGTACTGCTGGGTGATCTTCAACACCGGGATGTCGAGGATGTCCAGATTCTGCTTGCGGATCAGGTACAGCAGCAGGTCGAGCGGCCCCTCGAAGGCCTCGAGGAACACTTCCAGCGCATCGGGCGGGATGTACAGGTCATCCGGCATCTTGGTCAGCGCTTCGCCGTGCCAGCGCGCCAGCGCGATCTCGGCCGGCGGCGCAGCGGCTTCCGGTACCTCGGCGATGGCGGCTTCGTTGCCGCTCATTGCGGGATGAATCCGAGCACGTCGTGCACGCGCTTGAGGGTGGCATCGGCGCGCTGCGCGGCGCGCTCGGCACCGTCCTTCAGCACGCGTTGCAGGCCGGCCAGGTCCTGGCGGATCCGGGCATAGCGCTCCTGCACCGGCTTCAGGCACTCCACCACCGCCTCGGCCGTCGCCGTCTTCAGCGCGCCGTAGCCCTGGCCGGCGAAACGCGCCTCCAGCGCGGCGATGGACTCGCCGCCGGTGGCGGACAGAATGGATAGCAGGTTGGACACGCCCGGCTTCTCGGCCGGCGCATGGCGGATGCTGCCGTCCATGTCGGTCACGGCGCGCTTGATCTTGCGGGTGATCGCGTCCGGCGTGTCGAGCAGGTAGATGGCGTCGGTCTCGGCTTCCCCGGACTTGCTCATCTTGGCCTTCGGCTCCTGCAGGCCCATGATGCGCGCGCCCACCGGCGGTATCATCGGCTCCGGCACCCGGAACACCGGCTGCCCGCCATTCACGTCCGCGTGGATGTTGTTGAAGCGGATCGCCACGTCGCGGGTCAGCTCCAGGTGCTGCTTCTGATCGTCGCCGACCGGCACCTGGGCGGTGTCGTAGAGCAGGATGTCGGCCGCCATCAGCACCGGGTAATCGAACAGCCCGGCGTTGATGTTGTCGGCGTGCTTGGCCGACTTGTCCTTGAACTGCGTCATGCGGTTCAGCTCGCCCATCTGCGTGTAGCAGTTCAGCACCCAGCCCAGGCGCGCATGCGCCGCCACGTGGCTTTGCACGAACAGCACGTTGTCGGCCGGGTCCAGGCCGCAGGCCATGTACAGCGCCAGGAATTCGTAGCAGCGCTCGCGCAGCACCCGCGGATCCTGGCGCACGGTGATGGCGTGCAGGTCCACCAGCATGTAGTAGCAGTCGTACTGCCGGTGCAGCGGCAGCCAGTTCTTGATGGCGCCGAGGTAGTTGCCGATGGTCAGGCGGCCGGAAGGCTGGATGCCGGAGAGGACGACTGGGCGTGGGGAGGCGTTCACGTTGTGCGGTTCAGGCCAGATGCAGGCCGAGCAGTTGGGAAATGCTGGCCACGGATATGACGAACGGCCAGTACAGGATGGTGCCGAGCACCCCGGTCGCTACCAGCAGCAGCAGCAGCAGCATGCCATAGGGCTCGATCTTGGCGAAGCGGTAGGCGGCCTGCGCCGGCAGCACGCCGATCAGCACGCGACCGCCGTCCAGCGGCGGCAGCGGCAGCAGGTTCAGCACCATCAGCGAGACGTTGATCAGCAGCCCGGCCTTGCCCATCAGGTTGATGCCGTACCACACACCCTCGGTGGCGCCGCTGGCGGCCGCATATTTGTAGACCAGGCCCCACAGGATCGCCATCGCCAGACTGCTCAGCGGGCCGGAAGCCGCGACAATGGCCAGGTCGCGCCGCGGATGGGGAAAATTTCGCCAGTCGATCGGCACCGGCTTGCCCCAGCCGATGAAAAACCCGCCCAGCGCCAGCATCAGCCCCGGCACCAGCACCGTGCCGATCGGGTCGACGTGGTTCAGCGGGTTGAGGCTGAGGCGGCCCTGGTTGGCGGCCGTATGGTCACCCAGGGCATAGGCCACCCGGCCATGCACGATCTCGCGCATGGTAATGGCCAAAATGACGGGGAGAGCCCAGACTGCCAGCTTCTGGACCAGGGTAAGAGACGAATCCATCAAGGCATTATACCGCCCGCACCGGGATAAAGCCGGAAGCGCCCGGCGGGGCGCCTCAGTCCGCGGCCAGGCCCAGGTTTGACACGTCGCCGCGCCCCTGCCGCACCAGCACCGGGGCATCGCCGGTCAGGTCGATCACGGTGGTCGGCTGCAGGCCGCAGGGGCCGCCGTCCAGCACCAGGTCGACCTGGCGCTCCAGTTCGTCGCGATAATCATTCGGGTCGCTGACCGGCTCCTCCGCATCCGGGAATTGCAGCGTGCAGCTCATCAGCGGTTCGCCCAGCAGTTCCAGCAGCGCCTGCGCCACGCGGTGATCCGGCACCCGGATACCAATGGTCTTGCGCTTTTCGTGCACCAGGCGCCGCGGCAGCTCGCGGGTGCCCTCCAGCACGAAAGTGTAAGGCCCCGGGGTCAGCGTCTTGAGCAGGCGGTACTGCCAGTTGTCGACGCGGGCGTAGGTGGCGATCTCGGCCAGGTCGCGGCACACCAGCGTGAACAGGTGATGGCGGTCGAACTGGCGGATATCGCGAAGCCGCTCGGCCGCGTGCTTGTCGCCGAGATGGCAGCCAAGGGCGTAGCAGGAGTCCGTCGGATAGGCGATGACATCGCCCGCGCGCACGCGATCCGCCGCGCGCTGCAGCCAGCGCTTCTGCGGGTCGATCGGATGCAGTTCAAGCCATTCGGCCATGTTCAGGATTCGCGCGGTGCCGGCGCCTGGGCGTGCCGGGACCGCACTTGCTCAGCATTCATTCAGCAATGGTCGCAGATTATCCGTGGCGAAGTAACCGCCGTGGCGAGCCGACCGGCGGCACTTGCCTGACGCTCGATTCGCGGTAGATATAATTGCTCAATGAATGCCTTGATCGACCTGCTGCCGCTCGCCCTGTTCGGCGCCGCCTATTTCCTGCGCGGCATCTACACCGCCACGGCGGTGCTGATCGGCGCCTGCTTCGCGGTGGTGGCGATCAGCTGGCTGCGCACCCACCGCCTGCCGAAGATGCAGCTGTTCACCGCGGTGCTGGCCGCGCTGTTCGGCGGACTGACCCTCTACCTGCACAATCCGGAATTCATCAAGATCAAGTTCAGCCTGGTCTACCTGCTGTTCGCGGCGGCGCTGCTGGGCAGCCACTTCGTCGGCGACAAGGTGCTGCTGGCGCGCATTCCGCAGGATGCGATCAAGCTGCCGGACACGGTGTGGCGCCGCCTGAGCCTGGCCTGGGTGCTGTACTTCCTGTGCCTGGCCGGGCTCAACCTGTACATCGCCGAGCATTTCAGCGAGGCCTTCTGGGTCAAGTTCAAGCTTGCCTGCGCCTTCCTGCCGGTGGTATTCATGTTGCTGCAGGTGCCGTTCCTGGCGCCGTACCTGGAGTCCGATCCGGAAAACGACCATGCGCGTTGAACGTATCCGCCAGAAGCTGCAGGACGAACTCAAGCCTCTTCAGCTGGACATCGAGGACGAAGGCCACAAGCACATCGGCCACGCCCATGCCGATGGCGGTCACTTCCGCGTCTTCATCGTCTGCCCGGCGTTTTCAGGCAAACCGCTGGTGGCGCGTCACCGCATGGTCTACGAGGCGCTGAGCGAACAGATGCGCGAGGAGATTCACGCGCTGTCGATCGTGGCCCGCGCCCCCGAGGAAGTGCCGGACGCCGGTTGAGCTGCGAGGGCCTGACGCCGTTCAGACGCCGATCAGCGCTTTCAATCCGTCCAGGTCGATCACCGTCACGCCGAGCTTCTCGGCCTTGGCCAGCTTGGAGCCGGCCGCCTCGCCGGCCAGCAGATAATCGGTCTTGGCCGAGATGCTGCCGGAAACCTTGCCGCCATGCGCTTCGATCAGCGCGCCGGCCTCGTCTCGGCTGATGCCGGGCAGCGTGCCGGTGATGACCAGGGTCTTGCCGGACAGCGGGCCGCTGGCGGCCGCCTTGGGAGCGGGCCAGTGGATGCCGGCGGCGAGCAGCGCGGCGATCGCTTCGAGATTGCGCGGCTCGCTGAAGAAATGGCAGATATGGGCGGCGACAATGGGGCCGACGTCCGGCACCTTGCGCATCTGCGGATAGCGGTCCTTGGGCTTGATAGCCTCGTCACTCTCGCTGGCCAGGTCCTGCTGCGCAGCCCGCTGCAGGGCGTCGAGCGTGCCGAAATGCCGTGCCAGATCGCGTGCGGTGGTCTCTCCCACGTCGGGAATGCCCAGGGCGTAGAGGAACCGTTCGAAGCGGCTGTCCTTGCTCGTTTCGACGGCGGCCGCGACGTTCTCGGCCGACTTCTCGCCCATGCGCTCCAGCGATGCCAGCTGCTCGGCCTTGAGCCGGTAGATGTCCGCCGGCGTGCGCACCAGGCCGACATCGATCAACTGCGCCAGCAGCTTTTCGCCCAGGCCCTCGATGTCCATGGCCTTGCGCGAAACGAAATGCTGCAGCGCGCCGTGCAGCTGGGCGCGGCACGACAGGCCGTTGCTGCAGCGCGCCGCCACCTCGCCCTCCGCGCGTTCGACGTGGCCGCCGCAGACCGGGCAGGTCTTGGGCAGCTGCACCTTGCGCGCGTCGTCGGGGCGTCGTTCCAGCACCACGCCCTTGACCTCCGGTATGACATCGCCGGCGCGGCGCACAATCACCGTGTCGCCGATGCGCACATCCTTGCGCTCGACCTCGTCCATGTTGTGCAGGGTGGCGTTGGAGACGTTGGCGCCGCCAACGAACACCGGCTTGAGCCGCGCCACCGGGGTCAGCGTGCCGGTGCGGCCGACCTGGAACTCGACGTTCTCCAGCAGCGTGGTCGCCTCCTCCGCCGGGAACTTGTGGGCAACGGCCCAGCGCGGCGCGCGCGACACCGAGCCCAGCTCGTCGCGCCCGGCCAGGTCGTTGAGCTTGTAGACCACGCCGTCGATGTCGAAGCCCAGCGCGGCGCGGCGTGCCTGCATCGCCTGGTAGTACGCCAGGCAACCGGCGGCGCCCTGCACCAGCTCGATCAGCTCGGACACCGGAAAGCCCCAGTCGCGCAGACCCCGCAGCACTTCGAAATGGGTCTTCGGCGCGGTCCAGCCCTGCTGGTAGCCGACCTGGTAGGCGTAGAGCGACAACGGCCGCAGTGCCGTCATCTTCGGATCGAGCTGGCGCAGGGAGCCGGCCGCGGCATTGCGCGGGTTGACGTACAGCTTCTCGCCCCTGGCCGTGGCTTCGGCGTTCATGCGGTCGAAGCCGGCGCGCGGCAGGTAGACCTCGCCGCGCACCTCGATCACTTTCGGAATCCTGGAGTTTTGCGCTTCCCGCAAAGCCAGCGGCAGCGAGCGGATGGTGCGCAGGTTGGCGGTGATGTCCTCGCCGGTCTCGCCATCGCCGCGCGTGGCGCCCTGCACGAACACGCCGTTCTCATAGACCAGCGATACCGCCAGGCCGTCGAGCTTGGGCTCGGCGACGTACTCAACCGTCTCCAGGCCCAAGCCCTCGCGCACACGCCGGTCGAATTCGCCCAGCTCCTCTTCGCTGAAGCAGTTGTTGAGCGACTGCATCGGCAGCCGGTGCGCGACCGGCGCGAACTCCTTCAGCGGCGCGCCGCCGACGCGCTGCGTCGGCGAATCCGCGGTGCGCAGCTCGGGATGGGCTTGCTCCAGCTGCTGCAGTTCGCGGAACAGGCCGTCGTACTCGGCATCGGGGATGCTCGGCGCGTCGAGCACGTAGTAGCGGTGGTTGTGCTCCTCCAGCGTGCGCCGCAGCTCGGCGGCGCGTTGGGCGGCGGCGCTTACCACGGTAGCCTCCGGCTCATCCGCCTGCCTAGGCCTGCGCCGCCCAGGTTTCCACTTCGAGTTGCAGATTGCGCGCCGCGCCTGGCGACAGCGGCTTGCGCTTGGCGTCGTAGACCTCGGCATTGAGGGCGCGCGCCAGGCGATCGGCGGTGGCGATCATGTCCCGGATCGCTTCGGACGGCTTCTGCGGGCCAGGCAGCACCATGAACAGCGTCAGGCCGGGCGTGGAGAAGCTGCCGGCCAGGGCCGGATCGAGGTGGCCCGGCTTGAGCAGGCTGGCGACGCTGAACACCGGCTCGCCGCCGAGCAGGCGGTGATAAATCTGGCGCGCGCCGTATTCCAGGCGCTGCGCACGTAACGCATCGTGGATCTGCGTGCCCATGATGTGCGTGCCTTCGCGCTCGGCGATGAGCAGCGACACGATCTTCTCGCTCCTCTCCGGCTTCTCGATGGCGGGAGCAGGCTTCTCCGCAGCGGGCCGCTCAGCGGCCGGCGGCCGCGCTCCGACGGTCGGCGTGCGGCGCTGGCCGCCGCCGATTTCGATCGGCGCGGAAGCGGGGTCGGCCGGGGCCGGCTCGGCGGACGCATCGAAGCCCGGCGCAACACGGCGCGGCTTGCCGACGCCGAATTCGTCGAACTGCTGGTTTTCGCTGTTGAAGATGTCGAGCTGGCGGTCGCGGCTCCGGGCCGGCGGCAGCAAGGGCTCGTTCGGCTCGTTCGGGTTCCAGTCTTCCATGGCGCGGCGGTCGCGGCGCGAATAGAGGTAGACGGCGATCACCGCCACCACACCGAAAATCAGCAATGCCCACTGCAATGGACTCATTGTCTAAGCCTCAGCCCTAGCCTCGTTCTGGCCGGCCAACTGCACCGCCTGTTGCACGTCCACGCTCACCAGGCGCGATACGCCGGGCTCCTGCATGGTCACGCCGTGCAGGTGCTCGGCCAGCTCCATGGTGATCTTGTTATGCGTAATGATAATGAATTGAACGTTCTGCGCCATTTCGCGAACCACTTCACAGAAGCGGCCGACGTTGGCGTCGTCCATCGGCGCGTCGACCTCGTCCATGAGGCAGAACGGCGCCGGGTTGAGCTGGAACAGCCCC